>CALZYE010000001.1 GCA_945830395.1 uncultured Clostridia bacterium
TACACACTGCATATCGTCGGCAGCGTCAGATGTGTATAAGAGACAGGGTTTGCATGACATAAAAAACACATAAGTAACAGTAATGTTATATTTTTTCAGATTAAGAATCGGTAAAGATATAGAAATTTTTTCTGATTGACTCAATCAGAATGAAAAAAAACAATCCGTCCAGAAATTTAGGATATTTGACAATTAATGTTAAATATGGTAGCATTTTGGCGAAATTGTTATATACATTCAATCATATAGTTACTTTTCTTTAAACTCGATTCGTCCGTATCTATTTTATCTTTCATATCTTTTAAAATCTTGGTTGGTTGTATATCCGTGTGTGTTACTTTAAGTCTGTATTCAATAATTGTTTGTTTTTTACTTTAACACGGAAAAGGAGATAATTATGTCATTAGTTAAGCGATCTAAGAAAGTTATTGTTTTTCTCGTAAGTATTTCATTACTCGCATCTTTCGGAATGTTTAATAGCGAATGTTTTGCTGCTCGTAAGGCACCTGACATTCCTAAGGTAAAACAATTATCAGCAAAGGCAGACAAAAAATGTAATATAACACTGAAGTGGAAAAAGGTTAAAAGCATTAAAAAGTTTGATATTGTCTATAAGTTCAACAATGGAAATTTTAAGAAATTAAAGTCCGTCAAAGGCAATAAATTCACTTTTAAAGGAAAGTTCAATACAAAATATACCTTTAAAGTAAGGTCTGTTAAGGGAAGGAAGAAAGGTAAGTTTTCTGCGGTTTCTCTGAAAACTCCCGTGAAAAATGCTGAATCGGGAAAAAAGCTGAAAGAGAAAATGAATGAGCTTAAGCGTTTGACAGCTGAATTGAAAAGAAAAATTACGGATACAAAAAAAGACTATTACACAAATGCATCGAAAGAAAAAGTTTTGTCAACGATAAAAGAAGTTGAAGGGAAAATTGATAAAGGAATATTGAAAAGTGCAGTCGATATAAATAATGCTATCAGAGAAATAAAAGAAGCCGAGAGCAAATTGGTAAGCGCTGTTACCGTTAAATATGGTACAAAATATTCCTCACCGTATGATTTTCATGTAAAGGTAACTGTAAATAACGAACTTAATACGATTGTTGCGGTTGAAGACTTTTACACAAATCCTTTTGCAAGGGAAAACGATACGGCAGAAGAAGATTCAGAGTATTTATTGAAGTTTTTTTCCTGCAACGGTTTCGATGTATACAAAGGTAAAGACTGTGCTGCAGTCGATAAAACCGTAGATGTGGGAACATATGTCAATCATGAGTATAATCCCGGTCCCGATGCGGTTTCCGGTGCAACCTTTTCATCAATCAGATATAAAGAAGCGGTTTTGGCTGCCTTAAAAAATACAGGCGCAGGCGAGAATCTGATAGGAAGAAAGAATGCTTTGGTGTATAAAGGTCATAAGGTAAAAGGTAACAATGTGGAAATTGAACTAAAGAGCAACTTCAATCCTAAGTATAAAATAGAACTGAAAAGCTTGAACTACGGAGAAGATAATAAAGAAGAGGGGAAAATTGAAAAGGCTGCGCTTGAGGAAACGGGTACTAAGTTAACGATTCCGAAAGAAAGCTTTAAAAAAGGATGGTACTGTATCAATCTTGAATTGTCAGGCGGAAAGTACAGATTGCCGTCATTTACGGGAAATACTGCCGTTAAGATATTAGTGGAGTAACAGTAAACTCATCTTTTGCAGGTATTTCACCGCTAATTGGGTATTTTGCCGCTAATACGGCACTTAGGAGGAACGGAAAAGACAGATAAAAAAGGATATGAAAGAACAGATATGAGAGGGATAAAATATACCTGCAGGCTGATTCATCAGGTGTATTTACGAAAAAAAGACTCAAGGTGCATTGCCTTGAGTCTTTTTGGTGCGCGATGAGGGACTTGAACCCCCACGGTCGCCCGCTAGAACCTAAATCTAGTGCGTCTGCCAATTCCGCCAATCGCGCTTATTTACTCACTTATTAACGAACTGACAAGTAACAATATATCAAAGTTAGATAGCTTTGTCAACACATTTTTTTATGTATTTTCATAAAAAAGGATACACCCGAATCATAGAATGAGATGAATGTATCCCTGTTTATACGCATATACTTGTTCTATTATAAAATCATAAACCGTGTTACATTTATGAGCGACCTGTGAAGGCCGAAATTCCGCTCTAACAGTGGTTGTAACGACCTAAATGTGAATTTAATAATGTCTTAAAACCGTCGTATAATGTCTTAAAAACCATGCATTTGACGATACGCTGATGTCTCTTCCGGTCGAGTCTCCCGATTTGCCGTCGTAGTCATCGTGAGCTGCAACATTTAGGTAAAAGCCGTTTTTCATCTCGCCGGTAAATATTTCCACATGCATATGGGGATTAATCATGATGTCTCCGCATTTCATTTGGCTTGGGGGGATTCGTCCTATATCTTTCCATCCGTAGCTTTTCAGAAGCCCGTAAAGACTGTTGCAGCCGCCGGTTTGGGAACAGATATTTCCGTTAAGCTTATATCCGTGCGAAACGGCTGCGGCAACAAATGAAGCGCAGTCATAATCCTTAGAATTTGTGTTGTTGCATATATGGCAGTATCTGTTGTGATTTGACTTTGAGTAACGGCTGTATCTCTTTAATCCCATACTGTAACCGTATGTATCATCGGCGGCTATCGCTTTTGCCCACTTAACCATATTTTTAAGGGCTTTATCGTTGCTTGAGGATGAAGTAGGCGGTTTTGTAGGCTTTGGCGGTGCAGGAACACTTATATCCACATTGGCAGATGCCGCTTTTTTATTTTTGTCGCTTTTTGCTGTTGCGGTTATTGTAGTGGTTCCCGGCTTAAGTGCTGTGATTTCACCAGTATTTTTATCAACCTTTGCAATGGAAGCATCCTTTGACTTCCACTTTAATGTCATGTACTTTGCTTCACTTACTTTAGGAGAAAGTGTTGTTTTTTTTCCCTTTTTAAGTGAAATCTTTTTAATACTGTTATTTTTTTTATCCAAGATTTTAACGGATGTAGGGTACTGCGGGTAAATATAAAGCTTTGCGGTGTCTGATGCCGGAGATTCTCTGTAAGGATATTTTCCTTTTGCAACAGCCTTAACAGTAATTTTACCGGTTTTTTTAATTTTCAGCTTACCGGAAGAACTTAAAGATGCAATCTTGGAAAATTCTTTTTTGTATTTGCTTGCATAGGAAAAAGTTATTCCACGGTTAGCAGCTTCGCTTACATTTACAGACAGCGTTTTAACATCCTTTTCATACATTTTTTCAGGCACGATTGAAATCTTTTCAGGATACAGAGGGATGATAGTAGCCTTAAAGTATTTTTTTATTCCGCTGGGTGCTCTGGCTATTATAGAAAATTTGGTCGGGTAGTAGGTGAATACTCTGATGGTATTGCTTTTGCGACCATCTATGACATTTGCAACATCATCGTTGGATGATGACCATTTTATGGATGTATCGCAGGCTTTGGTCTGCTCTCCGTTGTGGCTGAATGAGACCTCAGAAGGTCTTGTCATTATGAACCTATTACCGTTCAAGCTTATATCGGTTATGTTTTTTTCTTTAGGGCGTATTTGGATTGACTGGCCACATTTTCCGGGCTGTTTTTTGTAGTACGGTTTTACCTTGATTCTGTAGTACTTTCCGGAAACAGTTAGAACAGCGCTTTGCTTTGTAACTTTTTTGCTGTTTTTTTCTGTATAGCTGTCTGCATCATTTTTCACATAGTAAACTATGTAGTGAGTAAGCTTATGCGAGCCGTCACGCTTCCAATAAAGTTTGATATTTTTCTTTCCCTGTTTCTGTTCTTTTTTGCTTAATCCTTCGTTTGTAACATAGCCTTCCAAACCATAGGTGGATACATTTATGGGGGTTGTAATTTCCTTCTTTTTTTTCTTTGTAACGCCATGTGCCGCTGCAGGAAGAATAAAAGTAAATGTGACAAGGAGTATTAGGATGCAAATCGGTATTCTGTTGTTCTTGTGAGATAAATTCATTTTGTTAAATCACCTCTTTCTGTTTTTTTACTTACTCATAGGAATTTTTGTATATCTCAATAACGGATAATGTCTTAGACAATTCGATTTTTTGTGTTACCGTTGATAAAACTTTCCAAATTATCTGTGCATATCTTTATGACCTTTGCTCTTGCCTCTATAGGCATCCACGAAATATGCGGCGTTACAATGCAGTTTTTTATACCTATAAGAGGATTTGAGCCAACGGGAGGTTCTTCTTCCAGCACATCTATTCCCGCCCCGCCGAGCTTGCCCGACTTTATGGCATCTGCCAAGTCCTGGCTGTTAATAAGTCCTCCGCGAGCTGTGTTTATTATAATGGCGCCATCCTTCATCTTTGAGATGAAATCTTTGTTAATGAATCCGCAGTTGGCTTTTGTTAACGGGCAGTGGAGTGAAATAATATCGGATAAGACAGCAGCTTCTTCGTCTCTGCTGTAAATATTTATTTTCATTCCGAAGGCTTTTCCTATTTCCGCTACCTTTTTTCCTATATTGCCGTATCCCACTATCCCTAAAGATTTTCCTTCAAGGAGGGAAAGGGGACTTAGGGTATAACAAAAATCGGAACTTCTTTGCCAGTCGCCAAAGTTTACAGATGAACTGTATTCTCCAACATGATTAAATAATTCCAAAATCAATGCAAATGTATGTTGAGCCACAGCCTCTGTGGAATATGAAGGCGTATTGAAGACTGCAATATTATTTCTCTCTGCGGCAGCAAGATCTACATTGTCATATCCTGTTGCAGTTACACCGATAAACTTAAGCTGAGGGCATGAAGTTATAATTTCTTTTGTTATTTTGCACTTGCTTACAAAGATGCCGTCCACTCCGGTCATTCTGTTGAGCAGCTCATCATCGGATGTCCTATCGTAACATATTATTTCAGCAAATCTTTCCAGCGGACTCCACGACAAATCGCCGGGATTAATAGAATATCCGTCTAATATGGCTATCCTCATAGCGTCATCCTTTCTCCAAATTGGTTTACATAAAATATGTAAATATTATTATACCATAGCCCTTTAAAATATGGTATAATAATTTCTAATCTGCAGGATTGATGAAAATGGAGTGAATTTTAGACAAACATGAGTTCGATTGATATATTATTGCTTGGAATAGCTTTATCCATGGACGCGATGGCTGTAACACTTGCAAATGGCATGGTTTACCATAACTCCAAAAAGATATATTATTTTGCAATGCCTTTACTGTTCGGAGGCTTTCAAATGTTGATGCCTTACATAGGCTTTAAAACAGGAAGTATATTTTATTCGGTTATTTCAAAATACAGTGGTGTTGTAATCTTTATTATCCTAAGTGTTGTGGGTGGGAAGATGATTTTTGAGTCTTTCGGCAAAAAAGAAGAAAAAAATATTGAAAAAGCAAAAAATATATCGATATTTTTGATTTTTGTTCAAGCTATCGCAACAAGCATAGATGCTTTTGCCGTAGGTGTAGGCTTTGTTGTGGCAAACATAAATATATTTAAGGCAGTCTGTCTTATAGGTATAACAACTTCCGTTATAACGACGGTATCCATATTTATAGGCAGAAAGTTCGGGGATATATTCGGCAACAAGTCGGAAATTGTCGGTGGACTGATCTTGATCATTATAGGTGTTAAAGCTCTGCTGAGATTGTGATGTGGATTTGATTTGAATTTAGAAATATGCGGGAGGAATTTTTAATGAGCACTATAATTGCAGCCTCAAGAAATGAACATAAAATAAGAGAAATAGGTGAGATTACTTCTAAATTCGGATTGAAGATTATTTCTCGTGACGATGCAGGAGTTCCCGAGACAGAGATAGAGGAAGATGGAACAACATTTGAAGAAAACTCCTTTAAAAAAGCAAATGAAATAATGAAAATGACCGGTGAAATTTCCATTGCAGACGACTCGGGTCTTGAAGTTGAATATCTACACGGTGCCCCGGGAGTTTATTCTGCACGGTTTGCAGGCGATGATGCAAACGACCGAAAAAATAACGAAAAATTACTTTCTTTATTGGAAGATATTCCGTACAAAGAACGGAAAGCGAAATTTGTTTCTGTAATTACCATGGTCTACCCAGATGGGAAAAAACTTGTGGCAAGGGGTGAGTGTCATGGACACATACTGACTGAGCCTATTGGAGATAACGGATTTGGATACGATCCTCTTTTTGTTCCCGACGGATACCAAAGAACCTTTGCGCAGCTCAGTGCAGAAGAAAAGAATAAAATAAGCCACAGGTCTAAGGCCTTAGAAAAATTAGCAGAGATGTTAGAAGGTTAAGATATGTATTTAGAACCTAAAAAAGCCAGATTCAGAAAGATGGTGCTCTTGGGGATAAAACAGTTTGGAGACCCGTATTATCAGGGATTTGCAGCCCAGATCGCCTTTTACATAATGCTGTCTGTCGTGCCGACAATCGTTGTTATGACCCAGCTTTTGGGCGTGCTGAATATAAGTACCATGGAGTTTATCAGCTCATGGATTGATAGTTATATAACTCCGGAGATGGGGCGCATAATAAAGGGTCTGCTTAGAAACAGCTCTTCTGTGAGCAACAATATTATACTTATATTGCTGGCTATATGGTCGGCATCAAGGGCACAGTTTTCTTTGATGAGAATTGCAAACTATACATATTCAGGCAGCAGATTTACCGGAAATTTCTGGACAGAGAGGATAAGAAGCCTGAGAACCATGGCTATGACAATCATTACGATTTCTTTTGTGCTGGTGGTTCTCATTTATGGAAAAACATTGTTGTACACGGTGGTAGGAGGGCTTGTGGAAAGCTATACCGTTACCTTGGTGTGGACATATGCAAGATGGCCGGTTGCGGCACTTTTGTACTTTTTACTTGTGCTTTATAACTATTTTGTTATGCCGGTGGAGAAAATCAAGGTTAAAGATTTGCTCCCCGGAACTTTATTTGGAGCGTTAGGACTTGTGATCGTAACATTTTTTTATTCTGCATATACAGAGCACATCGTAAATTACAACATTATATACGGTTCATTATCGTCCATTGTGGCTCTTTTGTTTTGGTTTTATTTTTTATCATGGGTTTTGGTGCTTGGGATAATAATTAATAAAGTATACAGAGATACTAAATGACCGGAGGGGGTAGCGATGAAAAGAGTTTTGATTATTTTAAATCCTCGTGCAGGTACCAGGCAGGCAAATCGAAAATTTGCCGAAATAGTTGACATTTTTTGCAGAGAGGGATATAAGGTGTCTGTTGCCACCACAGGTAAGAGTGGAGACGGAAGAGTCTTTGCAAAAGACAGGGCAAAGGATCATGATTTAATCGTGTGTATAGGTGGAGACGGAACTTTCAACGAAGTTGCCTCCGGACTTCTCGAATCAGGATGTGATATTCCTATAGGATATATTCCTGCCGGAAGCACCAATGATTTTGCATCCAGTTTGGGACTGTCTAAAGGTATAATTCACGGTGCAAAGGACATTGCAACGGGCATACCGATAACGCTGGATATGGGAAGCTTCAATGACAGATTCTTTTCCTATGTTGCATCTTTTGGGGCTTTTACTCAGACTTCGTACAGTGTGCCGCAGGATATGAAAAATCTTCTTGGTCATACGGCATATATATTGGAAGGGATTAAAGATATACCGTCAATAAAGCCGCTGAAGCTTAGAATCACTAACGAACAGGGAGTTTACGGCGGAGAGTATATATTTGGCGCCATCTGTAATTCCACATCTATGGGCGGGATTATAACCTTAGATAAAAACCATGTGGATATGAACGACGGATTATTTGAAGTGATTTTGATAAAATCTCCGAAGAACATAATTGAACTGACTCAAATTACATGGGCTCTAACTAAAAACACATATAGAGAGTGCCCTTACATTACATTCTTCAGTTCTTCTAATTTGGAGATTGAGGCGGATGAGAATATGCCATGGACATTGGACGGAGAGTATCAAAAAGGATTTAACAATATAACTGTTAAAAATTTAAAAAGTGCCATCAGAATCGTAGTGTCAAAATATCATGTCGCATTGGATGAGTATAAATAGAATGCGCATTTTATGCATGATATAGAATTAATATAAAAGTGGTTTACCATATTTCTTAATTTTTCTTAAGAAATATAAATGAGAAAAAATGTTGGAATTACAATATTTATTATAATAATTAGTGTGAAAGGTGTGTGAAAAATTCCTTGAAGCATTGACATCATAATGTATATAAAGTAGCATAAGTCTGTCGAATTAAGTGAAATGTGAGATAGTTTTGTATGAATTTTGATTCATGTAGAATTATCGTTTCATTTGCTGTGAAGAGATAGAAAGGATAAATAATGGAAAATCACTTTATATTCGGGCAGACTGAGAATAGTAAAGGTATTTTAAGCATTAGTGTTCTTAAAACCCTGCTACTTGCATTGCTTATTGTATCTGTTTTCGGTGTCTGTCCGAGCAACGAAAAAATATATGCCGATACAGGAATTTATTCGGTTAAGATTGATCTTTTAGATGATGAAGGCAAATTGGAAAAAACCAATACGATTTTTGTGGATAAAAAAATTGATGAAACGCAGATGGAAAGGGCCATTTACACATATTTGAAGAAAAAAAACGATAAATTGGTAGATGCGGACTTTTCGGATAATGTAAATATAACGGTTGAACCTGCGGAAAACGCAGAGAGCGCAGATGCCATGTCCAAGGATGAAGCCACAAAACATATCTTGGAAATGAAGATGGCAAGTGTGGTGACCGTGGAGAAAGAAACGAAAGTTGTAAAAAAACTTAATTACAAGACTGTCGTTAAAAAAACGCCGAAACTCAGAAAGACATTGTCAAAGGTTAAGCGCAGGGGAAAGAAAGGAAAAATCACCTCCACAAAGCTCATAACCAGAGAAAATGGTGTTTTGGTTAAGGAAAGCAAGGCAAAGAAACGCAAAATCGCTCCGGTACATAAAGTTATACACAAGGGAACGGGAAGCGTTACGGTTTATTCAGGGAAAATGTATAGAGGAACGAAGGGAAAAGATATTGTAAAATTCGCCAAAAAGTTTTTAGGGAATCCGTACAGGTACGGAGGAACCAGTCTGACAAGAGGTGCAGATTGTTCAGGCTTTGTATATTCCATATACAGACATTACGGATTGGATGTACCCAGAGTAGGCCAAAGCAGAGTAGGAAAAAGAGTTTCCGTTAAAAGACTTAAACCGGGAGATGTGGTTGAGTATTCGGGTCATATGGCAATTTATGCAGGCAATGGCAAGGTTATTCACGCATTGAACCGAAGAAGGGGAATTTGTATCAGCAGCCTATATCTCGTCGGGAGGCCTTTGAGGGTCAGTAGAATCGTAAAATATTAAGTATTAAATTAAAGAGCAGGTTACAAAGTTATGAAAGCGAATAGTTGGAAAGAAAAGTTGGGTTCTTTTGTGAAAAGTAAGAAGATAATTCCGATTATCATATTTGAGATTGTAATTTTTTCTATTGCCGTTATAGGTGTTAACACTTCCTTTGCAGCTGAGGATTATTGGCAGTTAAGGGTTGCCGATAATTTGGTGGGAACGGTCAGAACTGAGGAACAAGCTAAAAAGATTCTTTCATCGCTGGAAAAGACTTATGTAAACAAGGGCGCCAAGGATGTTGATGTTGACCTTACACCGAGGGTTGATATTAAGCACAGCTACTACGGGTATGTGGACAAAAAACCGAAAATTTCAGATGAAGCGGAAATTCGTGAAGCTTTCAGCAAACTGACAAAAGACAATACCCTTAAGATAAGAACCTCACAAATTATTACAAAGGTGGAAAAGGTAAAACATAAAGTTATCAAGAAGAAAGATAATGGTGTTTTGTTAAACACCGCCGTGGAAAAAATGCAGGGTAGGGACGGAGAAAATGTGGTTACTATAAAGCAGATTTCCACTAACGGCAAGATTGATAAAGCTAAGGTTATGAAAACCTCCCAAGCGAAGGAAAGCAAGGCAAAGGTGGTTTTATTCGGAACTGCGGTAAAATCTGCAGGTAAGGGCGCAACCAGCAGTAATTTGGGCGAGGCTTACAGTAAGAAGTCAGGACAGGCGGTCGCGGATTTTGCGTTGAAGTTTGTAGGAAATCCTTATAAATACGGTGGTGAGAGTTTGACCAACGGTGCAGATTGCTCCGGCTTTGTTATGGCGGTATACAGACACTTTGGTGTTCTTCTTCCTCACAGCTCCATTGCCGATCAATATTTGGGAAAGGGTGTATCTTTTTCTCAGGCACGCCCGGGAGATTTAATCTGCTATGGCGGTCATATTGGAATTTATATAGGAAATAATAAGATCGTTCATGCAATGGATGAGGCTCACGGAATAACGGTGTCAAGAATCGGATATAACGGAAAACCGATTACAACTGTCAGAAGAATATTCGGGTAGGTCGAGACCTCGTAGAACGAAAGCAAACACCCCCGAAATTTTCTGTTAATATAAGCTTTATGAAGTCTGATAAAAATTTAATGGCATTTAAAAGGGCTGACTCGTAATGAAGAGTCAGCCCTTTTCTGTTCTTTCATGCACAGTATATGAGGCAATGTTTCTGATTGGAAATTTTCCAAAGCCTCTTTTTTCTCTTTGTTATTCATTTTATTCCAAGATTTTTCGTACCTGTCTACAAAACTGTCAATTTCATTCCGAAGACCTTGGCGTGAACTTTTTATACCCTCAACTATTGCTTCGTTTTCTTTAGTGATACAATAAATGGAAAATGCCAATGCTATAACTAAGATTGCGATTATAATACTCTAACTTGAATTGCTCCCGGAATCTCAGGTAAATCTGAAACCTTATCAGATGTGCTTATAAGGGCATACCCAAATGCACCTTTTATACCTCCTGCAGCTCCGTTAACAGTAATACCAAGGTTCTTTACGGCAAGATCTACGGGATTTTCCACATCCTTAGTCAAGACTGCGATTCTTCTCTCTCCCGTCTTTACAGGAAGTGCAACTTCCGGAAAGTTAACGGAATTTCTTATGTTTCCGTTTTCGATATAGTCCATAATCTCGTCAGCTGCAATACTTGCACAGTTATCCTCAGCTTCCTCTGTGGAGGCTCCCAAGTGTGGAATTAAGATTACACCTTTTTTACCTATTATTTCATCAGTTCCAAAGTCGGCAACATATTCTGAAAGCTTTCCCGATTCCAACGCCGCAATGAGATCTGCATCGTTTACAAGCTTATCTCTTGAGAAATTTAGAAGAACTGCGCCGTCTTTCATCTTGCTGATCAGCTCCGAATTCACCATACCCTTTGTTTCATCCTTTGCAGGAGCATTCAGAGAAACATAGTCGGCATTTTCTAACATGAAATCAAGATTATCAGTCATTTGAACTTCCGGATATACACTGTGGCATGCCTTGACTCTTAGGGTCGGATTATAACCGATAACATTCATTCCAAGATCACAAGCGGCATTTGCAACAAGGACGCCGATTGCTCCCATTCCCAAAATACCAAGGGTCTTTCCTTTGATTTCATGACCGGCAAACTGCTTTTTGCCTTTTTCGATTGCCTTGCCCACATCGGTTGAAAGGGTTTTTGCCCAGTCAATAGCTGCGGGAATATTTCTCGCAGAAAGTAACATGCCAGCGATTACAAGCTCTTTAACAGCATTTGCGTTAGCTCCAGGTGTATTGAAAACCACGATGCCATTTTCTGCACACTTCTCAAGTGGAATATTGTTGACGCCTGCACCTGCTCTTGCTATAGCCAAAAGACTTTCGGGAAGTTCCATGTCGTGCATGTCCTGGCTTCTTACCAAAATGCCTGTGGCACCGGCTATTTCCTCTGTAACTGCGTACTTATCTGTAAGGCGTGCAAGTCCCACAGGGGAAATTTTGTTTAGGGTTGTAATGTTGTACATTTCGTTACCTCCATATTAACTTCATATAAAATTAACCAATAGAAGTATATCATTTGTAAACTTTACTTTCAACATGGCAGGTGATATAATTAACCTATATTTTATATTTAGTTTTTAGATATGGAGGAACAGCTGCAATGAGTAAATATGAAAGAGTTTATAACTTCTCCGCAGGTCCGTCGATGTTGCCTGTAGAAGTTCTGGAAAGAGTTCGTGACAATCTTTTAAACTATGAGGGAACAGGCGAATCCGTTATGGAGATGAGTCATCGCTCAAAAGAATACCAAAAGATAATAGATGATGCGGAAGCTAATTTGAGGAAGCTTATGAACATTCCTGAAAACTACAGGGTTCTTTTCCTTCAGGGTGGGGGGACTCTGCAATTTTCGATGATTCCGCTAAATCTTTTAAGAAATTCCAAGAAAGCGGATTACATAGTTACGGGACAATGGGCAAAGAAAGCTTACAAGGAAGCTGTCAAGTTCGGTGACATCAAGTGCGTTGCAAGCTCGGAGGAATCAACTTATTCATATATTCCTAAGGTTTCAAAGGAAGATTTCAGGCAGGATGCCGACTATGTTTATATTTGCTATAACAACACGATTTATGGAAGTAAGTTCCCATACATTCCTGAAACAGGAGATATTCCTCTGGTTGCGGATATGTCATCGTGCATTTTAAGTGAAGAAATTGATGTATCCAAGTTCGGTGTTATCTGGGCAGGAGCTCAGAAGAATGTTGCACCTGCAGGGGTTACCATTGTAATCATAAGAGAGGACTTAATCGGTCATGCTCCCGAGGATGTTCCTGTATATCTTGACTACAAGATTCATGACGAAAAAGGCTCAATGTACAATACTCCACCTTGTTTTTCGATTTATGTTGCCGGAGAGGTGTTCAAGTATCTTTTGGAAAACGGCGGAATTGCGGCAATGCACGAAAAGGATGTCAGAAAAGCGGAAAAACTTTACAAGGCTATTGATGAAAGTCCTATATTCAAGGGAACTGTTGAGAAGGAAGATCGCTCATTGATGAATGTTACCTTCGTAACGGGAGATGCCGACATGGATGCGGAATTCATTGCACTTGCGAAAGAAAACGGAATGCTGAATCTTAAGGGACATCGCTCGGTAGGCGGACTTCGCGCAAGTATCTATAACGCAGTTCCTGAAGAAGGCGTAGATGCGCTTATCGCATTGATGGGAAAATATGCCAAGTCAAAGAAATAACAACTTTAAATATTAAAAAATGAGATATTTTGGGGCTGCTACACTGGTATACTTTGTAGCGGCCTCTTTTAAAGGAGAATCTCAGGTGATTCATATAACAAAACTTAAACTTTATAAAGATGTAAGATTTTTATTTTTAATTTTTATTATACTTGTTTCTCTTTCAGCAGTTTCATACGGAGAGGGAAAAGTAAAGAACATGAATATATCGGCGGAAAGTGCCGTTGTGTACTGCGAAAATACCGGAACGGTGGTGTTTGAGAAAAACGGGAATCTTAGAATCGATCCGGGCGAAGCTACAAAAATTATGACTGCTCTGGTGGCGGTTCAAAAACTTCCCTTGGACAGAGATGTAAAAATTTCTCATAATGCTGCAAATCAGCACAATGACAGACTTGGACTGAAAGAAGGAGAATTTGTATCTGTAGAGGACTTGCTCTATGGTGTTTTGATGCTTGGAAGTAACAGTGCCGCAACGGCTTTAGGTGAGAGCGCTTATGGAAATATAGATAAGTTTACAGATAAGATGAACGAAACTGCAAAGAACATAGGATGCAGGGGCGTTCGATTTACAAATGTAACCGGTGTTGCAGCAAGATATCAGCAGGTTACCGCAAAGGAATATCTGAAGATCTTAAGAGTGGCATTTTCAAATAGGACTATATCCAAAATAGGAATGGAAAAAGGTCATAGGTTTTCTGATACGAACAAACAGAAAAGTCGTTTTCTGAAAAAAGAGGAAATAATAAAAAGTGATAATTTGTTTTTTTCGGGTTGGACAGGCGTTGAAACTTCGGCGAAAACCCAAGTTGCCGCAAATGTTTTTAACAACGGCATGCAGCTACATGTCATTTTGCTGAATGAAAACGGCTCAAGGCTGAAATCTGATATGAAATCTTTACTGGATTATGCAAAGAGCAAGCTGGACGGATATAAAGTTGTATATAAGGGGAGAGAGGCAGGAAAAGCAAGAGTTAAGCATGGAGAAAAAACAAGAGTGACCGCTTATGCGGCAACTGACGGTTATGCTTATCTTCCGAAAGAAGGCTCCAAATCCTTAATAAAAACCGAGACAGCTATGAAAGCGGATTTACAGGCCCCCATAAAGTCCGGCGATATTGTGGGATACTGTTATATTTATGTGGGAGACGAAGTTGTAAATAAGGTTCCGCTTATTTGCAAAGAAAATGTCGGCGTAGGATGGTTTCCGTCGTATATAGGAATATCGAATTTTACTACAGTTATAATATTGATTATAACAGGATTTCTCGTTTTGATATTTATATGGATTGCATCTGTCAGAGCAAGTGCATTGCGAAAAAGAAAGAGACTGAGGAAAAAACAAATACAGCGTATGGCACGGCAGCAGGTGAGAGAGGAAGAAGAGCGCCGCAGGAGAGGCTGGAAATACTAATGTTCGATATAAATGAAAACTTAAAAAAACTCCCGGACAGTCCCGGAGTTTATATACACAGAGACAGGCTCGGACAGGTCATTTATGTTGGAAAGGCCGTTTCATTAAAAAACAGGGTTCGTCAATATTTTCAGAAATCATATCAAAAGACCAATCCGAAGATTAAGGCGCTTGCTGCAAATATTTCCGAGTTTGAGTACATTAAATGTTCCGGCGAGATGGAGGCTCTGATTTTAGAGTGCAATCTGATAAAGAAATACATGCCGAAGTACAATGTTCTCCTCAGGGATGATAAAACATATCCATATATAATGGTAACCGTAAGTGAAGATTTTCCGAGGGTAGTTAAGACAAGAATATTAAAAAAAGACGGCAATAAATATTTCGGTCCTTACAGCGATGTAGGGGCGGTGAACGAAATTGTAGATTTGTTTTCCAAAATATACAGGCTTAAAAGTTGTACGGCAACTAAATTTCCAAAGGATTTCAGACCATGTCTTCACTTTTTTTTAAAACAGTGCAGCGGTTCATGTGTCGGTGAAATTGAGAAAGAGGAATACAGAAAGGATATAGACGATATACTGAGCTTTCTAAACGGAAAAGACAAGCCTATATTAAAGCGCTTGGAAGCAAAAATGAAAAAAGCCTCATCCAATATGGAATATGAAGAAGCTGCAAAATGGCGAGACAGCATGACAGCTGTAAAAGTGTTGTCTGAAACTCAAAGGGTAACGATGATAGGAGATGATGACCTTGACATTTGTCTTGCAATTAAGGATGGAGATAAGAACTTTGTCGCCGTCTTTCCCGTTCGCACAGGAAAGCTCAGCGGAAGAGATATTTTTCCTATTCAGGCAGAACCTCAAGACTCAAAAAGTGATATTATATCGGAATTTATAAAACAGTACTATTCTCAATGGGCAAGTGTTCCTCACGAGATTTTAATTGATGAAAAACTTGAAGATAAAATTTTATTGGAGGAATTTTTAAGTAGAGACGGCTGCAGAGTAAAAATAAACAGACCGCAAAGAGGAAATAAAAAAAGACTTTTAGATTTGACAAGGCAGGATGTAATTGAGATGACAAAGACCCTTGCTGTAAAGGCTGAAACGAAGAAAGAAAGAGAACTTGCCGTCAGAAAAGATATGCAGTCTGTTATTTCCGCGGCGGGGGGCAAAATTGCAGATAAAAAAAGAGATATAAGAGTGGAGTCGTACGATATTTCCAATACAAACGGTGTGGATTCCGTGGGAGCCATGGTCGTGTTTCAGGGACTTGTAAAGGTTAAGAAAGATTATAGAAGATTTAAGGTAAAGACTGTGGCAGGACCTGATGATTATGGAAGTCTTCAGGAGGTGCTGTACAGAAGATATAAGCGTGCTATGGAAAGTGATTCGGGTTTTCTCAAGCTGCCGGATATAATAATGATGGATGGAGGTTTGGGTCAGGTTCATGCGGCAGAAACTGTTTTAAAAGCGATGAAACTTGATATACCTGTTGTGGGCATGGCAAAGGATGACAGTCATAGAACCAGAGCCATAGTCTTTTCAAGCGGTGAGGAAATTCCATTGAGGAACAAACCGGTGCTGTTCAGATACTGTGCAGCTATACAGGAAGAGGTCCATAGATTTGCAATTGAATATCATCACAATCTTCACAATAAAAAAACAGTGCATTCTGCTTTAGACGATATCCCCGGCGTGGGACCGAAGAGACGGAATGAATTATTGTACAAATTTAAGAGTATAGACAGAATCAGAAATGCTGGCGTTGACGAACTTTGCACGGTGACTTCAGTAAATGAGCAGGTAGCAAGGAATATAGCGGATTATTTCAAAGGTGAGGGTAAAAACTGCACAAAAAAATAAATATATAGCCATAGATTGTTGCACATTGGCAACATTAATGGTATAGTAATAGGGCGGATGAGAATTTAAGCTGGAGGGCAATGAAATGACTGAAGATAAAAATAGAGAAGTTGAAGAACAGGAAGAAGCTGAAGTTATAACTTTGGAATTTGATGAAGGTGAACCTGTAGATTGCGAAATCATGGGAATCTTCGATTTTGAAGGTAAGGATTATATTGCGCTTATTCCTGACGACGGTTCCGACGATGTATGGCTGTACGGTTATATAGAGGATGAAGATGACGGAACATTTGAACTGGAAGATATAGAAGATGAGGAGCAGTTCAAGAAGGTTGCCGAAGAATTTGATGCAATCATGGCAGAAGCCGAATAAAAGACAATGCAGGATGTCCGGGCAGCCGGGTCTAACAGCTGCCCGGGTGATTAATATTTTATGAATTTGCGGTCTTGGCGGAATTGGCAGACGCGCACGGTTCAGGTCCGTGTGGGAAACCGTGGGGGTTCGAATCCCTTAGACCGCACCATTTTTTTAGGAGTTAGATATGCAGACAAAGGATTGTATAGTCAGCAGAAGAAGCATAAGAAAATATTTGGATAAGAAGATTACAAAATCTCAACTTGAGGAAATTGTAAGTTTGGCGTCCTATGCACCTTCATGGAAGAATACGCAGGTGACCAGGTACCATGGTATCTTTGATGAAAAACTGAAAGCAAAGATTGCCGATGAATGCGTTCTGGACTTCGCGTTTAATCAGAAGGTTATCCACAGAGCTCCGGCGCTTGTTGTCGTTACATATAAGCGTGGTATCTCAGGGTATGAGAAATCAGGTGAGGAAAGCACAAACAAAGGCGATAAGTGGGAGGTCTTTGATGCGGGAATTGCGACTCAGACCTTTGTACTGGCTGCCCATGAACTTGGATATGGAACCGTAATCATGGGGATCTTTGACGATAAAAAAATTGCGGAAGTTTTGAATCTCCCTGAGGACGAAGTTGTTGCGGCACTGATTCCTTTGGGATTTTCTGAAAAGGAGCCGGCAGCTCCACCGCGAAAAGATGTTTCGGAACTTTTAACGATAAGATAACAATTACGGAATAGAGACCACCTGTTTTACAGGTGGTCTTGTTAAATGAGCTATTGTATGAAAAAACTGTAATAAGCGGCTTAGCCTATAAATCCTTCTTTAAAATATTGAGCGAGTTCTTTTGCATAATATGTGATGTATATATCGGCGCCGGCTCTGTATGCTCCTATTGCCATTTCAGATACTATTCTTTTTTCGTCAATCCAACCGTTTTGTGCTGCCGCTTTCACCATGGCATATTCTCCGCTAACGCTGTAGGTTGCAACGGGAACGGAGATAACTTCTTTTACCTTTGTAATCATGTCGTTATATGCAATGGCAGGTTTTATCATTATTATATCAGCACCTTCTTTCACATCGAGAATTGCTTCACGAATCCCTTCTCTGCTGTTGTGAAAATCCATCTGGTAAGTTTTTCTGTCTCCGAATGCCGGTGCAGAATCGGCTGCCTCTCTGAAAGGACCGTAAAAAGCGGAAGCATATTTTACTGCATAAGACATGATGGGGGTGTTATAAAAACCGTTTTTATCAAGTTCAGTTCTAATTGCAGAAACTCTCCCATCCATCATGTCAGAAGGCGCAACCATATCGGCTCCTGCTTGGACATGGGAAAGTGCTGTTCTTGCAAGAACGGGAAGGGTTGAATCATTATCTACATCGTGGCTGTGAAGCATTCCGCAGTGTCCGTGAGAAGTGTACTCGCAGAGACAGACATCCGTTATCAGATATAAATCGGGGAAATTTTTTCTTGCCTCAGCAAGGGCTTTCTGAACGATACCGTCCTCTGCAAAGGCTTGACTGCCGTGTGCATCCTTTTCATCGGGGATGCCGAACAGCATTATCTTGTCCACACCGCTGTCTACAGCTTCCCCTATTCCATCTGTCAGCCTGTCTACAGTATATCGGTATTGACCGGGCATAGATGATATTTCCTCTTTTTTATTTTCACCTTCCATTGCAAACATCGGATATATTAGGGATGAGGCAGCTACACGAGTTTCCCTAACCATCTTTCTGAGGGACTGGCTGTTTCTAAGTCTTCTTGGTCTAATTATCATCAAGCTTCTCCTTTTTATTTTCGCTAAAATTATTTTCGGTATCATTTATGTCTTTATGCTCAACTAAATACAGAGGAGAATCTTCGGGGGACTTTGAAGGCATATCAGCCTTTGAGCCTTCTTTTCCGGAACCTGCTGAGAATATGTAGAAGATAAATAAGCCGGTCACAAAAATTATTCCAATTATTATAAGTGGCATAATATTTCCTCCGTTTTTATTCGTTGAAATATGTAAAATATAGACATACATACACATTATACACCAATAGAAAAACATTGTATCATAAATAATGAAAATCACTAACTTTTTGATTGAAAAAAGAAAAAATATGGTATAATGGTCGATATTGATTGTGTCATATTAACAAAAAATTACATTAGGAGGTATATGATGAGAAAATATATTGCAGAATTTATAGGGACTTTTGTTTTGGTTACATTTGGCTGCGGTTCGGCTGTTGCGGCAAACAGCATATTTTTGAGCATGGGTTCACCGCTGCCCATTGCATTTACTACACTATTGATTGCTGTAGCTTTTGGATTATCCATAGTGGCTATGGCTTATTCCATAGGGAATATTTCGGGATGTCATGTGAATCCGGCGGTTTCACTGGGCATGCTCATTACTAAGAGAATGGATGTTAAAGATTTTATCGGATATGTTGTAGCGCAGTTTGCGGGCGCTGCAGTTGGTGCAATGTTTCTGTGGCTTTGCTTCGGGGCAAAGGATTCCTTGGGACAGAACGGATACGGAACTGCCAGCACTCTGGGAATAAATATGAATATTGCAATCGTAGTAGAGATTGTCCTGACATGTGTATTTGTTCTTGTGATTTTGGCAGTTACTTCAAAGAAGGAGTACAGTTTGGTTGCAGGTCTTGTTATAGGTCTCACTTTGACCCTGATTCATATCTTTGGAATTCCTTTTACAGGTACATCGGTAAATCCGGCAAGAAGTTTTGGTCCTGCAATATTTGTGGGTGAGGACGCAATTAAGCAACTGCCTGTATTTATAATTGCACCCCTTGTGGGAGCAGCTTTAGCAGCAGTTCTATTCATTTTACTGTTTGAAAAAGTTGAAGAGAAAAGGGAATGTGATAAGTCTGAGGATGAAGAAAATTGCCAAATGATAGAAGAAACTGATGAAACTTCTGAAATCCCTGTTGAAAAACAGGAGGAGACGGCGGAAGCTTCGGAAGAACAGGAAGAAAAAGAAGATAAAGTTGAGGAGACTGCTAAAGCCAATGAAGAGGGTGCTGAAGCCAATGAGGATGCGGCTGAAGACAGTGAAGAAGCAGAAACCTCGGAGGAATCGGAAGATGAACCTGAAAGTGATAATTTGCAGGATTCTCAAGCTGAAGAGTCTCCGGATGAGAATTCTCATGAAGAAAAGAGCAAATAATAAATAAAACAGATAATGCCTCCTGTAAATAGCAGGAGGCATATATTTAAATTTAATTGTTGAAAGGGTTCTCGTAGTCTGTTACGGCACTCTTAAGGACAGCAACCTGTTCTTTGATGAATTCTACCACTTCTCTTTCGGTGCATTCTACATTATGACCCATCAGATATAATTTCATTGATTCACGGATTACTATATAACATGTGTCATTGTCAAGTCCTGCAATAATCATGTTTTCTACTGCATTTATATATGCTTTTTTAAGCATCTCTTTTTTATTCATCATAAACCTCCATGATAGACTAAATTTAGTAAAATTTTAGCATAGTTTTCGATGAAATGCAACGAAAAGGAAATTTATGTGGTAAAATGTGATTAACAGATAGAGAAAAATATAGTTTCAAGAAAATTAACCGGTGAAAAATATATTATGAAATATATTCTGTTATATAATGTATTATATAATACGATACAATACAAAACAGGAGAGTTTATATGTCATTTACTCATTTACATGTTCATACAGAATACAGCCTGCTTGATGGAGCGGGAAAGATAAAAGATTTGGTATCCAGGGCTAAGGAACTGGGTATGGATTCCCTTGCAATTACCGACCATGGCGTCATGTTCGGCGTGATAGATTTTTGGAGAGAGTGCAAGAAACAGGGAATTCATCCTGTTATAGGCTGCGAGGTTTATACGGCAGCCAGAAGGATGGAGGATAAGGATGCGGATAAGGACAAACATCAGGGACATTTAATTCTGCTTGCAAAAGACAACGATGGTTATAAAAATTTAATCAAGATAGTTTCAAAGGGATTTACAAAGGGATTTTATTACAAACCCAGAATTGATAAAGAGGTTTTGAGAGAACACAGCGATGGAATAATTGCACTTTCTGCTTGCCTTGCAGGGAGAGTCCAATACAGGTTGCTGAACAGAGATTATGAAGGGGCAAAGAAGGAAGCGCTGGAACTGAATGATATATTTGGGCAGGATAATTTCTATTTGGAATTGCAGGATCAGGGATTACAGGAAGAAAGGGAAATTAATCCTAAGCTTATAAGGCTTTCTAAGGAGACCGGGATTCCGATGGTTTGCACAAATGATGTTCACTATGTAAACAGGGATGATGCGGCAGCACATGACATATTGCTTGCCATACAGACAGCAACCAGTATATACGATGAAAAGAGAATGAAGTTTCCTAACGACCAGTTTTATCTCAAAAGTGAAGCTGAAATGCGGGAAATTTTCAGCGAAGTTCCGGAAGCTGCAGACAATACCCATAATATCGCAATGAGATGCAATGTGGAGTTTACATTTGGAGAATATCATATTCCGGAATTTACTTCTCCGGATGGATTATCAAACAGCATGTATCTGAGGAAGCTTTGCAGGCAGGGGCTTTCTGAAAGATACGATTCAGTAAGCAGTGAACTTAAGGACAGACTTGAATACGAACTTGGCGTAATTGAAAATATGGGGTATGTGGAATATTTTCTAATCGTTTGGGATTTTATCAACTACGCGAAGAACAGGGGGATTATGGTAGGTCCGGGCAGAGGCTCTGCAGCGGGAAGTCTTGTGGCATATTCCCTTAAAATTACAGATATAGACCCTATAAGATACAATCTGATTTTCGAGAGATTTCTAAATCCCGAGCGTATCAGCATGCCGGATATAGACATAGATTTTTGTATTGAGCGCAGAGGAGAAGTCATAGATTATGTAAAAGCAAAATACGGGGAAGAAAATGTTTCACAGATTATTACATTTGGAACTATGAAGGCAAAGGCCGTTATAAGAGATGTAGCAAGAGCGTTGGATATGTCGTATTCTGATGCGGACAGAATAGCAAAAGCGGTGCCCTTTGAGCTTAAGATGACCATAGATAAAGCTTTGAAAATGAATCCGGAGCTTGCCGCCATGTACGAGGAGGATCCGGAAGTTCGCAGAGTAATAGATATGTCCAAAAAGCTGGAAGGGCTGTCCCGCCACGCTTCAACTCATGCGGCAGGAGTTGTAATCTCCAAGCTTCCTCTTGACGAGTATGTTCCTCTGTATACTTCCGACAAAGGAGTTGCAACACAGTTCAACATGACTACCATTGAGGAACTGGGGCTTTTGAAAATGGACTTCTTAGGGCTGCGAAACCTGACTGTGATTCGGGATGCCCTTGAGCTGATAAAGAAAAATCATGGCAGAGTGGTTGACTTTGCAAAGATGGGTTATGACGATAAATCTGTTTACGATATGATTGCAAAAGGAAATACAGAGGGGGTATTTCAGCTTGAAAGCGGCGGTATGACAAGCTTTATGAAAAACCTTAAACCCGGCTGCTTTGAAGATATTGTGGCGGGAATTTCGCTGTACAGACCGGGACCTATGGACTCAATCCCAAAGTACATAGAAAACAAGAAGAATCCGTCGAATATTAAATATGTTACCCCTGAACTTGCACCGATTCTGGATGTAACTTACGGGTGCCTTGTATATCAGGAACAGGTGATGCAGATAGTAAGAAATTTGGCAGGTTACAGCTTCGGCAGGGCGGATTTGGTCAGAAGAGCAATGAGCAAGAAAAAGACTGATGAGATGCTTGCGGAGAAACAGATTTTCATACATGGAAAGCTGGATTCTCGGGGTAACATTGAGATTCCCGGATGTCTGAGAAACGGAATAAGCGAGGAAGCGGCAGAAGCGATTTTTGCAGATATGGAAACCTTTGCACAGTATGCTTTCAATAAGTCTCATGCAGCAGCCTATGCTGTATTGGCGTACGAAACAGGTTGGCTGAAGAAACACTATCCGGTGGAATTTATGGCAGCTCTTTTGTCCAGCGTTATGGGCGATGCGGCGCAGACCTCAAAATACATTAGAAACTGTGAAGAAATGGGAATCTCAGTACTGCCGCCGGATGTCAACGAAAGCGATAAGACCTATACTGTGGTGGACGGAAAAATCAGATACGGTCTGAGGGGCGTAAAGCATGTAGGAGAGAATGCAATCGAAGAAATAATTCATGCCAGAGAACTGAAAGGTTTCCCAAAAGATATTTTCCGGTTCATAAATAATATAGATGTAAGAATCGTCAATAAGAAGGCTGTGGAGTGTTTAATCAAAGCGGGAGCTTTTGATTGTATGAATGTCAACAGAGCAGCTCATATGGCAGTATACGATTCTCTCATGTCATCTGCGCAAAACGATGCAAGGAAAAATATTGCGGGACAAATTTCATTGTTTGATATTGGAGGCGATGAAATGAATTCGGGCGCATCTTCTGCCGAACTTCCGAATGTAAGTAATTTTGATTCAAAAGAGCTTTTGGCAATGGAAAAAGAAATGTTGGGAGTGTATATATCGGATCATCCCTTAAACGCTTACGGAGAAAAAATAAAAAACAAGATTTCAATTACCACAAAGGAACTGGCAGGAGGAAGCGGTGAAAGTGAAATTGAAGCAGGGGAAGATTTTGCAGATGGAATTATAGCTGAAAAGCATGGCATTGAAGTTTATGACGGCATGAGCGTCATCATGGCGGGGACTATCTCAAAGATTAAGACTTTGATTACCAAGAACAACAAGATGATGGCATTTTTGGATTTGGAAGACATGTACGGTATGGTGGAAGTGATAGTTTTTCCTAATGTGTATGCCAAATACCAAGCCTGCGTTACAGAGGATAATGTGGTTATTATTAAGGGCAAACTGAACTTTAAGGAGGAAGAGACACCGAAACTTTTGGCAGACTCTGTGGTCAGTATCGATGATGTTTCCCCGGTTAATTCTGAGATGAGAAGTGACATTGTGATAAAAATCAGGATTCCGGACAGCGTTGAAGAAATTCAGGTTCTAAAAGTGCTCGAAAGGGTTTTTAAGGAAAATCCGGGGAGCATACAGCCGCTTATTTATCTTCAGAGCGGAAAAATCGTCAGAAGCAGAACAAAGGTGGATATGACCCAGTATTTAAAAGAAGAGCTTAATGAAATTGTGGGTGCATCCAATGTTAAATTTAACGAAGGCGTAAGATGAGGTGGATTATGAAAAGAATAGCCGTACTTACATCAGGAGGGGATTCCCCGGGAATGAATGCTGCAATAAGAGCGGTTGTCCGCTGCGGAATAGATGAGGGGTTGGAGGTATATGGAGTAGAGCGTGGATATGAAGGTCTTATAGAAGGCGATATAAGGCCCATGACAAGACGAGATGTAGGAGACATTTTACAAAGAGGAGGAACCGTCTTAAAGACTGCAAGATGCCCTGAATTTAAAACAGCAAGGGGTATGGAAAAAGCCATGTCAAAGATTATGGCATTTGAGATAGAGGGTCTTGTCTGCATAGGCGGCGACGGAACATTTAGGGGTGCTTTGGAGCTGTCTAAAAGAGGGATAAAGATTATGGCGCTTCCCGGAACTATTGATAACGATTTAGGTTATACGGATTTTACAATCGGGTTTGACACGGCAGTAACTACAGTCTTAGAGGCGATAGGGAAAATCAGAGACACCTCATCTTCCCACGAGAGAACTACGGTTATTGAAGTCATGGGAAGGGAATGTGGAGATATTGCACTTTATGCAGGGCTTTCCGGAGGGGCAGAGACAGTTCTTCTTCCGGAAAAAGATTATGATATAAATGAGCTTTGCAAAAAAATATTAATGAGCGTCAATAGTGGAAAGCTTCACAGCATAATTATAAAATCTGAGGGTTCACGAATGGACAGCGGCACGCTGGTTTCTGAAATTCAAAGAATAACCGGTCGTGAAACAAAACTTGTGGTGCTTTCCTATCTGCAGCGAGGAGGAACGCCTACAATGAGAGAC
Organism: uncultured Clostridia bacterium; assembly: GCA_945830395.1. Taxonomy (GTDB): domain Bacteria; phylum Bacillota; class Clostridia; order Peptostreptococcales; family Anaerovoracaceae; genus Aminicella. The sequence goes on from CALZYE010000001.1 coordinate 24,821, forward strand.
AGGCTTCTTGCAACATCCTGCGCCTCAAAAGCAGTGAGCCTCCTTTCTTGCGATTCTGAAAGTAAGGCGATAGGAAGTCTCAATGGAGAGATAATGGCATTTGATTTGGAGGAAGCCGTTAAAGTTCAGAGGAACTTTAATCAGGAGATGTTTGATTTAATCGAGGTGTTGAGCAAATGAGAAAAACTGCAGTTGTATATTATTCAAAATATGGAACTACAAAGAAATATGCAGGTATAATTTCTGATGAACTTGGAGCTGACTTGTTTGAGGCGAGGAATATCAAGTTCAGAGATCTTAAGGACTACGACACGGTGGTATTCGGAGGCGGAATTTATTCAGGAGGAATCGGTGGTATTGAGCTGATAACGAGAAACTGGTACAAGGGATTAAATGAAAAGAAAGTTATATGTTTTGCGGTGGGAATTGCGGCAGACAGCGAGGAAAACCGCCAGCAGTGTTTAGATATTAACTTTAAAAGGAGATTTGTCACAGATGCGGAGGAGGACCATGGAAGAGAGGATTTGTCCGCATCTGAACTTCTCAAAGAGAAACGGCTTCCTATAAGGTGTTTTTTCCTGCCGGGAGCCTTTGATCCATGTAAAGTGAAGGGAAGGGATAAATTCATAATCGGCATAACCAAGAAAATGATTGGCGACAGCCCGGAAGGAAAATATCTTTTGGATTACTTCAATAAAGGCTGCGATCTGGTTGATACAGGGAAGATCAAGCCGATTATAGAGGCATGCCTTCAGCATCATATTTAAACTCGGCGCTGCTCAGTAGTCTATGCCGATATCGTTTCCGATGATGTTGGCATAGTCTATAGCTTCATTTCCAAACTTATTTTTTATTTCATCCATGGTTCGCTCCAGCGATTCGCTTTTTCTTCGGGATTTACCGAAATTATCGAAGATAGAAAGCTGCTCACTTTCTTTTTCGTCCACAAGGTTAATGGCGGTAACTGTGAGAAGTCGTATTTCAGAACCCTCGCTTCGGTATTTTTTTACGATGTCAAGGGCTGTTTTTCGTATTTCTTCCGCAAGATTTGTGGCGGTATCCAGTTGTGTTTGCCTTGAGATAACCTTGAAATTCGGGTCTTTAATATCTACCTTTACACCATAGGCCTTAAGCCCGTATTTGCGCAGTCTGCCTGCTACAGTGCCTGCAAGGTGAGATAAGCCTATGGATATATCTTCGCGGCTTGATATGTTTCTGCGAAATGTCATTCCGTTGCCCACAGACTTGATTTTATCCCTCTGGTCGAAATCCTTAACAGCGGAATTATCTTCACCTCTTGCATAGCTTCTTAGAACCAAGCCTTGATTTCCTAAAAGCTCTTTAATTTTCATCTCATTTGAATTCGCTAAATCCCCAATTGTCATTATTCCGCAGGATTTCAATTTTTCGGAAGTGGCATATCCCACAAAGAACAACTGATTTACGGAAAGAGGCCAAAGGAGCCTTTTGTAATTTTCTCTTGTAATCACAGTGGTGGCATCAGGCTTTCTGTATTCACTTCCCATTTTGGCGAATATTTTATTAAAGGAGACTCCTATGGACAGGGAGAGTCCCAGCTCGTGGCGAACCCGCTCTCTTATAGTGTTTGCAATATCTTCGCCGCTGCCAAAGAGTTTTCTGCTGGCGGTTACATCAAGCCAGGATTCATCTACGGAGAAGGGCTCTATAAGATTGGTATATTGATGGTATATTTTGTTTAATTTAACGCTGAATTCCCTGTATTTTCGGTGGTGAGGAGGAAGGAGAACAAGGCCGGGGCATTTTTTCGTGGCTTGCCAGATCGTTTCGGCAGTAACTATTCCGTACCTCTTTGCAGCCTCGTTTTTTGCCAATATAATGCCGTGGCGGTTATCGGAACTGCCGCTGACGGCAACGGGTTTATCCGCTAAGTCGGGATGCTCCAAAAGCTCCACCGATGCATAGAAACTATTCACATCACAATGTAAAATCACTTTATCCATAGTATGATTATAACATCTTTTTTACTTGGATAAAATATGGTAAAATGTAGTTCAATTATATTGATTTTGAAGTAGAGGGGCGTGAATTTTGTACGATATCTGCATAATCGGAGCAGGCGCATCGGGAATGATGGCAGCCGTTACTGCAAAGAGAGAAAATAATAATGCAAAAATTATTGTTTTAGAGAAACTTGGCGTTCCCGGCAAAAAACTTGGGGTCACAGGAAACGGAAGATGTAATATTTCTAATATAAACTGCAAAAATCATGAAAAGGTTTTGGAGGTGTTTAAGAGTATCGGCGTTTTGACGAGAATTGACGGAGAAGGAAGACTTTATCCCTATTCAGAAGATGCAAAAGATGTGGTAACAGCGCTTACATCGGCTATGAGCAGGCTGGGAGTTCGGGTTAAATGCGGAGATGGAGTAGCTTCGGCAGGCAGAAATTCGGAAGGGTTTGAAATTATTACAGAGGCGGGATCTGTCGTAAAGTCAAGAAAGCTTCTCATTGCAGCAGGCGGAAAGGCCGGTCCGAAATTTGGAACTGTTGGCGACGGCACAAAACTTGCGAAGGCTTTTGGGCATGAAATTACGAGATTAGCCCCATCTCTTACCGGAATAGAAGTTTACGAGGACATTTCACATTTGTCGGGGCTTAGAGAAAAGTGCAAAGCTTCTCTCTTTCTGGACGGAAAAACGGTTAGAGAAGAAAGTGGAGAAATTCAATTTACAAAATACGGAATATCAGGTATTTGCGCGTTTAATCTGTCAAAATACATAAAAATTCCTGAAGGGGAACCTTTGAAGGAGGGCTTTAAGCGATACGGAATTAAAATAGATTTTTTGCCGGATATAGAGAATGGAGAAGCCTTTTTGAAAGAGAGAAAATCCCTGCTTCATGAGGATTACATGGTGTCTTTGGTGAAAGGAGCCTTAGCAAAATATGTAGGTGAAAGAGCCTCAAAAGATGTACGAAAGGTTTCTGAGATGCTTAAGGCCTTTTCTTTAACTCCGAAAAATCTCAGAGGATGGGAGTTTGCTCAGGTCACATCCGGAGGTGTGAGATGCGAGGATGTGGACTTTCGCACAATGGAGTCAAAACTTGTTGAAGGTCTTTATTTTTCAGGTGAGGTTATGGATTACGACGGTATATGCGGAGGTTATAATCTGCAGTATGCATGGGAAACCGGCATCAAGGCGGGAAAATACATGGCGATATGCCTAAAGAAGTGTGAATGAATATAATATATGGAAACGGCGTGAATGAAATAATGCCGCCGTATTTTAAGGAAATATTTTGGTAAAGGGAAAGAATCCTTGGAGGATACAGATGAAAAAAGTATTGGTTGCCATGAGCGGCGGAGTGGATTCCAGCGTTGCGGCACAGTTGACAAAAGATATGGGCTATGATTGCATAGGCGTGACCATGCGGCTTTTTGACAACGAGGACGCAGGGCTTTGCTCGGATAAAACCTGTTGTTCTTTGGACGATTCGGAAGATGCCAGACTGGTGTGCAACAAAATAGGTATGAAACACTATGTTTTGGACTTCAGAGGGGATTTTCACAGGTGTGTAATAGATAGATTTGTAAATTCCTATGAAGTGGGGGAAACACCGAATCCATGTATAGACTGCAACAGGTATTTGAAGTTTGAAAGCCTTTATGAAAGAGGGAAGCTTTTAGGCTATGATTACATAGTAACGGGACATTACGCAACGATAGAGGAAAAGGACGGCCGCTTGCTCTTAAAAAAATCTGCAGACGAAAGTAAGGATCAAAGTTATGTACTGTATAATTTGTCTCAGGAACAGCTTGCACATACCATGTTTCCATTGGGAAAAATGACTAAGGCAGAGACCAGAAAAATTGCGGAAAAGCATAGCTTTATTAATGCGGAAAAACATGACAGCCAGGATATTTGCTTTGTCCCTGACGGTGATTACGCATCTGCAATAAAAAGATTTACCGGAAAAGAATATGAGCCGGGAGATTTTGTGGATACGGATGGCAATGTTTTGGGAAAACACAAGGGGATTATAAAGTATACCATAGGTCAGAGGAAAGGACTTGGTTTGGCGCTGCCTGAGCCGATGTATGTTCTGGAAAAGGATGTGAAAAACAACAAGGTTGTACTTGGAAAAAACGCGGATTTGTTTAAGGATGAACTGGATGCCTGTGAATTTAACTGGATTGCCTACGATACGCCGCCGGAGAAACTTAAGGTAAAGGCGAGAGTGAGATATAGCCAAAAAGAGCAGCCGGCAACAGTTTATCCTATAGGAAGAGACTGCATTCACCTGGTGTTTGACGAGCCTCAGAGAGCGATTACGCCGGGACAGGCAGTCGTCTTGTACGACGGTGATGTGGTAGTAGGCGGAGGAACTATTAAGTGAAAAAAATAACCATAGGGGTTTTGGCACATGTGGATTCGGGAAAAACCACCTTGTCTGAAGCCCTTCTGTTTTGTTCGGGAAAATTAAATAACCTTGGGAGAGTTGATAAGGGAAGTTCGTATTTTGACACAAATCCGCTGGAAAGGAACCGAGGCATAACCATATTTTCAAAGCAAACCTCTTTTGAGTGGAAGAACATGCGTATTAATCTTATGGACACGCCGGGACATGTGGATTTCGCCGCGGAAATGGAGAGAACTCTTACGGTATTGGATTACGCCATTTTGATTATCAGTGCAAATGACGGCGTTCAGGCTCATACAAAGACTCTGTGGAAGCTTCTTGATAAATATGAAATTCCAACATTTGTTTTCATAAACAAAATGGATTTGTCCTATCGAAAACCCAAGGAGCTTATGGGAATTTTGAGGGAAAGGTTTGGAAACGGTCTCATTGATTTCTCCAACAGAGAAAACTTTATAGATGACTTGAGCCTTGCAAGTGAGCGGCTTACAGAAGTTATGCTGGAAGGAGACTCTATAAGCAGTGAGGAAGTAAGTGGGGCGATTTGCAGAAGAGAGGTTTTTCCGTGCTTTTTCGGTACCGCGCTAAAAAACAAAGGTGTGGAAGCGCTTTTGGACGGACTTACGGAATATACCTGTGAAAAAAACTATAGAAATGAGTTCTCTGCAAGAGTATATAAGATTGCAAGGGATGAAAAAGGGGAAAGATTGACTTTTATCAAGGTAACGGGAGGAGCTTTGAAGGTTAAAGATTCTGTAAACGATGAGAAGATCAATCAGTTAAGGCTGTATAGCGGTGACAAATTTGAACCTGCCGGAGGGGTCTGTTCAGGAGATGTTTGCGCAATTACAGGTTTGGGGAAAACATATGCAGGACAAGGACTGGGAACTGAAAAAGATTTTTCGGGAGAACTGATGGAGCCCTACCTTTTTTACAATGTGATTTTACCGGAAAATATCAATGCCCATGAGGCTCTGCAAGATTTTATGGAAATGTCCGAGGAAGATCCTAAGATGAAAGTGAAATGGAATGAAGAACTTTCGGCCATTGAAATTCACCTCATGGGAGAAGTCCAGACGGAGATTTTGCAAGAACTTGTAAAATCCCGTTTCGGCTACGATGTTAAGTTCGGCGAAGGACAGATCTTGTACCGAGAGACCTTGGCAGAAAATGCAAAGGCGGTGGAGGGAATAGGACACTTTGAACCGCTTAGGCATTTTGCAGAAGTTCACCTGAAGATTGAACCTGCTCCCGAAGGAACGGGAAATATCTTTATATCGGATTGCAGGGAGGAGGATTTTGATAAAAAGCTGCAAAATCTCGTCTTATCCCACTTAGAGGAAAAAGTACACAAAGGAGTATTGACAGGCTCCGTACTTACAGATGTAAAGATAACTGTCATAGGTGGAAAGGCTCATCACAAACACACGGAAGGAGGGGATTTTAGGGAAGCTGCATTCAGAGCTGTAAGGCAGGGTTTAATGCAGGCTGAGAATATTCTCATAGAGCCTTGGTTTGAATTCTCCATAGAATTGCCTATGGAAAATTTGGGAAGAGCCATGGCAGATGTGCAGAAAATGGGAGGAAGTTTTGAAAGCCCGCAAACCCGAGAGGGTCAATCTGTTTTGAGAGGAACAGCACCGGTTTCAAAGATGAAGGACTACACGCTAATCTTAAACTCCTATACGAAAGGATTAGGCAGGCTGTCCTGTTTTCCTGCAGGATATAAAGAGTGCAAAGACTCAGAGGCTGTTATCAAGCGCTTTTGCTATGATCCGCAGGCAGATATAAAAAATCCGTCAAGCTCAGTGTTTTGCAGCAAAGGCGTCAGCGAAACCGTCCCATGGAACATGATTTGGGACAGAATTTCAATTCCTCCAATACTGGAGAAAAGAAGTCTTTCGGAGGAGACCGGAAATCTTTCTGCTAAGAATATGAAGAAGCTGCCACAGGATGAGGCTTCTCTTAAGGCTATATTTGAGAGAACTTACGGTCCTATCAATAAACATAGAAACAGGAATCTGAGAAATATTAAACCACCTGAAAAAACAGGGTTTGAAGAGACTAACTTAAGGGTAAAAATACATAGACCTGACGGAGATGCGGAACATTTTTTGCTGGTAGACGGATATAATTTAATTCACGCATCTGAGGAACTTTCCGACCTTGCAGAAGCTGATTTTGGCGCAGCCAGAGAAAGGCTTATAGATATATTATGTAACTATAAAGGTTTTTCGGAAGAGAAAGTCATAGTTGTCTTTGACGCCTATAAGGTGAAGGGAGGACTCGGATCTGAGCACAGGGTCAGGAACATAGATGTAGTTTATACGAAAGAAGCGGAAACGGCAGACATGTATATAGAGAGAGTAACAAAATCTATCGCACACAAAAATCAGGTTAGAGTTGTTACTTCAGACGGTTTGGAGCAACTTATAATTCTCGGACATGGGGCGTATCGAGTATCCTGTCGTGAATTCTTGGAAGAAATAGAAGCTATGAAAAATTTTGGAGGTAAAAATGCAAAGTACTAATACATGGGAACAATACGATGAGAACAAGATAAAGGAATGTGAGAAGTTTTGCAGGGGCTATATGGAGTTTTTAAGCAGCTGCAAGACCGAGAGGGAGTGCGTTTCCAAAATAGTTTCTGACATAGAGGCTGCGGGATATAAACCGTTAGAGGATAAAATCAGAAAGAAAACGGAACTTAAGCCCGGGGATAAAATTTATTCCGTAAATATGGATAAGGCTGTCGTTATGTTTAACATCGGTGATGAGCCCATCGAAAGCGGATTGAATATTTTGGGGGCACACATAGACTCGCCGAGAATGGATGTAAAACAGAACCCTCTATACGAGGAAGGCGGTTTTGCGTACCTTGATACTCATTATTACGGCGGAATCAAAAAATATCAGTGGGTTGCAATGCCCCTTGCTCTTCATGGAGTGGTTATAAAAAAAGATGGAAGCAGAATTAATATTGCCATCGGAGAAAAACCGGAAGATCCCGTATTCTTTGTTTCCGATCTGCTGATTCACCTTGCTCAGGAGCAAATGAACAAGAAAGCGGCAAAGGTTGTGGAAGGAGAGGCTCTGGATATTATAGTGGGGAACAAACCTCTTTTAATTAAAGATGAGGACTCAAAGGAAAAGGATGGCGTAAAACAAGCTGTATTGGAAATACTTTCAAAGGACTACGGTTTTGATGAGGAGGATTTTGTTTCAGCCGAACTGGAAGTTGTACCTGCCGGTGCCGCAAGGGAAGCGGGGCTTGACAGAAGCATGATTTTATCCTATGGACAAGATGACAGAGTTTGCTCCTACACATCATATAAGGCTATGCTGGAGGTTTCTGATGTGAAGAGAACGGCATGCTGTATTTTGGTTGATAAAGAGGAGATAGGAAGTGTGGGTGCAACAGGAATGCAGTCCAAATTCTTTGAAAATGCAGTGGCTGAAGTTATAGGACTTATGGGCGATTACAGTGAGCTGACCCTCAAGAGAGCATTGGCTGCAAGCACCATGCTTTCCTCAGATGTGAGCAGCGCATACGATCCGACCTACAAGAGCAGCTTTGACAGCAAAAATGTTGCCTTTCTGGGAAACGGCATGGTATTTAACAAATTTACAGGCGCCAGAGGAAAATCAGGTTCAAATGATGCAAACGCGGAGTATCTTGCCCATTTAAGAGATATTTTGGATTCGGAAAATGTTAATTTCCAGACAGCGGAGCTTGGCAGAGTGGATCTTGGAGGCGGCGGGACCATAGCATATATTCTGGCGCTTTACGGAATGAATGTTATCGACAGCGGCGTTGCGGTGCTGAACATGCACGCTCCATGGGAAGCTACGAGCAAAGCCGATGTTTATGAAACGAAGAGAGGCTATATCGCCTTTCTGAAAAAGGCCAAAAGAGTTTAGTACTGAAGCCAAGGAAGAAGGAATTAAAAAAACTGATAGGAGCAGAGAAAGACAAGGGGTAAAGAATATGTATGATGTATTGATAGTAGGAGCAGGAACCGCAGGTATGACTGCGGCAATATATGTTCAAAGAGCAGGAAAAAAAGCTTTGGTGATAGATGAAAAGGGATATGGAGGTCAGATAGTTTTTACTGCTGAAGTTGAGAATTATCCGGGGTTTTCAAATATTTCGGGGGCTGAGCTTACTGAACAAATTCATAGACAGGCAAAGGAACTTGGGGCAGACTTCAAAGTTGAAAAAGTTACCGGTGTGGAAAGAAAGGGGACGAACTTTATTGTAACCACCGGAGCAGGAGAATATGAGGTTAGATCTGTTATAATCGCAACCGGAGCCAAGTCAAGGGAGTTGGACATACCCGGAGAAGAAAAATTCAAAGGCTCGGGAGTATCCTTTTGTGCAACCTGTGACGGAAACTTTTTCAAAGGAAGAGATATTGCAATTATAGGCGGTGGAAATACCGCTGTCGAAGATGCGGAAGTGATGTCCGCAATTGCAAAAAAAGTTTATCTGGTTCACAGACGAGATGAATTTAGAGGGGATAAACTTGCTGTGGACAGACTGGCCTCAAAGGAAAATGTGGAGTTTGTGCTGAGCAGCAGGCCGCTTGCGGTTACGGGAGGCTTTGCCGTTGAGGGCCTTAAGCTTGAAGATGTAAAGAGCGGTGAAGAGCGAACCCTCAATGTTAACGGCGTGTTTGTAGCGGTTGGACAGGTTCCCGACAACAGCGCCTTTGCAGACCTTGTGAAATTAGATTCTTCAGGTTATGTAAAAGCGGGAGAAGATTGCAGGACTTCAACTGACGGAATCTTTGTTGCGGGAGACTGCAGAACTAAAAAAGTTCGTCAGCTTACAACTGCGGCGGCAGACGGTTCTGTATCGGCAGCAGCTGCTGTGGAATATATAAATAGGACGGAATAACTTTAAATTTATTTAGCATAAGAGGTCGGTTTATGGTATACTATACCCTATAGAAATCTGTTTTAAGATTGAATTAAAATTGATATAGGGAAGGAAGTTTCATGGAACCGAAATATAAGAGAGTACTTCTGAAGATAAGCGGTGAGGCCCTGGCAGGTGAAAGCCGAACGGGAATCAGTGAAGATATGACCCGAAAGGTTGCCAAGGAGATCAGACAGCTTATAGAACTGGGAGTTGAGGTTGCTGTTGTTGTAGGCGGCGGAAACTTTTGGAGAGGAAGAAGCAGTCAGGAGATGAACCGGGAAACTGCAGACTACATTGGAATGCTTGCCACGGTGATGAATTCTCTTGCACTTCAAGATGCACTTTTGGCTCAAAATGTACCTGCCAGAGTTCAGACCTCCATTGAGATGAGGAAGATCGCAGAACCGTATATTTGGCGAAGAGCGCTGAAAGAGCTGGGAAGAAAGGAAGTCGTAATCTTTGGGGGAGGAATCGGAGAGCCGCATTTTTCGACAGATACGGCAGCGGCACTGAGAGCCGTTAATATTCAGGCGGATATAATTTTACTGGCAAAAAACATCGATGCAGTTTATTCGGAGGATCCTAAGACTAATCCCGATGCGGCGAAATTTGATGAGCTTTCCATGAAAGAGGTAATAGAAAAGGAACTTAAGGTTATGGATTTGACCGCTGCAACCATCTGCATGGAAAATAACATGAAGATACAGGTATTTGGACTTGCAGAAGATGAAAGTATGGTCAGAGCCGTTTGTGGAGAGAAAATAGGGACTTTGATTAAATAGTGGAGGTAATGTAATGAGTGAGTTTAATATGCAGGAGAAAATTGAGAAGACTAAATCGGTATTGAAGGAAGAACTTAACACTGTAAGGGCAGGTCGCGCAAATCCGACGCTGCTTGATAAGGTGACCGTTGATTATTACGGTACTCCAACCCCTTTAAAAAATTTATCAAACATCAGCGTTCCCGATCCAAGGATGCTTATGATTACACCGTTCGACCCTAAATCAGTGAATGATATTGAACATGCAATTAATGCCGCAAACCTTGGAATGACACCTACTAACGACGGGAAAGTGATTCGTATAGAAGTTCCGCAGCTGACTGAGGAAAGAAGAAAAGAACTCACAAAGACAACCAAGAAAATGGGTGAAGAGGCGAAGGTTGCTGTCAGAAACCTAAGAAGAGATGCCAATGACGGACTTAAGAAGCAGCAGAAAGCAGGAAAGATTTCCGAAGATGAACTTAAGGGAGAACTGGAAGAGGTTCAGAAAAAAGTGGATAAAGCAGTAAAAGAAATTGACGAGATGATAGCTGCAAAGGATAGAGAAATTTTAGAAGTATAATTTGGAGGGAATTGACATTTGTGGCTGCTTAGGCAGCCACATTCATTATATGGAAAAATGATAGATTTAAACAAAATCCCTACACATGTAGCGGTTATAATGGATGGTAACGGAAGATGGGCTGCAAAAAACAGGGTCAATAGAATTTCGGGGCACAATGCGGGAATGGAATCCATGAAGAATATTGTGAGAAAAGCTTCCGACCTTGGAATTAAATATCTGACTGTCTATGCTTTTTCAACAGAAAATTGGAAGCGTACAGAGGAAGAAGTATCGGGTATTTTTAAGCTTCTTGTTAAGTTTGTAAAGCTGGATTTGGATGAGCTTTGCGAGAAGAATGTTAAAGTTATGGTAATGGGTGATTACAGCGTAATTCCCGACAACGCAAAAAAGAGTCTTGAAAAAACAATGGAAAAGACCAAGGACAATACGGGGCTGCAGTTCAATATTGCACTCAACTACGGAAGTAGAGCTGAGATTTTAAGAGGCATAAACAACATAATCGCCGATGAAAAAAAAAGAAAAATAAATCTTCCTATAGACGAGAAGTTGTTCAGCAAATATCTCTACACAGGGGACGAATGCGGTAATGTGCCTGATCCTGATCTCATAATCAGAACCAGCGGTGAGCAGCGATTATCAAATTTTTTGTTGTGGCAATGCGCATACAGTGAGTTTGCTTTTACCGATACTTTATGGCCGGATTTTACCCGGGAAGAATTTGAACAAATAATAGAAAAATATCAGAATCGTGAAAGACGGTTCGGAGGAAGGAATTAATCTATGAAGACCAGGATTATATCGGGGTTTTGCATGGCACCTCTTGTAGGTATCGTTTATCTGGGAGATTATTGGCTTGCTGCCATTGTTTTTTTAATTGGAATTATCGGCATGAGGGAATTTTTCAATGGCTTTAGAGCTATGGGAATCCACCCTTCTGACAGCATTGCGTATGAAGCGCTTATATCTATTTTTTTGATACATTATTTTGCACCTGTCGATATGCGAGAAACATTTATACTTGCCTGGTTTGTGGCGGTTATAATGCTATGTTCGATATATATGTTCAGGGTTACCGAAAAAAATCCTGTAGATGCTATGGCAACGATTGTAGGTATTGTTTACATCGGTTTTTTCTCATATCATATGATATTGATAGATGAGCTGAAGGACTACCGCATATTGATTTGGCTGGTTATGCTTGCAGCTTTCGGCTCAGACATATTTGCGTACTTTACGGGAGTTTTCTTTGGAAAACATAAGATGGCTCCTAACCTGAGCCCGAAGAAAACCGTTGAAGGCGCAGTAGGAGGAATAGTGGGAAGTGCTGTAGTGTGCGGACTGTTCGGATATTTTTTAGCACCTTCTCTTATGATACATGCGATTATCATAGGTCTTGCAGGCGCTCCGATATCCATGTGCGGGGATTTGACGGCTTCTGCGTATAAGAGAAAGATGGGCATAAAAGACTATGGGAAACTTATTCCGGGACACGGGGGAATAATGGACAGATTCGACAGTATTTTGTTCACGGCACCTTTTGTATACTACTATATTATTTTGGTGATACCTCACTTCAAATAGAATAAAATTTAGCAATATGTATTTATGTCGCATTTGGATGTTGAAATGAAAAGAATTACAATTTTAGGGAGTACAGGCTCCATAGGGACTCAAAGTCTTGATGTTATAAGTAGAAACAAGGAAAAATTTGAGATTGCAGCCTTAACCTGCGGAAAAAATATAAATTTGTTCAGAAAACAACTCGAGGAGTTTCTGCCTGATTTTGGTGTTTGCAGTGAAAAAAATGATGCAGAGAGGCTTTCTGCAGAATTTCCCAATATTAAATTTCTTTGGGGTGAAAGGGGCATTGAAGAAGCAGCAATGCTTGACAGTGATATTGTCTTGAATTCCCTGATGGGAATGAGAGGTCTTGTTCCCACATATAAAGCTATTATGTCAGGTCACGATATTGCACTCGCCAATAAGGAAACTCTGGTTGCAGGAGGCTCTGTTATAATGGAAGCTGTCAGGAAAAAAGGTGTCAGCATGCTTCCTGTAGACAGCGAGCACAGCGCTATTTTTCAGTGTTTAGAGGGCAATAAAGATAAGAGGATAAGGAGACTGCTTTTGACCTGTTCAGGAGGAGCTTTTAGGGGATACAGCAGGGCTGAGACGGAGCATATTACACCGGAAATGGCGTTGAAGCACCCCAACTGGTCCATGGGTGAAAAAATTACAATAGATTCGGCAACTCTTATGAATAAGGGGCTTGAAATGATAGAAGCCAAGTGGCTATTCGGTGTGGATATAGACGATATCGAAGTTCTGGTCCACCCTCAAAGCATAATACATTCCGGAGTGGAATTTATGGATTCCTCAGTCATTGCACAGCTTGGAGTTGCGGACATGAGAATTCCCGTTTCAGTTGCTCTTGCGTATCCGGAACGACTGATATTTCCCGATTTATCGCCGGACTTCTTCGGGAAACACTCAAAGATGACATTTGAAAAGCCTGATGTGGATGTTTTCAGATGCCTGCTTCTTGCGATTTGCGCATCGAAACTTGGAGACACCTATCCGGCTGCCATGAATGGGGCAAATGAGGTGTTGGTTCAGGCATTTTTAAATAAGGAAATAGGTTTTTTGGATATAGAGGGGGGAGTTGAAAAGATTCTAAACACGCATAACGCAGTTAAGAATCCTACACTTGAGGATATAATTGAAGTAGATAAGATTACGAGATTAGAGACGGAGAAAATTATCAAATGTTAACAGTTGTTTTAGCGATAGTACTATTTTTATTTTTAATATTTCCACACGAATTGGGACATTTTTTAATGGCGAGGGCAGTAGGTGTGAAGGTTAACGAATTTGCTTTCGGAATGGGACCTGCAATATGGAAAAGACAGGGAAAGCAGACCTTGTATTCACTTAGAGCCTTTCCCGTTGGAGGATTCTGCGCAATGGAGGGAGAAGATGAAGATTCAGATGATGAGGGAGCCTTCAACAGAAAACCGTGGTGGGCAAAAATATTGGTTTTAGTAGCAGGTGCCGGGATGAACATTATAATCGCAGTTATAGTTATGTCATCTATTGTTTTCATTTCCGGCGTTGCAACCACTACGGTAGACAGAGTGGAGAGGGATTCTCCCGCTGAAATTGCAGGACTTAAGCAGGGAGACAGAATCGAGTATATTTCAGGAAAAAAGATAAAAGACTGGAACGGCATACCTGAAGCTATCGGAAATGGCGGCAAAGAATTAGAAGTTAGGATTGAAAGAGACGGAAAGAGAGAAACTCTTAAAATCACACCTAAGAAAGATAAAAACAGATATATTATAGGTATCACGCCTACCATAGAGAAAAGTCCTTCAAAAGCTGTTGCAGGAGGGCTGAAGGCAACATGGCACATAACGACTCAGATGTATAAATCCTTGGGAATGCTTATGAGAGGTAATGTTGCAATCAAAGATGTTTCCGGACCTGTGGGAATGATAGGACTGGTTCATCAGTCGGCCGGTCACGGCTTAATGCCGTTTTTCTATTTGGTGGCGTTAATAAGCTTAAATTTGGCAATTTTTAACCTTTTGCCTCTTCCCGCACTGGATGGAGGAAGGATAATTTTCGTCATAATAAGGATGATAACCGGAAAAGCTATTACAGATAAACAGGAAGCCATGGTACACGGCGCCGGTATGCTTTTGTTATTATCACTTATGGTCTTTGTAACTTGGAACGATATAGTAAAACTGTTCAAGTAGACCGTGTAAAGAGGGAAAAATGAGCAATAAAGTAATGATAAGAGATGTTGCTGTAGGAAATGGAAATCCCATTGCGATTCAGTCGATGACAAATGCAGATTCCAGGGATGAAAAGGGGATAGTCAGGCAGATAGCGCAGCTTAAGGATGCAGGCTGTGACATTATAAGACTTGCTGTTCCGGATAGAGAGTCTTTAGAAGTTTTTAAAACTGTAAGAAAAAAGACACAGATGCCTCTTGTTGCAGATATTCATTTTGATTACAGACTTGCAATCGGCGCAATCGAAGCAGGGGCAGACAAGATAAGAATAAATCCGGGAAATATAGGAAGTGCAGACAGAGTAAAGGCCGTGGTGGATTCCGCTAAGCTCAGGAATATTCCCATTAGAGTCGGAGTCAATTCAGGATCTTTAGAAAAAGATATTTTAGAAAAGAACGGAGGCGTTACGGCAGAGGGACTTGCGGAAAGCGCTTTGCGTAATGTTAAGTTTATAGAGGATTTTGATTACGACAATATCGTTATATCCATGAAATCCTCAGATGTCAAAATGACATTTGATGCACATAAGATAGCGGCAGAAAGGACAGAACACCCTTTTCATATAGGGATCACCGAGGCAGGAACCGTGCGAAGGGGAAAGCTTAAATCTGCCGCCGGAATCGGTGCTCTTTTGCTGTCGGGAATAGGAGATACCATCAGAGTTTCTCTCACGGCAAATCCCGTTGAAGAGGTTTATTTTGCCAAAGACCTGTTAGAAAGCATAGGCTTCATTGAAAGTCCCTATAATTTAATCTCATGTCCCACATGTGGAAGAACCAGGATAGGACTTGAAAATCTGGCTTCGGAAATTGATAACCGCCTGTCTGAGATGAAAAATCTGCCAAAGGGTATTAAGATTGCGGTAATGGGCTGTGTTGTAAACGGCCCGGGAGAATCAGCCGAGGCTGATTTCGGATGCTGCGGCGGCGACGGCAAGGGAATAATCTTTGCAAAAGGAAAGGTTATAAGGAGAGTTGAAGAAGAAAACATCGCAGATGAATTGATAGCTGTGATAAAAGAAAATATATAGATTTGTGAGATATATGATTAACGAATTATTTGAAAGATGTATAGATTGGATACAACTGGAAGATATGGATAAATCCGGGCTTACATGTAATATTACAGACGCTTTTATCCTGAGTGATGAAAGAGCGTTGGTAGTACGAGTAGGCCTTAATTTTGTTATACCTATTTCTGACGAGGTGAAAATTAAATCTGAAATAAGAAAATCCGTTTCCGAAAATTTAGATATAAGACTGTTATATGAATATGACAGCGAGAATTTTCAGATGGGAACTGATAAGGCGGTTCCTCTGCTGGCAGAGAGATATTTGGCAGGCAGAAATAATTCTATGATTAAATCGGTCAAATGGGATAATATTGCACTGTGCGAAGATGAAATTAAAATTTTATGTTTAGGCAAGGTGACGGCAGATTATCTGAATAAAAACGAATCCGGAGGCATTTCGGGTCTTATATACGATGCAATCGGAAAACGGTACAAAGTCGGTTTCTGCAATGATGAAACGCAGTACGGAATCTGCGAAGCTGCAATGGAAAAGCATGTTGCAGCGGAAAATATTGCAGCCGGGCAGCCTGTTCAGGCACCTAAGAAAAAAACTCAAGGCACAGATAACTCGACGGGGAAAGCAAACTTTGAAAGCGGATTCAAGAGAAGAAGAGGCGGAAATAAAATTTTGGGAATTGTCAGCGGAAATAAAACTCCTCTTTCTTCACTTACACCCGAACTGGGCAAGGTGGTGGTTGGAGGAATGATTTTTAACATCTCATCAAGACCTGTCAGAAACGATAAATCGCTTATCACTATTCTCATTACTGATAAGATAACATCTGCGATGATTAAATTCTTTGTCAGCAATACGCATTGGGAAGAAATGAAGACAGAAGTTAAATCTGGAGTATATGTCGAAGCTGCAGGAGAAACCGAGTGGAGCCAATATGATCACTGCCTTAATGTCATGGTGAACACTATTCAGGTAAAACCCATGCCGAAGAGGGAGGATAATTATCCCGGTAAAAAACGAGTAGAGCTTCACGCTCACACAAAGATGAGCGATATGGACGGACTGAATGAGATTAAAGATCTTGTGGGAACCTCGGCAAGATGGGGCCATCCTGCCGTTGCCATAACAGACCATGGCGTGGTGCAGGGCTTTCCCGATGCAGCCGGTGCCGGAGAAAAGGCGGGGATTAAAGTGATTTTCGGCATGGAGGGTTATGTTTTTGAAGATGAGGGCAGAATAGATGAAGACGGGAACATAGACTATAAGGGGAACAAGAGTAATCCTGTAATAACCAATCATATAATTTTAATTGCAAAGACACAGACAGGGATAAAAAATTTATATAAATTAGTTTCGACATCCCATCTTGACTATTTCTATAGGAGACCGAGACTTCCCAAAAGTGTAATTGCCTCTCTTCGAGATGGAATAATTATAGGCTCTGCCTGCGAGGCGGGAGAAGTTTATCGTGCGGTTTCAAGGAATCTTCCTGAGGAAAAAATAGAAGAGATAGCCTCATTCTATGATTACCTTGAAATACAGCCTTTAATCAACAATAAATTTATGGTTGACAGTGAAAGGTATGAGAATGTAAATTCAGATGAAGATCTCAGAAACATCAACAGAAGAATTTTGGCACTTGGAGATAAGCTTGGGAAACCTGTTGTTGCAACTACAGACGCACATTACGATGAACCGGAATCTGCCATATACAGAAACATAATCATGATGGGAAAAGGCTTTAAGGATGCAGAAAACGGACAAGGCCTTTACATGAGAACTACTGAGGAAATGCTGGAAGAATTCAGCTATCTTGGAGAAGAAGATGCTTATAGAGTTGTAGTTGAAAACACTAATTTGATAGCGGACATGATTGAAGACGGCATCAGACCGGTTCCTTCTGAAAAATGTCCTCCGCAGATTGACGGCGCCGAAGAAACTCTGAGAAAAACCTGCATGGATAAGGCCCATGAAATTTATGGCACTCCGCTTCCCGGTGTAATTCAGGATCGTTTGGACACGGAACTGAATGCGATTATCAGCAACGGATATGCTGTAATGTATGTTTCTGCTCAAATGCTTGTGAGAAAATCCTTGGAAGACGGTTATCTTGTCGGCTCAAGGGGTTCTGTCGGATCTTCTTTTGCTGCAACCATGGCAGGAATTACGGAAGTTAATCCTTTAAATCCCCATTATATTTGCCCAAACTGCAAGAATCTTGAGTGGGGGGATATGGAAAAATACGACTGCGGAATTGATATGCCGGAGAGAAAATGTCCAAAATGCGGAGCTGTTATGGGCAGAGACGGGTTTACAATTCCATTTGCAACTTTCCTGGGCTTCAAGGGAGATAAGGAGCCGGATATAGATCTTAATTTTGCAGGGGAATATCAACCGCAAGCCCACAAATATGTTGGCGAGATCTTTGGAGAAAAGAATGTTTTCAAGGCCGGAACGGTAGGTACCATCGCAGAAAAAACGGCAATGGGCTTTGTACGAAAGTTTGCAGAAGAAACACAGCGAGATATTAATAATGTTGAAATAGCAAGACTCGCTTCATGCTGTGAGGGGGTGAAGAGAACCACGGGGCAGCATCCGGGCGGCATCGTTATAGTTCCTGACGATAGAGAGATTTATGAGTTTTGCCCTGTGCAGCATCCTGCCAACGATACAAAGACAGACATAATTACGACGCATTTTGACTACCACAAGATTGACCAAAACCTGCTTAAATTGGATATACTCGGACATAATGTTCCTTCGATGATCAGGCAGCTTCAGGATTTAACGCAGATAGATCCCCTTACTGTCGATCTTTCTGACAGAAAAGTACTTTCTATTTTTAACGGAATTGAAGCTTTGGAAATCAAAGATGAAGATTATCGTTTCAGGCATGGAACATTTGCAATACCGGAATTCGGAACTAAGTTTGTACGGCAGATGCTGGATGATACAAAACCGGATAAGATGGCGGATTTAGTAAGGATTTCAGGTTTTTCTCACGGAACTGATGTATGGCTCAACAACGCTCAGGACTATATAAAATCAGGGACCGCTACGATGCGAGAAGTTATTTCTACGAGAGATGACATCATGAACTACCTTATGCTCAAGGGAATTGAAAATGAAATGTCCTTTAAGATAATGGAGGATGTAAGAAAAAACAGACCGCTAAAGGAGGAGCAGCTTGCGGTCATGGAGGAGCATGGAGTTCCTCAATGGTATATAGATTCATGCATAAAAATTCAGTACATGTTCCCTCGGGCTCATGCGGTTGCGTATGTGGTAATGTCCTTTAGAATGGCATGGTATAAGGTGTATTATCCGGTGGAATTTTATGCTACCGTATTTTCCAGCTATATACAGGATTTCAATGCAGATGTTATCTTGGCAGGAAAAAGTGCAATTCTTGAGCGTTATGATGTAATAGAAGCAATGGGAAAAAATGCGACTAAAAAAGAAAAGGATGAGGCTATGGTGCTCGAAATAGCCTATGAAATGTATGCTCGCGGATTTTCTTTTACCGATGCCAAGGTGGAAAAATCCAAGGCTCTCAAGTTCTGGGTTGAAGACGGTAAGGTAATATTGCCATTTGCAGCTTTCAACGGCGTTGGGGAAACTGCCGCCAAGGCGCTTGAGGAGGCGTATAGCGAAAAACCTTTTGATACTGTGGAAGAGGCCATGAAAAGGGCGAAACTGGGAAAGAGCGTTGTAGATATACTGAAAGAACACGATGTTTTCGGTGACTTACCTGATACGGATCAGATTTCATGGAAACTTATATAATATTTACAGAATTTAAATAGGCGTTTAAAAGCAGAGGAGTAAGATGACAGAGACAGGAAACAGGCGACAACTTAATGACAGAAAAACTTACAGGCAGGGATTAGCGGCGGCTTTGGGATGCAGCACACTGTGGGGCTTGATTCCTATATACTGGCAGAGCCTCAGACCCATAAATTCCGAAGTAATAATCTTGTACAGAATTGTTATGATGGCAATAGTATGCTTTATAGGCTCTGTTATCTTCTATGGTTTCAAGGAAACCATAAAGCCTTTAATTTCAGATAAAAAACTTATTTTAACCCATATAGCTACGGGTATATTAATCACTGCAAACTGGAGCCTGTACATATGGGCAGTTAATGCAAACTTTGTTATTCAGACCTGTATGGGATATTTTCTTGAACCTCTGGTTGTTTGTGCTTTCGGGGTGGTGATTTTTAAAGAGAAATTAAATAAAAGCAAGAAAGCGGCCCTAATAATGGCACTTCTTGGGCTTGGGGTTATGGTGGCAGGCTATAAAGAAATTCCTCTCATTGCACTCGGTCTTGCAGGAACATTTTCAGTCTATGCAGCCATAAAGAAAAATGTTAAAACAAAGCCTATGCAGTCGCTCTTTTATGAAACATTATTCCTGCTTCCTATAGCGCTGCTTTTAATCGTCAGAATGGAAACGGCAGGTAACGGTGCATTGGCCGTGTGCAGCGCAGGCGGAGCATCTTTGTTAAGCGGACTTTTTTCCGTTAAATTTTTGCTTCTTTTGTTAAGCGGACTTTTTACGGCAATTCCACTGGGGCTGTTTTCCCTTGCAGCGACAAAATTACCTCTTGTGACCCTTGGGCTTACGGAATATATGTCTCCGTCACTCAGTCTGATTTTAGGAATATTTCTTTTCAAGGAACCGTTTGATTCAATTCAGTTTACAGCCTTTGTTTTGATATGGATAGGACTTTCATTTTTCACTTACGGAGAAGTGAAAGATGACAGAAGATGAACTTTTTTAAAGGAAAACCGCTTTTAAAAATTTATAGGCACTGAAAAAGGTACCGAATGCTTATCGGTACCTTTTCGGGTGCTAAAGTCCAAGTCCGAAATTGTCCTTTACCCGCTTCATTACTTTTTCTGCAATTTCGTTTGCTCTTTCGGCGCCGTTTCTCAAATCTGAAATCAGTTCTTGGGAATGGCGAATTTCTTCATAACGATTTTGAATAGGCGCAAGGGCTTCCTGAACTATTCCGACCAAATCTTTTTTGAAATCTCCGTAGCCCTTTCCCTTGTAGGAAACTTCTATATCTTTGAAACTTTCACCTGTGAGTACGCTGTAAATACTCATGAGATTACTTATTCCGGGCTTGTTTTCAATATCAAATCGCAGGATGCCCTCAGAGTCCGTAGTCGCCTTCATTATGGATTTTTTAATTTTGTTTGGCGTATCGAGCAGGGAGATTGTACTGTGAATATTTGTAGCGGATTTGCTCATTTTTTTAGTAGGATCATCCAATGCCATAATTCTCGCGCCTGCCTTCATAAATCTTCCTTCCGGAATTACGAAGGTCTCATTTCGCGTATTATTTACGCGCTTTGCAATGTCTCTGCATAGCTCCACATGCTGTTTCTGATCGTTTCCCACAGGAACAATATTTGTATCGTATAATAAGATGTCGGCTGCCATAAGTATAGGGTAGCAGAAAAGTCCTGTGGGAGCAGATTCCTGCATATTGCTCTTGGCTTTGAATTGAGTCATTCTTGAAAGCTCTCCCGTATAAGAGCTGCATGTCAAAATCCAGTTCAGCTCCGCATGACCGGGTACATCAGATTGTACGAAGAGAATTGATCTCTTCGGATCGAGTCCGACTGCGATGTAAAGAGCAGATAGGTCTAAAATGTGTTCTCTGAGAGATTTAGGATCCTGAGGAACTGTAATTGCGTGCATATCCACAACGCAGTAGATACATTCGTTATCATCCTGAAGTTCTATGAACTGCTTAATGGCACCTAAATAATTGCCTAAATGGAGATTGCCTGACGGCTGAATCCCGGAAAAAACCCTGGGTTTATTTGTGTTTGTCTTTAACATTTTATCTTTCCTCATCTTTAATGTATATTTATTCTTTATAAAAATTTCACATGAAGTCAGTATATCACTTGTATTTTAACGGGTCAAGAAATGGATATAAGCGGTGTAAACAATAAAAAATCAAATACTGTAAATGCTGAATCTCATTTCGGGGATGCCTCTCACGAGTTGATTTTTCCGGGTTTCCAAAACGAGCGGGTAAGTAAAATAACTATCGGATAGAGCTCCAATCTTCCTGCAAGCATAAGTACGGAGAATCCCAGCTTTGCCAAAGGTGAAAAAATACTGAAGTTATTCTCTGTCAACATGCCGAATGCCGTTCCGTTGGTGCTGAGGGCTGCGATTACACCGCTGAAGGTAGTCTCCATATCTGAATTTTCCAGAGATATTAAGATGCTCCCCAACATGAAAACCGCAAAGTACAGCAGGACAAAAGATGTGATTGAAGACGCCATTTCAGCAGAAAGCGGTTTTTTTTCAAACATCACAGGTTTAATTGCCTTAGGGTGGATCCTCTTGTAAATTCCTCTGATGATTAATTTATAGATGACTACGAATCTGATAACCTTTATTCCTCCGCCGGCACTGAAGGTACAACCGCCTATAAGCGTGAGAACTAAAAGTAGCATTTTAGTAAAGGAAGGCCAATTTGATAAATTTGTCATTTTGAAGCCTGTGGTTGTTCCGAAGGAGATAACCTGCATGAAACCGTAACTTATTCCATCTGCCGCACCTTTGAACATTCCGCTTTTTATAAGCGAAATGCTTGCCAAAATCCCACCGGCTAAGAAGATGAGCAGGTAAACCCTGACTTCGTAGTTTTTTATTGCGGTTTTCAGCTTTTTCCTGTACATCAGAAAGAATGCAAAATAGTTCAGCCCTCCTGTAAGAGCAGCCATAGTTAGAATGACCTGAGCATACCTTGTAATCATGTAATTTCCCTGAGTGGCGCTGAAGCTTATTACACCTGAGGTCGATACGGCAGACAGCGTATGTATCAGAGCATAGTAAAGAGACATTCTGGAGGGAATAAGCAATATGAAAAATATCAAGGTCTCCATAACATATATTATGGCTATGATTTTTGCTACATCTTCAAACTTAGGAGCCAGTTTCTCCAGGTCAGGACCGGGGATTTCGATTATTGCAAGCTTTTGCGCGCCTATTCCAAGGTAGGGCAGGATTGCAGCGGAAAATATTATTACGATGAGACCTCCCAACCATCCTGTTATGGTTTTCCAGAGGAGCAGGGAGTGAGGCAGAGCTTCTTTCAATGCAGAGCTTCCCGTGGTGGTCCATCCGGCTGCGGATTCAAATACACTGTCGATTAAGGAGTATCCGTGATTTGCCGTTAGGTATGGCATGGCGCCCAGCATTATTATGAAAACCCAACAAAAAAGTATAAGGGTAAAACCTTCATCAGGTTTATACTTCCTGGAAACATACTTTATTTTCCTCATACCCATACCTGCACACAGGCAGATTATTGCCATTAAACAAAATGAGGTTGCACATTTCTGCTCGTTGTAATAGAAGGCCATTACTGCAGGAGGAAGCATGGCAGATCCCTCTAAAATAAGCAGAAAGCATATTATTTTTAAAATAGATTTATTACTTAAATGCATTTTAAATCCCTTAATTATATTTTAGTGTACTTTATACGATCATACTTTATCCGGATTCCAGTAATAAGGTGAGAAAATCATCAAAAGTGTGAAAAGCTCCAATCTGCCGGCAATCATCAATATGGATAGTACGAGCTTGGAAAAGTCGGAAAATATGTGAAACCCGCCTGCAGGTCCCACCATATTGAAGCCCAATCCTATATTGTTCAGGCAGGAAAGAACCCCGGAAAATGTTGTTATTAAATCGAAATCGTTTATGGAAATCAAAAGACATCCCGAAAAAATTGTGAAGAAGTACAGAAACATAAAATTCGATATGTTTGTGCTGACTTCCTGAGGAAGTTCCTTTTTATCGATAGAAATAACAAAAATCCTGTTGGGATGGAGTTTCTTTGAAATTCCCCTTTGAATAAGCCGCAGGGAAGTGAGAATTCTCAAAACCTTCGGTCCTCCTGCAAGGGAGGAAGTACAGCCTCCTATGAGCATCACAGACAGGAGCAGCATCTTTGAGAATGTGGGCCATGAATTGAAATCTGTCATACGCTGTCCTGCGGTGGATATGAACGAACTCACCTGAAAGAAGCTTGCCGTTACGGCTTCATAGGGCGTTGGGAAAGTTCCGTATATATAGGTGTTTACACTGATTAACATGCCGGCTGAGGCGATAAAACCAATATAAAATTTAAATTCGGTATTTTTTTTGAAGTTTTTTATTCCATATTTATTTATTCCCAGCCATAAGTTTAAATTTGAACCTGCAATAATCATGAAAGCAATGAAAACCCAGTGGATAAAAGGACTTTTGAAATGTGAAATGCCGTCGTTATATGTTGAAAATCCTCCGGTTCCAATGGTGCTCAATCCATGAATTACGGCATCGAATAAGGACATTTTGCCCATGGAAAGCAGCACGATAAGACTCAGGGTCAAAAATACATATAGTTTGAACAATTTTGAAACCGTACCGTGAAACCTCAGCGAAAATTTGCCTACCTGCTGAAGTGACAGCTGGTGTCTTGCAAGCTTATGTCCCTGAACACTTGAGAAGGGAAGTACGAAGGCGGTAAAAAGTATAATGCCCGCACCTCCGATCCAGACAGCGCAAGAACGCCAAAGCAGGATGGATTTCGGCATCGTTTTGATGTCTCGTATTATTGAAGCTCCCGTAGTGGTGAAACCTGAGCAGGTTTCAAAAAAGGAATCTATAAAGCTTGGAACAGCTCCGCTGGCAAAGGCGGGAACAGCCCCGATAAGAGAGGCAATTATCCATGCCAGAGAAACTATTAAAAACCCGTCTCTCACTTTAACCTTGCTTTTAGAAGGGGGAACTGATATTACAATTATATTTCCCACCAAAACGCTTATCACTATTGTAAGCAAAAATGGTATCGTCTGTCTTGATTCGTGGAAATATATACTGGTAATCAGGGCAGGAACCATTGAGATTCCTATTGCGGTCAATACAAACCCCAGTACACGATAAGCATTTTTTTTATTTACTACTGACATGTAAGCTCCTATTAATTCTTGGTTTTCATGAGTTTTTCAACTTTGCTCAGACCGCTTAAAAGAGTGAAAATCGTAAGCCTGTCATTTAGTTTGATGGTTGTTTCGCCGTTAGGTATTATTATCTTATCACCGCGTTTTATGGCGGCAAACAGAATTTCCTTCGGAAGTTCAAGTTCCTTCAGGGGCTTACCGATAATGTGCATCTTTGAATTTGCAACGACCTCCATAATCTGAGCCTGTCCTTGAATTAAGAAAGAGGACAGAACACGCTTTGAACCCTGTATATATCTTAAAATGTTACTGGCGCTTATGTCCAGCGGATTAAGAACCATATCCACACCCATTTTTTCCACCAGTCCCATATAATTTTCATGGCTGACTTTGGCAATTACATCATCGATTCCGTGCTGCTTTGCACTCAGTGAAAGTAAAAGGTTCTCCTCATCATATCCAGTTGCTGTAACAAAAGCGTCCATTTCGTTTAGATTTTCCTCTTCAAGAAGGTCTATATCCGTGCCGTCTGCATGAAGGACCATTACCTTTCCAAGATGAGTGGAAAGGTATCTGCAGCGCTCAATGTCTTTTTCTACCAGCTTAACTGTGGCGCCGAAATCAGAAAGCTTTTCTGCCAAGTAATATCCCGTTTTTCCGCCGCCTATAATCATGACTTTATGTATGTTGGTATACTTTCCTTCTTCTCGCGTCTGTCGGTGCAGGTCCTGAATCTGCTCCCTGCTGCCCACTGCGTATATGAAATCACCATTACAGATTTTATCTTCACCGTGAGGTACTATAATTTTTCCGTTTCGCGAAAGTGCCGCTATCAAAATATTCGGAAGTACTTCGTTTACTTCAGGCATGGTCAATCCTGCAAGGGAAGGAAATCTTCTTGTGGGAAACTCCGTCATGGCGAAGCCTCCGCTGGTGAAAATGCCGTTGCTCAGGGTATATTTTTCAGCCAGATATTTGTATATCTCCACGGTTATGGACATGTCGGGATTAACTATGTGATCGATGTCCATAGCATTTTTTATGAAGGTGAACTGGTTCATGTGCTCCGGCTCTCTCACCCTTGCGATTACGCGCCTGCAGCCGAGTTTTTTCGCAAAAGAGGCTATGACTATGTTGGATTCATCGTTTTCGGTACATGCGAGAAGGTAGTCGATATTCTTTATGTTAACGCTTTCCAGTGTGGAAATCTTTCTTCCGTCATCATTTATGGTCATAAGCTCAAACTGCTGAGACAGTTTTCTCAGAATCTTATCATTTCTATCTATTACAGTTATGGCATGATCCCCCACGACCAAAGCTTCCGCCACTCTGCATCCCAGTTTTCCGGCACCTACAATTACTACATTCATTATTAAACATCCTCGTAAAAATCGTCATGTTTTTAACTTCTGAAATAAATTAATTCTATATCTGAAACTTCATTTTTGCAAGGGGTTTTGTTATAATATAGTAAATAATGCCTCAGTTGAAATAAGGAATAGAAAATGAGCAAGAATATAAAAATGATTGCCCTGGATTTGGATGGAACTACTTTTGACAGCAGAGGGAATATTTCCGAGGAAACTTTAGAGTCTCTGAAATGGGCCCACATTAACGGACTTCATGTTGTGGTATGCACAGGAAGGGTTTGGGATAAGCTTCCCATGGGAGTATTCAAAATAAAGGGACTGGAATATGTTATAACCTCTAACGGAGGAATGATTACAGATGTCATAAGGGAAAAAGTGATATATGAAAATCCCATATCCCCTGAATATGTGGAAAAGGTTATGAAGATCCTAAATGATGAAGGATTTTCTGTTGAGGTATCCGTCGATGTGTCTATAGGCGGCAGAGCGTACATAGACGCACGAGAATATCATCATATTAAGGAGAAGGGATCTGATTTCAGAAGCCCTGAATATGTTTTAAATACGAGAAATCCTGTCGATGAGCTTCATAAATTTGTGCTGAAAAACAAACTCCATGTTGAGAACATAAATATGGTATTTCAAAATATGTCTGACCAAAGACGAATGGAGCAGGTTTTCGGCAAAATGTCAGGTATCACTATGACTTCATCTTTCCATAATAACCTGGAAATAGGAGGTGAAACCACCACCAAAGCCAGCGCTCTGTCGTTTCTGTTAGAAAAATTGGGTTTGACGCATAAGAACTTGATGGCATTCGGTGACAGTCCAAACGACCTGTCCATGATTCAGATGGCAGAGATAGGAGTTGTCATGGGAAATGCCGGAGAACATATGAAATGTCACGGCGATTTTGTAACCCTGTCAAATGATGAAAACGGGGTTTCATTTGCAATAAGAAAACTGTTGACAAAGAATGGGAAAAATTGTATATTTTAAATATGGATAGGATGCCTTTGAGAAACGAGAACCGCTATATGCAGGCTTGTTGTTGTGCTGAAAGCACGGAGGGGTGTCGAAATGCAAGACAAAAAATTACTGGGATATTACGGCGAAGAGATGGCAGCGGGAATGTTGTATGCCCAGGGGTATGAGATTCTGGAGCGTAACTTCAGATGTAAATTCGGGGAAGCGGATATAATATGCAGAAATTCAAAGGAACTTTTCGTAGTAGAAGTAAAGACACGAACTTCCATGAAGTATGGAAGAGCTGCAGAAAGTGTGGGAAGGGATAAGCAGAACAGATTGAAAAAAATAGGAAGCTGGTACATGCTTTCCAATAAAATAGATAATCTCTCAATAAGGTTTCAAGTGGTTGAAATTATGATAAGACAAAATTATTTTTGTTTCTGATTCATGAAAGGAGGGATTACAGATGCTGTCGAAGATCAATACGGCCGCCTTAAGCGGACTGAACGCAATGCCGGTTTCCGTAGAAACAGATATTACAAGAGGAATGCCCGGGTTTTATATTGTGGGGCTTGCGGATGTAACGATTAAAGAAGCGAGGGAAAGAATACGCTCGGCTATAATCAATTCAGGATATGAATTTCCCGTGGAAAGAATTGTAATAAATATCTCTCCTGCATATATCAGGAAGAGAGGAAGTTATTTCGACCTGCCTATGGCAATGGGAATTTTGGCAGATACGAGGCAGATTATGACGGACGAATTAGAGTCTTGGGGCTTTGTAGGAGAACTCTCTCTGGATGGGAAGTTAAAGAAGGTTGACGGGCTGTTGTCTATGCTTATGGCACTTAGAGATAACGCTGAATGCCGCGTCAATAAGATAGTTGTTCCTGCCGGAAACAGTGAAGAAGCCGGGCTCATTTCAGATATGGAAGTGTACGCTGCAGAAAGCCTGCTGGAGATTTTGGATCATTTCAATAAAAACTCACAGCTTAGGAAAATAGTTCCGTTCAGAATTTCTCAGGTTAATAAGGATATTAAACAGGACTTTCATGATGTTAAAGGACAAGAGGAGGCAAAGCGTGCCATAATGATTGCCGTTGCAGGGGGCCACGGAATTTTAATGACCGGAAGCCCTTCCACGGGAAAGACGATGCTTGCAGAGCGAATTCCCGGCATAATGCCTGCTCTTGATTTTGATGAAATCCTTGAAGTTACCAAAATATATTCTGTTTCAGGGCATCTTGGCGAAATTAATCCGTTAGCCTGCGTAAGACCCTTCAGAAGACCTCATCACAAGATTACGGGAGCTTCTTTAATTGGCGGCGGGGCGGTACCCATGCCGGGCGAAATAACTCTCGCCAATAAAGGAGTTTTGTTTTTAGATGAGTTTGGAGAGTTTGATAGAAATGTAATCGACTTGCTAAGGCAGCCTTTGGAGGACAAAAAAATAGATATTTCAAGGCTGGGAACCGGATATACATATCCTGCCGATTTTCTGTTGGTGGCGGCAATGAATCCATGCAAATGCGGTTATTACGGAGATGAACAACGGGAATGCACCTGTAGTCCCGGAGAAATCCAAAGATACAGAAATAAAATATCAGGTCCGATAATGGACAGAATAGATATTCATATAAGGCTTCACAACATAAAATATGAGGAATATGTCAGCGGTAGTTCTCTCAGCTCTAAAGAAATGAGATGCGGTATAGAAACCGCAAAGAAGATACAACATGAGAGATTTACAGGCACATCTATATCATCTAACGGTCAAATGACCATGAAAATGATTGAAAAATATGTTTCTCTGGGTGAATGTGAAGAGGAATTTTTAAAGGATGCATATAAAAAGTACATACTGAATCCAAGAACTTTGACTAAAATTAAAAAAGTTGCGCGAACTATTGCCGATTTGCGAAAATCGAAGAATGTGGAGCTGATGGATTTATCAGAAGCAATCCGATATAGAGAGGAGGGCTTTGATGAAAAATTACATTGATAAAAACAGTGAAATTTATCCGTATTTGTTGAAGGAAATCAGCAGCCCGCCGGAGAGACTTTACTATGATGGCGATATAAGCATTATAGAAAATACTGCGATAGGAGTTGTAGGCAGCCGAAAGGCAAGCAAGTATGGGGAAAGCATAGCAAAGAAAATCGGCGAAAAATTATGTAAATCAGAAATTACGGTTGTTAGCGGTCTTGCTATAGGTATTGATTCCGCCGCACATCTTGGTGCATTGGATGCAGGAGGAAAGACTATTGCGGTTTTGGGGTGCGGAACAGATATATGTTATCCTGCTCAAAATAGGAGACTCATGGACCGAATCAGAAAAGAAGGACTTGTGATAAGCGAGTATCCGGACGGAACGCCTCCTATATCATATCATTTTCCTCAGAGAAACAGAATTATAAGCGGACTTTGTGAAAGCACTGTGGTAGTTGAGGCGGGGAGAAAGTCAGGCTCATTGATAACTGCCGAATTTGCGGCTTCTCAAGGAAGAAATGTATACGCAGTACCGGGAAATATAACGAGCTTTTCAAGTTTTGGAACAAATATGCTCATAAGAGACGGAGCAACGCCGCTCATCGTCATAGACGATATTATAAGAGATTTGGGAATAGAGCCGAAAGCTGATGAGGCTGCTCCTGTTAAATTAGGAGCAGACGAAGATAAAATTTTTAAATTTATATGCAGATCATCTGAAGTTACTGTGGATGATATCAGCAGAGAAACCATGATGTCTCCCGAAAAAATAAATGGAATTTTAACAATTTTGGAGATAAAGGGTTTGATAGAAAGCTCTTTGGGAAAGATATTTGTTGTATAGTACGAAAAAATAAACATATTTTATGTAAGAATAAACAAAATGTTTTCGTAAATACCTTGTGCATGTTGATTTATTGTAGTATCATTAGAATATTTGACGAAGCGATAAATTATGTTATAATGCGTTTTATTCATCAAATATTTTGGAGGTATAATGGTTGCTACGAAAAAGACATTAGTAATAGTTGAGTCACCATCTAAAGCGAAAACAATTGGTAAGTATTTGGGCTCAAGATATAAGGTGATTGCATCTGTCGGGCATGTTAGGGATTTACCTAAAAGCAAGCTTGGAATTGATGTGGAGAATGACTTTGAGCCGCAATACATATCAATACGCGGAAAAGGTAACTTAATAAAGGAGCTTAAGAAGGAAGCAAAAAAGGCAGGCAAAGTTTATTTGGCAACTGACCCGGACAGAGAGGGGGAAGCGATTTCTTGGCATCTTGCATTTTTGCTCGGAATTGATCCTGAAACTTCGTGCAGAATTGAGTTCAATGAAATCACAAAGAGTAAGATAAAGGAAGCCGTTAAAAATCCGAGAGCCATTGATATAAGCCTTGTGGATGCACAACAGGCAAGAAGAGTTCTGGACAGGCTTGTTGGATATCAGATAAGTCCGCTTCTTTGGAGAAAAGTTAGAAAAGGCCTTTCTGCGGGACGGGTGCAGTCTGCGGCGCTTAAGATTATTTGTGACAGGGAAAAAACAATACAAAATTTTATTCCCGAGGAATTTTGGACAATTACGGCAGAATTTAATAAAAAGAAAAATTTTACCGCAAAATTGAACTACGAAAATGGTAAGAAAATAAAGATTTCGACAAAAAAAGAAAACGATAGAATTTTAGATGAACTTTCAACAGCAAGATACACGGTAAATAAAATTGTAGAAAAACCCAGAGTAAAGAAGCCCTATGCTCCTTTTACGACAAGCAGTATGCAGCAGGATGCCGCCAATAAACTTAATTTCAATACCAAGAGAACCATGATGGTGGCTCAACAGCTTTATGAAGGCATCGATGTGGGAAGAAGAGGAACAATGGGTCTTATAACATACCTAAGAACAGACTCGGTTCGTGTTTCAGCGGAAGCAAAGAGCGCCGCATCAGCATACATAGAGGAACGATTCGGGAAAGAATATTCGGCAAACAATATTTTCTCCGGCAAGAATAAGGATATTCAGGATGCACATGAAGCGATAAGACCCAGTGATGTTACACTGGAGCCGGAAAGTATAAAGGAGTATTTATCTAAAGATCAGTTCAGACTTTATCAGCTCATATGGACGAGATTTCTTGCAAGTCAGATGGCTGCCGCTAAATATGACAGTATGCAGGTTGATATTGAAAACGGCAAGTACGGATTCAGGGCAAACGGCTCAAAGCGCGTGTTCGACGGCTACCAAAGGGTCTATAAATCGACTGATGAAGAAAAAGACAACCTGCTGCCTGTGTTAAAAGAAGGTGAAGAGCTGAACCTGAAAGACATAAGAGGCGAACAGAATTTCACTCAGCCTCCGGCAAGATTTACAGAGGCCAGCCTTGTAAAGACATTAGAAGAACTTAATATAGGAAGACCGAGTACTTATGCACCTATAGTCGGAACGCTGACAGAAAGAAAGTATGTCAGGAGAGAGAAGAAATCTCTAATCCCATCGGAGCTGGGATTTCTGGTAACAGGTCTTATGGAAGAGTACTTCAAAGAAATCGTGGATGTGAGATTTACGGCATCCATGGAGGATAAGCTTGATGAAGTGGAAACCACGGGCTATGAATGGAAAAAAATCATAAGAGATTTCTATGGACCTTTTAGTGAAGAACTGAAAAAAGCAGATGCAGCCATTGAAAAGGTTGTCGTGGAAGATAAGCCTACAGGAGAAATTTGTGAACTGTGTGGAAAGCCTATGGTGTTCAAAGCAGGCAGATATGGAGACTTTATCGCTTGCAGCGGTTATCCGGAATGTAAGAATACTAAGCCGATTTTGAAAACTATAGGTGTGAAATGTCCTAAATGTGGTAAGGATATAGTAGAAAAGAGAAGTAAGAGGGGAAAGATTTTTTACGGGTGTAGCGGTTATCCGGAATGTGATCAGTCTTACTGGAACAAACCTGTAGCTAAAGTTTGCCCGAAGTGCGGAAACTTACTTACAGAGAAAATAACTAAAGGAGAAAGGAAATTGGTATGTTCCAATCAGGAATGTAACTTTAAGGAGTAGAATAATGATACAATTTCATGCAACTACGATCTGTGCGGTGCGCAGGGGTCCCGAAGATGTGGCAATCGGCGGCGACGGACAGGTAACTATGGGCGAAACCGCTATTATGAAGAATGGTGCAGTGAAGGTAAAAAAGATTTTTAATGATAGAGTCTTAACCGGATTTGCAGGTTCAGTGGCGGATGCCTTTTCATTAACCGAAAAATTTGAAAAAAAATTGGTAGAGCATGGCGGAAATTTGAAGCGGGCTGCAGTGGATTTAGCGCAGCTGTGGCGCGGAGATCAGGGAATGAGAAATTTAGAAGCGCTTATGATTGTGGCAGATCAAGACCAAATGCTGATTATTTCCGGAAATGGAGAGGTGATAGCTCCGGATCAGGATTTCATTGCAATCGGTTCAGGCGGAAATTATGCTTATTCGGCAGCAAATGCGCTGTTTAATCATACTGATATGAGTGCAGAGGATATAGTCAGAGAATCGCTTAAGATTGCATCCTCAATTTGTGTTTATACCAACGATAATGTAACGGTAAAAAAACTATAGGAGGTATGGAATGGCTGAAAAAATTAAGAGTATGACGCCTAAAGAAATAGTTTCCGAACTGGACAAGTATATTATCGGTCAGGCCGATGCAAAAAAATCAGTGGCAATAGCCTTGAGGAATAGATATAGAAGGAGTCTTCTCCCGGAGGAAATGAGAGAGGAGATTACTCCTAAAAATATTTTGATGATGGGACCTACAGGCTGCGGTAAGACAGAGATTGCCAGAAGACTTGCTA
This sequence comes from uncultured Clostridia bacterium, assembly GCA_945830395.1. Classification (GTDB taxonomy): domain Bacteria; phylum Bacillota; class Clostridia; order Peptostreptococcales; family Anaerovoracaceae; genus Aminicella. Next base: position 57,468 of record CALZYE010000001.1, read on the forward strand.
AACTGATGAAGGCTCCTTTTGTGAAGGTCGAGGCGACGAAGTTTACGGAAGTCGGTTATGTGGGGCGAGATGTGGATTCTATGATAAGGGATCTTGCTGAAGCTTCGATTAGAATCACGAAACAGAGTAAGCTTGAAGATAAGTATGAAATGGCTGAAAAGCTTGCGGAAGACAGGATTGTTGAAGCCATGATTCCGGGAGAAAAGAAGAAGGAAAACACCAATAAAAGCGGCAATCCTTTTGATTTTTTACTCAATAACGGCGGATATGTAAGTCAGAAACAGCAATATGAGGAAAATCAGAAAAAAACCGAATCAGACAAGAATGAACCCTTGGATGTGGATATGGCGAGACAGCAGGTCAGACAACAGCTAAAAGACGGCCTTTTGGAAGAACAGTTTATTGAGATACAGATTAAAGATACGCCTAAAAGCAATCAGCTCGACATGAGCAATGAAGGCATGAGCATAGCCATAGGAAATATTTTTGGTGATATGATGCCGCAGAAGACAAAAACGAAGAGAGTTCGCGTCAAGGATGCCAGAAAAATTTTGAGAGAGGAAGAGGCACAAAATCTTCTTGATATGGATCAAGTGACGGATGAAGCCATTGAAAATGCGGAGCAGAATGGAATTATTTTCATCGATGAAATAGATAAAATTGCTTCCGGCGGAAGATATTCATCCGGTGCGGATGTTTCCAGGGAAGGGGTTCAGCGAGACATTCTGCCCATAGTTGAAGGCAGTGTGGTCAATACAAAATATGGACCACTTAAGACTGATCACATTTTATTTATTGGTGCAGGCGCTTTCCATACGGCAAAGCCTACAGATTTGATTCCTGAGCTTCAGGGACGATTCCCTATTCGCGTTGAACTGGAGAATTTGGATAAAGAGGCTTTTGCAAAAATTTTAACAGTTCCAGAAAATGCCATAACGAAACAGCAGCAAGCACTTCTTTCAACTGAAGGAATAAACTTGGAATTTACCGAAGATTCTATAGAAGAAATTGCAGAAATGTCGTTTTTGATGAACGAACAGAATGAAAACATAGGTGCAAGGAGATTGCACACGATTTTGGAAAAATTGCTTGAGGACATTTCTTTTGAGATTCCAAAGCCGGATGCGGATGGAAAGTTTATAATAGATAGGAAGTTTGTCCAAAATAAGTTTATGGATACCATTAGAAGAGATGATGTTGATAAATACATATTGTAGTAAGTGATTAATAAGAAAAGGAGAATGAATATGAGTCAGCAGTTATTACAGCGTATCAGAAAATTGAATTGGATGTTGTCGGAGAGTGCAACAGGGTATGTTTCATTTGATGAACTATGTGAAGTAATCGGTGAAATGTTAAGTTCAAACATTTATATTCTAAATAAGAGAGGAAAGATTCTTGCGGCTAAATACGAAGAAGGCGAAGAAGCTCCTCTTGTCATCGGAGAAGACAGCAAAGCGGTACTTCCATCAGTTTATAACGATAGATTTTTGGAATTCAGGGAAACAAAGGAAAATCTGATTTACGACAGCATCAAGGCAGTGTACGGAGATGACTATGAGCTTTCAAATAAGTATCATGTAATTGTCCCAATTATATTTGGAGGGAAGCGAGTTGCGACATTACTTCTTGCAAGACCTTCAAAGGCTTACAGCGAAGAGGATATTGCAATTTGCGAATATGGCGCAACAGTTGTAGGACTTGAAGTTGCAAGAGGCATCACACTTGAAGAAGAAGCTGACGGAAGAGAAAAGAATGCGGTGAATATGGCACTTGAAACTCTGTCATACTCAGAACTTGATGCGGTTATTAAGATTTTCGCTGAACTTGATGGAAAAGAAGGCCTTCTTGTTGCCAGCAAAATTGCCGATAAATCAGGAATTACAAGATCTGTTATAGTAAATGCCCTTCGCAAGCTGGAAAGTGCCGGCGTTATCGAATCTCGTTCGCTGGGAATGAAAGGTACAAGAATTAAGATTACAAATGATTTTCTGCGCAGCGAAATTGATAAGATTGATATTTAGTCACAGCAGAAAAAAATATGCATAGTGAAAGTGAACAAGCTTGGAGTAGTAATATTCCAAGCTTTGTAGTATGATGAAGCTGTAAAACAGCCATTTAACATACGATATAGCTCAGAATAAAAGTGAAAAGTTTATTAAGGTATCAGAAAATGTTGAGATTTACAGAAGACAACCAGGTTATCGAAGAAGAAAAATATAAAGCTGTTCTCGTTGGATTTACGCGTTATGAGGATATCACATACTCCATGGAGGAACTTGCAGGTTTGGCAGAGGCTGATAACATAGAAGTTATCGGTCAGGTGGTTCAGAGTCTTCAAAAACCCAACAGCGCCACTCTGATAGGCAGCGGCAAAGTGGCTGAAGTTGCGGAAACGGTAAAGAACATGGAAGCGGACATGGTTGTTTTCAACAATGAACTTACCGGGATGCAGCTTAGAAACCTTGAGGAAGCTTTAGGTGTAAAGGTAATAGACAGAACTATTTTGATTTTGGATATCTTTGCATCGAGAGCCGATTCTGCAGAAGGGAAACTGCAGGTGGAACTGGCTCAGCTCAGATACAGGATGCCGAGGCTTTTAGGTTTCGGCAAATCGCTGTCAAGGCTCGGAGGCGGCATCGGAACCCGCGGTCCCGGAGAAAAAAAGCTTGAAACGGACAGACGCCACATAGAAAGACGCATGGAGGATATTAAAAATGACCTTCAAAAAGTTCAAAGCTCACGAACGGTCCAACGATCAAAGAGAGAGAAATCAGATATTCCCGTTGTTGCTCTGGTGGGATATACAAATTCGGGAAAATCGGCAATTATGAACAGACTCCTTTCCATGACGGAGAAGGAAGATAAGGTCGTAAAAGAAAAAGACATGCTCTTTGCGACTTTGGATGCGCAGCAAAGAAATATAAGGTTTGACTCCAAGCAAGAATTTATTTTAATAGATACGGTAGGGTTTGTCAGCAGGCTTCCGCACGGTCTTGTTGAAGCGTTTAAAGCAACGCTGGAAGAAGTGAAGTTTGCAGACCTTCTTCTTCATATAGTGGATACAAGCTGCGGCGAAAATCAATTTCAAATAGATGTAACGAATAAAGTTTTGAAAGAAATCGGTGCGGCGGAAAAAGAAAAGATATTGGTATTTAATAAAATTGATATTGCGAAAGAATTTGATATATCTCCGTCAGAAGATAAAAAGATGTTTATTTCAGCCAAGACCGGAGAAGGAATTGATAATTTGCTTGAAGAAGTGAAAAATAAAATTTTTGATAATCTGACTGCTAAATTCTTAATTCCGTATAGCAGAGGAGATATAGCATCCTATCTGTGTGAAAAAACAAATGTACTTTCTATGAATTATAAAAATGAAGGCACGGAAATAGTAGCAGAAGTTTCAAGAAGTGATTATCAGAGGTTAAAGAAATTTGAAGTTATATAGTACTGTTTTGAACAAAATAGAAGATGAGCAAAGGATAGAAAAATCCCGATTTATAACCAGTGTTATTCCTTGTGAGACTGTAGATGATGCGGAGTGCTTTTTTCAGGAAATCAGGCAGAAATATAAGGATGCTGCGCACAATGTGCCTGCAATGGTACTTGGAGATAAATTTCAGCTCCAGTGGGCAAGCGATGATGGAGAACCACAGGGAACGGCAGGAGCTCCCATAATTAAAATGCTTGTTTCGGAGGGAATTACAAATATAGCGGTTGTGGTTACGAGGTATTTCGGAGGCGTTAAGCTGGGTACAGGAGGGCTTGTGAGGGCATATACTTCCAGCGTGAAAAAAGCCGTTTTAAGCGGCGTAATTTGTGATGTGGAAGAAAGAATTTGCTTTGAATGTAAAATGGCTTATAAGGAGTTTAACAAGCTTTCGGCCGTTGATTTTAGAGAAGATGTGAAGATAGATGAAATTCAGTACAGTGACAATGTATATTTTCGATTTTCCTGCAAAAAAAATGAAGAAGATGCTTGCATTAATCGCATAAATGGTATAACATTTGGTGGGGAGTGGCTTTTGAAGCGAAGTGTAACTTTCATAAAAATACCACGAATATAATCGTTTTTTGTTGATGCGGTAATGACGATTTTTTTGTTAGCAGGTGTGAATTATTTTTGAAAATAAAAAAGGCAAAGACAAAAAAAGTATTGACAAAATAAATGATATACTGTATAGTTAGTAAATGTGTCGAGCAAAAGACACAGTGATTACTTGGGCGCTTAGCTCAGCTGGGAGAGCATCTGCCTTACAAGCAGGAGGTCATAGGTTCGAGCCCTATAGCGCCCACCATAATATCGGGACGTGCTTTCAGCACTGGATATGGCCAAGTAGTTCAGTTGGTTAGAATGCCAGCCTGTCACGCTGGAGGTCACGGGTTCGAGCCCCGTCTTGGTCGCCAATTTAATTTTATAAGATGCTGGCGTGGCTCAACGGTAGAGCAGCTGATTTGTAATCAGCAGGTTGGGGGTTCGATTCCCTCCGCCAGCTCCAATTTAATATTTAACATCGAGGGATGCCCGAGTGGCTAAAGGGGGCGGACTGTAAATCCGTTAGCTGAGCTTACGATGGTTCGAATCCATCTCCCTCGACCAATATGCGGAAGTGGCTCAGGGGTAGAGCATCGCCTTGCCAAGGCGAGGGTCGCGAGTTCGAATCTCGTCTTCCGCTCCAACTATGCGGATGTAGTTCAATGGTAGAACCTCAGCCTTCCAAGCTGATGGCGTGAGTTCGATTCTCATCATCCGCTCCACTAAAATTGTGTGGGCTCGTAGCTCAGCTGGATAGAGCATCGGCCTTCTAAGCCGTGTGTCCAGAGTTCGAATCTCTGCGGGCTCACCATTTTTTAACTAAAATTGAAAAGATGGTAGCATTCTTGGGGTATAGCCAAGTGGTAAGGCAAGGGACTTTGACTCCCTTATGCGCAGGTTCGATCCCCGCTACCCCAGCCAGTTTTATGACCCATTAGCTCAGTCGGTAGAGCACTTGACTTTTAATCAAGGTGTCCGGAGTTCGAATCTCCGATGGGTCACCAATGTTACGAATGCCGATCACATGGAGAGGTGTCCGAGCGGCTGATGGTGCCGGTCTTGAAAACCGGTGTTCGTAAGAACCGTGGGTTCGAATCCCACCCTCTCCGCCATTTAGGGATTCAAATATATGCGCCGACAATAAAGCCTGGAGAAGTACTCAAGTGGCTGAAGAGGACGGTTTGCTAAACCGTTAGGGTTCGTTTAGGGCCGCGCGAGTTCGAATCTCGCCTTCTCCGCCATATTTATTATAGGGGTATAGCTCAGTTGGTAGAGCAGCGGTCTCCAAAACCGCGTGTCGAGGGTTCGAATCCTTCTGCCCCTGCCATTTGACCTTTTAAATTGAAAATAGTATAATGTCTTTGCTGATGACAAGACCGATTTTCGGGGTGTAGCGCAGTTTGGTAGCGCAACTGGTTTGGGACCAGTGGGCCGCGGGTTCAAATCCTGCCACCCCGACCATTTTTTTAAAATCGTGGGCCACTAGCTCAGTTGGTCAGAGCATCCGGCTCATAACCGGCAGGTCCCGGGTTCAAGTCCCTGGTGGCCCACCAATTTAATACACACGATAGTGTGCCCAGTTAGCTCAGTTGGTAGAGCAAGGGACTGAAAATCCCTGTGTCCTTGGTTCGATTCCGAGACTGGGCACCATCAATAAAAACGACATTCGTTGCAAACTTCAAGTTCGATGGATGTCGATTTTTATATAATTTTTAATAAGGGGTAGTTATTTCAAAACTTAGGGAGGTTAATTCATGACTAAAAAAATTTTAACAGATGCAGCGACGGTTCTATTTAGGAAAGTTACACCGACACTGCTTGCAGGAGCACTTGTTTTTTCCTGCTTCGGGGTTATATCCCACGATAGTGTAATGGCGAAGGCGAAAAAAGTCAAAAAAACGAAAGCTGTAAATGCTATTACTTTCTTGAACGCAAAAGTATCCGGAAACAGTAAATCGAATACCACTGTTGTGACTTGGAACAAGGTGAATAAAGCTGTTAAGGTTAAGGTGAAAGGATTCGGGAAAAAGAAGGCGAGATATAAGAACTTGAAGCCGGCGTATCAATATAGGCTTGATGATAAGGCTTGGATGAACACGAAGAAAAGCAGCATTAAATTAAAGAATTTAAAAGACGGAAAACATAAATTTTCGGTGAGAACTGTTGTCACATATAAGTATAAGGCGAAGAAAAACAAGAAGGCGGTGAACAAAACTAAGGTTTTGTCTACAAAAATGGTGTTTTTCAATGTCAAACGGGAAAAACAGGAAAAACCGCTAAAGCCGCTAAAACCACTAAAACCGACAAAACCGATTGACGAGAATATTGTGGAATACAAAGGTAAAAAGTACAATATAAAGGATACTAACTATATAGAAAATGAAACGGTTAAATTAAGTGACGATAAAACAAAGATAATCGTGGAGTGGGACGCTATACTGAATAAAAATCATGATGTTTTTCATTACATCTACAGTGAACAGACGGCGAACGGTGTGTTGACTCCAATCGCATATAAGCTGGAAACAGCAGGTCACTACACGGCAACGCTTGATGTTAAGCCTTCCGTCAAAGAATGTGAAATTGTTATTGTCATACAGGATAAAACGACAAAGGTTAATCAAGTTAAAAAGTTGAAAATTGCTGTCTAAAAAAGCAAATTTTGTCCATTTAAAATGCGCAGATGGCAATGGGGTAAAAGTTTGATTTTGTAAAATCAGATGCAGGATTGCCGTGGCTTGCTGTAATAGTTGCGGTACATGATTAGAAAAGGCTTAAATGACAAAATAAATACAGTTTGAATTATAAAGTGGGTGTTTTCGCCCACTTTTTTGCTTTGCTCTTGCTGTACTGCCAATAATTTTTTAAAAATTTCCTCACCCTCAAGATTGAAGTCAACTTGTATACAAGTTGAAAAGGATTGGAATAGATAGTAGAATGAAACAAATGAGACAATTTTGTTTGTGGAAGGAGCCGCTATGGAATATTCAATAAAACTTGAAACTGAGGATTTGATTATACGCAAGACCACATTCGATGATATTAAAATTTTCTACAAGTGGGAACAAGATGAGTCTGTAACTGAATTTTTCAGCATAGAGAAAGGACAGTCTGAGGAAGAAGCTTTTTCCAAGTTTTTCTCTGATGAAAATGATGAGAGTGCGGTGCAGATGACCATAATTTTAAAAAAGACAAAAGAGGTTATCGGAAGAATCGTCATTGCGGACATTAGAAAGGGGTGGAAGGCAGAAATATGGAGAATATATATAGCAGATAAATCCCTTAGAGGAAAAGGCTTGGGGAAACAGGCAATGGAGGCGGTTATGAAGTTTTCCTTCGATGAACTTAAGCTTCAGCGTCTTTATCTTGACTTTTACACGGGAAATCCCGCAGAATATCTATATAAGAGTCTGGGTTTTATCGAAGAAGGAGTGCTTAGGGATAACTGCAGAAAAGACGGAAAATTTTACGATGTACATATAATGTCTATGCTTAAATCTGAATACGAGAAAAAATATTTAAGTTGAAATTTCACAGTATGCAAAATATATTTGCCGGCTCACGGCATAATAAACCGCTGCGGTGAACCGATAGCGCCGCTTTATAGATTTAGGTGATTAATTGATTTTTTATTTATTTTTGCTATTGATTGTTTAATTCCAAAGTGGTAGAATTTCATCTTATAATGAAGCAAATATAGTATTTACGATTTTTGGAGGTTAGACTTGCATCAGGAAATTATTGCAATCCTCATATTTGTCATCGTTTTAGTGACAATTATGAGTGAAAAAGTTCACAGAACTGCAGCCGCTCTGGCTGGAACTGTTTTATTGCTGTTGACGGGAATTTTGGATGTTAACAAGGCTATCGGATATGTTGATTTTAACACTATAGGTGTTTTGGTGGGGATGATGCTCTTTGTGGCGGTTATCAAACATTCCGGTCTCTTTGAATACATATCTATTAAGGCTGCGAAAATGGCAAAAGGAGATCCGTGGAAAATAATGATGGCATTCATGCTCATTACCGCTGTTTGTTCTGCGTTTTTGGACAATGTTACAACTGTACTTCTGATGGGACCTATGACCATCACCATAGCCAAGATGATGAAAATAGACCCGATTCCGATTTTACTTGGACAGATTGTTGCATCTAATATAGGCGGCACCATGACGATGATAGGCGACCCGCCGAATATTATGATTGGAAGCGCCGCAAATTTTGCTTTCATAGATTTCATTGAAAATACAGGTCTTGCTTGTGCATTTGGACTTGCGGTTGTGATCATAGGTATGAAATTTGTGTATAAAAAGAAGCTGGTCGCAGATGAGGAAGCGGTCAGGGATATAATGAAACTTGATGAAAATAAGGCAATCGCAGACAGAAAGCTCATGCACATAAGTATTTTTATGATTGTAATGGTGGTTATCGCATTTATGGTTCACGGGGCTCTCGGCATTGAAAGCTCTGCGGTTGCATTGACAGCGGCGGTTATAATGCTAATCGTAGGGAAGCAGGATGTGGATGAGGTTGTGTCGGATGTTGAATGGCCTACATTGTTGTTTTTCATAGGTTTATTTATAGTTGTAGGCGGAATGGTTGAAACAGGAGTTATTTCAAAGCTTGCGCACATGATTATGAGTTTGTCCGGAGGACACTTGGTCGTAACTATGCTCATCTTGCTTTGGGCATCTGCGCTTTTGTCGGCTGTTTTAGATAATATCCCCTTTGTTGCAACTCTGATTCCGCTAATCGTTGCAATGGGGAAACAGGGGATGGATGTTACGCCTCTTTGGTGGGCAATATCTCTGGGAGCTTGCTTAGGAGGAAACGGCACTCAGATAGGTGCATCCGCCAATGTTGTGCTTTGCGGAATTGCCGGAAAAAACGGTTATCCTATTTCCTTTAATCAATATCTTAAAGTCGGAATGCCGGTAATGATAATCACTGTATTCATTGCAATGATTTTCTTGTTGATAAAGTTCGGAATATAGAAAGGACAGGTGTAGATAGTGATAAGTAACAAGATTACGGACAGTATAGTAAACACTGTTTTAAGGCAGATGGGAGCTACCAAGATTAAGACCCTCCCCGCGTCGATAAACATAGTCACTTTTAAATTTTCTGAGGACTTTAAGGTGAAATATGTGTATGAAATGAAAGAAAATGATAACATATATTTGCAGAGAGTTGCACCATATCCTTACTTCCTCGGGGAACCGAATAATTCTGACGCACTGATTGAAATGATAAAAAAGGATTTGGACGGATATGTGAGCGCCCATGAGAGCGATAATTTTCCTCTGTATATGGACATTGAAAGAAAGGCGGAAATTGCAAGAAATAAACTGCAGCATCTGCTGCTCGGTGATGAATACGCAAACCCTGAAGATTTACAAAGGCTATCTGAACTCATGACAAGGGTTATAGATCTGCTTTCAGATTCTGAAAGTAATACTTCTCATGTAAAGCCGGTTATGAAGAAATGAAATATGAAGAGAAGTATACAGTAAATTCTTTTGATGTGGATGAAAATAACCACATTAGACCCACATGTCTGATTAACTACCTACAGGAGACTGCAGATCATCAGATGAGAGACAGAAAGCCGTCATATTACGATTTTTTTAATGAGGGCAAGGCATTTGTAGTAATCAGAATGTCGGTTGAAATATACAGGCAGATTCATTCGTATGACGAAATTAAGGTAAGAACATGGATTGTAAATGCCAAGGGCGCTACTTTTCCAAGATATTACGAGGTGATAAGAGATGGTAAGGTTATCGTTTCAGCTTATGCGGAGTGGGCGGTAGCAAATAGAAATACGGGAAAGTTATGTAAGGCTGATGAAATAAATATGGACAACTATGATATGGATCAACCGTTAAACTTATCAATTCCAAAGAGATTCAGGTTTCCGAAAGAAACGGAATTCTTCCATGTGGGAAGCCATCGCGTATTTTATGATGACTGCGACATGAATGAGCACATGAATAACGCAAATTATTACAATATGCTCTGGAAGCATATACCCGGCATACGAAATAAGGAGGTCACATCCATAAACATCAGATTTAATCATGAAGCGTTCTTGGGCAAGGATGTAGAAATACTGATGTGTAAAGATGATAATGAACTTTCAAATGACGGTATGGCTGAAGAATATTTCGGGTTTAAAACGGATATTGATGACAGGCGAAATGTTGAGTGCATAATGGGCGTTCGCAGCATAAAGAGGAATTATACATATATGCTCAGATGTTCGGATGGAAGCCTTTATACGGGATGGACAAATGATATAGATAAAAGACTGGATAGCCATAATAAAGGAAAGGGGGCCAAATACACCAGAAATAAAGGTCCTGTGGAACTTGTATATCTTGAGAGTTTTGATGATAAAGAAAGCGCAATGAGCCGTGAGGCGAAGATAAAGAAGTTTTCAAAGTTAAAAAAAGAGGAATTGATAGATTCCCGGGTGAATATATTAAAAAATAAATATTGAGCATCACTTTTTAAAAGCCACTATATGTAGTGGCTTTTTTTTTATGTCTAAAAATAAAAGCATTGTTAGTGGTGAAAAGTGGTGAAAAAATACATAAAAATACGATTTATATTTGAAAAGTGGTGAAAAGTGGTGTAAAATTACATCAATATTATCGTATAGGGGTAGAAGAGGAATTAATCAGATGTTTATGGGCACATATTACAATTCCATAGATTCAAAGAACAGGTTGATAGTGCCTTCAAAGCATCGTGATCAACTTGGGGGAAGATGTGTACTGACTAAAGGATTGGACTTATGCCTATATATATATTCCATGGATGAGTGGGGTAAGCTTACTGAAAAAATTTCGCAGCTTCCCGAATCCGATCCCAAGGTGAGGAAGTATATTAGAGAACACTATGCCAATGCGATGGAATGCGAGTTTGATAAACAGGGAAGAATAGTGATTCCGCAGCAACTGAAAGATTACGCCCATATCGAAAAGGATTTGGTTACCATGGGCGCTATGAAGAAAATTGAAATTTGGAGCAAAGATGTTTGGGATGCTCCTTCAGAAGATGATGAGGATTTCTCAGATGCTCTTGCAAAATACAACTTTTAGGAGGAATAATGGATTTTAAACATGTACCGGTACTTCTGAAAGAATGTATTGAGGGGCTTAATATCAAGCCTTACGGAATATATGTGGACGGAACTTTGGGAGGCGCCGGACACTCAAGCTATATATGCCGGAATCTTTCAGAAGAGGGGACGCTGATAGGAATTGACAGAGATATGGATGCTCTTGCGGCTGCGGAAGAAAGATTGGACAAATATAGGTGCAATAAGCACTTTGTACACAGTAATTATTCAGAGATAAAAAGCGTTCTAAAAGGATTGGGTTATGAAAAGGTGGACGGTGTTTTGCTCGATATAGGAGTATCCTCCTTTCAGCTGGATAATCCTAACAGAGGTTTTTCCTACATGCAGGATGCCCCTCTTGATATGAGAATGGACAGAGGAGAGGGGATAACGGCTTTTCAGGTTGTAAATACTTATTCCCGAAAGGAACTTCAGAATATTATTTCCAAATATGGTGAAGAACGCTGGGCATCGAGAATTGCAGAGTTCATAGTCAATGAAAGAGAAAAAAAAGAAATTTCATCTACATTTGAACTTGTGGACATTATAAAAAAAGCTATTCCCGCAAAGGCGAGGAGAAGTGGTCCTCATCCTGCAAAGAGAACATTTCAAGCCATAAGAATAGAAGTAAACGATGAACTTATACAGCTGCAAAGAGCTATTAACGAATACTTCGATGTTCTGGCTGCCGGAGGAAGATTTTGTGTAATAACATTTCACTCTCTGGAGGACAGGATTGTGAAGGACAGCTTTCAGAAGCGGGCAAACCCGTGTGTTTGTCCACCTGAATTTCCCGTATGTGTGTGTGGAAAAACCGCTGATATAAAAAAGATAACGAGGAAACCTATTACAGCCGGCGAGGAGGAACTTGAAAAGAATCCCAGATCTCGCAGTGCTAAGTTGAGAATTTGTGAAAAAATTTAGAGGGTATACTGATGAAGATGAGTGGAAAAGATAAAAGAACGATAATTACAGCCGTTGTTATAATTGGATTCATATTGATTTCAATGGTAGTGCTGACTGCATATGCTGCGGAGCTTAGATGTGAAAACAATGAATTGATTGCGCAAAATAAAACATTGCAGGGAGAGGTGGATACTTTGGGCATAAAGATTAAGGCTTCAAATAGTGTGGCGAATATAGAGAAAGAGGCTAAGTCAAAGCTTGGCATGGTGTATCCTACATCGAAAAATTGTGTATATCTGAAAAACAGCGATACACCTAAGGAAAACTTCGCCGCTGTGATTAGAAAAGCTGCTTATAATTAACATTAGCTCTTTATAAAATAGTAACTATAGATTATAATTAAATAGAGCATAACCAGACCATTTTATTGATGTAGATTATGTGTCTGGTTTTTTTAATAAGGGAGTTAAAGATTAATGTCTGACATACGAAAAAAAAATAAACAAAGGATGGTTGTGGCATTTCTGATTATGATGTTTCTGGTGCTTTTGCTCGCCTTCAGAATGGCATGGATACAGATTGTAAAGGCCGACGAATATGGTGAGAAAGCAAAATCACAGCAGACTACAGATATGTCCGTAGAAGCCAACAGGGGAATTATTTATGATAGAAACGGAAAAGAACTTGCATCAAGCGCCACATCGTACTCGGTTTGGCTAAGACCAAATGAAGTTTTGAAAAACTATGCGGCACAGGAGAAGAAAAAGGAAGTGTCTGAAAAGCTTGCACTGGCATTGGATATGAAGTCGGAAGATGTCTTAAAGAAGATAGATTCAAAGTCGGCTATTGTAAATTTGGCGAAGTATGTTGAAAAGAAAAAGAGCGATAAGGTAAGAAATCTTGAAATTGCAGGGGTTGAAATCTCAGAAGGAACAAAGAGATATTATCCCCTCGGAAGCTCGGCAGCTAAACTTCTGGGAAGTGTAACGGACGACAGTGTGGGAAGAACAGGTATAGAAGCGAAGTTCGATAATTTTTTAAGTGGAATTTCAGGAAGGTGGATAAGGGAGACAGACCTGAATGGAGATACCCTTTCAAATGGAAGCCAGAAGCTTTACAAGGCAAAAGACGGTTATAATCTATATCTGACCATAGATGAAGTATTGCAGAACTATGCCGAAAGTGCGGTAAAAGTCGGTATGGCTAAAACTAAGGCAAAGAGGGTAATGTGCCTTGTTATGAACCCGGAAACGGGAGATATTTTGGCAATGGTTACGAACCCGTCTTTTAATCCGAACAATGCCATGGAACCTGAGTCTAAATACGAGAAGGCGTCATTTATGAAGATGACAGGTACGGAGCAGGGAAAGTATTTGAGCAAGATGTGGAGTAACCCCATTGTAAGCGACTTATATGAACCGGGTTCCACATTTAAACTTATCACAACCTCAGCAGCCTTGGAGGAGGGAGTTGCAACACCTAAGAGCAGATTTTTCGACAGCGGAAGCATAAATGTGGACGGCACGGTTTTGCATTGCTGGAACAAGGCGGGACACGGAAGTCAGTCTCTGACTGAAGCTGTGGGAAACTCGTGTAATACGGTTCAGGTAAACCTTGCTCTCAAAATAGGAAAGAAGAAGTACTATAACTACTTGGACATGTTCGGCATAACAGATACTACCCATGTTGACCTGCCGGCTGAAACCACGGCGATTATAAAGAAGGAAGCGGGACTTACGAATGTTGACCTTGCAACCATGTCTTACGGACAGGGTATAGCGGTGACTCCGATACAGCTTTTAACGGCTGTATCTTCCATCGGCAATGAAGGCATGCTCATGGAGCCGAGGATAGTTAAGAAGATGACAGACCGGAATGGAAAAACCGTTAAAAAATACAATACCAAGGTTGTCAGAAAAGTCATATCTTCAAAGACCGCATCTGAGATGAAGGGCATTATGGAATTTGTCGTAGGAAAAGGCGGAGGCGGAAATGCCAAAGTCCCGGGATACAGAATTGGAGGAAAGACAGGAACTGCCGATAAGGTCGTAAATGGAAAATACACTAAGGACACATATTCATCCTTCGTAGGAATGGCGCCTATGGAAGATCCGAAACTGGCAGTTTTGGTAGTGGTTGACAGTCCTATGGGGACGCAATTCGGCAGCGCTGTTGCAGCTCCTATAGCGCAGGACTTTTTAAAAAATGCGCTGACATATATGGAAATCAGCCCTAAATATGCATCGGGAGAAGACAGAAGTGTCAATGTAAAATATGTTCCCAATCTTAAGGGGATGACATTGGGGAAAGCTGCATATGAGCTTTCTAAGTTGAATTTGAAGTGCAAGGTAAGTCCAAAGACAGAGCGCAAGGATTATAAGGTTGTTGACCAGTATCCTAAAGCCGGAGCACAGGTTAAACGGGGAGATACGGTCTATATTTACAGAGAATAGGAGAATATTATGGATGCTATAACGGCAAAAGAATTGGCAGAAGTTACATCCGGAAACTTGCTAAAGGGAAGCGGAAACGAAATTTTCACGGGAATTTGTACGGATTCAAGGATTTTTCAAGAGGGAGATGTGTTCTTTGCCTTAAAGGGAGAGCTTGCAGACGGTCATGAGTTCGTTCCCATGGTTATAGACAAAGGATGCAAGATATGCGTAGTCAGCGATGAAAAAGCGGCAGATGACTGCGAAAACTGTACATTTATCGTTGTGAAGGACACTTTGCCTGCGCTTCAGACTTTGACAAAATGGTATCTGGAAAAGATTGCCGTAAAGAAGATTGCAATTACGGGAAGTGTGGGAAAAACTTCAACAAGGGATATGGTGTACTATATATTAAAAGAACGGTATAAGACAGGCAGACCCATTAAAAATTACAACAGCGATGTGGGGATTCCTCTGACGGTGGCGAAATTTTCATCTGAACTTGAGATGGCTGTATTGGAGGAGGGCATGGAATTTGCCGGCGAACTTCACAGGCTTGTGGATATGACAAGGCCTGATGTTGCCATAATAACCAATGTGGGAATAAGTCATTTGGAAAACCTTGGTTCAAGAGAAAATCTATATAAAGCAAAGATGGAAATTACGGATTTCTTCGGAGAAGATAATGTCCTCATAATAAATGAGTCAAATGATATGCTGGACAAGAACAATATATCGGGAAATTACAAAGTGATTTCCATAGGAGAAAAGGGCAGTGAGGATTATGTGGTTTCGGATATAAGAGACAGAGGAATTGATGGAGTTGATTTTACGCTGACACACAAAGATAAGAGGAAAAATTTCACCTTGAATGTTCCGGGGGCTCACAATGCAATTAATGCGGCACTTGCAGTTGCAGGCTGTGACCTTTACGGTGTAACATGGGAAGAGGCTCAAAGAGGTCTTTTAAAAATGGAGCTTACCGGAAAACGGCTAAAAATCAGGGAAAACAAAGGGATCAGGGTTTTAGACGATTCATATAATGCAGCCCCTGATTCTGTGAAATCTGCCATAAAGACGATGGAAACCACTGACTGCAGCCGCAGAATTGCAATATTGGGCGCAATGAATGAATTGGGAGATGATACTCCAAAGCATCATTATGAGGTAGGGCGATTTGCAGCAGAACACAAGGTTGATGTGGTTATAGGAATTGAGCCGAAGGCGAAAGACATCGTCCAAGGTGCCGTTGACTGCGGTATCGAAGGCATATACTTTGATGAGAAAGAAGATTTGTACCCGCAGCTTAAGAAAATTTTGAAAGAAGGCGATCTGATTTTGACAAAGGCGTCTATGACAAGACATTTTTGGGAGATTGCAGATGAGATAATGAATCTTGAGTTATAGTTTGATTGAGAGACAGCTTGTTTAGGAGAAATATTATACATGTTTACGATATATTGTATGGCGATTTTTGCAGGTGCCGCTGCCCTTGGAGCACTGTTTACATATTTTGAAATACCGATAATAAAAAGGCATCAATTCGGCCAGTATATTAGAGAAGAAGGGCCGCAGTCCCACCTTGTTAAGCAGGGAACGCCCACTATGGGTGGAGTTGCAATATACCTTGCAGTAGCAATAGCAACTTTGGCCGGAACAAAGGGAAGTTTGGACAGCATCATAATTATCGTTGCCGGACTGGTTTACGGATCAATCGGCTTTGCAGATGATTTTATAAAGGTGGCGGCAAAACACAACCTTGGGCTGAGGGCATGGCAGAAATTGGTTCTTCAAATTATAGTAGGCGTTGTATTCGGAATCTATATCATGGGAAATACCGCAGCAGGAAGCAATGTATGGATTCCGTTTGCAGGTATTGAAGTGGATTTCGGGAAAGCCTTTCCCGTATTTGTTTCATTCGTAATGGTTGCCATGTCAAACAGTGTCAATCTGTCTGACGGAATGGACGGACTATGTGCGGGAGTAAGCAGTATCTTTGCGGGATTCTTTGCCTGCACAGTTGTTGCCATGGGATATGCCGACAGCGGGATCTATCTGATTGCAACGGCGGGAGCATGTGTAGGTTTTCTGTTTTTTAACAGATATCCGGCAAAAATATTCATGGGAGATACCGGCTCGATGGCTCTTGGAGGCGGAATGACAGCGGCAATTTTTATGACGAAGATGGAATTTTTAATTCCCATTGCAGGTTTAGTATTCGTAGTGGAAGCTCTCTCTGTGATAATACAGGTTATTTCTTTTAAGACGACGGGAAAGAGAGTATTCAGAATGTCTCCTTTGCATCATCATTTTGAGGAAGGCGGAATGAAGGAAACCAAGGTTGTTCTCATGTTTTGGGCAGCGACTTCGATTTGCTGCGGAGCTGCATATATAATTTTGATGATGTAGATTCAACCCGGAGCAGACTGGTACAATCAAAATTTTGGAAGCATAGGTGATTTAAATGACAAATAGGGAAAATTTGAAAGATACGAAAGTGCTTGTTGTGGGATTTGGAAAATCGGGTATCGCTGCGGCACAAGCGCTCCTTAAGCTTGGAGCAAAGGTATATATACAGGATTCAAAGTCTGAGGATATTTTCGATAAAAATCTCATTACATTTATGAGGGGACAGGGGGCGGAATTTTATTTGAATTCGTTTCCCTACGACATGGAAAACTTTGATCTTCTGGTTCTAAGTCCCGGAGTCAGCCCCGAACTTCCGTTTATTGTGGATGCAACAGATAAAGGTGTAGAGGTAGTAGGAGAACTTGAAATTGCCTACAGAATCGGCAAGGGAAATTATATTGCCATAACAGGTACAAACGGAAAAACCACCACCACAACATTGGTGGGAGAAATTTTCAAGCTGGCAAAGAGGAAAACATCAGTCGTTGGAAATATTGGGATTGCAGTGATTTCGGCATCCGCGGAAGCTGAGGAAAATGATTGGCTTATAACTGAATGCAGCAGCTTTCAGCTTGAAACTACTAAGTATTTTAAACCGGCGGTATCCGCTATTTTGAATTTGACCCCGGACCACTTAAACAGACATCATACCATGGATGCCTATGGAAAGGCGAAAGCTAAAATATTTGAGAATCAATCAGAAGACGGCTATCTGGTGATTAATAAGGATGACAGAGAATGTTACAGACTGGCAAAGGATTGCAAAGCCGGAATTGTTCCCTTCAGCATTGAGGAAGAACTGAATTTCGGAGCTTTCGTAAAGGATGGGAAAATTGTAATTGCAAAGGAGCCGGGATATATTGAGGAAATTTGCGACACAGACGATATAAAGATAATAGGCAGACATAATCTTGCAAATGTGGTTGCTGCCGCGGCTATTTGTTATTTTGCAGGTATAGACAGGGAGATCATCGGAAAAGGGATTTCAGAATTTGCAGGAGTTGAGCATAGGATTGAATTTTGCGGAGAAATTGAAGGCGTAAAGTACTATAACGACTCAAAGGGCACAAATACGGATGCGGCGATTACCGCAATAAAGGCAATTAAAGAAAATATAATTTTAATCGCCGGAGGAGATGCAAAGCAGCAGGATTTCACCGGATTTGCAAAGGAATTAAAGGGAAAAGTAAAGACCTTGATTTTGTTGGGCAGAGATGCTGATATGATTCGGGAGGCAGCAGACAGAGAAGGTTTTACAGATTATATTTATTGCAGAAATATGGATGAATGTGTGGCTAAAGCTCATGAGGCTGCAAAAGAGGGAGATACGGTATTACTTTCTCCGGCATGTGCAAGCTGGGACATGTATGATAGCTACGAACAGCGTGGAAATCACTTCAAGGAGAATGTTGCACGATTGGTAGAATGATGAAGAAAAAATCAAATCTTTTAGGAAAAAGAAATCCCTGTGATTTTGTCATAGTAATTTTGACCACGATTTTAGTGATTTTCGGCATCGTGATGATTTTCAGCGCCAGCTATTACAAGTCCATTAACGAATCGGGGTCGCCATACGGCTACTTAAAAAAACAACTTTTTTTTGCAGTCACAGGCGGAATGGCTATGTGGTTTTTGTCCCATGTGGACTATCATAAATTTAAGGGAAGATTCACAGAAATATTTGCGGTCTTGAGCATAATTCTTTTACTCCTGGTGCTTACGCCTGTAGGAGTTACAGTTAATGGAGCTTCAAGATGGATTCATTTCGGTTTTATATCCATAATGCCGGGGGAAATTGCAAAGGCGGCGGTCATCTTGCTGGCTGCAAAATTCATTTCAGAAGATCCGGGAAGGGTTGTAAGAGTAAAGGACGGACTGTTGCCCATTGCTGTTGTTACAGGAGTTTATGGACTTCTGATTATAAAGCAGCCAAATCTGTCTACAGCGCTGACTTTAGTGGGTATTGTAGTCGGTATAACCTTTCTGGCAGGATTGAGCTACAAATATATAGTTGCTCTTAGCGGGCTTGCTGTATTCGGCGGATTCGGTGTTGCCGTGAGCGGAACCTACTGGGCTACAAGGCTTTTCAGTTTTTTGGATCCGTTCAAGTCGGCAAAAGATGAAGGTTTTCAGGTAGTACAATCCCTTCTGGCGCTGGGAACGGGAGGTCTCACAGGCAGAGGTCTGGGCGAAAGCATACAAAAAACTTTGTATCTGCCGGAGCCGCAAAATGATTTTATTTTGGCCATAATAGGAGAAGAAATAGGTTTGATCGGAGTTCTGATAATGCTCATGGTATTCATAATTCTCATATGGAGATGCGCAAAGGTGGCTGTGAATGCGCCTGATCTTTTCGGAATGTTGTTTGCCGGCGGTGTGACAATGATGATAGGTATTCAGCTTATATTCAATATTGCAGTTGTAACATCGTCCATGCCGCCTACAGGCGTTGCGTTGCCGTTTATAAGCTACGGCGGAAATGCCTTGTGGATTTTTATGGGATGTATAGGCATACTTTTAAACATTTCCAGGCAGTCCGAAAGGGCAGGCGCTGGTGGAGAACAGGAGATAGAAGCTGATTTGAGAAGAAACCGAAAAAATAAAAGAAGAAAAACAAGCAAAGCAAGGAGAAGAGAAAGACTTATATGAGAGTGATTGTAACAGGTGGGGGAACAGGTGGTCATATTTATCCTGCTCTTGCCATTGCAGATGAAATAAAAAAGAGGGAACCTGACTCAGAGATTTTGTATATAGGCAACCACATAGGCCTCGAAAAAGATATAGTTCCGAAAACAGATTATAAAATAGAGTATGTTTCTGCCAGATGGCTGGATAAAAGCAATATATTTCAGCTTGCAGCCACCGGTTTTGTTACATTTAGAGGAGTAAGACAAACTCTGAAAATAATGAAAAAATTTAAGCCGGATGTTGTGATAGGAACAGGGGGATTCGTATGTTTTCCTGTTATATATGCAGGATATAAATACGGCGCCAAATGTTATATACATGAACAGAATGCATATCCCGGAATGGCAAATAGAGGCCTTGAACGATTTGTTAACGGCGTTTTTCTGGGTTTCAACGAAGCGTCCGAATTCTTTAAGGAACCTGAGAAGCACAGATATGTGGGAAATCCCGTTCGAGCTGATTTTTTCAACGTGAACAGAGCAGAAGCAAGAGCGCGTTTGGGGATTTCAGAGGACAAGTTCGTGTGCTTTGTCTTTGGAGGAAGTCAGGGCGCAGAGCAGATAAACTATGCTATGTTCGATTTAATTGAGAAAGTTTCCAAACACGAAGATATGATCCTTCTGTTTGGAACGGGAACCATGTACTATGATGAAATTAAGGAGAAAGTAGAAGCCCTTGGAATTAAATCCGGTGACAGAATCAGAATGGAGCCTTACATTAACAGAATGCAGGATTATATAAGTGCGGCGGATTTGGTTATAGGAAGAGCGGGGGCCTTATCAGTTGCAGAGATGTGCGTAAGCGGAAGAGCATGCCTACTCATTCCTTCTCCCAATGTTACGGGAAATCATCAGTATTTCAATGCAAAATCGGTTGCAGACAAGGGCGGCGCAATTATTCTTGAAGAGAAGAATCTTACATGTAAAAGTTTAAGCGATTTGGTTATGAGACTTAGTGAAAACCCGGACAAATTGAAACTTATGGGTGAAATGAGTTTCAAGGCTGTTTTGCACAATTCAGCGGAGTTGATTTATGAAAGTATCAAAAAGGATTTGAAGTAATTTATGAGCGAAGAAAAGAAGGGGAAAAATCAAGAAATGCAAAAGACTGCGGCTTTTTTGAAAGAAGATTTGGATGAAGGCCGCAGGGAAGTATCCGAAGATACGCTTACTTTTAACTCAGACGATGTTAAAAACCGTGTTCTCGGTAAAAAGAAAATTTCAAGTTCAGTCGAGAATATAATTGAGAAACTGGGATGTGCAGAAGTCAACAGGAATAAAAAAAAGAGAAAGAAAAAAAATTATCTTGCAAGATTTTTAGGAATTATTGCAGTCATAATAGCTTTTATACTGTTTCTCGCTTCTCCTATATTTAATGTTGATAAAATTACCGTTACGGGGAATAATTACTACTCAGATAGTGAGGTGATAATGATGAGCGGAGCGGTAAAAGGAAACAACATTATATTTAAACCGGGGAAAAAGAAAATTATAAATGCTCTTGAAAAAAATCCATACTTCAGAGAAGTCAGTGTAAAGAGACACTTACCATCGACTTTGGAAATAAATGTAGATGAAAGACAGCAGATTGCAAATATAAAATATGGAAATAAGTATGTTGTAATTTCTGAATCAGGTCTCGTTTTGCGGATAGGAGCAATAGACCCCAAGCTCACTTTGCTGAAAGGTTTAACTTTGAGCAAAATGAAGGTGGGAGAACATGTCAGAGCCGAAGAAAAACTGACATTGAAAGAAACCTTATCCATGGTGGCTTTGATGAGAAAGGGAAATCTTTTCTTTAAGAAGATACATGTGAAAGACAGATTTATAGAGGCGTATGTCTTTGATACTCTCATTGTGAGAGGAACGCCGGATAGAATGAAAAGTGTTATTGAAAGTGGTCATCTTCAGAAAGTCATCAATAAATTATACAAAAATAAGATGAAAAGAGGGACAATTAATCTGGGAGACCATAATTATATATCATTTTCTCCGGCATTTTAAAAAAAATCGTGCAAAATATTTTATTATATGATAAAATACAAATAATATGGGATCCAAGGAGGCAGTTTAAATGTTGCAATTTGAAAATGAACAGTCAAAAGGTGCTGTTATTAAAGTAATTGGTGTTGGTGGCGGTGGCTGCAATGCTGTAAACAGAATGTTAGAAGCTAACCTACAGGGCGTTGAATATATCGCAATTAATACTGACCAGCAGGCTTTGGGCCGTTGTAATGCGGAAACCAAGATTCAGATTGGCGAGAAACTTACAAGAGGTCTGGGCGCAGGGGGAAATCCCGAGATTGGTCAGAAATCGGCAGAGGAGAATTTGGATACTTTGGCAGACTTGATGGAAGGCACAGATATGGTGTTCATCACAGCAGGTATGGGAGGCGGTACAGGTACAGGTGCTGCACCTATTATCGCAAAGACGGCTAAAGATATGGGGATTCTTACGGTAGGCGTAGTTACCAGACCATTCTCATTTGAAGGAAGAAAGAGAAAAGCCCAGGCAGATTTGGGACTTGACTTTTTAAAGAAATATGTTGACTCTTTAGTTATCGTTCCAAACGACAAGCTTCTTGCAAACTGTGCGAAGGATACTTCCATGGTTGAGGCATTTGCAATGGCGGACGATGTGCTTCGTCAGGGAGTTCAGGGTATTTCAGATCTCATTTCAGACTTTGCGCTCATCAATGTGGACTTTGCCGATGTTAGATCGGTAATGACCGACAGAGGAATTGCACACATGGGTGTAGGTCACGGAACAGGTGAAGACAGAGCAAAGGAAGCCGTTACTGCAGCAATTGAAAGTCCTCTTCTGGAAACGAGAATCAGCGGAGCAAAGGCAATCCTTCTATATGTTTCAGGCGGCTACGACTTAGGAATGATGGAAGTAAACGAAATTGCAAGCTTAGTTGAAGAACAGGCAGATAATGAGGCTATCTTAATCTTCGGTGCATCTGTAAGTGAAGAAATGAATAATGAGATTTCAATCACTGTTATCGCTACAGGCTTTGATGGAGGACTTGGACCAAAGGCGCAGAATTTCAAAGTACCGGAAGCTGCCAAGGCACAGAAGGGTATTGCTTCAGGAGATGGCATTGCAGGTAAAGAAGTGACTTTGGAGCAGATCTTTGCGGAAACGAGAGAAGAGGATCCGTCAGATTCAAAATTTGACATTCCAACATTCCTAAACACTAAATAATAAAAGTTTGCTTTACAAAAGCCGGTGATTTCTACCGGCTTTTTCATGCTATATATGGATAAGATTATTTCATCAAAAGAAAATAAAATATATAAGGAATTGACAAAACTGAGTCAGAAAAAGTACAGGGACAAAGCGGGCAAATATCTTGTGGAAGGAGAAAATTTGTTATCCGAAGCCATCAGATACGGACATCTGGTGGATAAAATAATTCTAAGGGAAGGTTCTGCTTTGCTTAAAGATGTGAATGCACCTGTCTTTGTACTGGATTATAAGCTTTTTTCGGAAGTGTCTGACACAACAACCAGCCAAGGTGTACTTGCAGTTGTAAGGAAAAAGGATATGAGTGCGGATGCCCTTGAAAATATTTGCGCAGCGAAGGACAATCTGCTGGTTTTAGATAGACTTCAGGATCCCGGAAATATAGGAACATTAATAAGAACTGCAGAAGGTGCAGGATATAGAGGTGTTATATGTATAAAGGGAACGGCGGATGTGTACGGTCCGAAGGTCGTCAGGGCGGCGGCAGGCTCCCTGTTTAGAATTCCTATCCTATATATTTCATCGGAAACCGAATTATTTGAGCTGATTAAGAGACTGAACAAGAAATTGACGGTTTCCGTTATTGAAGCTGACGATAACTATTATGATGTAAACCTAAAGGATGGAGTAGCACTGGTAATCGGAAATGAAGGAAATGGATGCAGTAACGAAATTATAGAGGCTGCAGAGCAGAGGGTTACCATCCCCATGGCAGGAGAGCTGGAGTCGCTTAACGCAGCGGTAGCTGCAGGCATTTTGATGTATGAGACTGTTAGGCAATAAATTTCACGAGGTATTAACATGCAGGAAAAATTAGACAAAGTATTAGAGTATGCAAAAGAGCAGCTTGAAAAAGCCGCTACCATAGCAGATACAGAAGAAGTTCGTATAAAGGTGATGGGTAAAAAGGGGCAGCTCACTCAAATTTTGAGGGGAATGGGAAGCCTCTCCCCTGAAGAAAAAAAAGAGATGGGTATGGCGGCAAATAAGGCAAAAGCCAAGTTTGAAGCTATGCTCAAAGAGAAAGCGGCCATAGTCAAGGAAGAGGCTAAAAAAGCAAAATTCAAAGCGGAAACCATAGATGTAACTGAGCCGGGTATTGTTCCAAAGATTGGAGTAAAGCACCCTATAACTCAGGTAATAAATGAAATAGTAGGAATTTTCCGCTCCATGGGCTATGCTGTTTATGAAAGCCCTGAGGTTGACACAGTTTTCAATACTTTTGACGGCTTAAATTCACCTGAATTTCATCCTGCGAGGGATATTACGGACACATTTTACATCGATGATGATATAGTTCTGAGACCCCATACTTCTTCAGGAGAGGTTAGAGCAGAAAAGGATTTGCAGGTTCCTTATAAGGTGATTATGCCGGGTAGATGCTTTCGTTGTGATACACCGGATGCCACCCATTCTCCAACATTTCATCAGGTAGAGATGATGGTGGTGGGAGAGAATATAACGATGGCAGATCTGAAAGGTTCTCTGGATCATATGGCAAAAAAGTTGTTCGGCCCTGAGACAAAAACTAAATTCAGACCGCATCACTTCCCATTTACGGAGCCGAGTGCAGAGATGGATGTATCTTGCTTCAAATGCGGCGGAAAGGGCTGCAATGTATGTAAGGGAAGCGGATGGATTGAAATTTTGGGCTGTGGGATGACTCATCCGCATGTACACAAAGCCGGAGGAATAGATACGGAAAAATACACCGGCTTTGCCGTAGGAATGGGTGTAGAAAGGATTGCCATGCTGAAGTATGAAATAGATGACATCAGACTTCTATATGAAAACGATATGAGATTCATCGACCAGTTCAAATAGGAGGGCAGAAACAGAAATGATAGTATCACTTAATTGGCTAAAGGATTATGTAGATATAGACGCTTCGGTAGAAGAGTTTTGCGATAAAATGATAATGACAGGCTCTAATCTTGAAACCTGTAGAAGGATTGGAGAGGGAATTGAGAATGTCAAAATCGGAAGAATCGATAAGATAGATAAGCATCCTGATGCGGACAGATTAAAGATTTGTATGGTAAATCTGGGAAGCTGCGAGTCTACACAGATTGTAACCGGTGCCGAAAATATTTTTCAAGGGGCTTATGTTCCGGTGGCAATTCACAAAAGCAAGATTCCCGGACCGCTTCACGGGCAGCCTAAGACTTCCGATGGAGTTGAAATTACAAGGGGAAAACTCAGAGGAGTTGAAAGCAATGGAATGCTTTGTGCAACAACGGAACTTGGATTTGACGAAAAGGTTTCTCCTATGTTTTCAAAGGACGGAATTTGGATTCTGCCGGGAAATTGGGATGATTCCTTAGGCAAAGACATCGTTAAGGCACTTGAGCTTAGAGATTATGCTATAGATTTTGAAATAACTCCAAATAGACCGGACTGCCTGTCTATGCTTGGGATGGCAAGGGAAGCTGCAGCTACCTTCGGTAAAAAAATGAGATATCCGGATACTTCACTGAATACTTCAGATGAAAAATCACAAGACTATATTTCCGTTGAAATCAAATCCGAACTTTGTCCAAGATATACAGCAAGAGTAATAAAGGATGTCAAAATAGGTCAGTCGCCATGGTGGATTCAGAGAAGGCTTCTTGCTGCGGGAATGCGTCCCATAAACAATATCGTGGATATAACAAACTTTGTAATGCTTGAGTACGGTCAGCCGCTTCATGCATTTGATATTACAAAGCTTGAGGGCTCAAGGATAGTAGTTGAGGAAGCTGAAACAGGAGAAAGATTTACTACTCTTGACGGAACCGAAAGAGAGCTTGATGAAACAATGCTGATGATTAAAGACGGAAAAAAATCCGTTGCCGTTGCCGGTGTAATGGGAGGTCTTAATTCAGAGGTGACAGAGGATACTTCCACGGTAGTTTTGGAGTCGGCTAATTTTACATCCAACAGTGTCAGAATGACATCTAAGAAGCTGGGACTTCGGACCGAGGCTTCAGGCAGATATGAAAAGGGCATTGACCCTAACCTGTGTGAAATTGCGGCAGACAGAGTTTGCAAGCTGGTGGAAATTTTGGAATGCGGTACGGTTCTAAAGGGAAGCGTCGATGTGTACCCCCACAAAATTGAAGCTCCGACTGTTTGTGCGAGGGTCAGCAGAATAAACAAGGTGTTGGGAACCGATATTTCCAGAGAGGAAATGGTTAAATACTTTGAAAGCCTTGAAATGAAGGTTTCAGGAGAAGGGGATGACATGTTTGTTACTCCGCCTACAGTGAGAATGGATCTTTTGGAAGAAGTGGACTATGTGGAAGAAGTCGCAAGGATGTACGGATATAATAATTTGCCTGCGACACTTCCTGGCTGTACATCAAGAGCCGTATTTCCAAAGGAATGGGATATGAGAGAACTTGTGCGGGATACGCTTTGCGCAATGGGTGCTAATGAGATTCAGACATATTCATTTTCCAATGATAAAATCTTGGACAAAATAGGTATAGATGAAGACTCGTGGGAGAGAAATTTCGTTAGAATGATTAATCCCATGGGAGAAGAAACCTCTGCCTTGAGAACCATATTGACTCCCGGCATGCTTGAGACATTATCGAGAAACTTTTCAAGGAAAATAGAGTCTGTTAGGGCTTTTGAAATCGGAAATACCTTTATGAAAAATCTTATCGATTCTCATGGATTACCTGATGAAGCATATAACATTTCTATAGGCTGCTACGGAGAAGGAGAATCTTTCTACACGCTGAAAGGAATGGTTGAAGCTCTGTTAGATAAGCTGGGCATCTGCAATATCAGGTTCATAGCAGAGCATGAATACGGGGTATACCATCCGGGAAGATGCGCAAGAATCGTGTCAAGAGATGCTCGCGGAGATGAACTTGAGCTTGGAATAATGGGAGAGATACATCCTGATACAGCAGATAATTTCAACCTGGATACAAGGGTTTACTGTGCGGAGCTGTTCTTGGATTTGCTGTTTGAAATCGCAGATAGAGAAATACAGTTTGAGCATCTTCCAAAATATCCGTCAACGGGCAGAGATATGGCTCTGATTGTGGAAGATGATTTGGAAGTGGGGAAAATAGAAGAAGCCGTTAGAGAGCTTGAAGCAAATATTCTGGAAGACATTAGGCTGTTTGATGTGTACAGAGGATCTCAGGTGGGTGATGGCAAAAAGAGCGTTGCATTCAGCCTGAAGTACAGAGCGAAAGATAAGACTTTAACCGACGAAGAGGCTGATAAAGCCCATAATGAAGTGGTGGAGATGCTGAAAAATCGTTTCGGTGCCGTACTTCGTGACTAAACGAATTAGATAGAGAGGTGAAATCATGAGCGATAAAGTAGATGTAAAAATTTATGGACAGACCTATAGCATTACCGGTGATAAGACTCCGCAGGAAATAGAGAAGATTGCAGGTTATGTAGATGACCGCATGCATCTTATTTCAAAGGTTATGGGACGCAATGGAACAAGCGCTATAGCAGTTTTGACATCCATTAACATTGCAGAGGAATTCTTCGATGAAAAGGATGAGATGGAACGCTTGAAAACTGCAAATGAACAGCTTGAAAGGGATACTGCTCATTATATCAAGCTCTGGGAAGATGCAAAGAAGAATTATAAGCAGCTTCGTGAAATTATGGATAAAATGAAGCAGGATGGACAGAAGGAAGATAAGAAATTCAAGGATTTAAAGGACAGATGTTCTGAATTTGAAAATCAGATATTTGATCTTCAGATGGAGAATATCCAGCTTAAGAGTCAACTCGAAAAAATCCAAAGAGGATAAGCTTATTTGATGAATGAAAAAGCACTTAATATTTTAGAATACAAAAAAATAAAGGAGCTTCTGGCGGCTGAGACAAGATGCAGTATGTCTGAGGACATGGCATATAAACTTTGCCCAAGCACAAATATCCGTGCCATATCAGAAGAACTAAGGTCAACTTCGGAAGCAGTTGACCTTATTGTGCATAAAGGAAGACTTCCGGTTGAGGGTATTTATGATGTTGAAAACATCACATCCCTTGCGAAAAAAGGCGGCTCATTGACGACAAAACAGCTTCTGATGATCCATTACAACCTTTCTGCATGTGAAAATCTGATCAGCTTTCTGAAATCCGATATTCCGGACATACCGCTGATAATGTCTCTTGCAGAGCTTATAGTTTCCCATCCTGATTTAAGGGCGGATATAGACAGATGTATCGTGTCTGAAGATGAAATTGCAGACAATGCTTCTTCTGAGCTAAAGCAGATTAGAAGGGGAATAAAGCAGCAAAATGATGATATAAGAAAAAAGCTCAATAATATTGTGAACAGCAGGAGTAACAGACAGTATCTGCAGGATGCGATTGTAACTATGAAGGACGGAAGATATGTGATTCCGGTTAAACAGGAGCATAGGGGCAGATTTCCGGGGATTATCCACGATCAGTCAAGAGCAGGCGCCACCCTTTTTATTGAGCCGCAGCAGATAGTAAATATGAACAATGAGCTTCGGGAACTGGAAATAAATGAGCAGGTGGAAATTGCAAAAATATTGCAGAAGCTTTCTGAACGGGTGGGCGAGTGCAGTAAAGATCTGGTAAACAGCCAGAGGCTTTTGACAAGGTTGGACTTTATAATGGCTAAGGGCAGCCTTTCCATTAAGATGAGAGGAAATGAGCCGAGACTGAATCAGGATGGGTTAATGATTCTAAAGCAGGCAAGACATCCTCTTATAGATCCGGAAAAAGTGGTTCCGATCTCAGTAACGCTGGGAAAGGACTTTAGAAGCCTTGTTATTACAGGTCCAAATACGGGAGGAAAAACTGTGACTCTCAAGACTGTAGGACTGTTGTCTGTGATGGCTCAGTCGGGGCTGCATATTCCCGCTTTGGAAGCAAGCAGTATGCCGGTTTTTGATAATATCTTTGCAGATATAGGCGATGAGCAGAGCATTGAGCAAAACCTTTCAACTTTTTCATCTCATATGAAAAATATAGTTGAAATTGTAAATAATGCAGGTGACAACACACTTGTGCTGGTGGACGAGTTGGGAGCGGGAACTGATCCTACCGAGGGCGCGGCACTGGCAATTTCAATCATTGAGGAGATTTTTGCAAGTGGTGCCATAACTGTTGCGACAACCCATTACAACGAAATCAAGAAATATGCTCTTGCAAATGACGGCATAGAAAATGCATCTATGGAATTTGATGTGGAGACCCTCAGCCCCACATATAATCTTCGCACGGGAGTACCGGGAAAGTCAAATGCATTTCTCATCTCAAATAAGCTGGGGCTTCCACGGAATATAATAAAAAGGGCCGAAAATTTTCTTAAGCGGGAGGATGTGGAGTTTGAGGCGGTGCTTCATGCTTTGGAGAAGGACAAGAAAACAGCTGAGCTTGAGAGAGACAAAGCCATAAGGATAGCAGATGAAATAAGAGAAGAACATAGAAAACTTGAGGAAGAAAAAGCTGATTTTGAGATGCAGAAGGAGAAGATTCTGGCAGAAGCAAGAACCGAAGCCAGAAGAATGATAAAAGATGCCAAGGAAACGGCAATGGAGGTGAAGAAAGAACTTAAGAATCTTTCAAAACTTGAAAGCCTTGGAGAGAGGAATAAAAATTTTGACATTAATCGCAAAAGACTCAGGGAAAAGGAAAAAAAGTTTGCAGAGAGGGTTGTCCAAAAGGTTAACAGCAGTCCTGTAAGTGCAGAGGATTTGAAGGTTGGAGACACGGTTCGGGTTCTTTCTCTCAATCAGAACGGAGAACTTCTGACCCTTCCCGATGTAAAAGGAGAGGTTCAGGTTCAACTGGGCATTATGAAGATGACGGTGAAAACCCCTGATATAATGATAATTGTGGATGGAAAGAAGCGAAAGAAGAAACAGAATTCTTTCGCCATCTACGCAAGCTTGTTGAAGAATAAAACAATGTCGGTAAAAACATCCTGCAATGTTCAGGGAAAAAGTCTCGATGATGCAAGGATGGATGTGGAAAAATATCTTGATGACGCTTTTATGGCAGGATTGAAAAGTGTATCTGTAATACACGGAAAAGGAAACGGAATCCTTCAGAAAGGCATCAGATCATACTTAAAGAAAAATAAAAATGTTGAATCCTTCAGAGCCGGAAATCACAATGAAGGCGGTGAAGGTGTAACTGTTGTTATATTAAAAACGGAGTAAAATATGTATATTATAAGCAGCTGCCTGCTTGGAAATAACTGTAAATACGACGGCGGCAATAATGAGAATCGGAAAGTAATAGAATTTTATAAGAAACATTCATGCTGTACCGTGTGCCCGGAAACCATGGGCGGTCTTGCAAGTCCGCGAATGCCTGCGGAGATAGTTGGGGATAAGGTTATTGATAAGGCAGGTCTTGATAAGACCAGGGCTTTTGAAATCGGTGCCCTCAGGGCATGGGACCATGTCTTGAAACAGGCTGAAAGACGACGAGAAAAGATAGAGGGTGCGATTTTGAAGTCAAACAGTCCCTCCTGCGGAAATGGGAAGATTTACGACGGTACCTTTTCAAAGCGTTTGACTCAAGGTGATGGAATATTTGTCAGGATTTTAAAGGAAAATAATATAAAGATAATATCTGAAAAGGAGATAGATTTATGGTAGATTATAAAGAAAAAATTGCAGAGATCATTAGCTCAAAAATAGATGATTTTTCAAGGGATGATGCGCTTGAACTCCTTGAAATTCCTCAGGATTCCAAAATGGGAGATTATGCTTTCCCATGTTTTAGGTTGGCAAAACTTATGAGAAAAGCTCCTCAGATGATTGCTGCCGATATTGCAGAGGCTATCAAAGATGAAGAACTGTTTTCGGAGGTAAGACAGGTAAACGCATATGTGAACATGTTTTTATCAAAGGAAGAATACACGAAGGCTGCATTGGAAGAAGCTATGGATGCTGAAAATTTCGGAAAATCAAATGTGGGAGAGGGTAAAAGTGTAATAGTTGAGTATTCTTCTCCAAATATTGCAAAACCGTTTCATATCGGGCATATAAGAAGCACGGTAATCGGAAACTCAATTTATTTGATTTACGATGCCCTCGGATATAAGGTTAGAAGGCTTAACCATGTTGGCGACTACGGAACGCAGTTTGGAAAGATGATTGTGGCATATCGCCACTGGGGAAATGAGCAGGATGTAAAGGATGCGCCTATTACCACTCTATTAGGCTATTATACAAAATTCCATGCCGAAGCGGAGAAACATCCGGAGCTTGCAGACGAGGCGAGAAAGGCGTTTGCAGACCTTGAAAAAGGAGCGGAGGAAGAAGTTAGGCTGTGGAAGTGGTTCAGCGAAGAATCCATGAAGGAATTTGACAAAGTATATAAGATGCTGAATATCCAATTTGATGAGGTGGACGGAGAAAGCTTCTATTCAGATAAAATGCAGAGATTCATAGATGAGCTTAAGGAAAAAGGTCTTTTGGAAACTTCAAGAGGAGCCCAGATTGTAGACCTTGAAAAATACGGAATGCCTCCTGCACTTATTACGAAATCAGACGGTTCGACTCTGTATTGCACAAGAGATATTGCAACGGCGGTATACAGAAAAGAAACATATGATTTCTATAAGAATATTTATGTAGTTGCCACTCAACAGAACTTGTATTTCCAGCAGTGGATGAAAGTTGTGGAACTTTTGGGATACGATTGGGTGAAAGACTGCGTTCATGTTCCTTTTGGAATGGTAAGCTTGGAAGAAGGCACAATGTCGACTCGTTCGGGAAGAGTTGTTTTCCTTGAAGATGTACTGAACAAAGCGGTGGAAAAAACCGGAGAGATTATTGCTGAAAAGAACCCTAATGCAGATGCAGATTTTATCGACGATGTTGCAAAACAGGTGGGAATCGGAGCCGTAATTTTTCAGGAACTTTCAAATAATAAGATAAAGGACTATGTGTTCAAATGGGATAAGGTATTGAACTTTGACGGAGAAACCGGACCTTATGTTCAGTATACCTATGCCCGTGCGGCAAGCGTGCTTAGAAAAGCGGGAGAAGCTGTAGCCACAAGGGCGGAGCAGCTGGACATAGATTTTAAATATTTGGACAGCGACAGTGCATATGAACTGGTTAAACTGATTTACGCCTTTCCCGGAGTTGTAGTCGAAGCAGGAGAGAAATTTGAGCCTTCAATTATCACCCGTCATGTTGTAAATATGGCACAGGGATTCAACAGATTCTATCATGATGAGCATATTTTAACCGATGATGAGGATGAAAAGACGGCGAAGGTTGCGCTTACGATTGCAGCTAAAAATGCTATAAAAAGAGGGCTGGCATTACTGGGAATGCAGGCGCCTGAACGTATGTAGCAATTAGGAGAATGGCAGATGAGATATGAAGGAGATATTTACAGGCCTCCAAGTGAAGCATACAGCTTATTGCTTCAGGTAACTGTCGGATGTACTCATAACAAATGTACTTTCTGCAGTATGTACAAGGATAAGAAATTCCATTTAAGGAAAATGGATGAAGTAATAGAAGACCTTGAAGACGCAAGAAAAACCTACAGGCGTGTGGAACGAATTTTTCTCTGTGACGGTGATGCACTTTGTCTCAGCAATGAGAAGCTCATGATCATACTGAAAAAGATTCAGGAGCTTTTTCCCGAATGTAAAAGAGTTAATGTTTACGGAAGGGCGAAAGATGTTCTGCACAAAACACCTGAGGAGCTGAAAGAACTCTATGAAAACGGAGTGAGAATGGTTTATCTTGGAGCTGAATCGGGAAGTGAGGAAGTTCTTAGGAGGATCCGAAAGGGAGAAACGGCGGAAGAACTTATAGCTGCCGTTCATGCCATTGAAGAATCAGGCATTAAGGCTTCGGTAACTTTTATATCGGGGATTGCAGGAAGATCAGGATGGCGCGATCACGCCGTCAGTACGGGAAAGATGATTGCCGAGATGAATGCATCTTATGTCGCTTTGCTTACGCTGATGCTTGATCCGAGAGCTTCCATAATGAAGGAGGTTGAAAGCGGGCAGCTGGAGCTTTTGACGCCGGAGGAAGTTATTGCGGAAACCTATCTTATGATGGAACATATGAACCCCACAAAGCCTGTTGTATTCAGAAGCAATCACGCATCCAACTATCTGTCTTTGAGAGGAAACCTGCCGGATGATAAAGAGGAAATGATGGGACTTTTGCGAAGGGCAATGGAAGACAGCGGCATGCTGAAAGATGAAAGATTTAGGATGCTGTAATGAGGATATTACAATGAGAATATTGCTTACCACTCTAAATTCAAAATATATACATACGAACTTGGCACTTAAATATCTCTACTGTATTTTGATGAATTCAAACATAGACGTTGAACTTAAGGAATACACCATAAATAGTGACAGAGATTTTGTTTACAATGAAATTATCAGGAGAGGCTATGACATTGTATGCATGTCCTGTTATATATGGAATATCGAACATATAAAGGAGCTTGGCGGTAATTTGAAAAAAGCAAGACCCGGCATGAAAATATTGCTGGGCGGACCTGAGGTAAGCTATGAGCCGGAAGAGTTCTTACGGGAAAATACATGGGCTGATTTTATAATAAGAGGAGAAGGAGAAAAACCTTTTTCCCAGTTTATGCGTGAATACATGTCGCATAAGCCGAACTTTATGAAAGTAGATGCTCTTACTTATAGAGAGGGCAAATCCGTTGTATCCACAGAGGTGGGTTCCCTTCCGCCTTTGGACAGTTTGCCCTTTCCGTACACTTATTTGGAGGTGGAGCCGGATAAGATTACATACTATGAATCTGCAAGAGGATGTCCTTTTCGCTGTGCGTACTGTATTTCTTCATTGAATGGAAAGGTCAGAGCGGTTTCTTCAGACCGTCTGCGCAGGGATATAGGATATCTGATTTATAAAGATGTTAGGCAGGTTAAATTTATCGACAGAACTTTTAACTATGACAAGAAAAGGGCGAATTCTTTTTGGCAATATCTGATAGATAAGGATAAGGGGATTACAAATTTTCATTTTGAAATTTGCGGCGATATGCTGGATGATGAGGCGTTTAAGATTTTATCAGGAGCAAGAAAGGGACTTTTTCAGTTTGAGATAGGAGTTCAGTCCGCCAACCCTCATACATTAAAGGGAATTGAACGAAACAATACCACAGATAAGGTTTTAGCCAATGTAAAGCGTTTGATGGATATGGGGAATATAGATGTTCATGTGGATTTAATTGCAGGTCTTCCGTATGAAAATTATATGTCCTTCGGATATTCTTTTGATAAGGCATACAATGTAAAACCTACTCAGCTGCAAATGGGGTTTCTCAAAATGCTGAAGGGCACAAAGATTAGAAGAGATGCCGAAAAATACGGGTATAAGTACAGAGAAAAAGCGCCCTATGAGGTAATATCAAACAGATATGTCTCTGCAGTTGACATGGTAAAATTGAAGATGATTGAAAATGTTTTGGACCTTTTCTACAACAGAGGCGGCTTTAGGAGTACATTGGACTTTTTGATTGAAGAGCTTTCATTAAGACCCTTTGATTTTTATCAGCGCCTTGCAGATTTTTATTATATAAATGGGTACCACATGGTTTCCCATAAGAAAGAAAATCTATATCGTATAATGTACAAATTTGCAAACACATTTGAGGGGGAACATGGGGGGATTGTGGAAAGAACAGAAAATTTTATGACATTGGATGTGCTTGAAACTTTGAATCCGGAGGTTTCCAAGCGATTTATGAACAAAGGATGGGAGTTTTAATTTATGAGTGAAGAAATGCGAAGTGACAGAGTTGGCGAATATTTCATTTCAAAGGTTAAAGACGAATTTTTATTTGATGAACTTTCGGACGGATATTTGAAGAAGGCGGGGATTTTCGACATTTTATCGGCAGTTCCTGTACCTATCAGAAAAAGTGAGATTTCTCAGGGCATGACCACTTTGAATATTGCAAGAAACATGGCTTATGTTATAGGTTGTGACATTAATTTCAGATACAGGGATAACTATATAGCATACATAAAGAGAATGTTTAAGAAAGATTTTGTTCTCCCTCTTTTGAGCGAGGGCGTAGATTATGCGGAAAAGGACGATTATGAGAATGCCTGCATTATTTTCAGAGCATGCATACAGATTGACCCTGACAATAAGGATGGATTTTACTGCTATGCGAGAGCATGTAAGGATGCGTACGAAAGCTCAGAGGAAGAGGAGTATTTAGGGCGGTTCAAGGCGGAATCCCTGGAAGCCTTTGAACATCTGACACTTATGGCAAGAGACTTCGATATGGGATTTTACTTCTTGGGTTTTGGGTATCTGAATATGGGTCTTTACATAAAAGCAAAGCTCACATGGGATAGATTCATGGAGCTTTCAAAAGATGACGAGCTGCGCAAAGAAGTTAAAGAACTTTTGGAAAAACTTAGGGAACCCTGCAGAATTGAGGAAGGCTACAATCATGTTTTAGGCGGCAGATTTTTAGAGGGAATAGAAACTCTTGAAGCCTATAGAGAGGATGAGAGATTCAATAAATGGTGGCCTCTTTGGTATTATCTCGGTGTTGCATACAAGGACATATCAGAACCGGACAAGGCTGAAGAAGCCTTTCTAAAGGTTTTGAACCTTTCACCGAGCAATGTGGAGACAATGAAGGAACTTGCAGATCTGTATAAGGCTTTGGGAAATACAGAGAGGGAGAATAAATACCGCCGAAAGATTACTATTGTGGAAAACAATATGGAACTGGACAGGCAGGAAAAAGGGGAATTGACAGCCTCAATGTCGTAAAGTAAGAATTTATAAAGCTTTCCGAAGTTTTAGCGGAATACTTATTATACAGGCTATAGCTTATAATAAGCCGATAAAAAAGCAGCCGCAAAGGGAATGACTCCTATGGAAATCAGAGTGCTGAGAGAAACTATTTCCGCCATCCCGCGGCTGTTTTTGTTGTACTGTTTTGCAAAGACAACTCCCATCACCGCAGTTGGAAAAGCTGAAGCGAAAACCAATGTCACTTTAGTTTCCACCATTAAAAAGTCCATGCTGTCAACTATAATAAATGTTGCCGCAGGAATAAGGAACATTGAAATTACCGTAGCAATTATATTGTACTTATTTATAAGAGTTTTGAATTTACTTGAACCCAGCTGGATGCCCACCACTATCATTGAAACCGGAATTGTTGCATTTGAAAGCATAATTATGATGTCATTAAGCACG
Source organism: uncultured Clostridia bacterium (assembly GCA_945830395.1). Taxonomy (GTDB): domain Bacteria; phylum Bacillota; class Clostridia; order Peptostreptococcales; family Anaerovoracaceae; genus Aminicella. Next base: position 93,510 of record CALZYE010000001.1, read on the forward strand.
GCGGGCGGTTTTATCCCCGTGAAAAGCAGCGCTAAGCCTCCAAATATTGAGAGCGTAATGACGCTGCACATGGACTTCAGAAAATGTTTGAAACCTGTTTTCACTTTATGACCTATATTCAATACGCTTGGAGTGAAGCCTACCAAATATATGTTCAGGAATATATTTTGAATTGCCATGAGATAAAGATATGTGTTTCCGAAAATTTCCTTAGTTATAGGAAACCCCATAAACCCTGTATTTACAAGGGAAATAGCGCATATATACATTCCGTAATCCTCTTTGGGCTTAAACTTTAAGAGCCTGATTGCCAGGTATGCAAAAATACTTGAGACGATAAAATAAACCACCGATCCGATAGACACCTCTATGGTGGATTTTATCAGACCCGGTGACAATGTGTTTGAGTATATCGAACTCATTATCATGCAGGGAGATGTTATATACAGAAGCAGATTTGTCAGATAGGTAAGCGATGAAGCGGGAAGCACTTCAGTTTTATTTGCGATATATCCGATTAGAATCAATGAGAAGATAGATATAACCTTGATAAGTACAATTAGCATTTATAACCTCCATAATAAATCCCTTTGATTATATCACGATATAGGTGTGTGAAAAAGACTGCATGTGCAAAGTCTGTAAATAATTTAAGAAAATAGAAAAAATGTATTGACAAAACAGGCAAATATAATCTATAATCATATTTGTTGTCGATACGATGAACATTGTAATCCGAGGTAGCTCAATGGTGGAGCAACCGGCTGTTAACCGGTAGGCTGTGGGTTCGAGCCCCACCCTCGGAGCCAATTTTTTTCTGCCGGCGTGGCGGAATTGGCAGACGCCCAGGACTTAAAATCCTGTGGGTAGTGATACCCGTACCGGTTCGACCCCGGTCGCCGGCACCAACTCAAAATAGAATATGATATCGCGGGGTGGAGCAGTTGGTAGCTCGTCGGGCTCATAACCCGAAGGTCGGAGGTTCAAGTCCTCCCTCCGCAACCAAGGATAAAGCCGCTAAAACACTGGAATTTCACAGGTTTTAGCGGTTTTATATTAATTGTATTGTGAATGAGAAACCGGAAGAAATGAGAAAATGTATAAAATGAAAAAGACCGTACATGTTTTAAGAAAAGTTTTATTGGAATTTGCTGTCGCGTTTATTTTACTGGCATTATCTACGGCGGCATTATTTGCGTATTTAACCGCAACGGAATATAAGCCGGGCAAGGTGGAAAAACCGGAAATAATTAAGACTTCCAACGGGAGTACAAATGAAAAGGCGTCGGTCTCAGAGAAGATAAGGTTCAAAGAACTTAAGAAAGGCAGAGAAGTATCGGTTCTGTCTTGGAATATAGGATACGGTGCGTTGGGAGATGATGCCGATTTTTTCCTTGACGGAGGCAAAGAAGTTAGAGCATCGTCACAGGAAAGAGTGAAGGAAAATCTTAAAAATATCGTCAAAAATATAAATAAAATCAACGCCGACATAAATATGTTTCAGGAGGTTGATGTGAATTCAAGAAGGTCGTATGGGATTAACCAAAGCAGAGAACTGTTTTCCAATGCAGGAAAAGCAGAAGGGAGCTTTGCGACTAACTACAAGGTTCCTTTTATACCTTATCCTTTGCCGCCCATCGGAAAAGTTGAAGCAGGAATCCAGATTCAGACGAAATATCATATTGCCGGAGCATTCAGAAATCAGCTTCCCGTTCCGTTCGGATGGCCGGAGAGACTGGGTAATCTGAAGAGATGCCTGCTCATAAACAAAATCCCTTTAAAAGGCGGCAAGAAAGAGCTTGTCATCGTCAACTTGCACCTTGAAGCCTACGATGACGGAGAGGGAAAACAGGCTCAGACCGATGAGCTGTTTAAGGTTCTGGAAGATGAGAAGAAAAAGGGCAGTTATGTGATAGCAGGAGGGGATTTCAATCAGACTTTTTCGTCGGCAAATATGAAAAGGTACAATATAAAAAAGGGTATGTGGAAGCCCGGAATAATTGATACAAATAAATACAAAAAAGATTGGCAGTTTGTGATGGATGATAAAATTCCAAGCTGCAGATCCTTGGACAAGCCTCTTAAAAATAATAAAAGCAAACAGTTCCAATACTACATAATAGACGGGTACATACTTTCAAAGAATGTGAAGCTGAAATCATGCAAAAATATCAATCTTGAATTTAAGAATGCAGATCATAATCCGGTATTACTGAAAGTTATACTTCAGTAATATTAATCAGCTTAAAACATGTAAAAACGGTTTAAAAATGCCGCTTAAGGATAGATAAGTATACATTCTCTTAAACTTTACATTTATACAAAACCAATGTATAATAGGGTAAATTATAGTTTTTTTATTAGGAGGAATGTAAGTTATGAAAAACAAAATCACTAAACTACTAACTTTAGTTCTATCCGTTGCAGTAGTGTTCGCCTTCACAGCTTGTGGAGCAAAGGAAGAGTCAAAAACAGAAGAAACTTCTAAGTATATGGACGGCAGCTACTATGCAAAGGCAGAGCTGAAAAGCGGAACAAAGATTAGCACAATGTTCAGATTGGCTGATGCCGACAAAGGAAAAGTTAAATTACAGGTAGCTAAAGGCAAGTATAAGGTGACCCTTCGCCTGAACGGAAAAGGTTATGATGCTTTGTTCTTGGGAACGCCAAAGGATGCGGCCGCTGCAAAAAAAGGCGATTTAATTAAGCCTGTAAAAGACGATGAAGGTTATATGACATATACTTTCAAGCTTGATGAGTTGGATAAGGAAATTAAACTTGCTTCTCGTTCGGCGAAACATGCAAAGCAGGCAAAGGATGCTGAACTGAAAGAAGTAAATAAAGACGGAAGCTATGGAACGACTGCTTCAAACATAGTTTGGTATCCGAGAACAATTAAAGTTTCTTCAAAGGGATTGACAACCACTACGATTAAGGACCTTGAAGGAATGGAAGAAGCAAAAGCACTTGAAACAGTTAAGGCACAGAAGAGTCCGGCTCTTACAGATAACCTGATCAAGGCTATCTATGTTCAGGAAAGAAACGATAACACTGACAAGATGTGCAAGGTAGCCAAGGCTTCGTGGGATGCTCTGTCCAAGATGGAAAAGAGTGCGGTAGAAGAAGCTGATTACTACGGTTTGAATACAGGAGATGCAAAGAAAGACGATCCTTTGAACAAAGCACCTAAGAAGGATAAAGAAATCCTTGTTGTAAGTTTTGGAACAAGCTTCAATGCCAACAGAGCGGCATCAATCGGAAGCATCGAAAAAGCTATAGCAAAAGCTTATCCTAAGCATGATGTAAGAAGGGCTTTCACAGCACAGATTATCATAAACCATGTTCAGTCCAGAGACGGAGTTAAGATTGACAATGTTGAACAGGCTGTACAGAAGGCTGCAGATGCAAAGGTTAAAGAAATGATTGTTCAGCCTACTCACCTTATGTATGGTGCAGAGTACGATGAGTTCAAGAAAGTCATAGAAGAAAAGAAGGGCGACATTAAGGTTAAATACGCAGCACCACTGTTGGGAGAAGTCGGTAAGGAAGAGACAAAGATTAATGCCGATAAGACAAAGGTTATGAAACTTATGGCCAAGGAAGCTGCAAAGATAGAAGGTCTTTCTGACATTAAGTCTGCAGACAGCAAGACGGCATTCGTATTCATGGGTCACGGAACTGCACATGAGGCGAAGATTTCTTATACTCAGATGCAGGCCGTTGCAAAGAAACTGGGATATAAGAATGTATTTGTAGGAACTGTAGAAGGTGAACCGGAAGAGACATCATTGGATCACATCATTAAAAAAGTCAAGAAAGCCGGTTACACAACAGTAGTTCTTCGTCCTATGATGGTAGTTGCAGGCGACCACGCTAACAACGATATGGCAGGAGACGAAGACGACTCATGGAAGATGGGCTTCAAAAAAGCAGGATTTACAGTTAAGACACAGATTCATGGTCTTGGAGAAATCTCGGGAATTCAGAAAATGTATGTGGACCATGCAATGGCAGCAATGAAATAAGAAAACATAAATAAAAAAACTATATAATTAAGAATTACAAAGCAGGTAGTTTGAGCATCAGTTCACTGCCTGTTTTTTCATGTACCTGCATTGCGAAAGACCTGTGATATGTTGTATAATAACTTTACGATTATTATTTCGTTTATGATAATATCAGTATTGAACGGAACCGTGGTGATTTCAAATAAGGATTTACTTATGAAAGGGCTGATAAATGTCTGTTATGGAAAAGGGTTTTTTGCAAGTATACACAGGAGATGGAAAAGGAAAGACTACGGCAGCTATAGGTCTTGCGATTAGGGCTGCCGGCGCCGGTTTGAATGTTTACTTCGGACAGTTTATAAAGCAGATGGAATACAGCGAAGTCAGTATTTTAAAAGATATTGATAATATAACATGGGAGCTTTACGGAACCAATGGATGTATTTTTCACAGACCTGTAAACAAGACGGATATGGAAGGTGTTGCAGAGGGCATAAGAAAGGCTTACAAAGCCCTTGACTGTGGAAAATATGACATTGTCATTTTGGATGAAATATTTATACCTGTTTCACTGAAAATGATGGATAAAGAAGATGTTACAGGACTGATAGAGAGAAAAAAGAATAATACGGAGCTTATTCTGACGGGAAGATATGCGCCGGATTATGTTGTGGAAATGGCAGACCTTGTTACAGAAATGAAAGAAGTGAAGCATTACTATCAAAAAGGAATAAAGTCGAGAAAAGGAATTGAGGTTTAGAAAACACGCCGGATAATACAGTTTCCTTACATTGTACCGATTAGATATAAAATGTATTAACCGGGTGTAAAAGCAGAAAGGATTTTTACTAATGGGATTTTTTTTTAGAAAGAGAAATACAGGCAATATTGCAGTAGTTCTTGTGAAAAACAGACACGAGGAAGGTTACTCATATATGAACGGAGTCATATCGGTTGACGGTAAAAAAGTTCGTCATAGATTCTATCAAAAAGGTATGCCTGCCTGTTATCTTAAGCCGGGACATCATGTTTTGGGTGTTTCTGCCGTTTGGCAAATCTTGGAGGAAGGAAAACTCAGAGACAGACTTGTAGGACCTGCAACAATTGAAGTGGAAGTTGAGGCAGGTAAGTTCTATTCACTTAATTATAATGTCTTGGAAGATTATTTTGAATTCGTTGAATGTGATCCGGATAACTACATGCTTTATTGATGAACAAAAATAAAAAGACGAAAAAATGAAAAAGGATGAAAATTATGGATAAAAGCAAATTGAGAAAGACGATTATAGTTGCCTTGTTCGTTTCTCTTGCATCCCAAATCAGATTTAATTTTATGGTGGATGGGTTTATTATAGCGCTGTCAGTGATGGTAATGACGATTTTTATTTACTGTTATACGGATTTATCTGCCATATATGTTTCAATTCTATCAGGCATATTCTCGCCGCTGTTCAGGCTTTTGGTAACATTATATCAAGGATACGGCCTTCAATATTCCGTAGCGCATATACTTCCCGATATGGTGTTTTTTCTATCCTACGGAGTGTTTTTTTCACTGATATACAAATATATTATTCGTAAGCCAAGAAGTATGAACAATTTTTTGTATGTCGTATTTTTTTGTGATATTCTGTCAAATCTGATGGAAATTACAGCCAGAAGTTTAATTGTGGGCAGCAACCTTTTGGAAATTTCATTGGTGGCATATCTGTGCGTTATAGCATTCGTAAGAACTTCCCTTATCATGACTGTAATCGTGGCTATTGAATATTACTCAAAGATACTTCTGAGACAGGAATACGAAGAACAGTACAGAAGACTTCTGAGGCAGGCATCCACCATTGAAGATGAGATAAGGGTTATGGAGAAGAATGTTACCGAAGTAGAGGAGGTCATGAAAAAAGCATACTCCCTTTATCAAGAGATGAAAGATGAGAAATTCCCCACATCTGTGTCTGATAAAGTCCTTGATATTGCAAAGGATACTCATGAGATAAAAGGGGATTATACAAATGTTTTGAGCGTAATAAGAGAAACCTATCTCAGCGATGTGAGAGATGAGGAAATATCCATAAAAAACATAATCTTATTGGAAAAGTCAAATGTAGAAGCGATGATAAGGTCCAAGGGATATAACATTTCTGTTAAGGTTAAAATTGATTCCGATTTTTATATAAAAGATAGTTTTAAAATGATGTCAATAATAAGAAATCTTTTGATAAACTCGGTTGAAGCCATATCAGATAAAGGAAATATAAGAGTTGATGTGAGAGAAATTGTGGAAAACAACCGTGAATTGTATGCTATAAGTGTCCTTGACGATGGGAATGGAATCAGCAAGGAGGATTATGATAATATTTTTTTGGAGGGATACACTACAAAATTTGATGTTAAAACCGGAAACATTATGAGAGGACTGGGGCTATGTTTAGTTAAGGACTATGTCACCAATAACTTCGGAGGAAATCTCGAGATAGAAAGTGAACCGGGAAAATTTACGAATTTCAAGATAATGCTTCCTAAGAAATTATATGAATGTCAGCAGACAGAATGAATGGACAGGTGGAACTATGAAATACTACATCGTAGATGATAATTTGGGAACCGTTAAAACCTTGGAAAAAATTATAAATGCAAGGGGTTTAGGCACAGTGACAGGATACTCCACAGATCCGGCAGATGCCATAGAAGATATTCTGGAAGATTCCCCGGATATTGTTTTGGTCGATTTATTAATGGACGGCATAGACGGGATAGAGCTGGTAAATAAAGTAAAGAAAAGGAATAACAATATTTCGTTTATAATGATATCTAAGGTGATGGACAAGGAGATTATACAAAAAGCGTATAATTCCGGTATAGAATTTTTCATAACAAAGCCTGTAAATGTGATTGAGGTGGAGAATGTTGCAAGGAATATAGCGGAGAAGATTAAAATTAAAAATATGATGGCAAACATAAAGAATATGTTTGAATTACAAGACTTATCAGGGGAAGGTGAGACGGAAACCGATGCTGCGGGGGAAGAAAGCAATGTGGATATTCTCTTGGGTACCTTGGGAATGCTGGGGGAAAAGGGGACGAAAGACATAAAAGTACTCTTTAGCTATATGAATAAATATTCATGCGATTATACAAAGAGTCTTCTGGATGATATCGCTTCCACTTCAGGGGATACTGTGAAAAATGTGGAGCAGAGGATACGAAGGGCTATAAAAAAAGGATTGTACAATGCGGCACAAATAGGAATAGATGATTACGAAAACGAAGCGTTCAGCGTTTATGCAAATTATGTGTATGACTTTAAATCTTTGAAAGATGAGATGAACTACATAGAGGGCAGGGGAAACACGCCGGGAAGAATAAATATATCTAAATTTATGGAGGGACTCATACTTTACAATAAGGTCAGCAAATAATTTTTTCCCTTACACAAAAAAGATTGTTAAATTTTTTTCAAACAAAAAGAATTTAATTGAGTTTTTTTGAAACTGTGCATTAATATAACCGTAAATAAATAAATAATTAATTAATAAATATGTTGATTTGTTATTATGGTTATTGATGAAAGGAATGAAATTATGAATATGGCAGAGTTAACATTAAAGATTGGCGGTTATATTTGGAGCTTGCCTCTTATAATCATCGCATTGTTCTCAGGTTTATTGTTTTCTGTTAGGATGGGGTTTCCTCAAATAAGAAGATTCCCGGATATGCTTAGATACCTGTTTAAGAGTTCTGACAGTACAGAGGGCATTTCTTCTTTCCAGGGATTTGCCATGGCACTCGGCGGAAGAATCGGCGTTGGAAACATCGCAGGTGTAGCTACAGCAATCTTCTATGGAGGTCCGGGTGCGATTTTCTGGATGTGGGTTATCGCATTTGTCGGCGCAGGTTCTGCTTTTGCAGAGTCATCTCTTGCACAGATTTATAAGACTAAAACTAACGGTGAATACCGTGGAGGTCCTGCCTTCTATATAGAAAAAGGTCTTAAGTGTGTGCCGTTTGCAGTTCTTTTTGCAATCGTATCTGTAATCGCAAACGGTCTGACAGGTCCTACTATTCAGGCGTTCAACATTGCTGATGCATGTAAAAATGCTTTTGGATTTAATCCTGTTATTGTGGGAGGAGTTGTAGCGGCAGTTTTCGCATTGATCGTATTTGGCGGAATGAAGAGAATCGGAAAGGTTGCGGAACTTGTGGTTCCTGTAATGGCTATATTATATATAGTGATTGCGATTATCGTGATGGTGGTTAACTACGACAGGATTGGCGAAATGTTCAAGCTAATATTCACATGTGCCTTCAATATGAACGCCGTATTTGGAGCAATTTGGGGTCAGGCTGTAATGTGGGGCGTAAAGAGAGGAATATACTCCAATGAGGCAGGTATGGGTTCAGGAGCTCATGCAGCAGCTTCATCAGAGGTTTCTCATCCTGCTAAACAGGGGCTTGCACAGGCATTTTCAGTTTATGTGGATACGCTTTTGGTTTGCACCGCAACTGCAATTATGATCATGTCAACAGGCTGCTATAATGTTTCATCAGGAAGAGGCACCGAAATGATAGTATCAGGTCTAAAAGGCGTTGATCCCGGAGTCGGCTACACTCAGGCAGCTATAGATTCTTGGATTCCGGGACTTGGTTCCGCTTTCATCGCAGTTGCCATTACATTCTTCTCGTTTACAACACTTATGTCATTTGCCTTCTATACAGATGCAGGTATGTCATATATTTTGAGAAAGAAAGACGAGAAGATTCAGAGAAAGATAATAACGGTGTTCTTAGTAATTCTTACCGCAATAATCTGGTTCGGGGCAACTCGTTCAAACGATGTGGCTTGGAATATGGCGGACATCGGAGTGGGATTAAGTTCATGGGTTAACTTCATTGCCATTATACTGCTTAGTCCGATTGTTATAAGAGTATATAAGGACTTTGAACGACAGAGAAAGCTTGGCCTTGATCCGGTATTTGTACCGGAAGACATAGGCATAGACAATGCTGAAATTTGGGATGAAATCACAGAAACAAAGTATGCTGACTTGCTTGAAGCGAAGGAAAAAGCTGAGGGAAGTGAAGGAAGCAAATAATTTAGCTCTTTAAAATATTTTTTATAATAAGTTCTCGAAAAAGCTCCCTTACCGGTGTTTGGGAGTTTTTTCATGTGGCAAATATTTCAATGCTGAAAACCTATTTTATATTTTGCACATCAGAAAATAGTCATTTAAAATTCACATAGCTGCCGGCATCGTTGATTTGTAAAATGTAAATAGTTGTGTTACAATTTTCGATAATAAACGATGAATTTTGCAGAAAATCATTGCCGTTTTCATTAAGTGCAAATGATATATAGGTATGTGAGGAGAGAAAATGGAGCAGTTTGAAAAAAACTTCGATGCAGCGAAAGAAACACAAAATGTGATTGAATGGATAAGGGATTTTTTTCATGAGAACGGAAAAGGGTGCAATGCTGTAGTGGCTATAAGCGGAGGAAAGGACAGCTCCGTTGTGGCGGCACTATGTGTGGAAGCCTTGGGGAAGGAGAGAGTACACGGAGTTCTTCTTCCAAACGGAGAACAAGCTGACATTTATGCATCTGAGCTTTTGGTTAAGCACCTTGGAATAGGCTATTCGGTAATCAACATTAAGGGTGCCGTAGATGCCCTTTTAGAAGGAATTAAGTCCCAGCTTCCATGCGGGATTCAGACTCAGACGATAACAAATCTTCCGGCAAGAATAAGAATGGCTGCCGCTTATGCAGTTGCACAGTCTATGAACGGAAGGGTGGCGAATACCAGCAATCTTTCTGAGGACTGGGTTGGCTACGCCACAAGATACGGAGATGCCGCAGGAGATTTTTCACCATTGTCCAAATTTACCGTAGGTGAGGTGAAAATGATTGGAAGCCATCTTGGACTTCCTGATAAACTTGTTAATAAAGTACCTATTGATGGACTCACCCCATATACGGATGAAGAAAATCTTGGATTTACCTATGCAACGCTGGATAGATATATCAGAACAGGAATTTGCGATGACCCGGAAACGAAAGAGAATATAGACAGAAAGCATGAGGCTAATCTGTTTAAGCTTTCCATGATGCCCATGTACGAATATAAAGGAGATGTGAAAGCGGCAGGAGGCGTTTTGAAAGAGAGGTTGGAAATGTCAAAAACCATTATTATTTACTACTCGAGAAGGGGAGAAAATTACGCGGCAGGAGAAATTGTAAACTTAGAAAAAGGCAACACGGAGTTTGTAGTTGATTATCTGAAGGATGCAACGGGAGCGGATGTGTTTCATGTTGACACTGTGAAGGACTACTGCATGGAATATACAGATTGCATTAAGGAAAGCAAAGAGGAATTCATGAACGATGAAAGACCGGAGCTTAAGGAATACTTGGAGTCTATAGACGGTTACGACAATATAATTTTGGCAGCGCCTAACTGGTGGGGAACCTATCCTATGCCAATGTTCACTCAACTTGAGAAACTGGATTTTTCGGGAAAGAAAGTATATCCTGTTATTACTCATGAAGGAAGCGGACTTGCAAATACTTTGGACTGGCTTAAGAAAACCTGTGAAAATGCCGATATAAGGGAGGGCCTTGCCATACACGGTGCTGAAGCCTCTGAATCAAAGGAAATTGTGGAAGGTTGGGTTGAAACATGTTTAGAGAAATGAGAAGAATAAAGCAGCTGCTTTCAGTTGAAGAATGTGAAAAAGTGCTGAGAGAACAACCGAGAGGGATATTGTCAGTTAACGGCGATGACGGTTATCCTTACGGGCTTCCGATTAATTTTTACTATGATGAGGAAAATAAAAAAATATTTCTTCATGGAGGGAAAAAGGGCTATAAAGTGGATGCCCTTAAAGCAAATCCTAAGGTTTCCTTTTGCGTCCATGACGAAGGCTTCAGACGAGAGGGCGAATGGGCGTTAAATATTAAAAGCGTTATAGTTTTCGGACGAGTGAGATTTATAGAAGACAAAGAGGAATGCTACGATATAATGTACAGGTTCGGCAAAAAGTATTTTCCTACAGTTGAGGAACTTGAACACGAGATTAAGGGAGTTCCTCATACTCTGGTAATCGAAATTGAAATCCATCATATGACGGGAAAAATCGTAAATGAGTCATAATAAAAAAATTAGGTCGCTTTTAGCGGCCTTTGTTTTTTATAAGTGAGTTCAGTGATTTATGAGCTTCTTCCCAAAGAACATCCTTTCCGGTTTTGGCAAGGTTTACAGCTCCTGTCATAATATCTTTTTTTGTATCGTCGTTCAGTGCAAAGAGAGCTTTTATGACTTTTCTGTAATATACCTTTTTATTTGATTTTAGCTCTGAGAAGGTGTCGGCTCCGGTAGATTCAAGAGAATCAAAGACCGCACATATAACATTTTCCCTTTGCTCGCAGGTCATGCTGGCAGCCCATCTGTCTATAGCCTCGTCCATGAGCAGACTGCTTTTGGATTGACCTTTAGCCTCCTCAAATTTTGTGGACAAAACTGACCATGTGTAAGGGTTGTGCTGTCTAATTCCCCTTGCGCTGCTTTTGACAACATGTTTTTTCTCTGTATTTGACATTATTATCCCTATTATGGAATCTTCCGGAATGATGAGTTTTACCTTCGGTAAGATTTCTTTATATCCCTGTTTTTCTATAATATTTTGATTGAACCCGGGACCGTCGTTGGAATATATTCTTTTTATTCTTTGTGAAACTGATTTATCACAAAATGCACCGGAGTAGACTGCAAAATTACCGCCTTTGGAGTGACCGCCCACCAACATGTTCATGTTCAGCTTTTTCCCAACATAGTTAAGATATTCCACAGCCTTGTTCTGCCCGTTGCTCTGATCTGCGTAGCTCAATACGAAATCTTCTCTCCAGCCTGTCAGAGAATTGTCGGTGCCGCGAAATGCCACATAGCAGGAATTTCTGTCTAAAATGAATGTAACTGCGGAAAATTGAACATTCTTTTCTTTATTAATTTCGTTTACATAGTATTTCAATTTTATATCTCGAAATCGCCTGCTTTTTCCGGAGCTTTCGATTAAGGGAGCAGGATTGTTGATCATATATGACTGGTCATATTTCATATTTTTATATCGAGATGCAAATTCTTTAAGAGTTATTTCTTCATCGGAATCAACGCCGGGTGTTATTTCCTCCATGGCAGCATAGGCAAGCTCTGTTAATACAAGATTGTCAATATCGTTAAAGGGACTTATGGCGAAGCTGAGGTCGCCTCTCCAAGAGATGTAGTCTAATATATTATACATTTTTTCCTCCCCAAATATGTAAACCGGATTGTTTACTAAGTACAGCTATACCTAATTATATACCATTTGCATATTTTTTTCAGAAAGAATTTGTGATGTTTTTTGTTATAAGCCTGCAGGTAAAATGAAAGAGATTTCGGTTTGACTTGAATAAAATGTAATGGTAAAATTATAAAGTTATACAAGGAGAAAAAGATGAAACAACACATGTTATTTAGTCCGGGTCCTGTTAATACAGCTCCCAATGTTAGGGAAGCTCTCATGCATTACGATATATGTCACAGAAGCAGGGAGTTTGAAGTATTATACAAGGGTTTGTGTGAAAAGACTTTAAAAATTTTTAATGCGGATGAATCATATAGATCAGTAGTAATTTCAGGTTCGGGAACCTCTGCAAATGAATCTGTGCTGTCTTCTGTTTTTGATGAGGGAGATAGGGCATTACTCATAAGAAACGGTGAATTTGGCGACAGACTTAAACAGATTTTGAACCAATATGGTATAGAATTTGTGGATTGCAGCTTTGAATGGGGAACAGCGGTAGACCCGGAGAAAGTTGAAAAAGCGGTGAAAGAAAACCCTGATGTCAAACTTATTGCTATGGTATACCATGAAACTTCGTCGGGAATAATAAACCCGATTAGTGAAATAGGACATATTGCTGGTGCGTACAACAAAGAATATTTTGTAGACTGCGTATCGGCAGCAGGCGGGCAGCATGTAAATGTAGTTGAAAACCATGTTACCTATGCCACAACTGTAGGCGGAAAGTGCCTTGGAGCTTATCCGGGAAGCGCTATAGTATGCTTTAAAGAAGATAAAGTTAAGGGGCTTAACTCAAATATGGGGAGAAATGTCTATCTAAATCTGTTTAGACATTATGAAAAGGCAATTAGATATAATCAGACTCCCAATACGCCCAATGTAAATATTTTCTGGGCGCTGGATAAAGCTCTTGACAATATACTGGAGGAAGGACTTGAACATCTGATCAGAAGATATAAAGAGTGTGCCGATATAATCAGAAACGGTCTTAGAGAACTGGGGCTAAGCCTTCTGCTTCCGGAAGAGCTGATGGCAAACACCGTTACATCGGTTTTTCTGCCGGAAGATAAGAACTTGGAAGACTTCATAATCAATATGGAATCCGACGGATTTACAGTTTACCCCGGAAAAGAAAAATTCTATGAAATGAATATCTTCCAAATTGCCAACATGGGAGAAATTTATCCTGAAAACTGCAGAGATTTTCTCAAGGTACTGGAAAAGAACATATAACTTTCGGTTTTTGTTGCTATAAGGTATTCTCACCTGTTTGTAAATCAGGGAGTCTGTAGAGGAAAAAATCAGTGTATAGCAAATATTAGGTCTGAATTTATAAATACATCCTGAAAATTATCAAATATTTGAATTTGGTGATTGATAGGATGTTTTTTATTAAATCTTAAAAATTATTAAGTTTTCAACTTATGGGTTGACGCCTATCAGAAATTGTGTGAAAATTATCACAATCATTGCGATATGTATAATTCAAAGATTTAGTTATAGCTGGAGTTAATGGAAGTAAATGGAGAGACTGTAACATTATGAAAAAGAAAAATGCCGTTATCGCCGTTGCACTATCTGCCTCCATGGTAATCAGTCAGGGAAGCATGATTTTTGCAGGGCATAACCAGAAGAACATTTCATCAGGACAGGTGAACGAAAAAATTGAAAGTGCTGCTGAACTTTTGAAGGGGAAGAAATATGTAAAAGGAGAACTGCTGGTATCTTATGATGATGAGATGAGCAATGGCAAAATTAAGGATGCGATAACATCCGGAGAGGCAAAGTGTAAAGAAATCTTCGATGCCAATGATAAAGAGAAGGCTGCAATTGTAAAAATATCGAAAGATGATTCGATGAAGGGAGCAATAGAAAGATTTCAGAAAGACAGGAGGGTTGTTTCTGTTCAGCCAAACTATATTTACAAGATTAGAAAATCTGAAACTGCAGACGATAGCAATTACACAGATTCAAAGAGTGTATTCTACCAGTATTTTATAAAGTCCGTTAAGGCAAGAGAGGCATGGAAAATACTTGGAGAAAAGCCTAAAGCAAAGACAAAGGTTGCCGTAATTGATACGGGTGTCGATGCAAAGCATGAGGATTTGCAGGCTAATGTCAAATTTAAAGACGGAAAATACAAGGCTTTCGTAAATAAAACAGAGAAAGACGCTGTGTATGATGCAGGAGAGCATGGTACCCATGTAACGGGAATAATAGGCGCCACATACGGGAACGGAAAAGGAGGCTTTGGTGTAGCCTCCGGAGAGAAAAATAACCTGTGTGAAATAATGGTGGTGGGAACCAGCGAAGACGGAGAGTCCCTGACCAGTGCCGATATTATAAGCGCTATAAATTATTCGGTGGAAAACAATGCAAAGGTTATCAATATGAGCTTTGGCATATATAGCAGAGACAGGCTTCAAGGAAAAGCTATAAGAGACGGCTACTATAAGAAAGGCGTTGTATTTGTAGGCGCATCAGGAAATGAAAACAGCCAGAGCTACAGCGAACCTGCAGGTATGAAGGAAGTCATTTCCGTAGGTGCAACCGCATCGGATGACAAAAGATGGTCTTTGGGTAATGCCGGCGGATCCAACTACGGTGACACACTGGATATTTTGGCGCCGGGTGCAAGAATAGTCAGTACATTGCCTGCAAGCCGCTATGGCAAAATGTCCGGAACTTCGATGGCTTCTCCTGTAGTTGCGGCTGTTGCCGCACTCATGCTGGATGCAAACCCCGATTTAACGCCGCAAAACGTTAAGAATATAATGTGTGCATCGAATCAGACAGAGTTTGACAAATACAACGGATATGGACTTATAGATGCGGAAAAATGCGTGGCAAACGCCAAAAGGGCAAAGGATGAGCCGTCAAATATTGATTCTATTGAAATGAAAGCAGATAGGATCAGCTTAAATGAGGGCGATGATGTGGTTCTGGATGCATTAGTCAGACCGGCAACTAATATTGCAAAACTTTCATGGACCAGCAAGAATAAAGATATTGCAGCGGTAGATAACGATGGACGGGTGATAGGAGTAGCTTCCGGTGAGACGGAAATTACTGCCGGTGCAGGCGGCAAGACAGTTTCCTGCAAGGTCAGAGTTAAACCTGCAGTAAAGGTTGACAGCATAAAAATCACAGGTCCTAAAGACGGTGAAATCGGTATAGGTGAAAGTTATGAACTTGAGTCTGATATAATGCCGATGGATGCTTCAAACAAAGAGATGTACTGGGAAGTATCAGAAGAAGACAAGGATAAGCTTTATATCGATGAACAGGGAGGAATAAAGGGACTTAAGCCCGGGAAAGTTAGGGTTACGGGATACACATTTGCAAAGCCTTTAGATGGAACGGACAATCCGCAGTCGGCTGAGCGCATCAAGGATGAAATATACATTACCGTGAAACCTTTGCCTAAAAAAATAACCATAACAAAATCTCCTAAGTGGCTGACTGTAGGGAAAACTGCAAGCTTTAGAGCATTGCTGTCGGCAGGAAAACTGAAGGGGTCTGAAATAGCTCACAACAAGGTTCACTATTACAGTAACGACAGAACCGTGGCAAAGATCAATGAAGAAACGGGAGAGATAAAGGGTATAAAACCCGGAGTTGTGTATATAACCGCAAGATACGCTAAAGAGGAAAATGACTACGGTGATTTATGCGTCAGAAAAAAACTGATAGTCGCTAAGGATAGGTATGCAGGAAAGAAAGACTATAACTTAAAATTGACGGGAAAACCGCTGAAGGGCAAAGTGAAGTTGTCATGGAAAAAAATCTCCGTAGCAGAGGGTTATACGATAGAAACTGCAGATAAGAAAAACGGAAAATTCAAGGTTTTGAAAAAGCTGAACAGAGGGGATAAGCTGTCAGTTACAGTTAAGAGAAAAAAAGGCGGATATTATAGGGTTAGAGCTTTTTACAAAGAAAATAAAATTATGAGATACTTCGGTTATTCAAATATTGTTAGAGCTGTCGTAAAGTGATTGGGTGATGATATGAATAAGAAAAAATTGATAATGTTAATTTCCCTTGCAATAATGGTTTGCTTGATTCCGAGCACAATTTTTGCAGGGAGCGTTAAAAAGTATGAAAATAAAAAAATCATAAAAAACAATAAAGTATTAAGCGCAGTATTAGAAAAATTTGATAAAAAGTACAGGGAAAGCAATGGCGAAGATGAGTTAAGCACCACGAAGAATCTTGTTCGTGAGGTTATATCGGAGATTTGGGGGATGAGCGTTAAAGATTATGATACTCAAGATCCCAAGATAAAGACATATTCCAAGGATGTGTGGAATGAGATTAACCAAATAAATAATGAAATAAATGAAAAAATCGACAATGCAAAAACTCGGGATGACTTGGTGCAGATGACATTTTTAGGTATGCTGCCAAGTGATGATATACTAAGGCTACTGAATGATTTAGGTGAACTTGGTAAACTGACAGTGCAAATTGTTCCCGGAGGATACAAGGATCTTCCGACAAAAAAGTCGGAAATGAATAAGCTCATCAACAAGATGTTTAAGTATAAGTCAAGACCGAAATCTGTATATAACGAGTATTATTGGGGAAAGTACTGCGATGCGCGGGCAAGCCTAAAATCTGATGTCAAGAAAATAACATCCTTTAGAGATTTTGTAAGGGTAAGTGAGGCTATTTCGGAAAAGAAGACTGAAGATCTTGAACGGATCACATCTATAGAAATTGAAGGAGTTGAAATCCCTGTAGAGCAATGGATTTATGAAAACAAGCAGTTAAATAAGGCTAAGAAAGTCATCTTAAAGCATTCAGAAAAAACGGCTAAAAAACTTATTGCTAAAAACAAAAATGCCAAAGTAAAGACCAAACTTGCAAAGGATGCTTTGAAAAATTTTCAAAAAAGCATAAGAAACGGTTACGATATGGACTTGATGATTAAGGAACTTGAGAAATTCACATCAAAGCTTGATATAATATTTGAGAAGGGCAGTAATCCAAAGCATCTCATTACACCGGGGTATTTGGCAGAGGTAAAGCGGGAAGCTGAAACGAAGTTTTTGAGATATATAAAAAAGGATTATTCGGATTCTGATTGGGATACCATTGAAGGAATTTTTTCCGATGCTAAGGACTCATTAGATGAAGTGGAGTATCAGGAAGATGCAGACGATGTTTTAAAAACTTTATTTAAAGATCTAAATAAGATTCCTACAAAGGCGAAAGCACTTAAACTTCAAAAAGAAAAATATATAAGTGAATTTTTGAAGATGAAAAAATCTCCTAAATACAATAACAAAATACATTCTATCGTTAAAAAGGCAAAAAAAGCATTCAGCAATGCAAAAACACTCGGGCAGCTAAAGGCTCTGTATAAAATTTATATCAAAAAGTCAGATGCAGCGATTAAGAGATATAAGATTGAGGTGAAAAAATACGGTGCAGGAACCGTGTCTAAAAGCAAAACTGTGGAATACGGAAAAAGCTACAAAATAAATGTTAAGCCGAAGGCAGGCCATAGACTTTTGAAGGTCGTTATAGATGGAAAGAGCAAAGCGATGAAGTACACTTATAGCTTAAAAAATATTAAGAAATCCCATAAAATTGCGGTTACATTTCAGTAGCTTCAGTAGCTGTTGACGAGCCGAATTTCCTGCCAATTTCCTGCTTTTAAGGAAAACCTTAATGTGCGTATCAGCTTCTGCAAATAAAGGTATTTTACCTCAGAGGTCATAGGGTGTGTTGCAGGCAGCAAATTTAAATAGGAAATTGTAAAGGCGGTGAGTTTACGCTTCCATCAGGAGAAGCATAGGAACACCGCTTTTTTCGTGCCTGCGCTATTAAGCAGAGTTATTAACGGCAGAATGCTTAACAAGGCACGCATGAAAAATTGTTAAATTGATTCTATTTTTTCAAAAAACTATACGGGTGTGTTATAATGAGTTTCGCGGGTAAAATAAAAGAGGACAGAGGGAATGTGCAGACTGTCAATTTATAAGTAGGTTGGTTATGGATAATATAAGAGAAGAAAAGAATAAGCTCAGAAAAGAAATTAAAGAAAAACATAAACTGCTCACAGAGGAGTACTATAAGAACGCCAGCAAATCCATATGTGATAAGGTTATATCGAGGAAAGCTTACATGGATGCAGAAGTTATATTTTGCTTCGTAGGTGTAGATACGGAGCCTGATACCAGGGAAATCATCGAAAATGCACTTGAATGCGGCAAAACCGTTTTAGTTCCCAAATGTATAGACGATAAGACCATGGAGGCTGTTAGGATTACAGATTACGATAACTGCCTTGAAAGAGGCTTTTATGGGTTATTGGAGCCTGTTAAAGGATTGCAGAAAGTGTCAAGAGAGAAGATTCAATACGGTATTATACCGTGCGTTTCCTGCGACAGCAAAGGAAACAGACTGGGACACGGGAAGGGCTATTACGACAGGTATTTGGAGGGCATGAATATACCGTGCAGCTTACTATGCTTCAAAGAAATTATGGTTGAAGACCATAAAATTCCAACGGATAAATTTGATTATCCTATAGATGATGTCGTTACAGATTAGAGAGGAGATTTACTATGTCAGATTGTAATCATGACTGCGGCTCCTGCGGGTCAGGCAGCTGCAGCAGCAGAGAAGGTGGAATTCCAAAGGCACAGCTAAATGGAGAATCACGAGTAAAAAAAGTTATCGGAGTGGTGAGTGGAAAGGGCGGAGTAGGAAAGTCATCTGTAACATCCATGCTGGCAGTTTCAGCATCTCACCTTGGAAAACAGGTGGCAATTATGGATGCGGATATTACAGGTCCGTCTATTCCTACGGCTTTCGGTATTACAGATAAAGCGAAGGGAAACGATGAGATCATTTTACCGGAAAAGTCTAAATCCGGAATTAAAACCATGTCGATTAATCTGCTTCTTGAAAATAATACAGATCCTGTGGTTTGGAGAGGTCCTGTTGTGGCAAATGTGGTGCGGCAGTTCTGGAGCAATGTTATATGGGGCGATGTTGATGTTATGTTCGTCGATATGCCTCCAGGAACCGGAGATGTGGCGTTAACCGTTTATCAGTCTTTACCGATAGACGGAATTGTAATTGTAACTTCGCCGCAGCAACTTGTGGGTATGATTGTGGAGAAAGCATACAGAATGGCGGAAATGATGAACATTCCGGTTCTTGGAATCGTAGAAAACATGTCATACTTCCACTGTCCTGACAACGATAAAGACTATGCCATCTTTGGCGAAAGCAACATTGAAGAAATTGCGGCTATGCATGGAATCAAAAATACAGCAAGGCTTCAGATA
This sequence comes from uncultured Clostridia bacterium, assembly GCA_945830395.1. GTDB lineage: Bacteria > Bacillota > Clostridia > Peptostreptococcales > Anaerovoracaceae > Aminicella. The sequence continues at coordinate 113,158 of CALZYE010000001.1, forward strand.
GACCCGAAGCTTGCAAAATCCTTTGATGAAGGAAGAATTGAGGAATATAGAAGCATGGAAATGGACAAACTTACCGATAAAATATTATTGTAAATTAATCTATGGCCAAGTTTTTCATAAATTCCATGGCGAGAATGTTCATCTCTAAAAAGTTGATATTCCCGGAGTTTTTAAGAATTAAGTATCCTGACTCATAAGCGGGATACTTTTTTATTTCCCGGATTGAGGAATTTGCCAGCAGCTTGTCGGCATCTATAAACAGGCTCTTTTTAACAGATGAATCTGCCATTATCATAATATCAATTTCTCCTGTACTTGAAGATGCCATTACGGTATAAGGAGATGCTTCCGTAGGAAATGAAATATAGTCAAACGACTTTGACAGATGGCTTGAGACTATGTTTAGACCATCCTTTGTTAAGTCAACCTTTTTAATCATATACTCGCCCGCAAAGAAACCGATTCCCGACATATATTTGTGAAAGTTCGTTTTTTCGATTACAGGAATCAGTTTTGAAAGCTGGAGTATATCGTCGCTGTTATGCAGCAGAATCTGCCGTTCAAGTTCATCTTCATGCGTTCTTATATAGCGTTCATATAATTTAACACTTTCACCGCCTGAAATTTCATCATCACGGCTTTTGGACAATCCCATATAAAACTCTAAATTTTTCTGTCTGAGAGAGCCGATTAATTCCTTAATATCCGAATGATATTTTACCAGATTGTAAAGGTCAAGGTGTATAGCTTTGATTCCCTCTGTGGATATATTGTGATGTTTTGCCCTTTCTTTTATGAATGGAATGTCAAATGATGCTCCGTTATAAGTTATAATTAAATCTGCCCTTGAGAGAAGTTTTATGGTATTTTTCAGCACCGCTTTCTCATCTCCAATGTTATTTGCAAAGTATTGCAGTGAAGTTACAGGTTCGCCACTAAACAGGGTCAAAATACCTGTTAAAATTACTTGATCATTTTTAGGATACAGACCGGTGGTTTCTATATCAAATACAGCTATATTCTTATCTTTAAAATAAAGGTCGAATGTCTTTGATGAATATATCGTATGGTTTACTTTCTTTTCTATTTTCTTCATATTTTTCTCCGATTTTAAGTATAAAAAAACAAAATAGACTACAGGGGTGCAGCCTACTTTGTTCAAAAGGGGTATTGGGATTAGAGATTAATAAGGTTATCAGGGGGATAACCTTAAGATGATTATATAATATATGGGGAAATATATCAAGTAGATAAATAGCAAATTTTGAATATTTTTAGCGGTAAACCTATTTTAAAATAGGTTTACCCGTGTTATAATATTGTAAAGTTTTGATACAGAAGGTAAATTATGATTTTTGAAGAGAAAACTTTGGAATCCGAATATGTGTATAAGGGGAGAATAATAAACCTCAGACGGGATAAAGTAACTGTCAGAAACGGTCAGTCTGTGAGAGAAGTCATAGAGCACAGCGGCGGTGCGGTCATTATGGCACTTAAACCTGACGGAAAAATTTTAATGGAGCGCCAGTTCAGAAAGCCGGTGGACAAAGTTATATTTGAAGCTCCTGCGGGAAAGATTGACAAAGGTGAGTCTCCGGCTGAAACTGCACTCAGGGAGCTTAGAGAGGAAACCGGATATTCGGCAGCCGATATAAGGCTTTTGACATCCACCTATACCTCTGTGGGGTTTTCTGACGAGATTTTATATATTTATCTCTGCACGGATTTGACAAAGGGACAAACGGACTTTGATGAAAATGAGGCAATCGATTTGGAAGAACATCACATAATGGATTTATATGAGATGGCGGTCTTGGGCGAGATTGAAGATGCCAAAACGCAAATCGGTATTTTTATGGTAAAGGCGTTGATAGATAAGGGTGAACTTGCAGATTATTTAATTTAGAAAGTGTAATGATTACGGAGATTGGAAATGGAAATAAATGATTTTTTAACCTACATACAGAAGACGAAGAGGGTCTCGGAAAATACCGTATCTGCATACAAACAGGATCTTGTAGCTTTTAAGAAGTTTTTAAAAGAAAATAGGATTATGACATTTTCTCAGGCAACCAACACGCAGGTTGTAGCTTATCTCATGGAGCTTAAAAGCACAGGAAAATCTAAGGCTACCGTAAACAGAAAGCTTGCTTCAATAAGAGCATTTTACAGATTTTTAATAAGAGGGGGTAAGATAAAAGAAAATCCTACGGAAGGAATTAAATCTCCTAAGATATCGAGGAAAGGTATTTCATTTTTGAGCATAGAGGAGATTGAGCGTCTTTTGGAAAAGCCTGATGACTCCGTGAAGGGAAAGCGGGACAGGGCTATGCTTGAACTTCTCTATGCCACAGGAATTCGGGTAAGCGAGATTATAGAACTTGAAATCTCGGATGTGAACATAAATATGGGATTTGTCAAATGCAGCGGAAGTCACGGTAGGGCAAGGATTGTCCCTATGGGGATACCGGCGAAAAATGCGCTCTTGGATTATCTGGAAAACAGCAGACCGGCGCTGATAAGGGACAGAGAAGACGAGGGTAAGTCTTGGCTGTTTGTTAACTATATGGGGGAGATATTTACAAGACAAGGCTTTTGGAAAATTCTTAAGCAGTACGGAAAAATGGCAGGTCTTGACGAAAAACTTACCCCTCAGACTCTGAGAAATTCCTTTGCCATGCACATGGTGCAGAACGGAATAGACATAAAGTCATTGCAGGAACTGATGGGTCATGAGGATATAATAGCAACACAGGTTTACTTTGAGCATATGAGAAAGCGAATAAAGGATGTTTATGATAAGACACATCCAAGAGCACTTATGGACATAGACAGGAAGATGTAAGGTGATTTTATGAAGTTGAGCAAGTTGTTTGACTGCGGAAATGATATAGAGATAAAAGGACTTGCCCTTGACTCACGAAAAGTAAAAGAAGGGGATATGTTTTTTTGCATAAAAGGACTTGAGGCAGACGGGCATAAGTTTGCGAAAAAAGCCGTTATGGCAGGGGCAAAGGCTGTCGTTCACACCGATGAAATTGAAAAGCTTGCAGGTGTTGAATACATAAAGGTCAGTGATATAAACGCAGAACTCAATAGAATATGCGATGTTTTTTATGGTAAACCGAGTCGTAAATTAACTGTGTTCGGAGTTACCGGAACCAATGGAAAAACCACCACTGCCAGCATAATAAGTGATGTTTTCTCAGAGTATGAACCCTGTGGATATATGGGAACCATTGCGGTAAGGTACGGCAGCTACAGTAGAGTTCCAAGCCTGACTACTCCTGACTCTGTGGAAACCCATCAAGTGCTTGGGGAAATGGAAGAAAGTGGGATGAAAGCGGCGGCTATTGAGGTGAGCTCCCACGGACTTACGATGGGCAGGGTATCTACAGTGGATTTTGATTTTGCGATTTTTACGAATTTGTCTTATGATCACTTGGACTATCATAAAACCATGGAAAATTATTTCGACGCAAAAAAAATTCTCTTCAAGACCATGAAAGAAACCGGCGTGGCGATTTTAAACGCCGATGATGAAGCAAGCTTTGAGGGATTGAAAAACTGCTGCAGGTGCAAGGTTGTAACTTATGGAATAGACAATGAGGCTGACTACAGAGCTAAGGACTTGGAACTGGAAGCGAATTTTACCCGGTTTACACTCGTTCACAGTAATAAAGAGTATAAGATAAAAACAAATCTTGTGGCAAAATACAATATAAGCAACCTTCTAAGCGGAATTTCCGCAATGCATCAAGCAGGAATGCCTATCGAAATGATGATTCCAAAACTTGAAAAGATTTCTCAGGTCGAGGGAAGAATGGAAGTCGTAGACGAGGGGCAGGATTTTACAGTACTTGTAGATTATGCGCATACACCTGACGGATTTGAGAAAATTTTTCAGCATGCGGAAAATATCAGAAAAGTCGGCAGCAAAGTTTATGCAATATTCGGTTGTGCAGGTAAAAGAGACCATGACAAGAGATTTGTTTTGGGAAAGATTGCGGGAAAACATGCAGACCTTGTAATTGTAACGGAAGAAGATCCCAGAACGGAGTCGAAAGAAGAAATTTCGCAGCAGATTATTGAGGGAATAAATCAGTCCAAGGGATGCTGCAGTCTTATATTAGACAGATATGCGGCTATAGAAAAGGGGCTTTCAAAGGCAAAGAAGGATGATATAGTTTTGATCCTCGGGAAAGGTGCAGAAGAGTATATGTATCGGGGAGAAGGCAGAGAGCCTTGGATAGGAGATGTTGAGGCAGCTAAAAAGGCGATTAAGCAATTAAATATAGTAAATAGATAAAAGTAACTCATATTTTTTACAGATAGAAAATGCTGAGAATGTGAAAAAAGTTCTTGAAAAAAATCATATCGCTATGTTATAATGGTGGATGTAGTACGGGCGTTCCTATGAATGAAGCACAAAGGTTGAAATTTAGCCATTAGTTGTGCGTAGAGTATACTCGAGGGCATTTACGAGCGTCTATGAGGGAAGGAGGACAAATTCATGAATGCAATTGATGCAGTGACTCAGGATTATCTTAAGAAAGACATCCCGAACTTTAATATCGGTGACACAGTTCGTGTACACATCAAGATTAAAGAAGGAAACAGAGAAAGAATCCAGATTTTTGAAGGCTTTGTTTTGAAGCGCCAGAACGGTGGAATAGGCGAAACATTTACAGTTAGAAGAATTGCTTCCGGTGTAGGTGTTGAAAAGACATTCCCGCTTCACTCGCCATGGGTAGAGAAGATTGAAGTGATTCGCAAAGGTAAGGTTAGAAGAGCCAGACTTCACTACATGCGTGGCAGAACCGGCAAAGCTGCTAAGATTAAGGCAAGAGAAAACAGATAATTATGGGGAACCTGAAGGTTCCCTTTTCTGTTTTTAAGGGGTTATTTCCTCATTGCAGGAGTGGAAGATAAGGGGGAAAAATGAAAAATATAAACTGGTATCCCGGTCACATGAAGAAAACCGTAGAATTGATTCAAAACAATCTTAAGATGGTGGATGTAGTGATAGAAGTTATAGATGCGAGGATTCCCGTATCCAGCAGAAACCCTGTCATAAACCGACTTATTGAAGGTAAGCCGAGAGTAATTGTTTTAAATAAAAAGGATTTATCAGATCCGATTCAAAACAAAAGATGGATTGAGAAATTCAGTGAAGAAGGCTGCAAGGCTGTTGAACTTAACTGTATGAGCGGAGAAGGCGTAAACAAGCTGTATTCCTTACTTGAAAGCATGCACGGAAATACCGTAGTAACAAAGCTTGGCAGACCTCTCAGAATGATGATTGCAGGAGTTCCAAATGCCGGAAAGTCTTCTCTCATAAATAGGATGACAGGCAAGAAAAGCGCTCAGACAGGAGACAGACCCGGTGTAACTAAGGGAAAACAATGGCTTACTCTTTCAAACGGTATGCAGCTTCTTGACACTCCGGGAGTACTTTGGCCGAAGTTTGAAGATCCGGATGTGGGCCTTAATTTAGCCTATTGCGGCAGCATAAAAGAAGAAATACTGGATGTTGCAGATCTGGCGCTTTCTTTTATTGAGATACTCAAGAAGAGTTATCCCGGGCTTTTGATGGAGCGTTATAAGCTTGAGAACCTTGGAGATACGCCGCTTGACACAATGGAGAAGATAGCCGAAAAGAGAGGATTCATCTTACAGGGAAAGAGGATTGACTACGAACGGTGTGCAAGAACTGTGATGGATGAATTCAGGTCGGGTAAGATCGGAAAGATAACTTTAGAGGAAGTGAAATGACTAAGGCGGAAAGAGAAGAACTGCAAAAGCAGAAACTTGTAGAGATGCAGGTATACGAGAACCGGCTTAGAAACCGTGGTATAAAATATATCGGCGGGGTAGATGAAGTGGGCAGAGGCCCTCTTGCAGGACCTGTGGTGGCAGCTTGTGTTGTTTTGCCGGAGGATTTTTCTGTACTTGGAGTAGATGATTCAAAAAAAGTTAGTGAAAAAAAGAGGAATTCATTATATAATCTGATTTTAGAAAATGCTGTTGCATGGGGCATAGGCACTGTGGGACCTGAGATAATAGATGAAGTGAATATTCTTCAGGCTACGAAGAAAGCTATGGCTGTTGCTATTGAATCTGCAGGTGAAAAATGCGGTTTGCAGCATCTTTTGATAGATGCAGTTTCCCTCGAAAATGTGGATATTCCTCAAACCTCTATAATCAAAGGTGACAGCAAGAGTGTATCCATAGCGGCAGCTTCGATTATTGCAAAGGTGTACAGAGATACCATCATGATAAATTACAGCAAGGAGTACCCGGGATATGCCTTTGAAAAAAATAAAGGTTATGGAACGAAAGCTCACTACGAAGGAATAAGTGAAAGGGGAATAACACCTATTCACAGAAAAAGCTTTTTAAAGAATATTTTATGATGACAGGAGGTTTTCATGGAAATCAAAACTGATATTCAGATTGCACAGGAAGCAGAACAGAAGTTGATCACCGAAGTGGCAGAATCTGCCGGAATTGATGAACGATATCTTGAATTATATGGAAAATATAAAGCAAAGGTGGATTACTCCATATTAAAGGAGAAAGAGAATGAAGAGGACGGGAAGCTGATTTTGGTTACCGCAATATCGCCGACTCCTGCAGGAGAAGGAAAAACCACCACATCCGTAGGTCTTGCAGACGCAATTCATAAACTTAACAAGAATGTTATGGTTGCACTTAGAGAGCCGTCCATGGGACCAGTGTTCGGTGTTAAAGGCGGAGCTGCAGGGGGAGGATATGCACAGGTAATACCTATGGAGGATATTAATCTTCACTTTACCGGAGATATGCATGCCATAGGAGCAGCAAATAACCTTATTGCCGCCATGCTTGACAACCATGTTCAACAGGGAAACAGCCTGGGCATAGATGTTAGAAAAGTTACATGGAAGCGCGTTGTGGATATGAATGACAGGCAGCTCAGAACCGTAATCGACGGTATTGGCGGAAAAATGAGCGGAATGCCGAGAGAAGACGGATTTGAAATTACCGTTGCAAGCGAAATAATGGCAATCCTGTGCTTATCCAAGGATATCACAGACCTTAAAGAAAAGGTTTCCAAAATTGTTGTTGCATATTCTTATGACGATAAACCTGTTACCGTGGCAGACATTAAGGCGCAGGGGGCGGTTGCCGCTTTGTTGAAAGACGCTCTTAAGCCTAATTTGGTGCAGACACTTGAACACACTCCTGCATTTATTCACGGAGGACCGTTTGCAAACATCGCTCACGGCTGTAATTCGATAATGGCAACGAGGATGGCTCTTAAGCTTGCAGACTATGTTGTTACAGAAGCGGGATTTGCCGCAGATTTGGGCGCAGAGAAATTCCTCGACATCAAGTGCAGAAAAGCGGGGATTAAACCGTCAGCCTGCGTTTTGGTTGCCACCGTCAGAGCACTTAAATACCATGGAGAAGTTGAGAAGAAGGATTTGAATGAGGAGAATCTGGATGCTTTAAAGAAGGGTATGCCAAACCTGCTGCAGCATTTGGACAATATGACAAATGTCTTTGGAATTCCAACGGTAGTTGCAATCAATGCCTTCCCTACAGATACAGAGGCAGAACTTGAGCTTGTTAGAACCATGTGCAGGGAAAAAGGCGCTAATGTTGTTTTAAGTGAAGTATGGGCAAAGGGTGGAGAAGGTGGAATTTCTCTTGCGGAGGAAGTTCTGAAGCTTGTTTCTGATAATGAAAGAGATTTCGAGTTCGTATATGACACGAATTTATCGATTAAAGATAAGATAAAAGCTATAGCCACAAAGATTTACAGGGCTGATAATGTTATATTTGATTCAAAGGTATCCAAAACTATCAGGCATCTTGAAACTTTAGGTTACGGCAATCTGCCGATATGCATGGCAAAGACTCAGTTCAGCTTTTCAGACGATCCGTCTCTTTTAGGTGCGCCCAAAGGCTTTGATATAAATATTGCAGATGTAAAAGTCAATGCAGGCGCGGGATTTATCGTAGTGAAAACGGGAAATATATTGACTATGCCGGGGCTTCCTAAGGTACCGGCCGCTGAGCATATAGACATTGATGATAATGGAAAAATTACAGGGTTATTCTGATTAACCGGATTATTTTATAGGGGTATATGTTTATGTTAATGGAAACTACTTGTTTGGATTATATAAAAGCTTTGAGCTCCGGCGCTCCCATTCCGGGAGGCGGCGGAGCGGTGGCACTTGCAGGCTCTATAGGTACGGCGCTGGGCAATATGGTGGGAGCGCTTACTGTAAACAAAGAAAAATATGCAGATGTGAAGGATGAACTTGAAGGGTATATGAAGGAAGCGGAAGAAATTCAGATGATATTTCTAAAGCTGGTGGATAAGGATGCCGCTGCATTCAGACCTCTGGTTAATGCTTATAAGCTTCCCCATTCTACTGATGAAGAAAAAGCCGAAAGAGACAGAATTATGGCAGATGCCTTGGAAATGGCCTGTACGGCACCGATAGAGATAATGGAATATTGTTGCAGGGCTATTGAAATCTGCAATGAGTTTGCCATAAAAGGCGCAAAGGTGGCGTTAAGCGATGCGGGGGTAGGCGTTATACTTTGCAAGGCGGCACTTCAGGGAGCTGCCTTAAATGTTTTTATCAACACAAGGCTTATGAAGGATGAAAAGCGGAAAGAAGAACTGAACAGAAAAGCGATAATGATGCTTACGGAGTACACCGTAAAGGCGGATACCGTATATGCAAAAGCATACAGGTATCTGACAGATTAACGCAGCATCATTTCCAGGGAGTTATCCTGAAAGAAGGTGTTTGCATTGTATAGAAACAGTACATCATCTATTCCGTTTGAGTCTATAATATCTTTTATATCTCCATAGAAGTATCTGGGATCCACCACTACGATTCTTCTATAATGCTGTGACAAGAAGGGTATTAAGCTGTTTGCATATGAATCCTTTAAAATCAGCAGATTCTTTTTAGAGTCGCAAGGCGTCTGTATCGTATATATAGGATGATTGCTTCCGCCAAATACGGTATAGGCGTCTTTCTTTTTTAAATTATCAAGTTCGTAGAATTTTGTGGTTTTCTTCTTAGTGTCAGCATAGTATATAACGGAGTTATTGTATTTTTTTGAGTTCTCGGGAAGAAAAATCTTTATTTCATCGTCAAGTCCGTTTACAAAGCCTGATTTTGAATAGAGTGTACCTTTGAAGTCTTTCTTTACAGCGTACCCGTTATATTCAACTGCCTTACTCAAATCCATTTTTTGAACGGCAAGTTTGTATGCTATGTAAGCTCCGTTGCTGGTCCAATGATGGTCGGTTCTGTAGAATAACTGTGTTGAATTCTTTTCAGCATCAAACTTATCCCTCACATCTATTCCGTTATAGCCGTATTTGATTATTTCATTGAAAAAATCATCCATGTGCTTGTTTTGATCTGACATGGTAACGGTCATAGGGAGCTTATCTGCGTATATATTTGCTGCGTTTGGCGCCAGCAAAAAGTACATATTCAGGTCACTGTTAGTTCTTCTGAAGAACTTTAGGGCTTTCAGAGTATTTTTAAAATGTGCTTCCGGAGCGTTGAGCTTTTCCATTAAATAATTATCTTTACATTTGTATACACCGTTTGATTCAACCTTGCCTGACATCAAATCCACGGCGGATTTAACCTTAATAAGTTTGTCGCGTAGGAGAAATTGGTCATTTACATAGTTTTCTAATTTTTTCTCAAAGCGTCCCTCCATATATTTGCCTAAGGAAAAAGAGGGAGCTTCCTGAAGCGACCTGTTTTCCGATTCAGAAAAATCCTTATCGGGCATAAAAAGACTGCCGAGAAAGAAAAACGCCAGTACAATTATGAATAAAAAGCTTATTATTTGTTTATATGAGAATTTTTTCATGATATTTCCTCAAATTTTTACTGTTAACGACTAAAATCTAAAGTACAGAAACGGGTTATAGGAGTTAAATACTAAGTATGATATGGAAATTATGAAGATTCCGAATGTGAATATAACTCCCAAAACAGGATATTTCATTGACAGTTTCTCGTAGCTTTCAAGAGGCTTCCTAAGGGCGACAAGCCAGCCTATAACAAGAAGAATTACATTGGTTTTCAACAGATATGCCGTCTTTATATTGAAAAAATCCAAGCTACCCAAGGCAAACATGTTTTTTAAGTATGCCGCGGCAGCTCCAAGGTCTGAGCTTGAGAAAAACACCCAGCCTATTATCACGATTAAAAGCGTATATATGTGTTTCATTACATCTTTTATATTTTCAAGATATTTTCCATACACATATTTCTCAAGTACCAATATTACTCCGTAATATAAGCCCCAGATTATAAAATTCCAGCTTGCACCGTGCCACAGACCTGTAAGCGACCATACGATCAAAAGATTTATTATATGTCTTGTAACGGTGACTCTATTTCCTCCCAAGGGAATATACAGATACTCTCTGAACCACGATGACAGGGAGATATGCCATCTTCTCCAAAATTCAGTTACGCTTTTTGACAGATAAGGGTAGTTGAAGTTTTCCAGAAATTTAAATCCAAACATTCTTCCAAGCCCGATTGCCATATCGGAGTAACCGCTGAAGTCAAAGTACAGCTGCAAAGTATAGGCGATAATTCCAATCCAAAGAGAGAATACAGAGGCTTCATCGCCGGTAAGCGAAATCACCGACTGATGAAGTGCGCCGAGATTGTTTGCAAGAATAACTTTTTTGGAAAGCCCGTATAAAAACTTTTGACAGCCGTATCCGAACTGTTGCAAACTTGTTTCACGCTGTGAAAGCTGCGTTTCAATATCTTTGTAATTTACGATAGGTCCTGCAATTAATTGAGGAAACAGTGCAAGGTAAAGTGCGAAGTTCAGAAAACTCTTTTGCGGTTTGACCTTTCCTCTGTAAATATCTATTACATAGGAGAGTGCCTGAAATGTGTAAAAAGATATTCCTATTGGAAGTGCAAGGGCGGTATAGCCTATGTTGCTGCCAAACAGATTGTTTATATTATCCATTAGAAATCCGAAATACTTGAAAAAAGAAAGTATCATAAGATTTACGGCAACGGTGAATATGAAATCCCTTTTTCCCGAAAGTCCTTTGGCTCTTGCCTGTCCTATTAAGTTTGCCATGAAGTAATTAAAAAAAGCACTGTAAATCATAAGGAATACATAAACCGGTTCTCCCCAACTGTAAAATATTAAGCTGAAAAGAAGCAGAGTTATATTCTTTGCAAATATATGCTTTTTGGGTATCGCAAAATAGATCAAAAGCAGCAAAGGAAGGAATAAGAATATAAAAAGCAGGCTGCTAAATAGCATCTTTAAACACCTCCTGATAAATATCCGGATTCTTTCCCACACAGTAAAGCAGGTATTGTCCTTTTTTATACACGATGGCGTCCTTTAGAAGGATAACCTGTTTGGGTCCGTAGCCTTCAAAAGTTTTAATCTGACTTTCCACTCTCTTATCCACAGCATCGAGAACTTCTGACAGATCTTCCTTTCGGTTTGCCTTTATTACGAGAAGCTCACCGACTCCAAGGGCTTCCTTACTCTTATAATAAATGAAGGAGTCATATGCGTTGTAATCAAGAGCCATAAACTGCATAAGATTCCGTTTTGAACATTTTTGCATTTTGTTTATATCCGTTTTCTTTTTGAGCTGAGCTTCCAAGGAGTCAAGGTCTATATCCTTTGCATTGGATGAGGAATATACGGAAACCATAAAAATAAGCAAAATCAGGATGAGAACAATTTTCGTGATTCCGGAAGGCCCCAGATATTCAATTATTTCAAGTATTTTGTGTTTGATTTTTTCCATTATAAGCCTGCCTTCAAAATCATATTGTTCAGCCATATAGGGTAGTAACTTGGTGATACATGAATTCCGTCTTTTGCGTAATATTCAGGATGTTCATCGAGAATGTAGTTGTTTTCGATAAAAGTTATGTCCAAAGCTTGGCACATTCTGCGTATCTCGGCGTTGAATTCCTTGTAATTTTTGAGACTTGAATTTTTACTTCTTGCAGATTGTGAAGGTGTGGAGATGCTGTTTACAAAGACCTTGGTATCGGGACTTGTTTTCATGAAATTTTTGATACAGGTCTTGTACTTCTTTGTAAATGCCTGTGCGTTTCCGTTGTAATTTCCCATGTCGTTCATTCCGAATGTAAAAAATGCTGCCTTGGGGTAAGCCTTTGCCGCCTTGTCTATCATATCGGAATTTTTCATGATAGAAGCACCAATCTTATGGTATACCTGATCTTCATTTAAAAAGTCATAGGCAGATAAACCTTCTGTAATTGAATCTCCGATTACTATGCAGCCGTCAAAGATGCTCTTATATTTTAATTTGGATATTCCGGTGCTTTTTCTTGCAGTATTATTGGTCCCTCCGGTTTCATCTATTTTTTTTTCCATATCCGCCACATTTGAAAAATTATATTTTTTTATGAAAGAAAGGTTTTCCTCTATAGTGCTGTCTTCAACCTTTGCCTGTGAATTTGTTCGGAAAACATTAAATAAAAAAAGAGCAAACAAAAAAATCGAGAGTCCGATTAATATTCTTTTTGCGGTAAATTTTGTTTTGATGTTATTCAGGCTCATATAATCTTCCTCTCTATTTATAGCGGTTGATTTCTGCAAAAATGAAGAAAACTTCCACATTAAATAATACCATTTTAATTGCTATTTGCAATAGGCGAAGAAAAATTTCATAATAAAATCCCGGCTTTTACCGGGATGGATTTTTCATATTTTTTGTGTCCTGATTTGTGGCTATAGGATTGAATCAGCTTAGAATAATTATGAATTCAAATGATTAAAAACTATATAAAATGGTTTGTTATGTGCCGTTTTGGGCATCTTCAATGATTTTCCATTTATTTGGACCGGTTTCTCTAAGCCGCCAAACGCACCACCCATGTTCGTGCAGAAAAGGCTCGGCAGATGTTGCATTCACCTTTCCATAGATAACTACTTCTCCGGGTTTTCCGGGCCGCTGCTGAGTTTTGTCGTAGGACTGTCTGCCTTCGTATGATAACTTCAACAGCTGAATGTTCCAAGAGGTTTTGCACCTACTATCATCCAGGATTGTGTTCATAATTTTATCAATTTCACTTCTTGAAATATCCAAAGGTTCTGAGACCTGTATCTTCACATCCCTTTTATCGTAGTGGATGTACTTATATTTGTAACCCACAAACCATGAAAGCAAAAGGATTAAAATGCACAGTATGCTTATACCGTATAATTTAGTCTTCTTTTTCATCTATTCTCTCCTCATATTTTCTTTTTATATAATTCTTATGATTCGTGCTCTATTTTTCCCAATACTGCTTAAAGGATGATTATTTCGTGGATTTGAATGTCCACAGTAATTCCAATTACCATGTTTTCCTGATGTTATAATTATTGAGTGATACCATCCGCTTGCACATTTTGCTTTGTAGTGGGCATTTCCTATTTATGGTATATTTATTGTACGCTTTTAAAAAAAAGTCAATAGCGAATATTTTGATAACTCGGTTGAATTTTATGTGTAATTTTAAAGAAGATATATTTTGTTAAAATAAAAATAGAGGGCAAATTCTTTAAAAATGTTATATAATTTTCTTGTTAGATAAGAACGGATTTGTAATAAATTTATCTTTGAAGTTACCACTGTAATAGTGCTGAGATATGTGTTATATTTATCATAGAGTGAAAATGATTTATTGTAATGGAAAAAAGAGTTTTAATAATATTTGAGAAAACGAGGGAACTATGAAAGACATGTTTAACCATTATTGGTATAAGGACATCAGAGACATAATAACACTTAAGGATATGCTCTCTAAAAGTGCTGAGTTATATGGAAGCAATCCGGCGTTCTGGGTAAAAGAGAAGAAAGGTGCGCCTTACAAACCTATTTCTTACAAGCTTCTTGTAAATGATGTTAAAGCCATAGGAACTACACTGATGAAAGATGGCGGCGGTAAAAAGATAGCCGTAATGGGACAGGGAAGCTACGAATGGATTTGTACATATCTTGCCGCCGTAAACAGCGGTAATATTGCTATACCCATAGATAAAGAACTTTCCGGAAAGGAAATAGAGAACCTTTTGAAAGCTTCGGGATGCGATACCATTTTTTGTACAAAGCCTGAATGTAATAGGCTTTATAATATAGATTGCATTTCAAATTTAATCGTGATGGAAATGTATGGAGACAGGACATGCGAGGGAATGAAACCCTTATACACTGTTAAAGATTTTTCCGAGATTGAGGACAAGATGCCGAAGGCTGATGTAAGGCTATGGAAGGATTTGCTGTTGGAGGGGGAAGCACTGCTGAAAAAGGGAGACAGTTCCTTTGATAATGTGAAGATTGACCCTGATGAAATGACAGTTATTTTGTTTACATCCGGAACTACGGGAAAACCCAAAGGTGTTGTACTCAGCCACAGAAATATTACATCGAATATAATGGATGTATGCAGGGTGTGTCATGTAAAAACTTCGGATAAGACATTGTCAGTTTTGCCGATTCACCATACATACGAGTGTACATTGGGAATGCTATTGGTGCTTTACAGAGGGGCAAGCACGGCATTTTGCGAGGGCATGAAATATATACCGCAGAATATGAAGGAAGCTCAGAATACCGTCATAATCGTAGTTCCGCGAGTTCTTGAAATGCTTCACGGAAGAATAAATAAGGCTGTGAGAAAGCAGGGCAAGGAAAAGCTGTTCAGAAATATGCTTAACTTCAACAGACGCCTTAGACGAATGCATATAAGCGCAGGAAGGAAGCTTTTCAAATCCGTGATAGATGAGATGGGCGGGAAGCTCAGAATCGTAATCACAGGTGCAGCTGCAATCTCACCTCAGATTTACAGAGACTTTGAGGATATGGGGATTACCATACTGCAAGGCTACGGTATGACGGAATGTACTCCGCTTATCTCCGGGACCCCTCAAAAGGCGGAAAGAGAGCGTTACAAAAAAGCAGGTTCCGTGGGCATAACAGTATCTACGGGAGAGACAAAGATTATAAATCAGGATGAAAGCGGGATAGGAGAAATTTTGTATCGCGGACCAAATGTCATGAAAGGATACTACAATATGCCTGAGGAAACCCGTGAAGTTATAGACGGAGAGGGCTGGCTGCATACAGGAGATTTGGGATTTATAGATTCACAGGGCTGGATGTATTTAACCGGAAGAGCAAAGAATGTAATTGTAACTGCAACGGGAGAAAATGTTTATCCCGAAGAAATAGAAGAGTATATTAATCAAAATGAGTTTATTGAGGATTCAATGGTTTTCCCGCACAGAACAAATGAAGGCGAAAATGTTGGAATCCAAATACTTCCGGAAATGGAAGCACTGGCTGAAAAATTCGGTCATGAGCCTGACGAAGATGAACTGAATACCTTCTTCAAAGAACTCATAAACGAATTAAATCAAGAGTTATCGGTGTATAAGAGGATTCGTGATGTATTCGTGAGAAAAGAAGATTTTATCAGAACGACTACCAAAAAAATAAAAAGACAGGATAACATTATTTAGTAATATGACACACTATGAGGAGAAAGTAGTGAAATAACTACCGGTTTGAAGGGTCAGCCAAATTGGACTGACCCTTTTAAAGTATCGTTTTAGCGTGGGTTCATCGGAGAGTGTGAGATGAACAATAAACAGAAGGCTTGCCGAAGAGAATAAAATCGCTTTAATCAATAGCTTCATAGATTGCCTTGGACAACTGGTCTGCACAGGAGGTTCCCCGTCCTCCGCAGTCGTTTCCGCTAAGCTTGTCTGCAGTTTCCTTTGCATCTGAACCTTCCAGCAATATCGCCATAGCTTTTAGATTTCCGTTACAGCCTCCCAGAAATTTTAAATCTCTGATTTTATTGTCATCATCAATATTGAAATTGATCAGTCTTGCGCATATTCCGCGGGGTTTGTAATTTATGTTTTTCATTGTGGAATCCTTTTCTCCCTTCTCTATATTTGTTTAGATATAATTTAATATATTATTTTCTGAGGTATTTGTAAGTTTGTATTATAAGGGTAGGCGCAAACGCCAGAACCCAGACCCATCCAATCATCTTAGGGGCGAGCATGGATACATTGAACAGGCTTGAAAACAGCGGAACCAACAGCAGCATATGGAGCAAAACGGCACCGACTATGAAGGCGCCTATTGAATATATGTTCGTCAGAAGCCCTAATTTTATTATGCTTTCTTTTCCTCTGCAGTTAAAGCCGTGCCACAGACGAGCAAGGCAAAGGGTACCGAAGGCCATGGTGGAGCCGGCAACGGTATTTACTCCGCCCTGTGAAGCCAATCCCAGTCCGTCGCCTCCGAACAATCCTATCATAAATGCTATGACAGTTGAAACAGCAATTAACAAACCTGTGAGAGAGATTTCCTTAAGTGTAGCCGCATTTAGAACCGATTCGTCCCTTGGACGAGGCTTATCCTTTATGAGGGCGGGGTTAGATGGTTCCATGCTTATTGCAAGGGCGGGAAGGCTGTCGGTAATCAGGTTGATGAACAAAAGCTGTACGGCGGTAAACGGCATGGGCAGAGCCATAAAGGATGCATACAGAACTGCCAAAATTCCTGCGGCATTTCCCGATAATAAAAATTTAATGGCATTTTTGATGTTTTCATATATATTTCTGCCGTTGAGGACAGATTTGATGATTGTGGCAAAATTATCGTCGGTGAGAATCATGGAGGCGGAATCCTTTGCAACCTCTGTTCCGGTTATGCCCATCGCAACTCCCACATCTGCACTCTTAAGAGCAGGTCCGTCGTTAACTCCGTCACCTGTCATGGAAACAATATGTCCTTTTTCTTGCCAAGCGTTAACAATCCTGATTTTGTTATCAGGTGATACCCTTGCATAAACTGATATGTGTTCAAGTTTTTCGTTGAGCTCGTCCTGACTCATTTTATCCAGCTCAGGTCCTGTGATTGCAAGATCTCCTTCCTTCATTATCCATATTCGTCTTGCTATGGCAGAGGCCGTTATCTTGTGATCTCCCGTAATCATTATAGGTTTAATCCCTGCGGATATACAATCGGATACGGCTTTTGCAGACTCCTCACGGGGAGGATCCATTTCAGCCATAAGACCGATGTAGGACAGGTCAAATTCCTCCAAAGCACATAGGTCAGGTTTGCTCTCATATATTTTTTGGGCAAATGCCAGAACTCTGAGACCGTCGTCTGAAAGTCTGAAGTTTTCATCTTTAATGCTCTCCTTTTCTTCCTCACTGAGATTATCCGTACGAGAAAGAATTACATCCAGCGCTCCTTTTGTGTACATAACATATTTTCCGCCCTCTATAGGGTGAAGAGTACTCATGAGCTTCCTGTCTGAATCAAAAGGAACTTCGCCAAGCCTTGGGAAATTCTTTTTTACATACTCATAGTCGTCATGATTCTTACGATAGTAGTCTATGAAAGCAGTTTCAGTAGGGTCTCCCACAGTTTCGTCATCTACAATATTGGTGTCATTACATAGAAGACTTGCTCGAGAAAGAGCTTCGCGCTGCCCGTTCCAAGGACTTTCGTATTCCACCGTCATCTTGTTCTGAGTCAGGGTTCCGGTTTTATCAGAGCAGATAACTGAAACACAGCCAAGACCTTCCACAGCTTCAAGTTTTTTAATAATTGCATTCTGGTCTGCCATTCTGGAGGTACCTATGGCCAGTGATATTGTTATTATCGAAGACAGTGCTTCGGGTATTGCGGCAACTGCAAGGGCTACAGAAAACAGCAGTGCGTCCATGACATTCATGCTTCTTCCAAGACTGAGCCCAAATACTACGATGCATATCAGTATTATTCCTATGGAAAGTTTTTTACTGAAGCTGTCCATGGCAGTTTGAAGAGGGGTTTTCCTCTCTTTGGTATCGTTCATTAATCCTGCAATCCTACCAAGCTCAGTGTGGGAGCCTACGCCTGTTGTAACTACTGTGGCTCTTCCGTATGTAACCAGAGAGCCTGAAAAAACCATATTTTTTTGATCACCCAATGCTACATTATCGGAGTCTAAAGTTATGTTTTCTTTCTCGGCATTTTCAGATTCGCCGGTTAGAGCACTTTCGTTTGTTTTCAAAGAAAAATTCTCAATAATCCTTCCGTCTGCCGGGATTATGTCACCTGCTTCGAGGGTAAAAATATCGCCGCAGACCAAGTCGCAGGCATCTATAATCTGTTTACTTCCTCGGCGAATAACTTTTGCGCAAGGAGAGGAAAGTTTTTTTAAGCTATCCAAAGACTGCTGTGCTTTGACGGTCTGAACCGTTCCTAAAACGGCGTTTAAGATCAGAACGCCTATTATTACGGCTGTGCTTTCAAAGTTTCCCGTAGCTGCGGAGATAACCGCCGCAAAGATAAGGATTATAACCAGCAAATCTTTAAACTGATCAATAAAAATTTCAATTAAACTTTTCTGTTTTTTTTCTTCCAATCGGTTCTCGCCATATTTTTCGCGGTTTAGTGAAACCTGAGATTCATCAAGACCCGAAAGGGAGGAATTAAATTCTTTTAAGATTTCATCTGTGTTAATGCTGTAGAATGATTTCATTTTTTCCTTCTTTCGATTTTGTTAATAAAAAAGACTTTTGGATAACTCGAAAAGAGCCATCGCAAAAGTCTTGCCGTTTAAAGTAAGTGCGGGTCATATTCGACCGTGTATTGACGCAGTTTACTACAGCCTGAAAGGCTGTCAGCTACTCCCTTTTTTGATTTGTAACTTACTATAACATGTACGGAATGTCTATGCAAGATTTTTCAAGAGTTTTTTGCAAAAAAACGGATAATTTTATTTCCCATTATATTAATAAATTCGTTGTATAGGAAGTTTTTTCATAATATAATAATTGATATGAACAAAGATGAAATGATAATAGCGCAGGCTCAGGACAAAATAGAGCAATGCCTAAATAAAAATTTTTTGACTAACACTCAATTTCTGGACAGCCATCAGCAATCCATCGTGAGAAGCATGATAAACAGAAGAAATTTCGGAGTAAAGGTTCTTTTCTGCGGCGGATATGAGGATGCAGAGCGGGTGATGATGGTGTGTTTGCCGCAGTACCTTGAGAAAGAGGATATTGAGCTTCTGAAAATAGTAAGGGTAAGGAGAAAACAGGGCGGCAGATTACTTTCTCACGGCGATTATCTCGGGTCGCTTTTGGCTCTGGGAATAAAAAGGGAGATGACAGGAGATATTTTAGCAGGGGAAGAGGGAGCAGATATTATAGTCATGAAGGAAATTGCAGATTTCATAAGCCAAAACTATGTAAAGGCGGGAAGAACTGAAATTTTCAACGAAATTGTGGATATATCCGAGCTGATGATACCGGAAAGAAATGAAAGGTTTGTTTCAGATACGGTGGCGTCCCTCAGGCTGGATAATGTGGTTTCGGCAGCTTTTAAGCTTTCACGCAGCAAGGCTGCAGCCGGGATTAAAAGCGGAGCAGTGTGCGTAAATCATATTGAAATTACAGATTTGGACTTCCAAATCAAGGAGGGGGATTTAATCAGTTTCAGGAGAAAGGGAAGGGCAAGACTTATTGAAGTCTGCGGAAAATCAAGAAAAGGTAGGATACGAGTAACATTTTCAGTGTAGCGGAAGGATTTGGAGGTAATATATGAAGAGCAGCAGAATGGAATTTTTCAGTGATGGATTTATTGCAATAATAATTACCATCATGGTGCTTGAGCTGAAGCCCCCTCAGACAGACGGATGGGACGGTTTCCTTGAACTTTTGCCCGGCATAGGCGCCTACGGACTGAGCTTTGCAATCATAGGCATATATTGGCTCAACCATCATCAGCTGGTTCAACTGGTCAAAAGAGTAAACGGCAAAATGCTTTGGGCTAACTTGCTTTGGCTCTTTTTCATGTCGTTTTATCCTCTATGTATAAGGTGGACTCAGGAAACGGATTTCGGATATACATCGACGGTGGTCTATGTGGTTTTAAGCATAATTGTATCTATAGCTTTTTACCTGCTGAGTTATCTGATTTTACACGGTGAAGGCTGTCTCCCAAGTGAAAAATTTATAAGTGCAACGAAGAAAAAAGACATAATAACATTGGTATTTGAGAATCTGGCTTTAGTTACAGCTTTAATGGGAGTAAAGTATATCCCATATGTATTGATTTTATGCATGGCGCTTCTTTGGATAATACCTGACCTCAAGATTCTTCGTTTTCTGTCATCCCTGGAGGATAATGACTTTAATTAAAGTTATGATTTCAAGTTAGGAGAAAACAGTGATTAAGAAGACCACAATATGCTATTTCAGCCCCACAGGCGGTACCGAAAAAGTTGCTAAACGGCTTGGCAATGAAATTACGAAAAGTCTTCAGGAAGCTGATAAATATCTGAATGAGAAAATTACAGTTTCTGAAATTGATTTTACAAAGCCGCAAACGAGAAAAGAAAGGTTTGAATTTGACGATAAAGATCTTGTAGTAGTAGCTTCTCCGGTTTATGCAGGAAGAGTTCCTAACAAAATTGCTCCCGATTTCAAAGCATCGATTAAAGGGAAAAAGACAAAATGTGTCATCCTGTGCTGCTACGGAAACAGAAGTTACGGGGGAGCTTTAACGGAGCTTGGACTTATTATGCAGGAAAACGGATTTGAGATTATAGCGGCGGCAGCTGTTGTAGCGCAGCATCCCTTTTCGGATCTTGTAGGGGCAGGAAGACCCTCGGATTCTGATTTTAGAGATGTTTCAGGCTTTGCAGAGGCGGTTTCCCGTAAAGTTATAAAGGGAGGAAACATAAATCTTCCTTCGGATACCGAAATCCCCCCATATTATACACCCCTAAAAGAGGACAATACGCCGGCGAAGTTTCTAAAGGCAAAGCCTGTAACTGAAGAAGATCTTTGTGATAATTGCAGAACCTGTGCGAAGGCATGCCCCGTAGGGAGTATAGATATAAAAGACTGCACGAAAACTACAGGTATCTGCATAAAATGTCAAGCATGCATAAAAGTCTGTCCTAACGGTGCAAAAGCCTTTGCTGATGAAGATTTTCTGTCACATGTTAGAATGCTTGAGATGAACTACACAAAACCCAATAAAAATTCATTTATACTACCTAATGATTAAGAGGATACCGAATGAAAACAGGATATATTAACGGCAAGATTTTTACATCAGATATTGATAACCGCTTTATTGAAGGATTTATTGCAGAATCGGGCAAAATAATTAAGACGGGCAGAACCCGGGAAATTGCAGAGGAAGCAGATGAGTTGGTGGATCTCAAGGGTAAAACGGTGATTTCAGGATTTGTGGATGCTCATATGCATCCTTTGATGCTGGCAGACTACAGCAGGCAGATTGCATGTTTGCCGCCTAACATAAATTCTATCAAGGATCTGGTTGCGGAGATTTCAAAGGCAGCCAAAAAGCTTCAGCCGGGGGAATGGATTTTGGGCTGGGGTTACGATGAAGGAAAGTATGACGAAGGAAGAAGCCCTACGAAATATGATTTAGATAAGGGCGCGCCGGATAATCCTGTATTTTTAGTCAGAAGCTGCGAGCATATCAGATGTGTCAACAGCAAAGCTCTTGAAATCGCAGGAATAACAAGGGAAACAAAAGACTCTCCGGGCGGAAAGCTTGGCAGGGATGAAAAGGGTGAACCGAACGGTATTCTGATGGAAAATGCCAGAGACATGGTTATTCCTTTTATGCCCCGAAAAACTGATGAGGATAGAGTTGCGGCGCTGGTTGACTTAGGCAAAATTCTGTCATCTCAGGGAATCGTCGCGGTTGCAGACATGGGAAATCTTCATCCCGGAGGCAATTACCATCTGTACAAAGAGGCAAGGAAAAGGGGCTTTAGCCAAAGAGTTTCTTTGTACTACATGTGGGACTACTTTATGAATGAAGAGGACTTTAAGATAAGTAAGGAAGAAATTTCTTTTGACAGTGACATTAGAATAGCAGGAATTAAGCTTATCGGAGACGGAAGTATATCAGGAAAAACCGCATGGCTGAAAGAGCCTTATTTGAATACGGAGGATTGCGGAATTTCCGTTTATTCAGATGAAAGTATGGATAAGGCGATTTCTTTTGCAAAGGAAAATGATTGCCAGATTTCCGTTCACGCCATGGGAGGTCGTGCCATAGACAGAGTTATCGATAGGTGCCGCGATGAAGAGTATTTGTGCAGCACGATTAAGCTTCGGGGCTGCCCGGGGGGTATTCCCCGTTTGAGGCTGGAACATTTGACGGAGCCGGACGGGGAAGCCATGAAGATGGCGGGAGAAAGAGGTTTTGCATTTGTATGTCAACCGATATTTGCATATTGTGAAATAGAGACATATGTTAAGAACCTTGGAAAAGACAGATTGAAGAAATTGTACCCTTTCAAATCTATCCTTGACAGCGGCGTGAAAATGTGTTTTTCCACAGATGCACCTGCCACCTCATGGGCGGTTCCGTCAGATCCGTTTTCAAATTTGAAGTCAGCTGTAACAAGATTTGCATGGGACGGCACAGATATAGGGCAGGAGCATAGAGTGGATGTGGAGACTGCAATAAGGCTTTATACAAAGGAAGCTGCCGAAGTTTCCGGCATTATCAATTTGGGAATGATCAAGGAAGGCTATGATGCAAGTTTTATCGTTCTTTCAGATGATATTTTTGAAATAAATCCTATGCAAATAGATGAAATAAATGTCGAAGAGACCTATGTAAAGGGCGAGAGAGTCTATAAGAGAGATTGATTTTATGGGAGTTCAGAAATTTCAATAACTGTTTTGGTAGTGATTTTTTTAAGGGTAGGTGGATTTTAGTATGGTTAACATTGGAAACAGCTGGGACGAAATATTGAGGGAAGAATTTAAGAAAGAATATTATCTGAAGCTAAGAGAATTTTTAAAAAAAGAATATGCGACAAGGAGGATTTACCCGGACATGTACAGCATTTTCAATGCATTCAAGGCAACGCCTTATGAAAATGCTAAATGCCTTATTTTGGGGCAGGATCCGTATCACGGGGAAGGACAGGCTCACGGCCTTTCTTTTTCCGTACCTGAAGGTGTTCCTCAGCCGCCGTCTCTTCAAAATATTTTTAAGGAGTTGGCAGGCGACATGGAGCAGGCATACGGGAAAAAACTTCAGATTCCAAAGAGCGGATGCTTAGAAAAATGGGCAGAAGAGGGCGTAATGCTTTTGAATACATCTCTAACGGTACGGGCAGGTCAGGCAGGCTCCCATAGAAATAAAGGATGGGAGATTCTGACAGACAGGGTAATCGAGCTTCTGAATCAGAGAGAAAAACCGATGGTATTTATTCTATGGGGAAATCCTGCAAGGGCGAAGAAAAAATTAATCGACGGCAGAAAGCACTGCATAATAGAGGGAGTTCATCCAAGTCCCCTTTCAGCCCACGGAGGATTCTTTGGAGGAAGGTATTTCTCAAGGACCAACGAATTTCTCAAGGCGAAAGGGCAAAAGCCTATAGACTGGACATTATAACATTGGAAGCTGAAAATACAGGTGAGTTTAATTATGAAAAAAACAAGGATGAGTACACTCTGTTACATTCAGAGGGATGATAAATATCTGATGCTTCACAGAGTTAAAAAAGAAAATGACATAAATAAAGACAAATGGATAGGGGTAGGAGGTCACTTTGAGGAGGGTGAAAGTCCGGAGGAGTGTTTGGTACGGGAGGTCGGAGAAGAAACCGGATACAAGCTTACAGATTACTCCTTTAGAGGTATCGTTACCTTTGTCTATGGAGCTTTGGGAGAGGAAGTTGTGGAGTATATGCACCTGTTCACAGGAGAAAATGTGAAAGGAGAGCCGAAACCCTGTGATGAAGGTGTTTTAGAATGGATTCCCAAAAAAGATGTAATGAAGCTTGACCTTTGGGAAGGAGACAAAATCTTTCTGAAGCTGCTTGATGAGAAAAGTGGATTCTTCTCTCTTAAACTTGTATATAACGAAAAAACTCAACTTATAAAGGCTGTTTTAGACGGGAAAAACTACCGTTAAAAATCCGGATTAAAAAACATATAAAAAATATAATTAATTTAAGATAATTTAGCACATATAGGGGTATAAATGAAAAGCATATCTATATGTGCTGTTTTTATGCGAGGATTTCACCCTTTGCAGTGTGAAATATTCGATTTTTTATTTGGGAATTAGTGTGAAAGAAAGTAGATAAGGCAAAACTTTTACTGCTATTTGTGCCGCCTGACAAGGGGTGGCGGAATGGAGATTTTTATGAAGACTATTATAAAGAGAAGTATGGCGCAGCAGCCGTATATTTCCGAGAAAATAACGAGGGCAATAAGCAAAGCCTTTGACTCTGTGGGAGAATCTTACGATGACAAGAAAATCAATGATTTGCTTATTAAGGTGGAAGCAAGATTTGAAGATAGAGATAAGGCGGAAGTTGAGGAAATTCAGGATGTCGTGGAACAGGTAATGATGGAGAGCGGCTGTTATAACGCGGCAAAGAGCTATATTCTTTACCGTGAAAAAAGAGCGGAAATGCGCAGAATCAGAGAAACACTGTCAGATGCAATCGGAGATGGAAAGCTTGCCTTTGTACTTGCGGATATACAGGACAGTTATATGGGTTATGATATGGGAAGACTTGAGGCAAAGTATATTTCCATGCATAAGCATGATTTGAACCTTGAGGAAAGACTTGAGCTTTTGACAAAGTCTGCGGCGGAACTCACTACACAGGAGGAACCTTGCTGGGAAAAGATTGCAGGAAGACTTCTCTATTATTCTTTTAGCAGAGGACTGAGAAAGACAGAGGAAACTTTGGGAATAACTTCTTTTTACGAAAAGCTGCGCTATTTGACGGCGGAAGGTCTGTACGGCAGGTATATACTCGAAAACTATAGCAAAAAAGAGGTTGAAGAAATAGAAGCTATGATGGTCATGGAGAGAAATAATCTTTATACCTATGCGGGACTTGATCTTCTCATTAACAGATATTTGATTCATAACCACTCCCATGTTGTTTTAGAATCTCCTCAGGAAATGTACATGGGCATTGCAATGCACCTTGCCATGAACGAAGAGAAGGACAGGTTGGGATGGGTAAAGAAATTCTATGACATGATGAGTCTTCATAAGGTGACTATGGCAACACCGACACAGTCAAATGCAAGAAAGCCTTACCATCAGCTTTCAAGCTGTTTTATAGATACTGTTTCCGATTCACTTGACGGGATTTACAGAAGTGTATCCAAGTTTGCAGATATATCCAAGTTCGGCGGCGGAATGGGCATGTACTTTGGCAAGGTAAGGTCAAGAGGAGGAAGCATCAGAGGCTTTGAAGGTGCCAGCGGAGGTGTAGTTCGCTGGATAAAGGTGGTGAATGATACGGCGGTTGCAGTCGATCAGCTGGGAATGCGGCAGGGGGCAGTTGCCGTATATCTGGATGCATGGCACAAGGATTTGCCTGAGTTTTTGCAGCTTAGAACCAATAACGGCGATGACAGAATGAAGGCTCACGATGTTTTCCCCGCTCTATGTTATCCCGATTTATTCTGGAAGCTTGCAAAGGAAAATTTAAATCAGGACTGGTATCTGATGGACCCACATGAGATAATGCAGGTCAAAGGATATTGCCTTGAAGATACTTTCGGTGAAGATTGGGAAAATAAGTACTGGGACTGTGTAAATGACTCCGGAATATCCAAGAGAGTTATCTGCCTGAAAGAACTTGTAAGATTGATTTTGAAGTCTGCTGTGGAGACGGGAACTCCATTTGCCTTTTATCGCGATACGGTGAATAAGATGAACCCTAACAAGCACAGCGGAATGATTTACTGTTCAAATCTTTGCACGGAAATCGCCCAGAACATGAGTGAAGGGGAGCTTATAAGCACCACTGTTACAACAGAAGAGGGAGAAGATGTAATCGTTACAAAGACAAAACCCGGGGATTTTGTGGTATGTAATTTGGCATCTCTCTGCCTTGGAAACATAGATGTTTCAGACAGCAATGAGATTGAATCTATCACAGCAACCGTTGTGAGAGCTTTGGATAATGTAATTGATTTGAACTTCTACCCCATAAATGATGCAAAGCTTACAAACCACAAATACAGAGCCGTCGGTCTTGGAGTATCGGGGTATCATCATATGCTTGCAAAAAATAAAATAAAATGGGAATCAGAGCAGCATCTTCAGTTTGCCGACAAAGTGTTTGAAGATATAGGATACGCAGCGGTGAAAGCCGGTAATGAGCTTGCAAAAGAAAGAGGCTCATACAGTATGTTTGATGGAAGCGAGTGGCAAAGTGGGGAATATTTCCGCCGGAGAGGTTACAATTCTGAAAGGTGGCAGAAGCTGAGAGAAAGTGTAGCTGAACATGGGATGAGAAATGCCTGGATAATGGCAACGGCACCTACAAGTTCCACATCCATTCTGATCGGAACTACGGCGGGGCTTGACCCGGTAATGAATAAATTCTTTTTGGAGGAAAAGAAGGGTGCTATTTTGCCGAGGGTTGCGCCTGAGCTGTCGGTGGAAACATATTGGTATTATAAACAGGCACACTATATTGACCAGACATGGTCGGTAAGAGCTGCCGGAATTCGCCAAAGACATATTGATCAGGCACAGAGCTTCAATTTTTGGATAACCAACGAATATAAGATGAGTCAACTTTTGAATTTATATATTCTGGCTTGGGAAAAAGGTGTTAAAACCGTGTATTATGTGAGATCAAAGGCACTTGATCCGGATGATTGTGACAGCTGTTCAGCATAGTTTAAGGAGAATGAGATGAGTGAAAAAATAATGAGAAAACCTCTGTTTAACCCTGATGGGGATATAGATGTGAGAAACAGAAGGCTTATCAACTTCAATACAACGAATATCAACGACTTCAACAATATGAAATACGAGTGGGTTTCAGACTGGTATCGTCAGGCGATGAATAATTTTTGGATTCCGGAAGAAATAAATATGAATCAGGACAAAAGTGATTATCCAAATCTTCTGCCGGCGGAAAGAGCTGCTTATGATAAAATTTTAAGTTTTCTGGTGTATTTGGATTCCGTTCAATCGGCAAATCTGCCTAACATAGCCCGGTTCGTAACCGCAAATGAAATAAACCTGTGTTTGTCAATTCAGACATTTCAGGAGTGTATACACAGCCAAAGCTATAGCTATATGCTTGATACCATATGTAATCCCACAGAGAGAAACGATATTCTTTATCAGTGGAAAACAGATGAACACCTGCTGAAAAGGAATCGCTTCATAGGTGAGCTGTATAACGAGTTTGTGGAAACCCAGAGCAAAGAAAGCTTTTTAAGGGTCTGCGTAGCAAATTTTATTCTTGAAGGAATATATTTTTATTCGGGATTTATGTTCTTTTATAATCTTGGGAGAAACGGCAAGATGCCGGGAAGCGTACAGGAAATCAGATATATTAACAGAGATGAAAATACCCATCTTTGGTTATTCAGGAATTTGTTGACGGAACTTAGAAAAGAAGAGCCTGAGCTTTTTAACGATGAAAATTTGAAGGTTATTCGTGAAATGATTGAACAGGGAGTTGAACAGGAAACAGCCTGGGGCAAATATGTGATTGGAAACGATATTTCAGGACTTAACGAGAGTATGGTTGAAGATTACATTAAGTATCTCGGAAATCAGAGGTATTCATCTCTTGGGCTTGGAACATTGTATGAAGGCTATGAGAATGAGCCGGAAACTATGAGGTGGGTTTCTCAGTATTCCAATGCCAATATGGTGAAAACAGACTTTTTTGAGGCGAGATCTACTGCATATGCAAAGAGCAGCGCCATTGAAGACGACCTCTAAATGAGCTTGGATTAAATTTGAGTTTGAGGAGTGTAAAAACTTTTGGCGGCCTAAAAAATGGTTAGAAATATTGAAAACGGATGCCTTAATTAAAAAATTGAAATACACGGTATAAATTTGCACAAGGGTATTTTCATAACATATAAAGTATGATAGAATATGTGAATAATTTAATAGGGTGCAGATTAAGAGGAGTACCCTGCCAAGCACTTTACAGAGAGAGAAATTCGCGGCTGAGAGATTTCTGAGATGGCAGCAGGGGAAGGTTGCTTTTGAGCCCGGATACTAAATGAGCGTCGGCATTTCAGATTTTCGGTTTTGTGACTAAGAGTTGCGAAAGTCAGATTTCTAATATGATGCCGGAACAAAGGTGGTACCGCGGAAATGTTTTTTCGTCCTTTGCAAGTGAGCTGCAGAGGACTTTTTTAGTGATGAATTTTTATAAAATATCAGCTGAATATCAGGCAAATTAACACTCTTGCAGAATGAGATTTGTTACAGAACATATTACATAACTTAGAAGAAAGAGGAATTTTAAGATGGGGAAAAATTTAGCAAAAACATATAATCCTAAAGATTTTGAAGATCGTATCTATGAGATGTGGGAAAAGAGCGGCTCTTTTCATGCAGAGGTGGATAAAAACAAAAAACCTTTTACTATCGTTATGCCTCCGCCTAACATTACAGGTCAGCTTCACATGGGACATGCTCTTGATCAGACTTTGCAGGATGTGCTTACAAGATGGAAGCGAATGCAGGGATATTCGGCTCTGTGGCTTCCGGGGTCGGATCATGCCAGCATAGCTACTGAAGTTAAGGTGGCGGACAAGATTAGGGAAGAGGAAGGGTTGGAAAAAGAAGACTTAGGTCGTGAAGAATTCCTGAAGAGAGCTTGGGCATGGAAGGAGGAATACGGCGGAAGAATAACTCGTCAGTGCAGAAGGCTGGGAGACTCCTGTGATTGGGAGAGAGAACGGTTTACCATGGATGAAGGCTGCAATAAGGCGGTCAGAACTTTCTTTGTAAAGCTTTATGAGCAAGGGCTTATTTATAGAGGCAACAGGCTTATCAACTGGTGTCCAAGCTGTGGAACTTCTCTTTCCGATGCTGAGGTGGAACACGAGGATAAGAAGGGAATGTATTGGTATTTCAGATATCCTGCAGCAAAGGAAGGTGGAAAGGATATTGTAGTTGCAACTTCAAGACCTGAAACTATGTTCGGAGATATTGCAATTGCAGTTAATCCTGAAGATGAAAAATATAAGGATATGGTGGGACAGAAAGTCGTATTGCCTCTCGTAGGCAGAGAGATTCCCGTTATTGCAGATTCCTACCCTGACCCTGAGAAGGGAACGGGGGCAGTTAAAATCACACCTGCCCATGACCCTAACGATTTTGAAGTTGGAAAGAGGCATGACCTTGAGATAATTTCATGTATAAATTTCGATGCAACCATGAACGAAAATGCAGGAAAGTATCAGGGAATGGACAGATATGACTGCAGAAAAGCCTGGGTTAAAGACTTGGAGGAGGCAGGTTATCTTGTTAAGACGGAAAACTTGACCATTCCGGTTGGAGAGTGCTACAGGTGTGGAACCGTAATAGAGCCTATGCTTTCAGATCAGTGGTTTGTAAAGATGGAAACACTTGCAAAACCTGCCATAGAGGCAGCAACATCAGGGAAGCTCAAGCATGTTCCGGAACGATTTGAGAAAACATACCTTCACTGGCTAAATGAGATTCATGACTGGTGCATTTCCCGTCAGCTGTGGTGGGGACACAGAATACCGGCTTGGTATTGTCATGACTGCGGCGAAATTATAGTTTCCGAAGAAGATCCTACCGTTTGTCCAAAATGCAAAAGTAAGAATCTAAAACAGGATGAAGATGTTCTCGATACATGGTTTTCATCAGCCTTATGGCCCTTTTCCACTTTGGGATGGCCGGAAAAAACTCCGGAATTGGAATATTTCTACCCTACGGATATTTTGGTTACGGGATATGATATAATTTTCTTTTGGATTGTAAGAATGGTATTTGCAGGTTGTGAAGCCATGAAAGAGATTCCTTTTGAAAAGGTTTATGTTCACGGATTGGTAAGGGATTCACAGGGACGAAAAATGAGCAAATCTCTGGGCAACGGAATAGACCCCCTTGAAGAAATTGATAAATACGGCGCAGACGCTTTGAGATTTATGCTCATTACGGGTATAACCCCTGGAAATGATATGCGCTATCAGGATGAGCGAATGATTGCTTCGAGAAATTTTGCCAACAAGCTGTGGAACGCATCAAGGTTTGCAATTATGAATCTGCAGGATGAAAACGAAAAGTTCCTTCCACTTGCAGAGGGCATATTCGATGATAATTTTGATATTTCTGAAATACATTTGAAAGCTCCGGACAGGTGGATGATAAGCAGACTGAACGATGCTGTGAAATATGTTACGGAAACCATGGAGAAATTGGATCTTGCACTTGCAGGACAGAGAGTATACGACCTAATATGGAACGAGTACTGTGACTGGTATATCGAGCTTGTAAAAAAGCGTTTGTGGAGCGATGATGAAGAGGATAAGAAAGTTGTTCGTACAGTTTTGGTATATCTCTTAAAGAACATGCTGAAACTCCTTCATCCGTATATGCCGTTTATAACGGAAGAAATATGGGGTTATCTGCCTAAGAAAGATGTAAAATCGGAAAGGAACGGATACCTGATTAATGCTGTCTGGCCTGCATATTCTGAGAACAGGTATTTTCAGGAGGACGAGGCGATTCTGAAAGCTGCCATGGATTCGATAACCGCAATCAGAAATATCAGAGCCGAGGCTAATGCCGCTCCGTCAAGAAAACTTACGGCTGTTATTCTCTCTCAGGGAGATGATCTTGACAGAATGAAAATTGCGGAAGGCTATATTAAGGACCTTGCAAATATTACAGATATCAATTTCGTTTCGGATATTGAAAGCGCTCCGGATGACGGAATGTCGGCAGTAGTTCCGGGCGCCCAGATTTTCATACCTTTGGAGGATTTGGTTGATTTTGAGGCAGAACTTGAAAGACTTACAAAAGAAAAGGAAAAACTTATTAAAGAAGTTGAACGAGTAGAAAAGAAATTGTCAAATCAAGGATTTGTCGCAAAGGCGCCTGAAAAGGTTGTTGCCGAGGAAAGAGCAAAGATGGAAAAATATCAAAAAATGTTGGAAAAAGTCATTGTTCAGCTGGATAATGTGGCAAAGAAAGCGGGAAAATAGAATGGATGCAATTGACAGAATACATGAATATCTGAGGTTCGGCACGGTTCTTGGACTTGACAGAATGAAAGATCTGATGGACAGGCTTGGAAATCCTCAGGACGACTTAGATGTGATTCATGTTGCAGGGACCAACGGTAAGGGTTCGGTTTGCAGATATATCTACGAAGTTTTGAGAGCAGGAGGATATCGTGCGGGGATATATTCCTCGCCGTATCTTGAAGTTTTCAATGAAAGAATTGAATTTGACGGCGAGTATATAACAGATAAAGAACTTGAAGATATAACGGACAAAGTCTGCGCTGCGGCGGATAATATGGTTTCGGAGGGAAAAGAATCCCCTACGGAGTTTGAGATAGTTACCGCCATAGCTTTTCTCTTTTTTAAGAAGAAGGGTGCAGACTATGTGGTTTTGGAGGTTGGACTTGGAGGACGGGGAGATTCCACAAATATAGTGAAAGAACCTCTTTGTTCGATAATAACTTCTATTTCCCTTGACCATACAGACAGGCTTGGAGAAACCGTGCCTGAAATAGCCTATGAAAAAGCGGGTATAATAAAGAAGAATTGTCCTGTGGTGGTGGGGAGCAAAGATGCTGAGGCTAAGGCTGTTTTAAGAAAAACGGCGACAGATATGGGAGCAGCTTTTTTCGATGCCACAAGGGCAGTTCCCAAGATCGTCAAAAGCGATATGAAGGGTTTGGCATTCAGCGCTGAGGTGCTGGATAAAGAGTATAAGGGTATTAATATTTCCATGGCGGGAGATTATCAGGCAGACAATGCAGTTACGGCACTTTATGCAATAGAGCTTCTTAGAAGGCAGGATAAAGTCGATATTACCTCAAAGGAAATTCGTCAGGGTATGAAGAATGCAAAAAATATCGGACGAATGGAAGTTTTAAGCGAAGAACCGTGGGTAATTATTGACGGCGCCCATAATCCGGACGGTGCAAAAAGTCTGAAGAATAATATACTCAAGAACTTCGGCGAAGAAAAAATTCTAATGGTACTGGGAATTTTGGCTGACAAGGAAGTCGATGAGGTTTTGGATACTTTCAAGAGTATAACCTCAGATTATATTGCAACCGAGCCTGCAAATCCAAGAGCCCTTGCAGCATCGGAACTTTCGAGTAAGATTGTGGCTGCGGGAGGAAATTCGGTGACGGCGGAAAAACCTTCAGATGCTGTGAAAATTGCAATGGATAAGAGAGACGAATACGATGTGATTTTGTTTGCAGGATCGCTTTATCTTATTGGTTCCATCAGACGAGAAATAATTAATTCGATTTAGATACGATATTCCTTCTATAGAATTCTATAGAAGGAATATTAGGATGTATAGCTTGTCAAATCATAGGAATGGAGATGAAAAAAGATTGGATTACGATAAAATATTACAGACAATACTTGATATTGGTGAGGAAATGATCGTTGCAGGCGGTGAAGTCAGCCGCGTGGAAGAAAGCGTATTTCGTATGTGCAAAGCCTACGGCTGCGACAGAATCAATGTCTATATTCTTCTGTCCAATATGCAGGTGACGG
Source organism: uncultured Clostridia bacterium (assembly GCA_945830395.1). Taxonomy (GTDB): domain Bacteria; phylum Bacillota; class Clostridia; order Peptostreptococcales; family Anaerovoracaceae; genus Aminicella. The sequence continues at coordinate 145,822 of CALZYE010000001.1, forward strand.
TGGAAACGCCGGAGAAAAAAATAATAACTCATATAAGATTTATGGAAAGAAATGATGTTAATTTTGACAGATTGGATTATTTAAATGACCTGTCAAGGTACATCTGCGCAAATGTTCCCGATGTGGAAACTATGAGCAGCAAGCTTTGTGAGGTAATGTCAAGAAAAGAACAACCGATTTGGCTTGATATGTTGGGAGATATTTTGGCGGCATCGGGGTTTATCGTATTTTTCGGGGGAAGCTTCTTTGATGCTGTTGCAGGAGTCTTTATGGCAATGCTTGTGTTTGGGCTTCAGAGATTTTTTATTCCGAGAGAAAACAACCAGCTTGTCCTTAATTTTGTAATCTCTTTTGTGGCGGGAATGTTCGCCCTTATACTGGTGCACATGGGTCTGAATGTTCACGGTGATAAGATCATGATGGGCGGAATAATGCTTTTGATTCCGGGAATTGCAATGACAAATGCAGTCAGAGATATGCTTATAGGAGATTTGGCATCAGGGCTTTTGCGCCTTTCCAATGCGCTCATGGTTGCAGCTTCCATTGCCTGCGGATTTGCCATGTCGATTGCCCTTATAGGAGGTGTATTATGAATCAGATTTTCATACAGATTGCGGCAGCGTTCTTCGGCTCTATAGGCTTTGCGATATTTCTAAAGATAAAGGGGATACAAATTCTTTATGCAGGCATAGGCGGCATGCTTACATGGGGCATTTATCTGGCTGCCTATGATTTCGTACAAAGTTATTTCTTCGGAAACCTTATTGCCTCTATCTTTGTTGCAGCATACGCAGAAATAATGGCGAGGGTAAACAAGGCTCCTTCTACAATTTTCCTGACGGCATCGGCAATTACATTGATTCCGGGCTCAAACTTATATAAGATGATGTATGCACTTGTAAACCAAAATTATGAAGATGCAGGTACCAATGGAGTTACCGCCCTTGTAATATCGCTTGCCATAGGACTGGGGTTTGTAATAGTGGCTGTATTCAACAGATATTTGACAGGCTTTACGGGGCGGATTCGCAGCGGCAAAAGCTTGTAAGACAGGGCTTTTTTTGCTATACTATGATGTAGAAAATTTTTATAATTGATAATATAAATTTATTTTTAAAACAGGAGGCAATCAATAATGTTTAACAGAGAAGGTAAAGATGACAACAGATACAATATTGAGAATATTGAGTTCATCAAGAAAACATCACCAACAGTTGCAGATTTAATAGAAAAGGAATACAACAGACAGAAGAACAACATTGAGTTAATCGCATCGGAAAACTACTGTTCTGAGGCGGTTTTAGCCGCATGCGGAAGCTGCCTGTCATGGAAGTATGCAGAAGGATACCCTTATGTAAGAACATCAGGAAACAAAGGCAGATACTACGGCGGTACCGAATTTGTTGATGAACTTGAAGAATATTGCTGTGACACATGGAAGAAGGTATTTGATACGGACTATCATGTGAATGTTCAGCCTCATTCCGGCTCACAGGCCAATTTTGCCGCATTTAAGGCACTTATTAACCCGGGAGATACGATTTTGTCACTCAGCCTTGATAACGGCGGACATTTAACCCACGGATCTTCAGTGAATTTCAGCGGAAAACTTTATGATGTTCAGTTCTACGATGTGGATGAAAGAGGCTTCATCGACATGGAGGATGTAAGAAAGAAGGCTCATGAATTGCAGCCGAAGCTGATTCTTACAGGTGCAAGTGCCTATGCCAGAATCATCGATTTCAAAGCTTTTGCGGAGATTGCAAAGGAAGTTGGAGCATTCTTCATGGTTGATATGGCACACATCGCAGGTCTTGTTGCAGGCGGCGCTCATCCAAGTCCTTTCGGTTATGCTGATGTTATTACGACGACTACACATAAAACTTTGAGAGGTCCGAGAGGCGGACTTATTTTCGGAAGAGCTGAACTCGCAAAGAAAATTGACAGTGCTGTATTCCCTTACGCTCAGGGAGGTCCTTTGGAACATATTATTGCAGGCAAGGCAGTCTGTGCAGAGGAGGCGCTGAGACCTGAATTTAAGGAATATGCAAAGAAGGTCGTGATTAACTGTGCAGCGCTTTGCGATGAGTTTCTGAAACTGGGATATAATGTTGTAACAGGCGGAACGGATAACCATGTATTCCTGCTTGACCTTTCAAAGTTTCCGTTTAGCGGCAGAGACCTGCAGGAAAGATGCGACGAAAACGGAATTACACTGAATAAGAACGCTGTACCTAACGATAAGCGTTCCCCAATGCAGACAAGCGGTGTTCGCATCGGTACCGCACCGATGACTACAAGAGGATTTAACGAAGAAGATTTCCGTCAGGTTGCAAGAAGAATTGATGTAATCGTAAAAGAACTTGCAAAAGAAAAAGAAGCAGAAGCAAAATAGTTTACCGAATATGCTCTAAAACCATCATACGATGGTTTTAGAGCAGTTAATGGGCGTATTTTATAAGAGTAACGAAAGAAAAAGATTTAAGACATGAGAATTATTTTAGACGGAATGGGTGGAGATAATGCACCCGGAGCTATTGTAGAGGGTGCAATTGAGGCCTCAAAGGAAATTGGAGATGAAATTATCATCATAGGAAATGAAGATCTGATTAAAAAGTCCCTTAAGAAACTTGGATATGGGGGTAATCGGATCACAGTGGTAAACGCTGCCGAAGTCATTACAAATGACGAATCTCCTGTTCGTGCAGTCAGAAGAAAGAAAGACTCTTCGATTGTAGTGGGCATGAACATGTTGAAAAACGGAGAGGGTGATGTCTTTATTTCTGCAGGAAGCACAGGCGGGCTTCTGGCAGGCGGCTTGTTCATCCTCGGGCGAATCGAAGGAATCGACAGACCTGCCATAGGTGCGGTGTATCCCGTAATCGGAAGCAAGCCGTCTTTGCTTGTGGACACGGGAGCAAATGCAGAGTGCAAACCTAAGAATCTATTGGACTTCGGAATCATGGGAAGCATTTACATGGAAAAAGTACTTGGACGAAGAAATCCGAGGGTAGGGCTTGTGAACAACGGCACGGAAGCGCATAAGGGAACGACCCTTACCAAAGAAGCGTACAGTCTTCTCTCGGGCAGCAAATTGAATTTCATCGGTAATGTTGAAACCAGAGATTTGCAGGACTCGGTGTGCGATGTCATAGTTACCGACGGATTCACCGGAAACATAATAGTGAAACTCACCGAAGGAATGGGGTTGATGGTTCTCAGGGAGCTTAAATCAAGGTTCTTGGAAAATATCAAGTCAAAACTGGGGGCGCTGCTTCTGAAAAACCAGCTTAAAGAAATTAAGAAGGAGTTTGACTACATAGAATACGGAGGCGCTCCTATTCTTGGAGTAAAAGGTGCTGTTCTGAAGATGCACGGTTCCTCCAATGGAAGAGCGGTTAAGCAGACAATTCTTAAGGCGCTGCCTTATGTAGAAGAAAATGTTATTGGTACCATAGAAAAATTTGTTCGGGAATACGGGAGTGATGACGATAAATAGCGAAGGCTTTGAAAAGAAAATCAAATACAGATTTATTGATAAAGGACTTCTGAAAATTGCCCTTACTCACAGTTCTTATTGTCGTGAAAACAAGCTGAGTTCGGTTAACTGTAACGAACGCCTTGAGTTTATAGGAGACGGGTATCTTGATGCCGTAGTCGGTACATATCTTTTTAAGCGGTTGGCAAACTTACAGGAAGGGAAGCTTTCCAAAATAAGATCAAAGGTAGTATGCGAGAAATCTTTAGCAAAGGTAGGAGAGAAGCTTGGCATTGGAGAATACCTTTTTTTAGGTAAGGGTGAAGAGAAATCCGGAGGCAGAAAAAGGATGTCTATTGTTGCCGATGCTACAGAGGCGGTAATAGGTGCGATTTTTTTAGACGGAGGATATGAAGAAGCTGAAAGGTTTATACTCCGAGAATTTGGGGATATAATTCATGATGTTCTGACGGGAAAATTTGAGAAAGATTATAAGTCTTTGGTTCAGGAGAAACTTCAAAAAGACGGAAGCGTGCCTGTTATATGCTACCGGATTGATAAAGAGACAGGCCCTGATCATAATAAGACTTTCTATGTGCATCTTGAATGCAACGGAAAGAAACTGGGAAAGGGTTCAGGACACAGCAAAAAAGAAGCAGAGCAGAATGCGGCCTGCGATGCATTGAACGGAGGATATATTTAATGTACTTCAAAAGACTGGAAATGCATGGATTTAAATCATTTGCAGAACCTGTCATCATAGATTTTCATGAGGGAATAACATGTATAGTTGGACCTAACGGAAGTGGAAAGAGCAATATAAGTGATGCTATAAGATGGGTATTAGGAGAACAAAGTCCGAAAGCACTTCGCGGCGGCAAGATGGAAGAGGTTATTTTCAACGGCACCGAAAGAAGAAAACCCAGAGGAATGGCAGAAGTTACCTTGGTAATTGACAACTCAACGGGAATTTTAGATATAGAATATAAAGAAGTTGCAATTACCCGCAGGATGTTCAGGTCCGGAGAAAGCGAATATTTGATTAATGATAATCCGTGCAGGCTGAAAGATATCCGTGAACTTATCATGGATACGGGAATCGGTGTGGACGGTTATTCCATTATCGGGCAGGGAAAAATTTCGGATATCGTAAGCAACAAGCCGGAAAGCCGCAGAGAAATATTTGAAGAGGCTGCAGGAATTGTTGCATACAAAACCAGAAAACAGGAAACTGAGCGAAAGCTTGCAAGTACGAGAAGTAACTTGGAACGAATTGATGATATTGTAGGTGAAATCGAAGGCAGAATAGACGGTCTTAAGGAGGACAGCATCAAGGCAAGGCGTTACCTTGACCTCAGAGAAAGCTACAAAGACCTTGAAATCAATATTATCTTGAGAAATATAGAGGCGGCTCTGCAGAAGAATGAGGAATACGCAGGGGATATTTTGGAACTTGGAAATAAACTTGATTCCATAAATAAAGACAGAAAGAGGACTGATGATGCTTTTCAGGAACTTCAGAAAAGGAATGGAGTTCTCGAAGAAATGTCAACAGATTTAAATAAAAAACTAATTGAGACTAAGGACAAGGTAAACAGCATAAGCAGTGAGAGCAGACTTAACCATGAAAAATTAACTCACTTCAGACAGGAGGAAGAAAGATTAAGCGGAGAGGTTTCCGAATTTGCAAAGCTTATTGCAAAGGGTGAGAAGGAACTCGAGATCCTGAATAAAGCTTCATCTGAAATAGATGAAAGTTTAGCTGATGCAGAAAACAGACTGCAGGAGAAAATCTATTTTTATGATTCTGTAACCGGAGAATCATCCAAGTTCAGCAACATGATAGATGATAATAATGAGAAGATTATATCATTGAACAGCGAGGCTGCGTCGAAGAAAAGCGAGGCAAAAAGCTATAAAAGTTATCAGTACACCTTGGAAGAAAGAAAAGAGAAGCTTCAAGCCGAACTTTGCAGGCTGAAGGAAAACTATGAGAAGGTGAGACTGGATATTGACTCAAAGAGTGATGAGCTTAATAAACTTGAGGAAAATAATAAAAAGCTTCTGCAGCAGAGAAGGCTCGACCTTGAAAATCAGCAAAAATCGGAGAAGAAAGAACTTTCTTTAAGACGCAGGCTTGAAGAACTTAAAATCAGCTATAGCAGAACAGAAGCAAGGCTTCACACCATTGAGGAGATGGAGCAGAATTTTGAAGGATACAATTATGCCGTCAAGTACATTATGAGATGTGGAATATCCGGTATAGAGGGTGTTGTAGGGGAGATGATAAAGGTCCCTCAAGGATACGAAACTGCCGTTGAAACTGCCCTTGGAGCCGCAATGCAGAATATAGTCGTATCAGATGATGCCTGCGCCAAAAAGGCCATTACAGCGCTGAAGGTAAATCAATCAGGCAGACTCACATTTCTTCCTGTAAGTTCAATAAATGCCAAAAAACCTGTTTTTGATAGTAATATCACATCGGATAGAGGCTTTTGCGGAATCGGTTCCGAACTTATAAATTTTGAGCCCAGATATGCAAAGATATTCGACTACCTGCTTGGAAGAGTAGCTGTAGTTAAGAATTTCGATGCCGCTATCACTTTATCAAAGAAAGTGGGGCAAGGCATCAGATTCGTTACTCTTGACGGAGAAATAATAAATGCAAGCGGTGCTGTCACCGGAGGAAAATACAAGAATAAATCTGCAAATCTTCTGGAGAGAAAGAACGAAATTTCAAAGCTGAAGAATCTGTTAAAAACACAGGAAGAGGAGATAGATAAAACATCGGATTCTTTAAAGATGTCAGTGGACAATATGGAAAAAATGCTTCGTGCTTCCAAGGAACTTGCAGAAGAGACGAGAACGGGCGAAGTGTCATGTGCAAGGGTAAAGGACAGTATAGCATATCTGAGAAACTCTCTTACGGAACTGAAGCTGAACATAGAGAAGAATGAATCTGAAACGACACAAATTGATAAAGATCTTTCGGAGATGGCAGATGTTATCCTGAAAATTGACAGAGAAAGCAAGGAAGCGGAATATGAAATTGAGAAAATCGGTAAAGCGATGGATGAAATTTTGCAGCAGCATCAAGAAAGCAAAGATGCCGTCGAACTTGCAAATCAAGGGATAACAGAGGCCAGAATAGATGTGAATCTATGGCGTGAGAAACGAAACAATGTTAAAAACGACATAGAGAAAAATAAAGAAAACATTTCGGCGCTTCGCTTACAGTCGGAGGAGCGAGTTGATAAGCTTTCTGATGTAAGAGCCGAAAAATCCAAGCTGGAGCAGGGAGCAGGAGGGAGCGATTTCAGGCTTGAAACGCTAAACAACAGGCTTTCTGCACTGGAGGAGAAGATCGATAAGGTATCTTCGGAAAAAAGCGAAGTCAACCTTAAACTTGGGGAGCTGGGAAATGAGATTAGCAAAACCGACCGGGACAGCAATGCTTATAGAGATCAGAAATATCAACTGGAGATCAAGAAAGCAAAAAACGATACACAACTTGACAATATGAAGGACAAGTTATGGAATGAGTTTGAAATTTCATATGCTCAGGCAAGTGACCTTAGAAAAAAGGACTTTGTAATGTCCTCAGCAGTTAGAGAAAGCAGAGAGATACGGAAAGAACTTAGAGAAATCGGTGATGTGAATATAGGCTCAATACAAGAGTATGAGCAGGTAGGCAAGCGATATGAGTTTCTGACTGCACAGAGGGAAGATGTACTGAAGGCAATGGATGAGCTTGAGAACCTCGTTAAAAATTTGGACAAAACAATAATAAGCTCTTTCAAGGAAAACTTTAACAGGGTGGAAGAAAATTTTGAGAATGTATTTGAAGAACTGTTTGGCGGCGGTCATGCGGAACTCAGAATGGAAAACGAAAATAATCCTTTGGAATCGGGAATTGAAATTGTTGCACAGCCTCCGGGCAAAAAGCTTCAGAACATAAATTTGATGTCCGGAGGAGAAAAAACAATGACGGCAATTGCACTTATGTTTGCCGTGCTTAAGACCAAGCCTACCCCTTTTTGTATTTTGGATGAAATTGAGGCGGCGCTTGATGACAAGAATATAGACAAGTTCTCACATTATTTGAGACAGTTTGCAGAAACTCAGTTTGCTCTCATTACCCATCAAAAAGCCACCATGGAGCATGCAGATGCTTTATACGGTATAACTATGCCTGAACGAGGGATTTCTAAGGTTCTAAGCCTAAGAATGGGTGACTACGATCCGGAGGAGTATACAAATTAGGAGGTAATATGGCTTTATTATCAGAAAAGAAAAAAGGTTTTTTTGGAAGATTATCGGAGAGAATAACCGATGCTATTTTCATGCATCCTAAGATAGATGAAGATATGATGGATGAGATTGAGGAAATCTTGATTACATCTGATATAGGTATGGAAACTACCATAAACATAATGGAGAATCTGAGAAAGTATGTAAAGGACAATAATTTGACCCAGCCACAGGAACTCAGAAAAGGTATTGTGAATATAATAAGTGAGCTGATGGACAAGGGGGAGCGCAATTCTTTGTCTGCGAATTTTCCTTTGGTCATTATGATGATAGGCATCAACGGAGGAGGAAAGACCACAACTATTGCAAAATTAGGCAATAAGCTGAAGAAAGAGGGAAGAAGCGTGGTATTTGCGGCGGCAGATACATTCAGAGCGGCAGCGGCAGAACAGCTTAAAATCTGGGGAGACAGAGTTGGAATAAGAACTATAATGCACAAGGAAGGAGCAGATCCGAGCGCAGTTCTATTCGATGCAATTCAAGCTTCAAAGGCAAAGGGAACTGAAATTCTGATCGTGGATACCGCAGGACGATTGCAGAATAAGAAAAACCTGATGGATGAGCTGGCGAAGATGAATAGAATCATAGACAGGGAATATCCTGAAGCGGCAAGAGAAACTCTGTTGGTAGTAGATGCAACAAACGGAAAGAATGCAGTGTCCCAAGCAAAAGAATTTAACCAGGTTGCAGAACTTTCAGGCGTTGTAATTACAAAGCTTGACGGAACTGCAAAAGGAGGAATTGCCGTAACAATTGCAGACGAGTTTGACATGCCCATTAAGTTTATAGGTGTGGGAGAAGGAATCGAAGATATTGAGGACTTTGATGCAGGAGAATTTGCCGGAGGAATAATAAATGAGTAAACCGATAGTAGCTGTTGTTGGCAGACCTAATGTAGGTAAATCAACTTTTTTTAACAGCATAGTGGGACAGAGGATTTCTATCGTAGAGGATACACCGGGAGTGACTCGAGACAGAATCTATGCAGAGGCGGAGTGGAACGGAATCCGCTTCGGAATCATAGACACAGGAGGAATCGAACCTCAAAGCAAGGATATAATAATTTCCCAAATGCGTGAACAGGCACAAATCGCCATAGATATGGCAGATGTGATTTTATTTATCGTAGACGGAAAAGAAGGGATGACAGCTGCCGATGAAGAGGTAGGCTCCATGCTTCAGAGAACGGGTAAAAAAGTTATCTTGCTTGTAAACAAGGTCGATAATCCCTGTAAACCGCCTGAAAGCCTGTATGACTTCTATATGCTGGGTCTGGGAGAGCCGATTCCCGTTTCGGCGGCGAACAAGCTGAACTTCGGCGATGTTTTGGACGAAGTTTGCAGAAATTTTCCAGAGGGCGCAAAAGAAGATGATTCTGATAAAATTCACCTCGCCATCATAGGAAAACCAAATGTGGGCAAGTCATCTCTGGTAAACTCTTTAATAAACGAAGAAAGAGTAATAGTTTCAAATATAGCGGGAACTACGCGGGATTCAATCGATACTCCTGTTGAATGGAACGGCGGAGAGTATGTCTTAATCGACACGGCAGGAATCAGAAGAAAGAGCAAAGTAGATGAAAATATTGAAAAGTACAGCGTAATTCGAGCAATTGCCGCAATTGAAAGAGCAGATGTGTGCATCCTTATGATAGACGCACAGGAGGGTTTGACAGAGCAGGACAAAAAAATATGCGGTTTAGCTCATGAAGCAGGAAAAGGGATTTTAATTGTAGTAAACAAATGGGATCTTATTGAAAAAGAAACCAATACTATGCGCGATTTTAAGCGCGAAATTGAAGCAGAACTTCTATTTGCATCTTATGCGCCTGTAATCTTTACATCTGTAAAGGAAAAAGTTCGGCTGGATGAAGTTATGCGTGTTGCAACTGAGATTGCAAACATCAGGGCCGTCAGAGTGCCGACAGGACAGTTGAACAGCCTGATTGCAGATGCTGTGATGATGAAACAGCCGCCTTCGGACAAGGGTAAGAGACTGAAAATTTACTACGCTGCGCAGGTAGGTGTAAAACCTCCGTTGTTTTCCTTTCAGGTTAATAAGAGACAGCTTATGCATTTTTCATATTCGAGGTATATAGAAAACAGAATAAGAGACACATTTGGTTTTGAGGGAACCTCCATTAAATTTGTCTTTAGAGAAAAAAGGGAGAAAGATCAGTAGATGATAGAATATAAATTTATAATTTTTGTTGCCGTTGCGTATTTTTTGGGTAATATTTCGCCGTCCACGATACAGGCAAAGAAAAGGGGCGTGGACATCAAAAGTGAAGGCAGCGGCAACGCAGGGACCACTAATACATTTAGAGTGTTAGGCGCAAAACCTGCAATAATAACCCTTGTTGTGGATATTTTAAAAGGCGTGGTTGCAGTCCTTCTGGGATTGTATTTTTCCGGCAAGGCGGCAATGTTCTGCGCGCTGTTTGTGTTTTTAGGGCATGTTTATCCTATTATATACAAATTCAAGGGCGGAAAGGGAATTGCAACGGCGTTCGGAGCCACAATGGCTATAGATTGGAGGATAGGTTTGATACTTCTTTCCATAGTGGCTGTTATGTTTATATTTACAAAGACGGTATCTATTTCGGCACTGGTAGCGGTTGTCGCATATCCCCTAATATGCTATATGATAAAACCCGAGTTTGTATATATAAGCTTTGCGATGGCTTTAATAGCCCTTTTTAAACACAGAGGGAACATACACAGAATTTTGAAAGGTGAAGAAAAGAAGGTCTGCGAATTTAGTTCAGAGAGAAAGGTAAAATGAAATGAAGAAGATAGCGGTAATCGGAGCGGGAAGCTGGGGAACGGCACTGGCTATTACTTTGAGCACAAAAGGTCACAGCGTAAAGATATGTGATATAAATAGAGAACATGTCCAAAGCATGAAAGAACACGGAGAAAATATAAAATATCTTCCGGGAATAAAGTTTAATGACAATCTAAATGTTGTGTACAGCAATGAGGAAGCTGTTGAGAATGCGGATATTGTCATTTTTTCGGCGCCTGCTCAGTTTTTCAGAGAGGCATTTGAGAGCTCAAAAAAATATATTACAGAAGAAATGGTAGTTGTGAATGTTGCAAAGGGAATAGAACAGGGAACTCTTCTTAGAATGTCCGAAATTGCATATTCCATTATGCCGGGTGTTAAGTATGTAGTTCTTTCAGGTCCTTCTCACGCAGAAGAGGTGGGACATCTTATGCCTACAACGGTGGCAGTCGCTTCTGAAGATATTGAACTTGCAAACTATATTCAGCAGGAATTTTCGACAGACAGACTCAGAATATATACAAACGATGATGTTTGCGGCGTGGAATTGGGAGGAGCCTTAAAGAATATCATTGCCCTCGGTGCAGGAATATCAGACGGTATAGGTTTTGGAGATAATGCAAAAGCAGCGCTGATGACTCGTGGGATTACAGAGATGCAGCGACTTGGAGAGAAGCTTGGAGCCAAGGCAAGTACATTTGCAGGTTTAACCGGAGTGGGAGACCTTATTGTAACATGTACCAGTATGCACTCCAGAAACAGAAGATGCGGCATAATGATAGGTGAGGGAATAAAACCCGGCGAAGCCACCAAAAAAGTTGGAATGGTTGTGGAAGGCATGTTCACTGCAGTTGCAGCCTATGAACTTGCAGAAAAAGTCGGGGTGGAAATGCCGATTACAAAGTGCATCTACGATTGTATTAATGAGAGAATAACAGCAAAGGAAGCTGTTGAAATTCTTATGAAAAGAGATAAGAAAAACGAAATGCAGATTTAGGAAGGTCTAATGGATAAAACATTTCATATTACGACATTCGGCTGTCAAATGAATGAGCATGACTCTGAGATTTTGGCGGGAGCCTTGGAAGACATGGGATATGTACAGGCGGCTTCAAGGGACGAGGCGCAGGTAGTTATTTTAAATACATGCAGCGTTAGAGAAAATGCGGACAAGAGATTTTTCGGAACCCTCGGGCAGCTGAAAAGAAAAAAGAAAGAAGATAAAGATAATATAATATGTATTTGCGGATGTATGATGCAGCAGCAGCACATCATAGACACCGTTAAAGAGAAATATCCATGGGTAGATGTTATCTTCGGGACTCACAACATACACAGATTCCCGGAGCTTTTAAAAAGTGTCGTTCAGCAGAAGAAAAAAGCCGTTGAAATCTGGGAGGACGGAAGAGATATAGTGGAAGATATGCCGATGAAAAGGCTGCATCGGACCAAGGCACTTGTAAATATCATGTACGGATGTAATAATTTCTGTACATACTGTATTGTGCCGTACACAAGAGGCAGGGAGAGAAGCAGAAAACCTGAGGATATTGTCCGTGAGGTAGAGAATCTGGTATCTGATGGAGTTTTGGAGATAATGCTCTTAGGTCAGAATGTAAATTCATACAGAGGTGAAACTTCAGATGGAGAAAACTGCTCTTTTGCTCATTTGATTGAAATGATTGCGAAGATAGACGGTCTCAAGCGCATAAGATTCATGACCTCTCATCCTAAAGATCTGTCGGATGAACTTATAGATGTATTTAAATCATGCGATAAACTATGCAAGAGTATTCATCTTCCGGTACAGTCCGGAAGCAGCGCTGTTATGAAAAGAATGAACAGGCATTACAACAGGGATGACTACATGAGAATTGTCAACAGGATTAAGTCTGCAGTTCCTGAAATTACAATATCCACAGATATTATTGTCGGTTTCCCCGGAGAAACGGATGAGCAGTTTGAGGAAACCCTAAGTCTGGTAAAAGAAGTGGGATACGATTCTGCATTTACATTTCTCTACTCCGTAAGGACAGGCACTCCTGCAGCAAAATTTACAGACCAGATTCCTGAAGACATAAAACACGAGAGATTTAACAGACTTGTTAAGCTTGTAGACAGCATAAGCGCCGAAAAGAACAGGGCTTATGAGGGAAGGATAGAGGAAGTTTTAGTTGAGGGAAAGAGCAAGCGTAATGAAAATACACTTTCGGGCCGTACTGACGGGTTTAAGCTGGTAAATTTTCCGGGAGACGAAAGCTATATAGGCAGGTTGGTAAAAGTAAAGATTACTGAAGGAAAAACTTTTAGCCTCGAAGGAAAAATTGTATGAGATTTAGAAAGACTGTTTCCAAGCGAGTATGTTTTGAAATGAATAGGGGGAAAAATGGAATTTTTGGACAAAATAAAGGATGTGGCAAAATTTGCAGGGGAAAGGGCAAATGATGCATACGAGACCACGAAATTGAAATCACAGATTCACAGTGAGAACAAGGCGATAAGCAGAGAACTTGAAAACATCGGAATAATTTTTTTCAAGAAGATAAAATCCGAAGACATTGAAGCCGATGAAGAACTTGCGGCGATTATAGACAGGATAGATGCTCACAATCAGACTATTGCAGAACTAAGGGAGGCTTTGATTTCACTTGCGAATGAATAGAAAATATGCACCATATATAATTATCTTGGGTGCCATGATTATAATTAATTTAATAGATGGAGAGTTTCATAACTTTGGAGGCTGGATATACAAACAGCTTCTAATGATTCCAGGAATAGTTGTAGGCCTTTCCTTTCATGAGTTTGCTCATGGGTTTGTGTCTTATAAATTGGGAGATCCGACGCCAAAGCTTCAGGGACGCCTGACAGTAAATCCCGGAGCGCACATCGACCCCATAGGTTTTTTCTGCCTTTTTGTTGCGGGCTTCGGATGGGGTATACCGGTGCAGATAGATCCGGGATATTATAAGCATAAAAGGCGGGATGAATTTCTGGTTGCCATTGCGGGCGTTACGATGAATCTCGTTATAGCTGTTGTATTTGCCCTTGCACTTCGGTTGGTGGTTCACAGCAACAGCCAGTTTTTCGTTTCTCAGCTTGGAGAAATCATAATACATGTTCTTCAATATGGAGTATTCATTAATTTGGTACTGATGGTATTTAATCTGATTCCCGTGCCGCCTTTGGACGGATTCGGTATAATAACTCAAATATTTGATTTGGAGAAATACAGCTGGTACGATGTCGTATATCAAAATGGCATTTTCATCCTTATGGGACTTATTTTGTTTAATGTAATAGGTACAATCTTAAACCCATGTGTAAGCTTTCTCTGGACGGCAATTTCAAAACTTTTAATCTATTGACCAACTTTCAATCTATTGACCGTGGCAGGGATTTAGTTTAGAAATTACTGAAGCCGTCCGTTGAAAATTATATATTGAAATTTTGATTAGCAAAGCGAGAATTGTTAGCACTCTATGGCGAAGAGTGCTAAAAAGTTCTTGCTTTTTGTTTTGAACAGGTATACAATCTAACTATAGGGATTAACAAATTTATAAACGGCCTGTATTTACAGGGTACAGCCGGTATTGAAGGTATATTTATTTTATGGAAAGGGGTGATGTTGATGAACATCGAAAAGTATACAAAAAATGCACAGAGTGCGGTAATGGAATGTCAGAACATAGGCGTTTCAATGGGAAATCAGAGTTTGGAGGCAGAGCATCTCCATCTTGCTCTTTTGCAGCAGACAGACGGATTGATACCGAAGCTTTTGAGCAATATGGGAGTTGACATCAACCGTTTGACCTCCGATATTAAAAGAGAGGTTCAAAAACTGCCTAAAGTATCGGGAAACAGTGACAATGTTTATCTTTCGAGAACTTTAAATGAGATATTTATAAAGGCGGAAGAGGAAGCCCGGCAGTTCAAAGACGAGTATGTAAGCGTAGAACATCTCTATCTTGCGCTGCTTTCAGAGAGAAAAGCAAAGTCCTTTGATATTTTAAAGGCGAACAATGTTACACGAGAGAGATTCCTTGCAGAGCTTAATAAGGTTAGAGGCAATCAGAGAGTTACGAGTCAAAATCCCGAAGACAACTATGATGCTTTAGACAAGTATGGAAGAGATCTTGTAGAAATGGCAAGACAGGGAAAACTTGACCCTGTCATCGGCAGAGATTCTGAAATCAGACATACGATACAGATTTTGTCCAGAAGAACCAAAAATAATCCTGTATTGATAGGAGAGCCGGGGGTAGGGAAAACCGCGGTAGTTGAGGGGCTTGCCCAAAGGATATTAAAAGGAGATGTGCCGGAGGGACTTAAGGATAAGACCATATTTGCCTTGGATATGGGCGCTCTCATTGCAGGAGCCAAGTTCAGAGGTGAATTTGAAGAAAGGCTTAAGGCTGTTCTGAGCGAAGTAGAAAAATCAGAGGGGAGAATCTTGCTGTTTATTGATGAAATACACAATATAGTAGGCGCCGGAAAAACGGAAGGATCTATGGATGCGGGAAATCTTCTGAAGCCTAAACTTGCAAGGGGAGAACTTCACTGCATAGGTGCAACCACACTTGACGAATACAGAAAATACATTGAAAAGGACGCTGCACTTGAGCGCAGATTCCAAAAGGTATCAGTTGACCAACCTACAGTTGAGGATACTATATCCATTTTGCGCGGATTGAAAGAACGGTTTGAGATTCATCACGGCGTCAGAATTGAGGATAATGCGCTGATTGCTTGTGCAACGCTTTCTGACAGGTATATTACCGACAGGTTTTTGCCGGATAAGGCAATAGATCTTATGGACGAGGCTGCTGCAAAGATCAGAACGGAAATTGACAGCATGCCGGCAGAACTTGACGAGGTCAGCAGAAAAATTATGCAGCTTGAGATTGAGAGACAGGCATTAGGAAAAGAATCCGATAAGGGTTCAAAGAGCAGACTGGAAGTCTTAGAAAAGGAGCTTGCTCAGCTTAAAGATGAAGCCCAAAGAATGCGAGCACAGTGGGAAGGTGAAAAGAACAGCATATCGGCTGTGAAAGATTTAAAACAGGAGATTGAAGATGTCCGCAGGCAAATAGAGGAATCGGAAAGAGAATTTGATTACGAAAAAACTGCAGCCTTGAGATATGGAAAACTTCCTGAGCTTGAAAAGAAACTTGAAGAAGCAAAGAAAAAATCTGAAATTGCCGAAGAAAATCGCTTGCTCAAGGAAGAGGTAAGCGAAGAAGAAATTGCAGAGGTTATTTCCTCTTGGACGGGAATTCCGGTTACAAAGCTTGTGGAAAGTGAAAGGGAGAAACTGCTCAATTTACCGCAGGTACTCCATAAGAGGGTAATTGGACAGGACGAGGGAGTTCAATCGGTTTCAGAGGCAATCCTGAGAGCAAGAGCCGGTCTGAAAAATGAAAACAGACCTATAGGTTCATTTATATTCCTCGGACCTACAGGAGTCGGCAAAACAGAGCTTGCAAAAGCCCTGTCGGAAGCTTTGTTTGACACGGAAAAGAACATGATCAGAATTGATATGTCAGAATACATGGAGAAACATTCGGTATCGAGGCTGGTGGGAGCGCCTCCGGGATATGTAGGTTACGATGAGGGCGGTCAACTGACGGAAGCGGTTAGGAGAAAACCATATAGTGTGGTTCTCTTTGACGAAATTGAAAAAGCGCATCCCGATGTCTTTAATATCCTGCTGCAGCTCTTAGATGACGGCAGACTCACCGATAATCAGGGAAGAACCGTGGATTTCAAGAACACGGTAATAATAATGACCTCAAATATAGGAAGCGGTGACTTAATAGATAATATCAACGCAGATGGAAAAATAGACGAAGGCGTAAAGGATAGAGTTGAAGCTCAGCTTAAAAATTATTTCAGACCTGAATTTTTAAACAGAGTAGATGACATTGTAGTATTCAGCCCTCTCACAGAAAGTCAGATTGAGGAAATTATTGATTTGAGCTTGGTATCTCTGGTTAGAAGACTCGGCGAAAGAAATATTGAATTGGAACTTACCAAGTCTGCTAAGTCGCATATTGCAAAAGAAGCCTATGACCCTGTTTACGGTGCAAGACCCGTTAAGCGATATTTGCAGAAGCATATAGAAAATGAACTTGCAAAAATGATAATTGCAGGAGAGGTGTACGAAGGAGGCAAAGTGGAGATAGACTTGGAGAATGGCAGTTTGAAGTTTATAAGGGTTAAGTTAAATTAATGTTTGACAGAACAAAGAAGCTATGAGAGGAGAAATCCTTTCTATGGAAATTTAGATAAAGCCGGAAATCGATTTCCGGCTTTTTTATTGACATTGGATTAAAGTAACTTTACAATGTATTGTATGAAATACATTGTAAAATGGATTATGTATTTTGCGGCGAGACGTGGAATTGTGTTTTACATGTCTGTCCCATCGGGCAGTTTTTTTATTGCTCTGTATATTGCCCGGCTAAAACTACAAAAAGGAGATATGATGAAAGAGAAGATTATTGCTATTGAGCGGGAAGTAAATAAAGTTATTTTAGGCAAGGAAGAAATCATAAGGAAGGTTCTTTCCGTTATTTTGGCGGGGGGGCATATACTGCTTGAAGATATTCCGGGTGTCGGTAAGACTACTCTTGCCCTTGCTTTCAGCAAGGCCATGGCATTGGACTTTAACCGTGTTCAATTTACACCTGATGTGGTCCCTTCCGACATTACAGGTTACTCAATTTATAATAAGGCAACAGGAAATTTTGAATATAAAGCAGGTGCGGCAATGTGCAACATACTCTTGGCAGATGAAATCAACAGAACCTCGAGTAAGACACAGTCTTCACTTCTTGAAGTAATGCAGGAAGGCAGCATCACCGTGGACGGAGAAACGAGAAGAATGCCGGAACCTTTCATCGTAATCGCTACCCAGAATCCTCTGGGGACAGCAGGAACCCAGATGCTTCCGGAAGCTCAGCTGGACAGATTTATGGCGCAGCTTTCCATAGGTTATCCGAGTAAAGATGCGGAAATGAGGATTCTCATGGACAGAAAAAAAGAAAACCCTATGGATAAGGTAATGAAAATAGCAGGCAGAGAAGAATTAATAGGTATGAAACGGCAGGTTAAAGAGGTTTTTGTTCATGAGAAGATTTATGAATATGTGACGGACTTGGTTAGAGAGACAAGAGAACATGAGCTTATCAAGATGGGCATAAGTCCTCGCGGCGCTATTTCAATATGTGCCATGGGGCAGGCATGGGCATTTATCCATGGCAGAAATTATGTGATTCCACAGGATATAAGAGATATTTTCTTCGACACCGCTCGCCACAGAATTTCGGTAAACTCAAAAGCTCATGTACAGGGCAAATCCGTATATGAAATCTTAAATGGTATAATCTTAAACACGAAAGTACCCGGCGTTACCAAGGAATAAGCCTATGAAAAAAGGGAAAATTTGTTATTTAATAATATTGACAGCCGGATTTTTGCTCTTTATTTTGAAAAGCAACAGATTTGGAGGATTCATCTTTCTTCTGAGCCTGATCTATGGAATAACAGCGGCAGTTTGGGTTTTTCTGCCTGAGAGAAAGGTTCAGGTTACCGGCTTCGGTGGCGGAATGGTTGAAAAAAATGAGAAGCTTACGGAAGGTTTTTCTATACGAAATGACTCAAAGATACCGCTGTCAGCTTGTAATATTAAAGGGCATGTCAGCAACAGACTCACAGGGGATATTGAGAACATAGACTTTGCCGTTTCCTTAAGATATAAACAGGAAAAGAAGCATTATATAGAGATTAAAGATGAATTTTGCGGAAGAGTGGATGTAACTGCAGAAAAAATT
Source organism: uncultured Clostridia bacterium (assembly GCA_945830395.1). Lineage (GTDB taxonomy): Bacteria > Bacillota > Clostridia > Peptostreptococcales > Anaerovoracaceae > Aminicella. The sequence goes on from CALZYE010000001.1 coordinate 164,233, forward strand.
GTTGTTTCGGATCCTCTTTATATTTTTGAGAAGGAGATACGCCTTGGAAGTACTTCGTGGGGATACATACTGCCGAAAATATCAAGAGCAACAATTTCCGATGAATATCTGAACTCTTATGATATGGAAAGCTACATGTATTCTCATTATGAGAAGGGCAGCGATATGGGAGAAGTCTTTGGGATAAGAGAATATACTCAAGGGGACAGCCTTAAATCAATGCATTGGAAACTTTCTGCAAAGATGGATGAGCTGATGGTGAAGATTCCGTCTTTTCCGATAGAAAATAATATAATAGTAATGTTGGATAATGTGTATTCCAAAGAATACAAACCGGATAAGAAACAGCGAAACGACTTGGTGGAACTTTTTTACTCTCTGTCAAATGAGCTTCTGGAGAAAAATTTGCCTCACAGTATAGGTTATTTTGATGTGCAGCTTAAAGAGTTTAAGATTGAAAAAATAGGAAGCAGGGAGAAGCTCATAAACAGCGTGCCGGAGTGCCTAAGCAGCGGCTTTGCCGAAAATGAATATTCTATAGCTGAGGAATATATAAAAACTGTGGACGGTATGGGATTTGGCAATCACTTTCTGGTGACGGGCAACGGGGAATGTGAAATAGAGAAATTGGAGAACTATGGTGAAGTTAAAATCTTCAGAGCAAAATGAAAATTCCAAGATAGTGGAGAATATAACTGATGCCTTGTGTGGAATAATTTTGGGAGGCAGTTTTTTTGCCGTGCTTCTGAATATTTTCAAGCTTAATTGGTCTTTTGAGACGATGCTGAGAGGCGGAATTAAGGGTGGCTTTTTAAGTACCGCCAATACAATAGCAGATTACCTTGGAAATACTAATTACATAATTTTGGAGAAGTTCAAAGACGGATATGACGGCAGCAGTAATCTTTTGCCAAACGGACTATTTTTGACATTTGCTTTGATGATTATAATTGTAATATCATGCATAATCGTAAGAAGCTGCTCTAAGTGGTTTCTTTCAATCTATGTTATCCCGGTTATCATACTTACAATTCTAATCGATGATTCTGTGAATTATATGCCGCTTTTTTCCCTTGCCGCAGCGCTCTTTTTAAGCCTTGTGGCTATGACAAATTCTAAAATTACCCCGTATAGTTTTATTCTGCCCTTTGCAGCCGTAATAATAACTTCGGCAATAGTTTTTACACTGGAGGAAAGCAATTTCACATCCGATCTGCAGTTTTTAGAAAAAATATCAGAAAAGGTTCAGGAAACCACGGAAAAACGATATGGAGAAGATCCCCTTAAAAACGGAAAGCTGGACAAACTTTCTTCAGAGGAACTTAGAGAGGATAGAGGAAGTATAGATCAGATAATCTCATCTCTAAAAGATGGAAAAGACGGCAGTGATACCGCTTTCACAGTTGAAAGAGAGGGTATGGAGTCCTACTATCTGAAGGGGTTCATAGGTGAGAAATTTGATGAAAACCGGTGGAATAGGCTGGATACAGAAATTCATTACGAAAACAGGGAAAATTTATATTGGCTGAATAAAGAAGGATTTGACGGTCTTTCCCAAATTTCCATAGTGAAAAAACTTGTAGATGGTGCGACTCCTCGTTCCATGAAGATTGAGGTTAAAAACGCAGGCAGAAAGAACATGCTTATTCCCTATGAACTCACAGGAAGCGACAAAAAAACAGAAAAAGGATTTGAGAATTACAGCGGAGCGTATCTTGGCACCGGCAGCTTATTCGGAAGAAGAAATTATCAGTATGCTGTAGAGAAAAACCTGACTTCAACATGGACGAAATGGGTTGGGAAGCTGTACTCGGGGAAAATAGATGAAGCTGCCAAAAAATATTTTATAAATGAAAGTCATCAGAATGTATTTAACTATAAAAATTATACTAAATATCCTAAATCCTTGGAAAGGTTATTTGAAAAAGAAATAGGCGAAACCGGTGATATAAGAAAAAATCACGCTGAATACAGGGCGTCCATATATAAGATAAGAAAATACCTGCAGGAAAAATATATATATACAGATTACTTTACCAAGGACGATAAATGGGACGAGGTGACAAACTTTATAAAGAAAAAAAAGGGTGTAGATGCGCATTTTGCCACCCTTGGAACCCTGTTGTTCAGGTACTATGGAATACCTGCAAGATATGTCGAAGGATACCTGGTGACTCCTTCCGATGCCAAAGGGAATAGAGCCGTAATAGGAAGAAGTCATAATCACGCATGGACGGAAATCTATATAGACGGATACGGATGGGTTCCCATAGAGGTTACACCTTCATACAGAGGCATCATGAAAGAAGCGGATCTTAAAATCGGGCTTGAGTCGGTGAAGTATGAAAGTAAGCTGAATGTTGATAATCCTCCGGATAGAAGAACTGTAGATGAAAGTAAGAATGAAAGTGAAAGTACCGGAAACATAATAAGGCGCCTTTGGGGAATTTTAGGTATTATAATTATAATTTTATTGCTGTATAAGGTTATGTATAAGTTAATTCCCATTTTATACTCTGCTTGGAAACGGCATAGAGCATTTAACGACAAAGACCCGAAAGAAGGAACGAAAGCTATTTTCAGATACATAAAGAAAGAAGGACTTTTTATAACCGAAGAAAATGAGGATTTGGGAAACTATGCAGTTTACTCTTTAGGAGAAGTTGCAGAAGAAGGCCGAAGACAAATGAAAGAAGCTTTGAAAAGAGGAAAAAATGAAAAGAGAAAAATTAAAAAAAATAACAGGTCTGCTGCTCATAGTTTTGTTAGTAACCTTTTTGGCAGGCTGCGGAAAAAGCAAAGAAGAAAGTAAGGACATTACCATAGGAGGAAAATCCTTTGACCGTGTTGTAAAGAATGTTTCAGATTACGCTATAAAGAATAATCCGGGAGAAACTGCAGCTGAAAATAAACAGGACTGGCTCGTACTGTCATTTAAGAAACTTGGAATCAAGGATTCAGAGAACTTTGTTGCGGAGGAGTACAATAATCAGTACTATGACGGGCTTAGAAAGCTTCTGAAGCAGAAGAAGGGGATTTTGGATAAATTTAATCAAACTGAATATGCAAGAGCATCCATGGTTCTCATAGCTATAGGGAAGGACCCTACAAGTGTGGAGGGATATAATCTCGCTGAGAAAATGGATGATTACAAGGCAGTTAAGGCTCAGGGGCTGAACTCTGAGTATTATGCGCTGAACCTGAAAAACATGGGAAAATATAAATTCAAAAATGAAAAGAAATATTTGAATGATATTTTGAAAGCGCAGCATAAGGACGGAGGCTTCAGCTACGGCAGCGGTAAGTCGGATGTGGACATGACGGCAATGGCAGTTCAGGCTATTGCTCCTTATAGAGAAAAGAACAGCAATGTCGGAAAAACCATAGATAAGGCTCTGAAGTATTTATCTGAAAAGCAGAACAAAGACGGCGGATATGAAACCTGCGAATCAGTTGCCCAAGTCATAATGGCTTTCAGCTGCATGAAAGAAAATCCTCTTGAGGCTAAAGGGTTTCAGAAGAACGGAAAAAATCTGGGTGACGGATTGATGGTTTACTATAAGGAAAACGGATTTTGTCATTCTAAGGGAAGTGACATAAATCCTCTTGCAACGGAACAATCTCTAAGGGCGCTGGCAGCTATTAAGCTCGGCATGGAAGGAAAATCCATATACGAATAAAAACTTAGCATAATATGGGGTATGGAAGGTGTTTAGCACCATAATATATTCATTTACGAAAAATTGAAAAACGGTGCTAAATATTACTTTGTTCCAATCCCCGGCGATAATTCTAAGATTGTCCTCTTTACAGGAATATTTGTAGCAGTTCTTATCCTTATCGATGGAACGGTTTACATTAAGAAGAACATCATTATGGTTTCCCACACGATAAGAACAGGTACTAAAAGTCAGCATATCAGAGATTTTTTTCGCAAAGCTCTGTAACTGGACATTCACGGCATCTTGGTTTTCTGGCAATACAACAGTTTCTTCCGTGAAAAATCAGAATGTGGTGGGACTTTGACCATCTGCTCTGCGGTATAGCTTTCATCAAGGCATGCTCCGTTTTTAAAACATCTTTTTCGTGGGCGAAGCCTATGCGGTTGCTGACTCTGAATACATGGGTATCGACTGCAATTCTCTGCATTCCGAACCATTCGGATTGGACAACATTGGCTGTTTTTCTTCCTACTCCGGGAAGTGAAACTAAAGAGTCGTAATCTCCCGGAACTTCTCCGCCAAACTCTGTTACGATCTTTTGAGCCATGGCTATAAGATTTCTCGATTTTGTCTTATACATACCTATGGTACGAATATATTCGGAAACTTCCTCTGCCTGAGCCGATGCCAAGTCAAAAACGGTGGGATACTTTTCAAACAGAATCGGTGTAACCCTGTTTACACTTTTGTCGGTGGTTTGAGCAGAAAGGGCAACAGCTACAATCAATTGAAATGCATCTTTGTGATTCAGAGCGCACTTTGCTTCAGGATATGCCGCTTCTAATAAATCTAAAATTTTCTCTATTTTTCCTTTATTCATAAGTTAAATTATAATGAGAGCATATAAAAATTGCAACTATTAGATTATAAATTTATGGGTTTATTGACATCTCAGCACAAATTGTATACAATCTTATCGTAAAATTTTTACCGGAAACCGAGGAGCAAAATGTCTATTATTAAATACATTGAGGATAACCATAAAAAAAATCGCCCGCTTTCACTGACGCTGTTTGAGCGGCTGCAGGAAGATATACTGTCAAATAACCTTAAAACAGGTGATAAACTTACAGAAAGCAAACTGTGCAAAGAATATAATGTCAGCAGAACGCCCCTAAGGGAAGCTTTGCGCCAGCTGGAGTCGGATGGTCTTATTGAGACGATTCCAAATCGGGGAGCCTTTGTAGCAGGACTTTCACCTCAGGATGTAAGCGATCTTACGGAGCTTCGCAATCAGGCAGAGATAAGTGCAGTGAGATGGGCGATAGAAAGAATTACAGAAAAGGAGAGGGAGGAACTTGATGAAACATTTGAGTTTATGCAATTTTATACTCATAAGAATGATATTCCCAAGATGCTCAATATAAACAAAGCTTTTCACAAGGTTATTTACAATGCAACTCACAATAAAATGCTTATAAAAAGCTTAAATGAATACCAGCTGTACTTGAGTTATACAAATCCGTCAAACTATTATGAACCTAATTATCTGAGAGAAGTCCTGTATGAACATAGAGAAATATATAATGCCTTTTTGAGTCACGATAAGGATGCAGGTGAGGCGGCGATGAGATACCACATGACAAATTCCATGAAGCGAAAATTCAGATAACCGGATAACCGGATAAAATTTAAGAGAGGGTCAGAAAGTAAGCGTTGAGAGGTGTTTTGAGAGCTATTTTTTATAGAATAATAGAACTCCCGCTAAAGTTAAAAGAGCGAAGAAAGTACAATTTACAGCAGAGCCTGCAAATTTTTTTCGTTTTATAACTTAAGGGGAGTTTTAATGTATCTTACTTAGTTTTTACCGCAGCAGTTTTTATATTTTTTACCGCTTCCGCAAGGACACGGCTGATTTCTTCCAACCTTGGCGGGGGCACGATAAATTTTGGATTTCTTGAATTCTCTAACTATTCCCTTTTTCTTTTCAGGTGTGAGAAGAGCGTCCCACGGATCCAAAGAGTAAAGGTGTGGAGCATCGGCTTTCCACATGTTGTAGTAAAGTTTTTCATAATCTACATCGATTTCTATTTCTGTTTCTTCTGTTACCGATTGAACATCAATGGTTTTATTCAGACTTGACAGGATACCGTCAAGAAAACCTTCAAACATTACAGTTCTGCACTCAAATTTTTCGGAAAGTTCTTTTACATTGCCTTTTAAATTTTCGTCACTGTGAGAAAGAATGTGAGTGTAGATTGCCACTTCTGCATCGCTGTATTCTTTCCAGAAGCTTTCAAAGGTCTCATCTGTCTGATTATCGAGTAGATTTTTCCATTCTGCGTATAAGCTCATTATTTACATCTCCTTCTAATTTTATAAACGCCTTTTCATTGCCGGATATGCAGTAAAATTTTGGATACCTTTGCAATGAACCCTCGCATTTCTGACTAAAGTTTTTTCATTATAGATATTATATCGCCTACAACGGCGCTTCCCGTCGGCAAAGCGCCTGCACCTTTTCCGTAAAACATTACTTCGCCAACCGCATCACCTGTAATGTAAATGGCATTGAACTCGCTATCCACTCCGCAAAGAGGGTGGGATTTGGGAAGTTCCATAGGTTTTACCTCATATGAAAGGTGTCCGCTCTCATCCAAAGCCGCTTTGGAAATGAGTTTGATTTTACAGCCCTTTTCTTTTGCTCGCTGCAAATCTTCCATGGAAATATTTGTTATTCCCTCAGTAGGAATGTCTTCGGGTGCAACATATTTATCAAAGGAAAGGGACATCAAAATCGAAAGCTTATTTGCACAGTCGATTCCTTCCACATCAGCAGTGGGATCGGCTTCTGCAAAGCCTTTTGCCTGCGCATCCTTCAAAACCTCATCATAGGGAAGTCCTTCATCTCCCATCTTCGTGAGAATGTAGTTTGTGGTTCCGTTCACGATTCCCAGTACCTCGGAAAATTCATTGCCGGAAAGTGCTTCGGTAATTGCGGTTAAAGCAGGAATGCCGCCGCCGACACAGGCTTCGATTCTGATTTCTGCGCCGCCTTCCTTTGCCGCAGCCTTAAGCTTATGGAGGTTTGCAGCTACAGCGGCTTTATTTGGAGTTACTACGCTTTTTCCGTTTTTTAGGGCTGTCAGCATCCAATCTGTAGCAGGCTCTGTGCCTCCTATGGCTTCAACCACCAAATCAATATCATCGCCTTCAATGATGTCACGGGCGGAATCTGTAGCTAAAGAAGAATCCACTCCGTGCGCCTTAAGCCTTTCAGGATTTCTGACTAAAATTTTTTTTATTTCATATGAACAGCCTGTACGCCTTTCGATAAGCTCTCTGTTTTTAATGAGTATATCGTATGTGCCTCCGCCTACTGTTCCGAATCCAAGGATTCCAATGTTGATTTTTTTCATAGCATAATTTGCCGCATATAAAAAGCAGCATTTCCTTTCTGTGTAAATACTTACGGCTTATTATATAATATAATTCATTTTTTGTCTTTGTTTTTATTAAATAAAAAGTTTTTTGTGGTAAAATGTTGGGGTGTGAAACGGAGGAGGTAGTATGGCAATTCATATTGTTTTAGTGGAACCGGAAATTCCGCCTAATACAGGAAATATAGCAAGGACATGCGCTGCGACAAATTCGGTATTACATCTTGTTAAGCCTTTAGGGTTTAATATAGATGATAAGGCTGTCAGAAGGGCAGGATTGGATTATTGGCCCTATGTAAAACTTCATGTGCATGAAAGTCTGGAGGATTTTCTTGCAGAGAATAAAGAAAGACGAATGTTTTTGGCTACCACAAAAGGCGGGAAAAGCTATACGGATGTAGAATACCAAGACGGGGATATGATCCTGTTTGGCAGAGAAACAAAGGGACTTCCGAAGGAATTTATATCTGATAATGAGAAAAAGGCTGTCAGGATTCCCATGAGTGAAAATACAAAACTTCGCTCGCTTAATTTGTCAAACTGTGCTAACATTATCTTATTTGAGGCTTTGCGGCAACTGGGTTTTCCCTACCTCACTTAAGCTTGAAAAATTGTCGGCATACACCCAAGGCCTTTTTAACGGGAGAGACTCCTGTTTCAGGATTTGAAATAGGTATTGCATTATAATTCACATTGATTTATTTCTTCGATATGGTATAATATTTGCATAGGACAGAGCAAATTTATCTGCAGTGAACAGAAGTTTATCGCTTGAATTGCAGTATTATAACTGAATTCACATTATGATGACGGAGAAGTAATGAAACTTGGTTATGAGCTTACAATAGATCAGAAACAGCAGCTTTCCATGACACCTGAGCTTATTCAAGGGATTAAGATTCTTCAGCTCAATAACATGGATTTGTTTGACTATGTCCAAAATGAATTATTGGAAAATCCCATCTTGGAGGAGCAGAAGCCTGAAGGTAACGGAGAACTTGAAGCGGTAGAGGTTGATATTATGGAAAGCATCGCAGAGGATAACTACTTTAGCGGTGATTATCAATTATGGGAACCGGAAAACGAGGAAGATCGATATTATTTTGAAAAGTTCACATCTGAAGAAAAGACCCTCCGGGATTTTTTGTTGGAACAATTAAGCTTTTCCAAGTTTGAAGGAATAGACAAGGAGCTGGGAAAGTTCATAATTGAGGGACTTGATGATAACGGATATTTGTCTGTACCTTCTCGTGAAATTGCTGAAATTCTTCAAATCTCAGAGGAGAAATTTGAAGAGGTTTTGTCGGTGATTCAGGACATGGATCCCAGCGGAGTCGGCGCCAGAAATTTGGAAGAATGTCTGAAAATACAGCTTAGGCACAGGGAACAACTTACAGATATACTCTGTTATGTTATAGATAATATGCTGGAAGATGTGGCAGGCAACAGGATTTCTAAAATTGCAAAGACTATTGGGACTACACCGAAACATACGCAGGAAATTGTTGACAGGATTCGCGGTCTTGAACCGAAACCGGGCAGACAGTTTGCAGGCAGAGGAGAAAATACGAAGTATGTTATTCCCGATGTTTTTTTGGAGAAAGTTAACGGTGAATATGTGCTGACAACCAATGATGCCAGCATACCGACGCTGACGATAAGCCCATATTATAAAGAACTTGTCCATAAAGCTAAGGATGATAATGAACTTAATCAGTATTTGAGCGACAGATTCAGCTCCGCAAAATGGCTTATAAAGAGTATAAAGCAGAGAGAAGATACGATTTTTAATGTAGCTCGGGCAATAATCGGCTTTCAAAAGGATTTCTTTGAAAAAGGCGAGAAACACATTAAGCCCCTAACACTTAAACAGATAGCGGAAACCTTAGAAATACATGAATCTACAGTTAGCAGAGCTATAAACGGAAAATATATTCAGTGTCCCATGGGGGTCTTTGAACTGAGATATTTCTTTTCCGGAGGAGTTTACAGAACTGGTGAAGATGAGGGATTGTCTTCTAACAGTGTAAAGTCTATAATAAAGGATATTGTGGATGGAGAAAATCAAAAAAAACCGTTTAGTGATCAGGATATGGTAAAGATACTGAAGGAAAAGGGGATAGAAATTTCCCGAAGAACTGTCGCAAAATACAGAGAAGAGATGGGAATTCTTTCTTCTTCTAAAAGACGACGCTTTTAACGCTTTCAATATGCAGCAATTCTTGTCAAACCTTATTTCATGTGAAAAGAAATGAAGCTTTGCTGCAGATATGAATAGATAAACTGATGTATACTTTATTGATGCCGAAAGGAGAATGTTGAGATGGCAGTTAAGGTAGGAATTAGTGGATTCGGAAGAATCGCAAGAGTTATGATTCGCGCGGCAATGGATATGCCGAATGTGGAAATCTGTGGAATCAATATTAGAAATGCAGACATAGACTATATGGTTTATATGTTGAAATATGATTCCACATTCGGTCGTTTCCCAAGGGAACTTGGAAAATACGAAGACGGTCTTATTATCGATGGAAAGAAAGTGAAGGTTTATAGTGAATCTGACGCTAAAAACATCGACTGGACTCTTTGTGGAGCAGAATATATTCTGGAAGCTACCGGAGCTTATAACACCACGGAAAAGGCTATGGTTCATATCGAAAACGGAGGAGCCAAAAAGGTTATAATTACGGCGCCTGCAAAAGATGCAGACACACCTACATTTGTTTATAAGGTAAACACTGATAAGTACAGCCCGGACATGAAGGTCGTATCAAATGCATCATGTACTACAAACTGTTTGGCACCGCTTTGCAAGGTTCTTGAGGATAACTTCGGAATAGATCAGGGACTTATGTCAACTATACATGCAGCTACAGCAAAGCAGCATGTAGTGGATGCCCGTTCGCAGAAGGACTGGAGAACGGGAAGAAGCGTATTCGGAAATGTCATTCCTTCAAGCACAGGTGCGGCAAAGGCGGTGGGACTGGTTATCCCTGAACTTAAGGGTAAGATGACAGGTATTTCTTACAGAGTACCTACAGCAGATGTTTCGGTAGTTGATTTGAACATAATCTTAAAGAAGTCCACATCATATGAAGAAATCTGTAAGGCGGTAAAAGAGGCTTCGGAAACATACCTTAAAGGAGTTATTGAATATGTTGATGATGAAGTTGTTTCCGGTGATTTTATCGCCGACTCCAACACATCGATTTTCGATGCAAAAGAAGGTATTGAGCTTAATGACAAGTTCTTCAAGCTGGTATCATACTATGACAACGAATACGGCTATTCATGCAAAACTCTTGAACTTGCAAGGTTTATGAATGAGGCGGACAAAAAATAAAATCAATTGGGAAACAGAATCGATTGAGATAGAATGATGTTTTTGGAGACCGGGAGAAAAAATATGAAAAAGACAGTTAGAGATGTTGATGTTAGAAATAAAAAGGTTATCGTAAGATGTGATTTTAATGTTCCCATGGAGGAAGGCAAAATTACAGACGATACGAGAATTAAGGCGGCGCTGCCTACAATTAAGTATTTACTGGATAATAAAGCCGCTTTAATATTAATGTCTCATTTGGGACGGCCGAAGGGAGAAGCTAAGATGGAATTTTCTTTGGCGCCTGTTGCAGAAAGACTGTCAGAGTATTTAGGAGCCTGCGTTAAGTTTAAGTCATCTCCGAAAGTTGTGGATGAAGAAATAAAAAGAGAAGTTTCAGAACTGAAATCAGGAGAAATTCTTCTGTTGGAGAATGTGCGCTTTCGCAAGGAGGAAACAGACAATGATCCGAAGTTTGCAAAAGAACTTGCATCTCTTGCAGATTTGTTTGTTCAGGAGGCTTTCGGCACGGCGCATAGAGCCCATGCCTCAACTGCGGGAATTGCGGCGTATCTGCCGGCAGTTTCAGGATTTCTCATTGAAAAAGAAGTGAAATTTCTCGGAGGGGCGGTGGAAAATCCTAAACGCCCGTTCGTTGCTGTAATGGGTGGTGCAAAGGTAGGTGACAAGATTCCCGTAATTGAAAATCTGCTGACAAAGGTGGATTCTCTGATAATAGGCGGTGGAATGTCATACACATTTTACAAGGCCATGGGGCTGGAAATCGGGAAATCAATCTTGGACACAGATAATGTTGAACTTGCAAAATCCCTTATGGAGAAGGCTGAAAAGATGGGAGTGAAATTACTTCTTCCCGTGGATGTGGTCTGTGCAAAGGAATTCAGCAATGATTCTGAAATTGCAGTATTCAAAAGAGAAAGTATAGATGCAGGTTACATGGGGCTTGACATAGGACCTGAGACGATTAAGAATTTCGAGGATACCTTAAGAAAGGCGGCAACAGTTGTTTGGAACGGTCCTATGGGAGTATTTGAGATGGACAACTTTGCGGCGGGAACTAAGGCTGTCGCAGAGATATTGGCAGATGTAGAAGCCGTAACTATTATAGGAGGCGGAGATTCCGCTGCGGCAGTTGAAAAATTCGGGCTTGCTCACAAAATGTCCCATATTTCCACAGGTGGTGGAGCATCTTTGGAATTTTTAGAGGGCAAGACATTACCGGGAATTGATGTAATACAGGATAAGTAATTATCCTGTATTTTAACCTCAAATGGTGCCAAAAATAAAGTAACGGATGATTTAGAAGTTGGAGGATTATAATGTCAATTAGAATTCCTTTTATTGCAGGAAACTGGAAGATGTTTAAAACCAAGAAAGAAGCTTTGGAGTTTGTAGAAACATTTAAACGGCTGTATAAAGATACAGATATTAAAACAGCAATATGTGCACCTTTTACACAGTTGGATACTCTGAAGGAAGCTCTAAAGGAAACAGAGATTGGAGTCGGAGCACAGAATGTTCATTTTGAAGATGAAGGAGCTTATACCGGAGAGGTTTCTGTGGCAATGCTTAAGGAAATCGGAGTAGATTACTGCATCATCGGGCATTCTGAAAGAAGGCAGTATTTTAATGAAACCGATGAAACTGTCAATAAAAAAATTAAAAAGCTTATTGCAGGCAGCGAAATCACTCCTATTCTTTGCGTGGGGGAAAACCTTGAGCAAAGAGAAGCGGGGAAAGAGAGGGAAGTTGTTTCCAATCAGATTAAGGCTGATTTGACGGGGCTTGAAGCATCAGAGGCAGCTAAACTTGTTATCGCATACGAACCTATATGGGCCATTGGAACGGGAAAGACCGCAACACCTGCCCAGGCGGAGGAAATGTGTGCCTTAATAAGAGAAACTATCAAGCAGCTATATGATGAAGATACCTGCGATAAGGTTATTATTCAGTACGGTGGCAGCGTTAAACCTGAAAATGCAACCGAGATTATGAACATGGATGAAATCGATGGAGCATTGGTAGGCGGTGCAAGCCTTGTACCGGAGAAATTTATGGGAATCATTAACTTTTAGTGCTTGATTTTTATGTTCTATTATGCTATGGTAAAATAGTTACAGAAAAAAAGATTAAGGAGTATTTTATGAATACAGCGTTGATGATTATTCTGGCTATTGTAAGTGTTATACTTATTTTGAGCGTATTGTTTCAAGAAGGTAACAGTGACGGACTTTCAGGTTCGATTGCAGGCGGAGCCGAGCAGTTGTTCGGAAAAAAGAGAGGACGCGGTTATCAGGGTATTTTGAACAAGATTACAATTGTAACTGCAGTTTTGTTTATAGTACTGTCATTGATTCTTGTAGCTACTGCTAAATAGCTTTTTTAATAAGTTTATATTTTTTTTCGCAAGGAGGTGCTGGTTCAGCCCCTCCTATATAGCGTTAAATTTTAGGAGGTATTATATGGAGTTAAAGCTTATTGCTCCGATTTGTGCGTTAATCGCTTTGATAGTTGCGTTTGCATTATCGAGATGGATTAAGCAGTGCAATGAGGGAAATGAAAGAATGAAGGAAATTTCCGGATACATCCGTGAGGGTGCGTTCGCATTCCTGAAGAGAGAATACAAATTTATGGTGGTGGTAATCGTTTGCCTTGCCATCTTGTTGAGCGTATTCATCGATACCACAACGGGAGTACTGTATGTATTTGGTGCGTTGTTATCTGTTTTTGCAGGTTTCTTCGGAATGAATGTTGCTACGCTTGGTAATGTAAGAACAGCTGCGGCTGCTGAAGAATCAGGTATGGCAAAGGCACTTAAGGTTGCTTTCAGAAGTGGTGCGGTTATGGGACTATGCGTTGCGGGTCTGGGTCTTTTAGGTCTGGGTATAATCGTTTATGTCCTGGATCTTGCTAAAATCGTTCAGTGTGTTACGGGATTTGGCTTCGGTGCTTCTTCTATGGCGCTGTTCGGTCGTGTCGGAGGCGGTATCTACACCAAGGCGGCGGATGTGGGAGCTGACCTTGTAGGTAAAGTTGAAGCGGGAATCCCTGAGGATGATCCGAGAAACCCTGCCGTTATTGCAGACAATGTAGGTGATAATGTAGGTGATGTTGCGGGAATGGGTTCAGACCTGTTTGAATCATATGTAAGCTCGATTATTTCCGCTATTACACTGGCGGCCGTTTCAGTAAAGGAAGCAGGAATGAATGCAAGTTTCTCTGAAAATGATGCTGCAATGTTTCCTCTAATCTTGGCTGCTATCGGTTTGATTGCATCCGTAATTGCCATTCTGTGTGTAAGGGGAAGCGAGAATTCGAATCCTGCCAAGTCATTGGATATGGCAACATATATAAGTGCAGTAATAGTAGTTGTTGCGTCTGTGTTCCTGAGTAAATATATGCTTGGAAGTATGGAATATGCTTATGCCATTATTGCAGGTCTTGTTGTAGGCGTTGCTATCGGTAAACTTACAGAAGTTTATACATCGGCAGATTTCAGACATGTTAAGAAAATAGCCGAACAGTCTCAGACAGGTTCCGCTACAACAATTATCAGCGGTTTGGGTGTTGGAATGATGTCTACTCTGTGGCCTATCATCTGCATTGCGGTCGGTATCTATGTGGCTTATAAGTTTGCAGGCGTATACGGAATCGCTCTTTCAGCAGTTGGTATGCTTTCGATTACAGGAATTACCGTAGCAGTCGACGCTTACGGTCCCGTATCTGATAATGCCGGCGGAATTGCGGAGATGTCGGAACTTCCTGAGGGAGTTAGAAATATTACCGATAAACTTGATGCGGTGGGTAATACTACAGCTGCTATAGGTAAGGGTTTTGCAATTTGTTCAGCGGCATTGACAGCGCTTGCGCTGTTTGTATCCTTTGCAACGGTTGCTCACCTTGACAGAATCGATTTGCTCAGCCCGATTGTAATTATCGGTCTGTTTATCGGGGCTATGCTTCCGTTCATATTCTCTGCACTTACGATGAACTCAGTGGGTAAGGCAGCTAACGATATGATTGAAGAAGTTAGAAGACAGTTCCGTGAAGATAAGGGAATCATGGAAGGAACATCAAAGCCTAATTACACAAGATGTGTTGATATTTCAACTACAGCAGCTTTGAGAGAGATGATTGTTCCCGGACTTATGGCAATCATTTGCCCTGTAGCGGTAGGATTTATTTTAGGTTCAGATGCTCTTGGCGGAATGCTTGCAGGAGCTTTGGCATCAGGTGTTTTATTAGCTATCATGATGGCTAATGCAGGCGGTGCTTGGGATAATGCAAAGAAATTCGTTGAAGAAGGTAACTACGGCGGAAAGGGTTCGGAGACTCATAAAGCTGCAGTTGTTGGAGATACTGTAGGTGATCCTTTTAAAGATACTTCCGGTCCTTCAATTAACATTCTGATTAAGCTTATGACAATCGTGTCCTTAGTATTCGCTCCACTGTTTGGAAACGGAATTTTAGGCTAATTTATTAGGACTTTTAGGCTGTAGCACAATCACCTTCTGATTGTTGTTACAGCCTTTTTGTATCAGAGGATTACCTGATTCTCACATGATGCAGAAGAAATTTAGAGAGGGTAGGATGATTGAGTTATTCGTATATTTAGGAGTTTTGACTATAATAGGGGGGCTTCTTCTGTTTAAGGGAAGAGACCTTTTTAAGCCTATGGTGTCGTTAACATGCTTTATAATTACATTTAATTCTGTTCTTCAAAAAATAGGTACGGAAAAAAACAATCTTATAATTGCGGCATTATCCGGACTTGTTGTTGCGATGCTTGCAGGTTTTGTAATAAAGTGTGGGGTTTTTCTATTAGGTGCAGGAGCGGGGGTTGTTGCGGCTATAATGGCAAAGCCGTTTATTCCTAAAGAATACGATGAGTTTAAGTATGTCGTCTATAGTATAATATTAGTCATAGTAATAATGCTCTTCGTAAAGTCATTGGATTTGCTGATTACCGTGTCTACGGCTGCCAACGGGGGAGCTTTGTTTGTAATGCCGAGTCTGTATATGGCAACAAATTATAAAAATCTTATGTCTCAGGTAGGCAAAACGCCTTGGGATACCATGAGAAACATGAATAACAGAATTTTTTACGACATGGTTAAAGACAGACCTGTGCTGGTTGCTGCGGCAGTATCTGCTATTATTTTAGCGGGAATTATAGTTCAGATTAAGACTAACAGGAAACATATTTATGGGTAATTTTATAACGACATTTCTTATATCTATGACGCCGGTTGCCGAGCTCAGGGCAGCGATTCCTTTTGCTGTTGCAAATGACATTAATCCTGTTATTGCGTATTTAATAGTCGTAGCAGGAAACATGGTTCCCGTACCATTTATTATTGTCTTTATAAGGAATATATTCAAGGTTTTAAGAGAGAAAAGCCCTAAAATGGACAGGTATATCACAAGACTGGAGAAAAAGGCTGATATAAAAGCTGATGCAATAAGAAAGTACGAGAAGTTCGGTCTGTTTATGCTGGTGGCAATACCTCTTCCGGGAACGGGGGCTTGGACAGGTGCTCTTGTTGCCGCCATGCTTGACATGAGACTAAAATCGGCAGTGCCTATGATTTTTTTGGGAGTATGTGCTGCCGGAGGGATAGTTATGCTTCTGACACTGGGTATTATCAGCATTTAGTAGATGTTATATCAGATATAAAAAACATCTGCCAAAAAAACAAGGTTAAAATAGAGGACCCGTGAGA
The DNA here is from genome assembly GCA_945830395.1 of uncultured Clostridia bacterium. Classification (GTDB taxonomy): domain Bacteria; phylum Bacillota; class Clostridia; order Peptostreptococcales; family Anaerovoracaceae; genus Aminicella. The sequence continues at coordinate 180,401 of CALZYE010000001.1, forward strand.
GTCCTCTATTAGTTTACATTCATTATATCTATAATTAAGTTTTATTTGTTCTTCCACTCAGCTTTACGCTTTTCCATGAAAGCGGACATTCCTTCAAACTTATCCTCTGATCCGAAGCAAGCGGTAGAAGCTTCAACTTCAAACTGGCATCCGGATCTGAGATTCATATCCATACCCTCGTTTATTGCAACCTTTGCCTGGGCTATGGCGATAGGAGCCTTGGAAGCGATAGTGTTTGCCAGCTTTTCCGCAGCCTCCATAAGTTCTTCAGAAGGAACAACTCTTTCTACGAGACCGATCCTGTGAGCTTCTGTAGCGTCAATCATTTCTGCTGTGTAGATGAGATATTTTGCAATTCCTTTACCAACCAGACGAGCAAGTCTCTGTGTGCCGCCAAATCCCGGTATGATTCCAAGACCGACTTCAGGCTGTCCGAATTTTGCCTTGTCGGAAGCGATACGAATGTCACAAGCCATTGCAAGCTCACATCCTCCGCCTAAGGCAAATCCGTTAATTGCAGCTATGAAAGGTTTCGGCATACGGTCAATAGCGTTCATAACCTTGTGTCCCGCCTGCATCATAGCTCTGCCGTCTACAGCGTTAAGATCTTTCATCTGAGAAATGTCCGCACCTGCAACGAAAGCTTTTCCTTCGCCTGTGAGGATGACAGCTTTTACATTCTCATCTGTTTTGATTTCGCCCAAAACGGCTGATAACTCGGACAGAACTTCGGTGTTAAGTGCATTAAGCGCTTTTGGTCTGTTGATAGTAAGGTAACCGATATTGCCTTTTACTTCATACTTGATGTTTTCGTACATTTCCTAAACTCCTTTACTGCATCAAAGTTTAATACTTTGTTATTAATATAACACTTTGTATGTAGGATTTCAAGACTTTGCATCATTAGATTCTATAATAAGCAATCTTCCTCTTTTAAACGAGAGGATAGCCTTATCATCTGTTATTTCATTACTTACGCCAAGGGTAGTGCTGTCAGACAGAACACGGTTTTTCAACGGGTATTTTACACCTGATATGCTTATATTTTCACAGCAGGTCCCGTATGAAATCAGTCCGAGATATTTGTAATGACTTTTTTTTATTGTGTAGCTGCCGGCAGGCAACATATAAACCTTATTATTTCCGTCTATAAATCTGATTGTTACCGGAGAGTCTATGTACTTTGCAATTATACCTATGTTTCCCATAGTGTGGTCAAAGCGGCCTCCAAGCCCGCCTAAAACCGTTATATCATCAAAGCCCTTTGATACGGCAACATCGACTGCGGCCTCGCTGTCTGTCATGTTCTTTTCCATAGGAAGCTTAATGACACCTTCCTCACAAGGCTGCGTGCCGGAGTCGTAATCACCTATCATAATCTCAGGTTTCAAGTTAAATTCTTTGGCGGTTTCATAGCCTCCATCGGCACAGATTATACAGTTATAACAGCTGAAATCCAATTGTATTTTTTCTAAATCATCTATAAAAGATGTGAAGATCAGAGCTTTTTTCATAATAAATCTTAAATTTCCTTAATGTGTGTATTTTGTACATTAGTCAATGATGTGAGACCTAAATCGCAGAAAAGAAAAAGACCGT
>CALZYE010000002.1 GCA_945830395.1 uncultured Clostridia bacterium
ATAATATACTTACCTTATTTAATTTATCATTATTTTGAATATTACACAGCAGTTTTTAATATGTGAAAGGAGTCTGATGTGACATCACCGGGACCTGTTGCCTTTTCAATGTTCGGTTACGATATTATGTGGTATGGCATTTTAATCGCATTATCATTTCTAACGGCAATTTATATAAGTTACAGGCGTGCAAACCTATTTTCAATAAATCCTGAAGAAATATTCAATCTGTCGATGTGGATTATCCCTCTATCCGTTGCAGGGGCCAGACTTTATTATGTTGTTTTTTCGTGGAAGCTTTACGAAAATGATTACCTTTCCGTTTTCAATATAAGGGAAGGAGGCCTTGCCATTCACGGAGGCTTAATTGCAGGGGGACTGTTCTGCGTGTTTTTCTGTAAATATAAAAATATTTCTCTGCCGGATCTTGCCGACCTGCTCCTGCCATCTGTGGCTCTTGCACAGAGCATAGGAAGATGGGGAAATTTCTTTAATTCAGAGGCACACGGCACAAAGACAACTCTCCCTTGGGGAATTATCGTAGACGGAGTAAAAGTCCATCCTACATTTCTTTATGAATCTGTTTGGTGTCTCCTCCTCTTCTTCTTACTGAGTTCAATGATAAAGAGACGAAAATTCAGCGGACAGATTGCAATGCTGTACGGCATACTGTATTCGCTGGAAAGGTTCTTTGTTGAAGGATTGAGAACCGACAGCCTTATGTTGGGACCTTTCAGACAGGCTCAACTTCTGAGTCTATTTCTGATTGCCCTTTCTCTCTCAGGATATATATACTTACATAAGAAAAGCAGCAGCCGAAAATCCGACAACTGAAAATTTCTAAGATTTGACAAGAATGGCTGCCTCAAACATCAGATTCAGGCAGCCTGTATGGCATAAAATCATTGAAGGCACTCTGCCGCTGTGCTATAATTGTAAAACTGATAGCGTAAAGACAGCTAATTTGAAAACAGCGTAAATGATGGAAAGTTCACTGAGAAAATGGCGTAAAAATGGCGTAAAATCCCATAACAAACGCCTGAAACCGTTGAAAATAAAGGAGATATAGATAAATATGAAATTAGGAATCGTAGGACTTCCAAATGTAGGAAAAAGCACATTGTTCAATGCAATTACAAAGGCGGGGGCTGAGGCTGCCAACTATCCTTTTTGCACAATAGAGCCCAATGTAGGAGTGGTTACCGTTCCGGACGAAAGGGTAAAAACTTTGACAGAATTGAACAAGTCAAAGAAGACGATTTACACCACCGTAGAGTTTTGCGATATAGCAGGCCTTGTAAAGGGCGCCTCCAAAGGAGAGGGACTTGGCAATAAGTTTTTGGGACATATAAGGGAGGTGGCTGCCATCGTTCATGTAGTACGATGCTTTGAAAATGAAAACATCGTTCATGTATCGGGAAAGATAAATCCTCTTGATGACATAGAAATAATAAATACAGAACTTATACTCTCAGACATGGAACTTCTCGAAAGAAGAATCGCAAAATCAAGCAAACAGGCAAAAAACGATAAATCTGTGGCAAAGGAGTTGGAGCTGTTAAAGAGAATTCATGAGTTTTTAGGCACCGGCAAATCCGCACGCGCTATGGACTTAGATGAAGATAGCTCTGCCTTTGTGGAAAGTCTTGATCTTCTTTCATACAAGCCTATCATCTATGTTGCCAATGTTTCAGAAAGGGATGCTTCATGTTACGGCAATAACGAATATGTAAATCAGGTTATCAACTTTGCCGCCGGCGAAGGGGCGAAAGTCTGCATAGTATGCGCGGAAATAGAACAGGAAATTTCAGAACTTGCGGAAGACGAAAAAGCTCTATTCCTTGAAGATCTGGGAATAGAGGAATCCGGCTTGGATAAGCTTATCAAGGCCTCATACAGCCTGCTGAATCTCATAAGCTTTCTGACTACCGGAGCCGACGAAACCCGTGCATGGACCATTACGGAGGGAATGAAAGCGCCTCAGGCAGCAGGTAAAATACATACAGACTTTGAAAAAGGCTTTATAAGAGCAGAAACTATAAACTATGGTACATTGATGTCGCAGTGTGACGGCAGCATTACAAAAGCCAAAGAAAAAGGTCTTCTGCGATCTGAAGGCAAAGAGTACATAGTGAAAGACGGCGATATTATTACTTTCTTGTTCAATGTTTAAACCGAAGATATGAAAGCAAGAATTTTGACTTGTAGAACAAAATGCGCTTTGGAAAAACGCTGTGCAGCTTGAAATTTCAAGCTGCACAGCACAAAAGAGGGGGGCGAAAATCCGCCCCCCTCTTTTAGTTTTGCATATTCAGCCTTACATACTCAATTAGGTATTATCGGCTGTAACTCTAAGCCACATCAGCTTATGCCATGGCTTTACATGACTTTACACATTCAGTCCCAGTACGATAAATCAGGATATACATTCATTCGTTTCGCATAGTGCTTTGCCCCTGTTACATTGGAGCCATATTTCTTAAATCCGGCTCTGCAATACTTCAGCGCTCTGCTCAATACCACAAAGTCTCTCGAGGATTTAAATTTTTTCATAACAAGCTTCTCATAGTGCTCCTTTTTCTGCGAAACATTTACACCGGTATCTTCCGGAGTACTTTCGTGTGCTTCTTTGAAACGCTTCTGATTGTCCTTATCCCATTTTTCTATGGTAAAGTGAATTATATTATATCTCTGATTCTTGTTGAATTCCTTTTCTATAGTAGTTCCCGCTTTTTCATATGCAGCCCTAATTTCCCCATAGTTCTTCGATTTTTTAATCTTCGCAATCTCGTTTCTTACAAGGATTTTCAGCTCGGAATCGGAAACCTTATATCCGTTTATAACTGCCTCTTTGTAAAATGCGTTTTTCTTTATAATATCCTTTTCTGCAAGCTTTATCGCTTTAATCTCGACTTCTCCGTCTATTTCCAGCCCCTTCACCTTATTATAGTAATACGGATATATGCTGTCGTATCCCATTTGTCTTGCCATTTCCCTTGCTCCGACAAACAGCTTTACTTCCTTTTCTATCTTGCTGTCGTTCTCATCGTAAAACACCTTGCCAAAGCCGTTAACCTTAGTGTAATGATAGGCATAAATACCTACAGCAACAGCCGCTGTCAACAATAGAATTGCAATTATAAAAATGCTGCTTTTTTTCAGCTTCATCAATGTCCCCCTCATATAACATACTTCTTATTACGACACATAAAAGGGTAACATTCATTAATATCTTTGTCAATAATTTATCTACATAAGCGATAAATTTTTGGCCACATTGTACAAAAAACGCTGTTTCCATATTTTCCATATCTTCGGGTTGCAGGAAAAACTTTCCTTTTTGAACGCTACATTGTTCAGCACACAATCTCTGTAAGCCTCCGGGACCTGATAAAGTGCATTTCTTATGGCTTTAATCCTCGTCTGAAGAAGAATTTTTTCCATAGCCTTCTTTTCCGTAGGACGCTTAGCTGAAAAATCTTTCCCCCTATCGGATACTAAACTTCCATCGTAAGAAAGAGATACATCATGGTCAATTTCCCTTATTCTGTTTTCCATGCGACGCAGATCCCGCACCGCCCAAATACTCTGATAGTACACCGCATCAGGCATTACAAATTCCTTGAACCTTGTCTGCTGCCATTCTCTGCTCATTTTATTTCCTCCTTATTTCCACACATATTATTTTCCCTGAACAAAGTTAGTCATTATGCATAAAGTCCGAATGTTCTAATCGTAAAATTAATATGACATTGGTGTAAGGGGAAGTCAACAGCAAAAGAGAAAATTGTTCAGTTTGCTTCTTTTAATGCTCATAATCAGTGTTTTTATGCAGCTCTCTCCTATCAGCCGCACCTCGCCTTGCCGCTTGTGTCGCTTCCTGAAATCCAAAGTCCTGATATGGTAAGAGCAAGTCCGACAAAGGTGTACCATCCCCCCGGATCTCCTGCAAATAAAACTCCCGATATTACTCCCACAGCTGTAGTGGAGCTTGCGGATATGTTGGTCGCTACAGCCGTATTCATCCTTCCCAATATATAATTAAATATGAGGTAACAGAGACATGAGCAGAAAACTCCCAAAAACATAACTGAACAAAAGGCTCCGAGACTTTTTGAAGCCTCTGCAAATCCGGTAAACCCGTTACCTGTTATGATTGAGACTAAATTAAAAAATACGCCTCCCGCTATTGATATTATCGCAGTCACTTCCAATGTATTATAGGTTTCGCCGGCTTTTCCCGAACAATGAGCGTATATGGCTCCGCTCAGCACGGCTCCCAGCAAGATAAGATAGCCCTCCATCTTCGCAGATATTTTAAAACCGGGAGCAAATGCAACGCAGAACACTACACCGATAAATGCCATTACAATTCCTGTGACTATTTTCATACTGCTTTTCTTTTTCAGAAAAAGCATTCCCGTAAGAAGCACCGTTCCCGGAATTGCCGCTATAAAGATGGAGCATTCGGAAGTTGATGTAAGCCGCACTCCTTCAGTTTCAAAAATAGAATATATACAGGGCTGAAAAATACCTGTAAGAATAAGCCATGGTAAATTTTTGTCCATATGTATTCTGATTCTCCCAACGGCAATAAGTATTAAAAAAATGCACATTGAAACGGTCCACCTCACAGCCAGAATTTGAAAGGTGTTCATATATTTCAACGCCACATTGGAACCGAAAAATGACATTCCCCAAAAAATTGCTAAAAAGCCCATCATAAGGACGAGCTTTTTGTCTTCAAAGAAACTGTTTTCATGTTTTTTTACTGTCATAAATTAATTCTCCGGCGTGGTATTATCTCTTACATTAACTGCGGTGCCCAGGTTTATCGTCGCTTTTTCAAGCTCCTGCACCACATTATTTATTTTAATCAACTTATCTTCGGTCATATTCTCATTTACAGACAGACTGGCATTATACAAAATCTCTTGAAGTTCTTCCTCTATCAAGGAAATCTTGTTCTTCACCTTCTGTATATCTGCTTCTTCCGCACTTGCCTTCATGGACTTCTCAAAATTCAAAATTGAGGACTCTCCACTTTCAATTTCAAATTCGGAGTTTCCCAAAACTACGATGGGCTCGTATCCCAGTTCCTTATTAACCAGCTTTGCAAAATCCTTCTTCGACTGTTCCTCACCGTGTACAAGAAATATCTGTTTCGGCTTAAGCTCCGTAAACCCGCTTATCCAATGCATAAGCCCTCTCTGGTCTGCATGTCCTGAAAACCCTTCAAGGTTATGTATGTGCGCCTGCACATGCACTTCTTCGCCAAATAAAGTTATATCCTTCTTCCCGTCTATCAAACTCCTTCCCAAAGTTCCTTCCGCCTGGTAGCCCACGAAAATTATGCTGTTTCTTGAGTCCCACAGGTTATGCTTCAGATGGTGCCTTATTCTTCCCGCTTCACACATTCCGCTGGCAGAAATTATGACCTTCGGTCTGCGATCCAAATTCAAAGCCTGAGATTCCTCGGTACTTCTTGTAAATCTCAAATTCTTGAAGTCCAAAGGATTGTCGCCTTGCATTATATATTCCTTCGTTTCTTTATCAAACACCTGCGCATTGTTTCTAAAAACCTCCGTGGCAGTTGTCGCCATAGGAGAGTCAATTATAACCTCAACTCCGTCCAGTTCCCTCTTATAGTCGGGGCTGCTCTTCTCATAGAATCTGTTAAATTCATATATCAGTTCCTGAGTTCTTCCAACGGCAAAAGAGGGAATTACCACGGTACCTCCGCGCCTTACAGTCTCAAGAACTATCTCTATCATTTTATTTATACTGGTAGAGTTTTCTTCATGGTTGCGGTTTCCGTATGTGGCTTCCATAATCACGCAATCAGCCTTTTTGATAATTGTAGGATCTCTCAAAATCGGTCTTTCCGTCATTCCTATGTCGCCGGAAAAGACTATCTTGCTCTCCTTGTCCCCTTCTTTGACCCAGATTTCCGTAATCGCCGATCCCAAAATGTGGCCTGCATCGTTGAAAACAATTTTCATATCTTCATTTATCTGAATCTGCTGGTCATAAAGAATAGGCTCAACATATTTCAGAGATTCTTGCGCATCCTCAGTTGTATATAGAGGTTCAACGGGAGGCTTTCCGGCTCTCATGTTCCTCTTGCTCTGCCACTTGGCATCAACCTCATGTATGTGAGCGCTGTCCAAAAGCATTACTTCCAATAAATCTGCGGTTGCGTCCGTACAATAAATTTTTCCTCGAAAACCTCGCTTTACCAACAGGGGTATCCTGCCACAATGATCAATGTGAGCATGGGATAAAATCATAGCTTCAACTTCTGACGGCTCAAAAGGAAACGCCTCGTAGTTCAAAGCTTCCTGCGCTTTACCTCCCTGAAATTGTCCGCAATCCATAAGCAAACTATGCTTTTCCGTTCTAATCAAATGGCAAGATCCGGTTACTCCGGAAGATGCTCCGCAAAACATGATTTTCATATGCACCTCCATTCATAAAGCGCTTATCTTTGCAATACTTAGATAAGGCTAATCTGCCTGTCCTCAATGTTAATAGACTCTGAAACACTATTGAGACTTCACCTTCTCAGGCTTTAAATCTTAATGGACCAAAGTCCTGTTTCTCCTGTGGATACCACGCTTGCTCCCGCCTCCAAGGCCGCTCTCATCTCCTCCTCCGTCTCAACAAGACCTCCGGCAACCACCGGAACATCTACGAGAGAAGAAAACTCTTTTATCTTCTTTGTAACTATCGCCGGCATTATCTCCACGATATCCGGCTTTGAAAATTTAATGGAATCAAGAGATGTACTCACAGAATGAGAATCAATCATAAAAAATCTCTGCACCGTATAAAGCCCCAATTCCTTTGCAACCTTTACCAGTCCGGTTCTCGTAGTGCATATTCCGTCTACGCCCATCTTTTTAAGGTATTCAAGGCCCGCTTTGTCTCTTCCTATCCCCTCTGCAAAATCAACATGCACAAAGGCTTTTTTCCCTGCTCCGTGAACCTCCCTGATGCTGGCATTCAAGGTCATTATGTTTGAATGAAGCAGAAACACCATATCTACTTCGGATTTTAATGCGGCGCTGAAATCCTTCTCTGTCCTTATTGCCGCTGCAATTTTGCTTTTAATGAAATTCACCTCTGCCATTTCTCTTATTCTCCTTTTGGTCTTTGGTTATTTACATTAACTTTTAACTCTTTTTGTGTGCTGTCTAAAAATATTTATATATCCATACCGTGAAAATCCGATCCATGCGTTATGTGCAGATGAAATTTATCTGCAAGTCTTACAAGCCTCAAACCGTCTTCATGATCGGCAGACGGATGAAAACATTCTATTCCCTTTAATCCCAGTTTCTTCAATTTTCGTAAAAGTATCTCCAGATTTTCAAAGAAAATATCGCTTCCCTTCTCTCCCAATCCTTTTATCTTCATGGGATGGGCAAGTACGGAAATCCCTCCGGCGCCCTTAATGACTTCAACAGCATCTGCGGTATCGATACAGATATTATCTATAGCCTTGGCCTCTGCAGTTTCAAGGAATTTTCCATCCTCAAAGGCTTCCTTTGCCTGTGAAATATACCCTTTATTCTTCAGCGCTATGGCAAAATGGGGCTTTCCAATGTACTTCTGCCCCGGAAAAACCGTTAAGTCATATTCGCTTATATCAAATCCCTGCTTATTGAGTATCGCCAAAAGCTCTCTATTTCTTTTTTCACGGGCTTTTTTCAGGGTTTCGGTTATCTCTCTGAGTCTGTCGTTTTCTATATCGATATAATATCCCAGAATATGCAGTTTCAGTTCATCCTCAAATATCGTTCCCAGCTCTATCCCTGCAATAACCTGCATTTCGAGAGCTTCGCCTGCAATCTTTGCTTCTGCCACACCCTTTACCGTATCGTGATCTGTAATTGCTATTATCCCGTACTCTTCATCGTGATATTTTTTTACGAGTTCCACCGGTTTCAGCTTCCCGTCAGAATATGTGGAATGGGTGTGAAGATCCATTTTTAATGCCATTCTTTTTCCTCTATCTGTTAAACTAACAGAGGGGATAGGCTAAATGCTTATCCCCCCATGCAAATCATCCATTACTCAACGATTTCGCAAACAGAGCCGCTGCCCATAGCCGCCGCATTTGCTTCATCAGTGTCGATGTGAACTTCCGTTGCACAGGTTTCAGCCACACGACATACCACATCATCATAAATTGTAGTTCTTTCATCTGATTCAATTCTGATTTTAATAATCTGTCCGTTCTCTACACCTGCTTCTTTCGCATCTGTCGGGTAGAAATGAGCATGTCTCTTCGCTACAATCACGCCATATTCAAGGTCAACTTCTCCCTCGGGACCTACCAGCTTGCATCCCGGAGTGCCCTCAACATTACCTGACTCTCTAATCTTGCCTTCGATTCCTATCTGACGGCAATCGGTCAAAGCAAGCTCAAGCTGTGTATCTTTGCGAACCGGTCCGAGAACTCTCACTCTCGGAAAAGATCCTTTAGGTCCGATAACCTGAACCTGTTCTTCGGAAGCGAATTGACCCGGCTGTTTAAGCGCTTTCTTGAAGGTCAGCTCATAGCCTTTTCCGAAAAGCGTTTCAAGATCCTCCTGATCCAAGTGAATATGCTTGTTCGATGCATTAATTTCCAATTTGTAACCCATAGTTTCTACCTCTCATTTCATTTACAAACACTCTATATATCCTATATATCAGTTAACTTTATCCATGCAATCTATATATCGGTTGGCTCAAGATAACTTATGTATGGCAAATTCCTGTATTTCTGGTCGTAATCAAGACCGTATCCGATTACGAATAAATCTTCAACCTCAAAACCTACATAATCCGCAGTTAAATCGTTCTTTCTGCGAGAAGGCTTATCCAGCATAGTGCATACCTTAACGGACTTAGGATTTCTGTCCTCGAGATACCCCTTCAGATACTTAAGCGTAGTTCCCGTATCCACTATGTCTTCTACAATGAGAACATGCTTATTGTATATGTCCATTCCAATATCCTTCTTAATCTTAACAACACCTGAACTGGTTGTGCTTGAACCGTAGCTGGATGCAGCGACAAAATCAATTTTAACATCCAGAGAAATATTTTTCATAAGCTCGCTCATCCACACAACAGCGCCCTTAAGGGTTCCCAGCAGAACAAGCTCTTCACCTTCGTAATCCTTGCTTATCTGTTTGCCCAATTCCTTGGCCCTCTTCTGAAGCTCCTTGTCTGTATATAAAATTTTACCGATCGTATCCTTAGCCACTTCTTTCCTCCGATATATTCAATTCATATATTAAATTCTACACCATTTACCCTATTTTTGTCACGAAGTATTTTATACATCCAATATTTTTTCCACCTCGTTCAGCAAAATATCCTGTCCGGTTCTCTTTAATGCGGAAACCGGTATAACCGTATCCTCCTGAGAAAGCTTGAGAATCTTCCTTATTTTAGATATATTCTTTGCCATTTCATTCTTTGAGACTTTGTCAGCCTTCGTTGCCACAACTATGCCGTCAAGCCCGTAGTGTCTCAGATAGTCGTACATCTGAATATCCAGTTTCGTCGGGTCGTGGCGAATATCCACAAGCTGAACCACCTTTAGCAAATTCTGTCTGGATGAAAGATACTTTTCCATCATAGGCCCCCAGTCCTTGGACATTGATTTGGAAACCTTTGCATATCCGTAACCCGGGAGGTCTACAATCCTAAACCTTCCATTTGCTTCATAAAAATTAATAGTTCTCGTCTTTCCCGGTGCTCCTGAAACCCTTGCAAGCTTTTTTCTTCCGGTCAAAAGATTCAGAAGAGAGGATTTCCCCACATTCGAGCGACCTGCAAAGGCTATTTCGGGCATATTTTCCGGAGGATACTGAGCAGGTTTTACCGCCACTGCGATAAGCTCCGATTCATTTATTTTAAGCATATCTACTCCTTATGTTACAAGCGCATGTTCAAGAGCATCTTCAACATCGTTCAAAAGAACAAATTCCAAATCCTTCTTCACCGAGCTTGGAATCTCCTCAAGATCTTTCTCATTTTCTTTAGGTAAAAGAATCTTCTCTATTCCCGCCCTATGAGCTGCAAGAACCTTCTCCCTTATACCTCCTACAGGAAGCACTCTGCCTCTCAAGGTGACTTCTCCCGTCATCGCAACCTTTCTATCCACAGGAATATTTGTCAATGTGGAAATAAGGGCGGTACACATTGTCACGCCGGCAGACGGACCGTCCTTAGGAACAGCTCCCTCCGGAACATGGATGTGTATATCGCTCTCCTTATAGAAATCCTTCGGAATTCCGTATTTGTCTCCGAGACTTCTCACATAGCTTACCGCTATAGTTGCAGATTCCTTCATAACATCTCCCAGCTTACCTGTGAGGGTTATTTTACCGCTTCCTGAAAGTAATGCGCTCTCGATCTTAAGGGTGTCTCCCCCAACCTGAGTCCAAGCCATTCCCGTAGTTACACCGACCGGATTTTCCTCTTCCACCACATCGTAATTGAATATGTGCTTGTCCAGGTATTTTTCAAGGTTTCTATGAGTTATATTATATGTTTTTCCCTTTTCCACAACAACCTTCTTTGCAACCTTCCTGCATACTCCTGCAATGGTTCTCTGAAGATTTCTCACTCCTGATTCTCTGGTATAGTGTTCAATTATATCGTTTATGGCTTTTTCTGAAATCTTGATATTCTCTTTCTTCAGTCCGTTTTCTTTGATTTCCTTAGGCACTAAATACTGCTGAGCAATCTTAATCTTGTCCTGCTTCGTATATCCCGGAACCTGAATTATTTCCATCCTGTCTCTCAGAGGTCCCGGAATCGTACTCAGGTCATTTGCCGTGGTTATAAAAAGTACTTTTGATAAATCGAAAGGAATTTCCAGAAAATGATCCGTAAATGTATTGTTCTGCTCAGGGTCCAGAACCTCAAGAAGAGCAGAGGAAGGATCTCCCTTAAAGTCCGCTCCCAGTTTATCTATCTCATCAAGAAGAAACAGAGGATTGTTCTTTCCCGACTCCTTGATTCCGTTTATCACACGGCCCGGTATCGCTCCGATGTAAGTTCTTCTGTGTCCTCTGATTTCCGCCTCATCTCGAACTCCGCCAAGGGACATCCTCACATACTCCCTTCCCGTTGCTCTGGCTATTGATTTTGCTATGGAAGTTTTTCCGACTCCCGGCGGACCTACCAAACAGAGGATAGGTCCTCTTATCGCCTTTGATAAATGGATAACTGCAAGATATTCAAGAATCCTTTCCTTTATCTTCTTCATTCCGTAATGGTCTTCTTCCAGAATTTTCTCGGCTTTTTTCAGATTGGTACTGACTCTGGAAGCATCTTTCCAAGGAAGTTCCAAAATAGTTTCCACATAGTTTCTTATTACTGCGCTTTCCGCCGAGTTTGACATCATAGATGAGAATCTTTTAATCTCTTTTCGTATTTTCTCGTCAACTTTCTTGTCCAGCTTAAGAGAATCAAGCTTATCAAGCCACTCTGCACTTTCGGTCTCAACATCCTCTTCATTTCCAAGTTCGGACTGAATTGCTCTCAGTTTCTCTCTGAGATAATATTCTCTCTGTCCCTTGTCTATATTTTCCTTAACTTTATGTGACAGTTCCTTTTCTACCAAGGCTATTTCATTTTCTTCAACTATAATCTCGCACAAAATCTTTAATCTTTCGGAAAAATCCAAAGTGCTTAATACTTTCTGCTTTTTCGCAGGCAAAACAAACAGTTCGTTTGCAATCTTATCTGCCTTAACCAATATATTCTCTTCCGAAAGTATTTTATCCACCACTTCATCTGTTATCTGTGAAGTCATCGCCGCATATTCAACGAAGGATTCTGTAATCAGTCTTGACATCGCCTTATCTTCCAATGGCAAATTTTCTTCGTCTGCCATCTCCTCGCACCGCATTATTATGGCTGAGTAGAAGTTTTCCGAGGCAAGAATTTCTGATACTGCAGCCCTTGAAATCCCTTCAACCAGAACTCTTACGGCATCACCTTGAATTTTCAGCATCTGCTTAACTCTTACTACAGTTCCCACCTCATATATGTCTTCTGCTTTGGGTATTAAAATATTGTCGTCTTTCTGAGTAGACACGAACAGAAGTTTATCCGTTGCCATGGCTTTTTCCAAAGCCTTAATGGATTTTTCCCTGCCTACATCAAAATGAACCACCGTTCTTGGAAATATAGTTACTCCCCTCAAAGGGATGCAGGGCAATACCTCGTTCTTATTAAAATCCCTATCATCTTCAATGATAAGTTCCTCATCAACCATATTATTTTTGATGTCTTTATTTATATTTAAGTTTTCACTCATCTAATCCACTCCCATCTATGCAAATAAAACTGTGGCTAAAAAAGCCGAATTGCCGAGTTTCTCATCACACATAATTCATTTATCCGCTACAAACACTTACACTTATAAAGTCAAAGGGCGACAAAAGCCGCCCTCATAATCTCATGAGGCAACAGCCTCTTTTATTTTTTCTTCAACACTAACTCCGGGCCACTACTTCCCTCTACAGTTTCTCTTGTGATTATGCACTTTTCAATATCGTCTCTCGACGGAATCTCGTACATTATATCCATCATACTCTTTTCAAAAATGCTCCTAAGTCCTCTTGCTCCGGTCTTTCTTTCAATGGCTTTTGCTGCAACTTTCTCTATGGCTTCCTCCCGAATCTCAAGTTCCACGCCGTCAAGTTCAAAAAGCTTCTTATACTGTTTAACCAGCGCATTTTTCGGCTCGGTCATAATAAGCTTCAGCGCTGCTTCATCAAGCTCATTCAAAGTTACAATTACAGGAAGTCTGCCTATGAACTCCGGAATCAGACCGAATTTCAGAAGATCCTCCGGCTCTATATTCTTAGCAACGCTTATTTCTTCGGTATTTTTCCCTTCTTTTTCCGAGTTGAACCCTATAACCTTGCTGCCAAGCCTTCTCTTGATGATCTTATCAAGGCCGTCAAAAGCTCCTCCGCATATGAACAGGATATTGGATGTATCTATCTGTATAAATTCCTGGTGAGGATGTTTTCTGCCACCCTGAGGAGGCACATTTGCCACGGTGCCTTCTAAAATCTTCAAAAGCGCCTGCTGAACCCCTTCACCGCTTACATCTCTTGTAATGGAAGGATTTTCACTCTTTCTGGAAATCTTGTCTATCTCATCTACATAGATTATCCCTCTCTGAGCTTTCTCTTCATCGTAGTCGGCAGCCTGAAGGAGCCTCAGAAGAATGTTTTCCACATCTTCACCTACATATCCCGCCTCTGTGAGAGCTGTTGCATCGGCAATTGCAAAGGGTACATCCAAAATTTTGGCAAGGGTCTGAGCAAGCAGAGTTTTTCCGGATCCTGTAGGACCGATCATAACTATATTGCTCTTTTGAAGTTCAACATCCTCCTCTTCTTGCAAGCCGTTTATCCTCTTGTAATGATTATATACAGCCACCGCCAAAGCTTTCTTGGCATCCTCCTGACCTATAACATAATCAGACAGGGTACTTGTAATTTCCTTAGGAGTTTTCAGTTCAAACCGGGTACTTTCTCCATTTTCCGCAGCCTCCGCTTTGTTCATGAACTCTTCATCCATAATTTCCGAGCACATTTCCACGCACTCGTCGCATATGTATACTCCCGGTCCTGCAATGAGGCGTTTTACCTGACTTTGAGGCTTTCCGCAAAACGAACATCTCAATTCCTGTCTTTCGCCGTTAAAATTTTCTTCCATGTGCCACCCCTCTTATCTGGAGGCAATCACCTTATCGATAAGACCGTATTCACAGGCCTCATCTGCCCCCATAATATTATCTCTGTCAGTATCTCTTTTGATAACATCAAAACTCTGATCTGTGTTTTCACTTAAAATACGATTAAGCTTTTCTTTCGTTTTAAGAATCCATTGTGCATGAATTTCTATGTCCGATGCCTGACCGCTGACTCCTCCCAGCGGCTGATGAATGAGAACCTCCGAGTTTGGAAGCGCATAGCGCTTTCCTTTAGCTCCCGACGAAAGGAGAAAGGCTCCCATACTCGCTGCAAGTCCCATGCAAATAGTAGATACATCCGGTTTTATATAGTTCATGGTATCGTAGATAGCCATTCCCGCGGTTACAGAGCCTCCCGGACTGTTGATATAAAGGCTTATATCTTTTTCCGGATCCTCCGCCTCCAAGAAGAGAAGCTGGGCAGTGACCAGACTTGCAACAGAGTCATTAATTTCTTCACCCAGTATGATTATCCTATCTTTTAAAAGCCTCGAAAAAATATCGTAGCTTCTCTCTCCTCCTCCGGTCTGTTCAATCACATATGGTACCAATGCCATAAGATCACTTCCTTATTTTTTATTTTTCTTCGGTTTCGGCTTCTTCAGTTTTTTCTTCGGTAAGCTTGTCAACCTTTGTCACTTCAGCTGCATCGTAAAGCATATCTATAGTCTTCTTAACGAGAAGATCCTTTTTAAATAACTTCATGCTCGCTTCTAACATCTTGCGAATTTCTTCCTTGTCCATATTGTACATTGTTGACATGGAATCAAGCTCTTTATCGATTTCTTCCTCTGTTACTTCCATGTTTTCTGCCGCAGCTACCGATAAAAGTGCGATTCTTGTTCCCGCTCTTCTTTCGGCATCTTCACGGACATCATCTCTGAAACCCTGCATATCTTTTCCCGTAAACTGGCAATACTGCTGCAAGGAAAGTCCCTGGTATCTCAGCTGCTGATCAAGTTCCTGTGCCATCTGATCGATTTCTTCTTCGACAAGGGACTTAGGTACATCAATGTCGTTAGCATCATAAATCTTCGCTACCACAGCATCCTTAGTCTGATTCTCATTCTGAGCTTCCTTGTTCTTCAGCATATCCCTGCGTGACTCTTCCTTAAGTTCTTCAAGGGTATCAAATTCACTGACATCCTTTGCAAATTCGTCATCAAGTTCAGGTAACTGCTCTTCCTTAATCTCATGTATTTCGCAGTGGAACACGGCTTCCTTCCCTGCCAGGGATTTTTCGCCGTATTCTTCAGGGAAAGTAACATTTACATCTCGTTTTTCTCCAACCGTTGCTCCAACGAGTTGCTCTTCAAATCCCGGAATAAAAGTCTTGGATCCGATCTTAAGTTCCTGTTTTTCCGCTGTTCCTCCCTCAAACTGTTCTTCGCCTACAAAACCGCTGTAATCAAGAATAACTGTATCTCCCTCTGCAACAGGTCTTTCCACCGCAACGATACGAGCGTTTCTCTTCCTCATGTTCTCAATGCTCAGGTCCACTTCTTCATCTGTAACCGCCGCATTCAGCTGCTCAACTTCTACGCCCTTATAGTCTTTAACCTCCACAATAGGAAACAACTTAACATCCATCGTCATAGTAAGCGGTTTACCCTTTCCGATTTCGCTGAAATCAGCCTTCGGGCTATCTATCACTTCCAATTCCAATTCATCAATCGCTTTAGGATAATATTCACCGAATAGGTTGTTGATTGCATCTTCAAAGAAAATTCCTTCTCCGTAGTGCTTCTCAATAATGCTTCTTGGCGCCTTACCTTTTCTGAAACCGTTAATAGAAAACTGTCCTCGGTTCTTCTTGTAAACCTCAATCACAGCGTTTTCAAATTCTTCTGCTGTAAAATCCAAAGTAAATTTTGCCTCATTATTCTCCTTTGAGATAAGTGTAGTTTTCATTATTGTATATCCTCCTAATTTATAGCTGACTCAATTAATTTTGCGTTTTAAGATCGTGATATTCCGTTAAAATTACCTGTCATAATATACTGCTGCAAGCGCTGCCTGCATGTTACTCACGGGCAATAAAAAAAACGCAAACAAGTCATATTATTATATACTCATTTGCGTCTAAAGTAAACACTTAACCGCTTATTTATCGGTAATTTATGGCTAAATTTACATTATAATAACTTTACATGGTGAATTTAGACGATTATCCTTACACTTTATTATACTTTTTTGTGAAATATCCCGCGCTACCTGCTTAAAATCACCTCTATCTTCATAAAAAACTGCACTTATATATCTTTTTCAAGGCTATAGCTACTTGTTCATCAATAACTTTCCACGCTGAAATTTGCTTACATCCTCAGGAGGCAGCATATACTTTTCGGAGATTTTTCTTCCAAGTTTTCTGAAATCCTCCTCATCTCCGTGAGAAAGCTCAAGTTCAATTTCAGAGATAGGTGCAGTTTTCCCATCTGCCCTTATCTCTCCCATGTCATAGGACAAAACGCTTGCCGACCTTCCTGTGTTCAGCCTAACCTCCCTGCGGGTAAATTTCATTTCCATAACAGGAATTAAATCCTTATCCTCTGTAATTGATTTTAGCTGTTCAAAAATTTCGCACCGGTTAAAAATATCTATGCCCGGTTTTTTAATCAAGATCTCATCATCAACAGGCACATTGACTTCTTCCCTTCTGTGCAATCCGTCTTTGCTGCCGCCTGACCACTTCAAGGTGGCAACATAGGTTTTTCCTTCAAGTCTGATCCTCATAGCCATAAGGTTCTTAGACATATCTTCATCTTCTGTATCAAAGTATACGGCATGCATGGGGATTAGCCTTTCGCTTCCCCCAACTTTTAAGGCTATGATTTCTTCATCGCCAAAAATATCTTCGGCATTTCTTTTTTCATCAACTGAATATTTTAGTTCTGTTTCCATATCATAATTTTCTATCTATCAATTTGTGCTGTCTTTCACGCAAAACCCAAGTATAAAAATATTTGAATTTTAACAAGCGACAGCATATTGCTTATTTTTTAGGTGTTTTTTTCTTGAATTTTATCATCTGCTCCAAAAGCTGCTTGTTCATCTTCTTCTGGTGCTTGCCAAGCTCTCTGATATCTTGCATATCTGCCATCTGAAAAACCCAAACATAGGTTTTCAGACCTTCGTTTTCAATCCGGCTATAAATAGTCTTATTTATCTTCTCTATGGAATTTCCGGCGTTTATAAGATATACCCTGGCAATAAATCCACCGTTTAGCCTCTTCAGTTCAATTATGTGTTCTGCGCTGCTGCTGTGCACTATAGCTCCCCGAATAGTTTCTGCAATTCGCTTTCCAAGTTCTTCATTCTCCGCATCCCTTACCAGCATCCAAAATGCCACAGCGGCGCATATTCCCAAGATACTTGCCACTATACCTCCGAAAGAGTTGAGGGTACCCAAGTACATTATCACTCCCGGTATAAAGCAAAACCATTTTAAATTCTTAAAAAATTTCAATTCATCTTCCATAATAAATGCCCCCACATTTTAAAAAATTAAATTTTGTATTGAATTGCATTTACAATACAAGCTGCGATATTGCTTCCGCCTTTTCTGCCCTTTGCCACTATACATGGAATCCCTGATTCAATAAGGGTTTCTTTGCTCTCCACAACATTAACAAAGCCCACAGGAACACCGATTACTCCAACAGGATTGAGCTTTCCCTCTTTTACAAGACTGACTATGGACAAAAGTGCAGTCGGCGCATTTCCGACAGCAAATATTACAGGTCCGTCAAGTTTCGATGCCTTCTCCATGCTGATGTAAGAGCGGGTCAGACCTCTTTCTTCAGCTTCCTTTGCCACATCTTCATCTGCGATAAAGCAAACCACTTTTCCGCCGTAACTTTCTATTCTTTTTTTATTTATTCCCGACTGCGCCATTTTCGTATCGGTTACTATTGTAGCACCTTTTTTGATAGCTTCTGCTATTGCATCGACCACTCCGTCGCTGAACCACATGCTGTCTGCATATTCAAAATCTGCAGATGTATGAATACACCTCTTTATTATGTGCTCATACCTTTCATCCGTCTTCTTGTCTCCGAGAATTTCTCCTATTATCTCAAAACTTCTTGCCTCTATTTCACCGGGCTTTATATTTTCTATCTTCATGCTATCCTCCCTAAATCACTTGATTATATCCAGCAGCATATCCATATTCAAAGCCTGCCTCATTCCATCTGCGAGAATGTCGTACTGGCTTTCTTTATATTCCTTAAGATCAAAGGCATCTATTTCCGACGGATCCATGCCTTTTTCCTCAAACAGAGCTTTCACAACGGCAGAAGCAATACCCTCTCTGTCAAAAACACCGTGAATATATGTTCCGTATACATTACCGCTGTTAATTATATTTGCATCTTTTTCCTGTGAGCCCATGTGAATTTCATATCCGCTGTATTCCTTCCCTGAAAGTTCACTGAAAACTCCCGTCACATCTGATAATCTGCCATGTACTTCTTTCGTTACTTTCTCTTCTGCAAATACGGTACTGTGAGGAAGAAGTCCCATAGCCTCAAGCTCTCCTCCGTGTTCCACCTCCTCAGGATCTGAAATCTTCCGCCCGAGAATTTGGTATCCGCCGCAAACACCTATTACAGGTTTACCTCGCGAAGCATATTTTAAAACATTTGCTTCCATTCCGCACTGGCGCATCCACAGTAAATCAGCCATGGTATTTTTTGTTCCCGGAATGATAATCAGGTCAGGATCTCCAAGTTCTCTCGGGTTTGTTACATATCTTACCCCGACTCCATTCATATATTCCAGTACATTGAAATCCGTAAAGTTTGAAATTTGCGGAAGCCTTATTACCGCAATATCGATGAGAGCCGTTCTATCCTTCTTTGTAAACTTTTCCGAAAGGCTGTCCTCATCGTCTATATCTACATTCAAATAAGGTACAACTCCCAGAACCGGCACTTTAATGATATCCTCCAGCATCGACAGTCCGGGCTTTAAAATTTCAAGATCACCTCGGAATTTATTTATGACAACGCCCTTGACTCTTGCTCTTTCATCTTCGTTAAATAAGAGTATGGTGCCTGCAATGGATGCGAAAACACCGCCTCGGTCTATGTCTCCCACAAGAATTGCCGGGGCATCCGCCATCTTTGCCATTCCCATATTGACAAGGTCGTTGTCCCTCAGATTTATTTCCGCGGGACTGCCTGCACCCTCCATCACGATTATATCGTAATCCTCTGCAAGCGAGTTGTAAGTCTTTCTTATGGCTTCCCTGAAAATAGGCTTATTTTCATAAAATTCCTGAGCCTTCATGTTGCCGTATACTTTTCCGTTAAGTATAACCTGCGAACCTTTATCGCTGGTGGGTTTCAGCAAAACGGGATTCATCCTGCAATCAGGCTCAAGCCCACATGCCTCCGCCTGCATCACCTGGGCTCTTCCCATCTCAAGCCCGTCTTTTGTTATATAAGAATTAAGCGCCATATTCTGAGCCTTAAAGGGAGCCACCTTATAGCCATCCTGCTTCAAAACTCTGCATATTCCCGCCGTTACCAAGCTCTTTCCCGCATTAGAGCAGGTTCCCAGTACCATTAAAGATTTTGCCATCTTCTACCTCACTATAAAAATAAAAATCAGTGCTCTTATACCTGCCATCAGAATAAGAGATAAAACTGCCGAAGCATACATTAGTCTATTCGTCTTTTCTATATCAGAATTCTCTATTTCTTTCAAAGCATCGCCAATTGTCTTTTTCTTATAAACTTTCCCAAAGTAACTGGCATCTCCCAAAAGTTCAACTCCCAAAGCGCCTGCACAGGCAGATTCAGGATTTCCCGCATTCGGGCTTACATGATTTCTTCTGTCTCTGAAAAAAATCTTAAACGCATTTTTTCCGTTCAGTCCGCATAAAAATGATGCTATACACATGACAAAGCCCGTAATTCTTGCAGGAATAAAATTCAAAATATCATCGAATACGGCGGAGACTTTACCAAAGTTAAGGTATTTCTCATTCTTATATCCCACCATGGAGTCCAAAGTATTTCCCGCTTTGTAGAAAAAACCCATGGGAACACCTCCTATAATGAGATAAAACATCGGTGCGATTATTCCGTCTGAAGTATTTTCTGCCACAGTTTCACATACGGCTTTTATAATCTGTTTAAAGTCAAGAGCCTGAGTATCTCTTCCGACTATGTACGAAACATACTTTCTCGCCTCTTTTATATCGTTTTTTTCTATTTCATTTCTTACCTGCTTTGCGGCTTTTGCGAGAGATTTGGAGGCAAATATCTGCCAGCACCAGAAAATTTCCAAAGCGTACTTAATCCATGGATTTACATACTCAAAGCAGTACAAAACAAAATACGGAAGTACCGTCGATATTCCAATTACTGTAACGGTCAGGAAAAATCCCGCTATAATTTCTCCTCTTTCGGTTTTAGGGAAAACTTTTCTCAAAATCTTTTCGCATAAGGAGATAAGCCTTCCGATATATATGACCGGGTGGGGCATCCAAGGAGGGTCTCCTAAAATCAAGTCGATTAAGAACCCCAGCAAAACAACATAAACAAGTTCCATTCCTATCTCCTGTAATTCCTGCATGCCCTGACAAAGGATTTTGCAAATCCAGGATTACCCCAAAGATGAAGATGAGGATACCCTGCATACATATTTTCCGTCAGGATTCCCGTCGTCCATGTTTTTCCTCTTCCGTTGGAAGCTGTGAATCCCTCGCCGTAGTTATCTGTATCGCTGTAATGGAATTCATGGCACTTAATGCCTTCACCTTTTTTACAAAGCAGATTGTCCACATTTGCCTTAAGCTCTTTGTATCCAAACCTTACAAGCCCTTTAGTTACATGGCTGTTGCCCTTAATAGCTCCTACGGTTTTATATTTTTTGCCTTTAACTTCTATGGTTTCTCCTAAATACATAAATCCGCCGCATTCGGCATAAACAGGCATAGATTTTTTCAACGCAAGTCTTATTTCTTCCAGCATAGACTTATTTTGTGATATTTTCTCAATATGAAGCTCGGGATATCCTCCTCCTAAAATCAGGCCGCTTATGTCCTTGGGAAGGTGTTCATCCTCCGTGGGAGAAAAGGGGGATAACTCTGCGCCCAAACCCTCCAACAGTTCAAGAACATCCTCATAATAAAAGCAGAACGCCTTATCCCTTGCAATTCCAATTTTCACAGGAGGCTCTTTCCCTACGGACTTCAAAGAAAAGTCCCGGAAATTGAGAGGCTTTGTGCTTTCTGCAAGCCTTATTATTTCCCCTAAATCTAAACTCTTTGCCGCCGCCTGCCCCAAAAGATCCATCTTTTGTTTTATGCCCTCAACTTCCTCTGCAGTGACAAGCCCCAGGTGCCTTGAGCCTATGGAAGCCTCTTCTACCCTCGGTAAATAACCGTAGGTTTTAATTCCGTTTCTGCCCAGCAATTCCTTATATATTGAGTACATTCCCAAAGAGCAGTTGTTAAGAATAACACCTGCTATTGTATTTTCCATAAACTCCATATAGCCTTTTATCTCCGCTGCCAGAGACAGACCCTTTCCCTTTATATTTACTACAAGAATGGCAGGGGTTTCTGTCAGCTTTGCCACATGGTTTGCAGAGCAGCTGTCATCTTTGAAGCCCCTTCCGTCATAAAGTCCCATAACACCTTCAATTACTGCAAGGTCAGAGCCTTCACCGTCTCTTGCCAAAAGATACTTTACGGTTTCTTCTCCGCACAGAAATATGTCAAGATTTCTTGATTTAGTTCCAAGCACCTTGCTGTGAAACATGGGATCTATGTAATCCGGTCCACATTTAAAGGAAGTTATCTTTCTGCCTTGATTCTTCAGCGCGGAAAGCAGCCCGCATGTAACCGTCGTTTTTCCGCAGTCCGAACCTGTTCCGCCTATTAAAATCCGAGGGATTCTTGCTTCCAATTTCTTCTCCTTCACAAACCTTTCCAATCGAAAAGGGATTTCATTTCTTTACAAAAGTATAAGTTACCTGTCTGACAAGACCGAAATTCTTCATTCTTCCCTTGCTCTGCCCTTTATCAGATATACCGGATTTTCCGCCTTCATGAGATGATAGCGTCCCAGTTTATGGGTATCGGAAACGCTTACAAGCCTTGAAGATATTTCCATATTCATTTCTTTAAACAGTTCAAAAGCCTCTGAGATGGTTTCCATAGTAACTGCCGTAACCAGAATTTCCACCTTATGATTTTTTCTTAAAATAAATTCTACTATTTCCCTTAGGTTTCCTGAGGAACCGCCTATAAAAACCTTGTCAGGCGCAGGAAATTTTTCCATTTCAGGACTTGGAGCCCGACCGAAAATCAGCTTAATGTTCTTTGTGCCAAGCTTTTCTATATTATTTTTCGCAACCTGAAAGGCCTCGGCATCCTTTTCTATTGCATATACAAAGCTCTCACTTGCGCGCAAAGCCAATACACAGGTCATGGCTCCGGTGCCTGCACCTATGTCATAGACTATATCCTCCGGCATGATTTGAAGCTCAAAAGCGCTGAGCTCTCTTACCGCCTCTTTAGTCATAGGAGCCTTTCCTCTGACGAAATCAGCATCTCTAAGAGGTTTCTTCACATTTTTTGCGTTTTCGTTTTCTATAATCATCACTGCAAGAGGATTAAATTTATGATTTACAAGCTGTGAAGCCTGTCCTACAGTTATCTTTTGATCTCTCATGGACAGGCGCTCTCCGATGGACACCTTAACATCTCCAAGACCTGCTGCTTCAAGGTCCATTAGAATATTTTCGACCTTGCTGTCGCCGCCGGTTAAGGAAAACACTTTTTTATTATAGCAGACATGGGGAACTATGGAACCTCCTCTGCCGTGAAGGCTTACAAGCTTCATATCCGCATAGCTCATACCCATAACTGCGGAAAAATACTGCATGCTGCTTATTCCGCATAAAAACTTCAAGTTAATATCTTTAGGCGCTTTTCCTGCAATCGTCTGAGCTATACTATAAAATCCCGTGTCTCCGCTTGCCAGCACGAGAACATTCTTTTTTTCGCCTTTGTGCTCCTGTATATATCTCAGCGTATCATTTATCCCCAGTCTCAAATATCCCTCAATTATCCCATCAAAATGAACTGATGAAATAACAACATCGGCAGCTTTCAGCGTTTCCTTAAGCTGCTCCGTCATCAGATATTCCGCCCCCGGGCCTGCTCCTGCAACTATTACATTCATAAGTTTTTCAGCCTTTCTTTAACTTCTTCAAGGGATAGTCCTCTCTCCTTAACAGGTCGTCCGATAACGATAACCTTGTATCCGTCTTTAGCCAGTGCGGTTTTTTCTGCAAAGCCTCCCGCTTTTCCGGTGTTCTTTGTAACGATGGTATCCAGTCCGAACTGCTTCATGACAGCCAGATTCATTTCTCCGGTAAAGGGCCCCTGCATACCTATTATATGCTTTGCCTGAATCCCCGCTTCCCGGCAGCTTTCAATGGACATATGACTTGGAAGAACTCTTGCAACTGCTCTGCCGCTAAAGTTGTTGATACCTGAATATTTCTTTAATTCCTTTGCGCCTGTAGTCAGCAGAAACTTTTCCTCCGTCTCATCCAAAACTTTTACTGCTTCTTCAATATTTTCCACCACAACAACGCCCTTAGGAACAGGCTCCTCAGCCCTCAAAAGGCGAATATACTCTATATTCTTCTCCTGACAGGCGGATTTTATATTGGCGGTAACAACATCTGCATAAGGATGGGTTGAGTCTATAACAAAATCATATTCCTCTTCCGAAAAAACATGTGCCATATCTTTTCCGGTTAAGCGTCCTCGTATGACATTAACCCCGGATATACCTGCAAAAGTGGTTTCGCCGTAGTCTGTGGCCACATAAAAATCAGCCTTATCCAAAGTTCCGCATTCTTTCAAAAACAAAGCCAGCTCATATCCTTCAGATGTGCCTGAAAAAATAGCAATTTTATTATATGCGGTAGCCACGGGGAGTCACCATCCTTCCGTTTAACAAACGGGTCTGTGAGTTTCCGATAAATACGGTGGTGAACATGTCGATGTCAGGATTGTTCACCAGTTCTTTTAAAGTGCATAT
Source organism: uncultured Clostridia bacterium (assembly GCA_945830395.1). Taxonomy (GTDB): domain Bacteria; phylum Bacillota; class Clostridia; order Peptostreptococcales; family Anaerovoracaceae; genus Aminicella. The sequence goes on from CALZYE010000002.1 coordinate 23,857, forward strand.
AGTCCCTTTCTCGCCATCTCGTCCTATGTTCTTCACATAACCGCAAACGGTATCCCAGCCTCTGTATTCTGCAACATATTCTGCTGCTTTGTCTATGTAATCATATCTCTTCTTGCTCTTGGGGTTATACAGACAAATCACAAAGTCCGCTTCTCCTGCAAGCTTCAGCCTCTTTTCAATCTTCTCCCACGGTGTAAGCAAATCACTTAGAGATATGACTGCAAAATCGTGAATGAGGGGTGCTCCTAAAACTGCCGCTCCGCTGCAGGCAGCCGTAATTCCGGCCACGGTCTTAATCTCAACTTCAGGATATTTCTCCGCAACCTCGCACATTACCCCTGCCATGCCGTAAACCCCTGCATCTCCGCTGCAAACAAATGCCACAGTTTTTCCCTGAAGGGCATAATCTAAAGCAATTTTGCATCTGTCCACTTCTTTTTTCATGGATGTGGATTCCACAATTTTGCCCTTGCATAAATCCTCCACAAGCTTTACATAAAGGGTATAACCTACGACTACATCACTTTCTTCAATGGCCATTTTTGCCTCCGGTGTCATGTATTCTTCATTTCCGGGACCGATGCCTACAACATATATCTTCATTAAAACTCACCTTCCCAATCTGCAGCTCCAATGGCAGCTGTCATGCCATCTTTGGATTTTTTTTCTAAAATAAACTCTTTTGCGCCTGCTGCGGCAGCACTTCTTTCGCAGACATTGTCAGTGCCTGTAGTCCTCTCAACAAAATCGGAGTGATGAAAACTTCCTTTAATTTTCATAAGCTCCTCTGCCGAGAAGAACCTGCGTGGAATCTTATACTTCTCACAAAAGTCCTCTATGCATTTTTCTTCTTTTTTCAGGTCTATGGAAGCCATGCATGAAACCGCCTTAACCGATATTTTGCAGGCATGAAGATTCTCTAATATAAACTCCTCAAAAGCCTTTGAATCAGTATCTCTTCTGCATCCGACTCCAACCACAATGTTTCTCGGAATCAAATTCAAAGTATGCCTGAAAGGTTTTTCATTCTCGTCATGGCATAGACAAATCCCTTTAGAAAACTCTTCTACCCTTTCATCTACCATATATATGCCCCCCGGCACTTCTCCCGTAACAGAAAAATGTGATTTAAAGCCTATTTTTTCACGGTTCAAAAGACCTGCGGATATGGTTTTTATTTCCTCCGTATTTGCCACCTTACAGTCGTTTTTCACCGCCCAGACATCGCATGCCCAAATCCCCGAAAGATCTGTTGCCGTAGTTATGACGGGCTGCGCCCCTGTCTTTTCCGCAATATAGCATGCCAGTTCGTTTCCGCCGCCTATATGCCCGGAAAGCACTGAAATTACATGTTTACCCATTTCATCGATGCATATTACCGCCGGGTCTTCATCTTTTTTCAATATATGAGCTGCGATAAGTCTTACGGTGATTCCCAGGGCTCCGATAAATATCAGCTTATCTGCTCTGTTAAAATTCTTCTTTACAAACTCCCTTGCACTATCCTTTTCTCTATAATAAAAGATGCAGGATTCGTCAGGAAAAATTTCGGCTACCCTCTTTGCAAGAGCTTCTCCCCGTTCTGTAAAAGCCAAAATCCCTATCATTATTTACTTGCCTCTCGAAACAAGTGAGTAAATCCCGGATCGTATAGCTTTGATCTGTCATATCTGTCTCCCAGAAATCCGCCTACCATTATCAGAGCCATTTTGTTTATTCCGTTATCCGCCGCAGCTTTTGCAATATTATTAACGGTGGTTCTTATGACTTTTTCGTCCGGCCATGTAGCCCTATAAACTATTGCCGCAGGGGAATCAGGTGCATATCCTCCCTCCATAAGTCTTTCCTGAAGTTCCTCAAGCATTGTTGAGGTTAAAAACACCACCATTGTCGCTCCGTGGGCTGCAAGCTTTGAAATCTCTTCCTTCTCCGGAACGGGAGTGCGCCCTGCCATTCTTGTCAAAATTACGGTCTGGCTCACATCAGGAAGGGTATATTCCGCTTTTAGTGCCGATGCTGCGCCGATAAAGGAGCTTACGCCCGGAACATATTCATACTCCATCTCTTTTTCATCGAGAATATCCATCTGCTCCCTTATGGCACCGTATATACAAGGATCTCCCGTATGAAGCCTGACTACCAATTTGTCGGGATTCTTCTCCATGACCTGTATCACTTCTTCAAGTGTCATGTGGGCACTGTTGAAAATCTCACAATCTTCCTTTGCGTAATCTAAAAGCTGCGGATTCACAAGAGAACCTGCATAGATGATAACATCCGCCTCCTTCAGAAGTTCTGCCCCCCTTACGGTAATAAGGTCTGCCGCTCCCGGACCTGCTCCAATAAAGTAAATCATATTCTTCCTCTCTTTCACAATAAAACTCATTATATCTTCAAATATCTTTTAGTTACTCCATGCATAGGTTTTTGCGTTTTATATACAGCATACCCGATTAAGGCTTAAGTCCGCTACACTCTCTGATCTTCCCTGATAGCCTCTATCAGGGCATCTGCGCCTTCTGATTTTATCAAATTATTTCTGTTTGTTGTGAACATAACAATCTCTATCTTGACCTCATTCTTCAGTCTGAAATTCAAAAACCACATTGCACGCCGGCATATTCTCTTCTTTAATTCTGAAAACCAAGGCTCATCCTGAACAAGTTCAAAGGCCTGATCTGTATTGACACATTCAAGCATCCTTTCAAGCAGAGGAACGGGAGCGCCTAAAATAGCGCTGTGGGTAACGAATACCTCCATCCTTGCATCTGCATAGAGGGAATGGGTGTTCATCACTCCTGCCGCAATTTTTACGAGTTTTCCGGTATGACCTACCAGAAGAATTTCTTTAAAGCCTTTATACTTGATATAGTCTAACGCTTCTCCCACAAAGTTTGAAATTTCCGCGGCCTTATCAATGTCAAGACCCAGATATGTTTTGCAAAAATCCATTCCGTAGTTTCCCGGAGCGATTAAAATTCTATCCGGATTTTCCGCATATCTCTTATCTATATCAACTTTTATGGTATCGAGCAGCGCCTTTTCGCTCATCGGCTCCACTATGCCCGTGGTGCCCAATATAGATATTCCTCCTACGATTCCCAGTTTCGGGTTGAATGTCTTTTTTCCAACTTCTTCTCCTCCGGGAACTGAAACTTCCACATTCAGTCCGCCTTTGTATCCGTATCTTTCACAAACTCTCAGCAGATTTTCTTTAATCATCCTTCTTGGAACCGGGTTAATGGCAGCTTCACCGACTTTACACTGAAGCCCCTCTTGCGTCACCCTGCCCACTCCCTTGCCGCCGTCAATTTCTATTTGACCTGAGTTCGTTTTTGTAACCTTTACCGTAACTGCAAGACCATGGGTTGCATCGGCATCATCGCCGCCGTCCTTTATGATCGCACAGACGGCTTCTTCACGAGACCACTGGGCGTTCTCTACATCGAAAATTGCATAGGCGCCGCCGGGCAACTTGATTTCAACCTGAAGAATTTTCTTTCCGGACAGGAGCATTTCAAGACCTGCCGCAGCGGCAGCAGTGGCACAGCTTCCGGTGGTATATCCACATCTGAGTTTTTTACCGTTTACAAGTCTATATCTTTCACTTTTCATAAATGATTCCCTAAAGCATAAGTTTTTATTCAATATTATCTCACCCTGAACTTTACCTTTACTCTGTCTTCTGCTATTTTACGGCAAATTTCTTCATCTTCTCTGCTTATGGTGCCTCCCACCACCGACATGGTAACTTCAATATTTTTGGATTTTGCAAGTTCTGCATATTCTAAAATACAGTCCCATGCCTTAAGACCGAAAGACGGATTACAAAGGTTTACATACTTTTCGGGACTTGAAGCATTTAAGCTCACTGATACCGCATCCACAAGCCCAACCAGATCCTTTGTAGTATCCCTTCCGTGAATCAGATTCCCCAGACCGTTGGTATTGATTCTTATCCTTATATCAAAGCCTAAATCCTCTTTAATAAATTTCACCAGAGAAAGCAGATCATCAAGCCTTTCTGTAGGCTCACCATATCCGCAAAATACCAGTTCATCAAAGGCATCAAAGTCCACATCCCTCGCCAATTCTTTAAGTTCCTTGAGAGTAGGTTCCCTTTTCAGCCACAAATTTTCCGCAGTTCCTAAGCCGCTTACTATGTCTCTTATGCAAAAATTACACCTGCACGGACAGATATTTGTAATATTTGCATACAGCTCGGTGCCGTAATTATAAAATATATCTCCTATATAATCCATGACATGTCTTCCTTCTTTCTATGATAAAAGGCTATATCGCATATGAATTTAAGCTCATACACTGACTTTAAATGTACGAGGCATCAATCCCCGTCTTTACTTTCTTGAACGCTGAATCCTACCGTTTTCAAAACTTCCATTGCCATGTAAGAAAAATCGGTATTTGCACCCCAGCTGAAATTAAATATTCCTTCGCCTCCTCCTGATCCGATAATATCTGCAATCTGCTCATTACCGTCGTCTGTAACCATAACAGTTAAATTTGCGTAGCTTCCGTTGCGAAAATAATATTTTTCAAAGACCAAAAGTCCCACTCTATAACACGCGCCGCCTCTTACCTTCTTTAAAACCAGTTCACCGTCAACTTTATGTAACAGGGCTTCTATAACTTCATCAAGGGTTTTTTCACGGTTTCCTCTCATGGATAATACACTACTTCCCATATGTCTCTCCAATCTGCAAATACAATAACCTTATTTATATACCATTGTATTCCATCTTTAATTTCATGTCAAAGACAGCAGAGTAATAAAACTTCATATAATAAAAAACTCTATACAGAGAATCTTGTTTCTGCATAGAGCTTTCTATTCTCGGTATAAACCGATACTTCGTTGCAAGCAGGTGCTTCGCTGCAACAAGTTCTTCTGTATTAAATTTCTGCCATGTAATCAAATATTGAAAGAGCCGAGTCTATCTCAGTCTTCTTCTAACCGCATCCTCACCCAGAATCTGCTGAATTTCCCAGATATCAGGAGACTGACTCCTACCCGTCAGGGAAATTCTGATGACGGTACTGACATGACCTACATGACCTTTATATTCATCAGGGTGTTTTTTGAAGTCCTTCGGTTTTGCTGCATAGCCCATGGATATTGCAATTTCCCTAATCTTATCAAACCATTGACTTTGATCGTCTCCATGGTTATAGCTCTCAATATATTTGGATAAAATTTGCCCTGCATCCTCCTCAGATACTTCTGCAGGAATTTTATCCTCCACCTTGAAATGATTATCGAAGAAATAGCTTACGAAATTCATAATCTGAACTCCGTAAATAAGATCTTTGCGGGGCTTTCCCTCCTTTCTGCCTAAATCTAAAATTTTCACCATATAGGCTTTGTCTTCAAACATATCGGAAAACTCAGGTGCAAATTCATAAGCCCAGTCTTTAAGAAACTCATATAACTCCTCTGCGGAAATTTTCAAAAGAACATCCTTACTTATATCGTTCAGTTTGTTCAGATCAAACAAAGCCCCGGAGCTGCTCATCTTCTCCGTTGTAAATTTAAATTCATCCACAGAGGCTTTCGGATTTTCCATTCTCCACTCTTCAAAGTTCGAGTTCAAAATAGTCAAAAGGTATTCTCTGACCGCCGAAGGATGATAACCTTGGCGTCTGTAATATGTAAGCGCAAGCTCAGGGTCTTCTCGTTTGGAAAGCTTTCTCTTGTTTCCGTTTTCGTCAAGCTTCATCAGCTGTGCCGTATGACAATATACAGGCAGTTCCCATCCCATTTTTTCAAACAGTTCCACATGTGTAGGAAGAGATGACAGCCATTCGGCTCCGCGAATCACATGGGTTGTTCTCATCAGGTGATCGTCCACCACATGGGCAAAGTGATAGGTCGGCATTCCTGTAGCCTTTAGGATTACCGTATCCATAAAGTTCTCCGGCATGGTCAGTCTCCCGCGAATCCCGTCTTCAATGCTTATCTTCTTTGCTTCAACAATTTCTTTTCCGTTCTCATCCCTAACTGCATCTTTGCCTCCCGATTTAAGGCGAAGCACATAGGTCCTCCCCTCTGCCAGGGCATTTTCCACATCCTCAAACGGCATGTCTCTGCATTTAGCAAATTCACCATATATTCCGGGAGTTTTCTTTTCAGCTTCCTGAGAAACTCTTATCTCTGCAATCTCCTCTTCTGTTAAAAAACATGGATATGCCTTGCCTTCGCTAACCAACTTCTTTGCAAAACACTGATAAATCTCTCCTCTGCGGCTCTGTGTATAATCTCCGTATGAGCCTATGTCTCCGTCCTTCGTTGCGCCTTCATCGAAGCTGATACCGAAAAACTTCAGAGAGTCTATCACCGTTTCAACAGCACCTTCAACATATCTCTTATCGTCTGTATCTTCTATTCTCAGATAGAACACTCCTTGAGACTGATGTGCCAACCTTTCGTCTACGAAAGCGCCGTAAAGATTGCCGAGATGGATAAATCCGGTCGGGCTTGGTCCAAGTCTTGTAACCTTTGCCCCCTCCGGAAGATTTCTCTCGGGGTACATAGCTTCATAGCCCTCCGGCAATTTGTCCATATGCGGAAATAACAACTGTGCAAGCTTCTCATAATCCATGTATTCTCTCTCCTTATTCGCTTCAAATTACAGTTCATTTGTCTATGGGCGAACTTCCCCGCCTGACAAATTCTCATCGTACACCGCTCTGGCTCCGCCTATGAATTTCGGCCTCGTCCGAGCACATACCACATTTGCTTCACCTATTTTCTTAATTTTCGTCCTCACCGGAACGGCAACATCTCTTAGGTGCATTCCGATGAGAGTATCGCCTATATCCATCCCTGCTGCCGCCTTGATGTGTTCAACGGCAACCGGATGTTCTGCATTTTCATAGAAAGTGACTGAAAAGGAGCCTCCTGCGTGAAGCCGGGGAACCACATTGCAGATCTCAGTTCCCTGTGACAACGCATCTTTTTCCAAGATTATGGCTCTGTTAAGATGTTCACAGCACTGAGCGGCAAGGTATATTCCTCTCTCATCCAAAAGGGGCTTGATGCCGTCATATACGGCTTTTGCAACATTGATGTCGGAGCCTTTTCCTATGTGTTTTCCTTTTACTTCACTGGAAGAGCAACCGACAACAAAGATTTCTCCTCTCTCAATCCCTGCGGTTTTAAGCAGTTCCGCACAAGCATCTTCGGCCTGAGCTTTGATTTCTTCGTAAGTCATCTCATTACTCCTTTCTCTGACAGTTATGCCGTATTTCGTAAGCTTCCGTATAAATTTAAATTTCCATCATGTAATTCTATAACTTCTAAAAAGTAATTTTATAATCGTCATTTTCATATAATGCGATTTTATCTATACATCCCAGCTGTTCAAATAAGCTTCTTGCTCTTCCGTAAGTTTATCTATCTCTATCCCCCATGCCTTCAGCTTAAGCTTTGCAACTTTTCCATCTATTTCATCGCTGACATCAACAACTTCTCTGTTTAAGACCTTATAGTTATCTTTTATGTACAGAGCTGACATGGCTTGAACCGCAAAGCTCATATCCATGATTTCCGCCGGGTGTCCGTCTGCAGCCGCAATGTTTACCAGCCTTCCTTCTGCAATAACATTTATCCATTTGCCGTTAGGAAGTTTATATCCCATAATATTGTCTCTTGTTTCCTTCTTCTCTGCAGCCGTCTTCTCCAGTTCATCCATATCTATTTCACAGTTGAAGTGTCCTGCATTAGTCAAGATGGCTCTGTCCTTCATTGTCATCATTTGAGCAACGGTGATAGTTTTGCAGCACCCCGTAGCGCTTACAAATATATCTCCCAATGGTGCCGCCTTGTCCATAGTCATGATGTCAAAACCGTCCATTTTGGCTTCTATAGCTTTCACCGGATTAATTTCCGTAACTATAACCTTTGCACCCAGAGAGGATGCTCTCATTGCAATTCCCCGTGAGCACCAGCCATAGCCGACTACCACAACGGTTTTTGAGGCTATAATCAAATTTGTGTTTCGCATTATACTGTCCCAAACAGATTGTCCCGTTCCGTACCTGTTGTCGAAAAGATGTTTACAATCCGCATCATTAACCGCAACCATGGGAAATTTAAGGATACCCTCTCTTTCCATAGCTTTCAGCCTTATGACGCCTGTTGTGGTTTCTTCGCATCCGCCCCATACATCTGTCGCAAGATCCTCTCGCTTGGTATGGAGTAAACCCACCAAATCTCCTCCATCGTCTATTATTATATTAGGCTTACAGGACAGACACATTTCAATATGTCTGTCGTATTCTTCCTCGGTTGCCCCATGGTATGCAAACACCGATAATCCCGAATCTGCAAGAGCTGCTGCCACATCATCCTGAGTTGACAAAACATTGCTTCCCGTTACATACATCTCTGCGCCACCGGCTGCAAGAACAAGGCAAAGATAAGCTGTCTTTGCTTCAAGGTGGACGGAAAGAGAAATTTTTATTCCCTCAAAGGGTCTTTCCTTCGCAAACCTTTCTTCTAAACCTGCAAGCAGCGGCATGTTGTGTTTTACCCACTGTATCTTTTTATGACCTGACTGTGCAAGATTTATATCTCTAATTTCGTAATTCGACATTTCTTCCTCTTTTTTTCTGAATCAATTAATAAATTCTATGTTCTGTTTTTCGCACGCAAACCGTCTGTGAAGGGGTTACTCCACGGTTACGGATTTTGCCAGATTTCTCGGCTTGTCTATGTCCTCTCCTTTAATCTTGGCAACATAATAGGCAAACAGCTGCAGAGGAACAACGGAAAGTATAGGTGTAACCTCATCGGCACAGTCAGGTATATAGATGGTTTCCGTGCTTTCCTTCTCTATTTTCGTATTGCCTTCCTTTGCAATTGAAACGACATGCGCCATTCTCGCCTTTACTTCCACTATGTTTGAATACATCTTATCGAAAAGATAATCTTGAGTCGCAATGGCAATTACTATGGTTTCAGGCTCCATAAGGGCAATAGTTCCGTGTTTAAGCTCCCCTGCCGCTATGGCAAAAGAATTTATGTAGGATATTTCTTTAAGTTTCAGAGAGCCTTCAAGAGCCACTGCCGAGTCTACTCCCCGTCCTATGAAAAACACCTGAGTCCTGTTGTACAGATGTTTTGCAAGTTCTTCAATCTCATTGCTTCTCTTCAAAGCCTCGGTAATTTTCGCAGGCATGACCATAAGTTCCCGAACGATTCCGTCATAATATTCCTTTGAAATTGTTCCCATCAAATCTGCAAGGTAAAGACCGATCAAATACATGCAAACCAGCTGGGTTGTATATGCCTTTGTAGAGGCAACGGCAATCTCAGGACCTGCCCAAGTGTAGAAAACATCATCAGATTCTCTTGCTACGGAACTTCCGACAACATTACATATAGACAGGATTCTGGCACCGCATCTCTTTGCTTCCCTGAGAGCCGCCAGAGTATCCAGTGTTTCTCCCGACTGACTTATGGCTATAAATAAAGTTTTTTCATCAACAACCGGATTTCTGTATCTGAACTCAGATGCCACATCTATTTCAACCGGAATCCTTGCCATCTTTTCGATGACATATTTCCCCAGCATTCCGGCATGATAAGCGGTTCCGCATGCCACAATATAAACCTTTGAAAAATTCTTCACATCCTCCGCCGTAAGAGAGATTCCGTCAAGTTTGATCTTTCCGTCATCGCCGATTCTTCTAAGTAGTGTTTCCTCCACCGCCTTGGGCTGTTCATAAATTTCCTTCAGCATAAAGTGTTCATAGCCACCTTTTTCAGCATCTTCAATGCTCCAGTTAACCTTCATAATATCCCGCTTTACCGGGCGTCTTGAAGAATCGTAGATTTTTACTTCATCCGGCGTGCAAACCACCATTTCATCGTTTTCTATAAGGCATATATCGTTTACATATTTTAAAAGCGCCGGAATATCCGAGGCTATGAACTTGCAGCCATTACCCACACCGGCAATTAACGGTGCATCTTTTCTGTATGCTACTATCTTGTCTTTTTCATTTGAAGAAACAACACCTATTGCATAGGCTCCCGACATCTCTTTTACGGCATCGTACACCGCATCTTCAAGGTTTCCTCCATTTTGCCTGTGCAAAACTCCTATGAGCTTTGCAATTACCTCTGTATCCGTTTCCGTATCAAACTTAATATTATTTTTCTCTATCAGCCTATTTCTAAGCTCTACATAGTTTTCTACAATTCCGTTATGGACTACTGCTATTTCTCCGTCACTGCTTGTGTGAGGATGAGCATTCAAATCGGACGGAACTCCGTGTGTCGCCCATCTGGTGTGACCGATTCCTGTGGTTCCTACAAGCCTTTCGCCTTTTATGAAAGCCTCAAGGTCTGCAATTTTGCCCTGCTTCTTCCTTACCAATATCCCTTCTTTATTTTGCAAAGCTATTCCCGCCGAGTCATATCCCCTGTACTCAAGTTTTTTGAGTCCGTCCAGTATGATTCCTTTAGCCTGTTCACTTCCTGTATATCCAACGATACCACACATATATGATAGCTCCTATTCTCCGTATTTTTCTCTAATCAGTTCAGCCAAATTGTTTGCAAATTCTTCAATCTGTTCTTTATTTCTCCCCTCAATCATTACGCGAACCAGAGATTCCGTACCTGAAGGTCTTATCAGCACTCTTCCTTCTCCTTCCAGTTCATCTTCGATTGCAGAGACAGCTGATATTATCTCCTCATCTTTCTTATAAGCTGTTTTTCCTTCTCTGCTAACCCTTGCGTTTACAAGAACCTGCGGATAAAGTTCAACTTCCTCGGAAAGCTCTGAACCTTTCTTGCCGGTGTGAACCATGGCTTTTATAAACTGCAGCGATGAAAGGATACCGTCGCCTGTGGTTGAGTAATTTCTAAAAATAATATGCCCCGACTGTTCACCGCCTATTACACATCCCGTCTTAAGCATGGATTCAAGCACATATCTGTCTCCCACATTGGTAATCTCGACACTTGCACCCATGTTTTCCACAAACCTGTGAAATCCTATGTTGCTCATAACCGTGGCTGTAACCAGATTGTTTGCAAGCTGCCCCATATCGCTGAGCATCTTTGCACATATGCAAATAGTCTTGTCGCCGTCTATAATTTTGCCCTCTTCATCCACTACAATAAGTCTATCCGCATCTCCGTCATAGGCAAGACCGATGTCCGCTTTCTCCCTCAAAACGGTTTCCTGCAAAAGTTCAGGATGGGTCGAGCCGATTTTGTCGTTTATATTTACTCCGTTTGGAGAATCGCCAATGGTTACCACCTCCGCCCCCAGCCTTTCAAAGACCTTAGGAGCAATTTTGTAAGAAGCTCCGTTTGCGCAATCCAGCACAACTTTCTTGTTTTCAAGAATATAATCCGCCGTGGAAAGAAGATATTCTATATATAGAAGTTCCGCCTCTTTGGAAAGGTCAATCTCTTTGCCCAAAGCTTCCCCCTCAGGTTTTGCCTCAGGAAATAACTTTTCGCCCAGAATATAGCTTTCAATGTCCTCCTCAATTTCGTCGCTGAGCTTGTACCCTTCTCCGTTAAAAAATTTGATTCCGTTGTCCTGATACGGATTGTGGGATGCTGAAATGACAATTCCCGCCTGTGCATCGTAAATTCTCACCAAACGAGCAACCGCAGGCGTAGGCATAACGCCTATTTTAATTACATTTCCACCCATAGACAGGATTCCGGCTGTCAAGGCATTCTCCAACATATCTCCTGAAAGCCTTGTATCCTTTCCGATTACCACTGCCGGCTGTCTGTGCAGCTTTCCTAAGACTATAGCTGCCGCCCTGCCGAGATTATATGCAAGCTCCGGCGTCAAATCCACATTAGCAACACCGCGAACTCCGTCAGTTCCAAACAATGTACCCATTGTATTCCTCCATAATAACTTTATAACGATTCAATAGTAAATTATATCCTTCAATTTCTCTTATTCTCAAGCTTCTCTCACTTTTTTGCTTCTGTTCAATTCTTCTTGACCGTTACTGAAAGGACGAGTTTTTCAGTGTTATTAGACACTTCTACACCGTACAAAATAGGCTTTATCACAATTTCTTTATCTGAGTTGACCTTAGAAATATCTATGTCCTCAGCCTCCACCGACTCTATTTTTGCCAATGCGGACTCCATTCCCTTAACGGTAATGCTCTTTGGAAGCTTATAGCTTCTTTTGTACCTTCCGGAATTTGCACCTTTGATCTTAATGTTCAGATTCACCGTTTTCGTCTTATACAAAACAGGCTGAACATTAACCGCAGCAGGATCCATCTTTATACCGCCGACTTCTTTTCCGTCTTTGTCCACCGGAACAACCTTGGTTTCAATATTGCTCTGGTATTTTTCAACCCTGGACAGCTTTATTTCCGCCTTAAGATTCTCAACTTTGGCAACCTGAGATTTCCCTCCCGTTATCTGAATCTTCTTTGGAAAAATCCCTTTGGTGCTCGGTTCATATCCGTTCTTGAGCTTCCCGATATATTTTACATCGACATTTCTGTTCTCGCTTACTCTTTTTTCTACGCTCACATTGACTTTGGCAAGGCTCTGCTCCTCTAACGAAATTTTATCGGGAACCTTTACTTCCAAAGAAATATTGTTTTCCCCTTCAACAGCATTTTCCACATCGGCACTAACCTTTATCTCTGAAGCTTTCAATCTGTAAATAGATCTTCGCTTCCCTGAAACCCTTACCGTTATAGTCTTTTTACCCAATTCTTTCACTGACAGTCCGTGATTTTCCAAAACCTGTTCATTCTGAATCATTACCGGAACCGATCTGTAAACCTTAGTCGTTTCGGGATCAAGTTCTCCAATCACATAGATCCACAGGACTATGGCAAGTATGAGGGCTATCAACAAATTTGCTTTTTTACTTTGCAGCATGTTTACCCCTCCCTAAGGTTTTTCCTAAAAATACAAACTTCGACGAAGAATCGTCCTCATTCATGAATAAATCAAGCAAAATTTTCTCCACATTCTTCTTTTCTAAAAATCTGATTATCTGTCCGTCCTTGGCTACAGAAATAATTCCGGTTTCCTCGCTCACTATAAGAGTTACCGCATCGGAGTTTTCCGTAATCCCTATTCCTGCTCTGTGCCTTGTCCCCAGACTCTTATTGAGGCTTATCTTATCCGTCAAAGGTAAAACACACCCTGCAGCGTAAACCTTGTCCTGCCTGATTATAACCGCACCGTCGTGAAGAGGCGCCCCTTCATAAAAAAGATTTCCCAATAATTCTGCCGAAATATCAGCATTTATTAAGGTTCCCGTTTCCGCTATGTCCTCTAAGGTCACATCTTGTTCAAACACTATAAGAGCTCCTGTTTTCTTGTCGGAAAAACCGGCTGTAACATTTGCAATTTCATTGCTTATATACTTGGCCTTATCTTTATCGATTTTCACAAGCTTACTCATGCCGATTTTGCTTCTGCCCATATACTCAAGTCCTCGCCTCAGCTCCGGCTGAAAAATAACCACAAGGGCAAACAGACCGACTGTGAAAACCGCTCTCAGCATCCAATGCACCACATGCAAATTCATATAGTCTGCAACAAAATATGCAGCAATGACGAACAATAAACCCTTTAACAATTGCTGCGCTCTGGTGTCCTTGATGAATTCCAAAATCTTGTATACGATAAATGTCGTTATTAAAATATCTAATATATCATTGATTCCAATGGTAGAAATTGTATTTGAAAAAAAGTTTTGCATAAGTCACCCCTATCTTCTGCTCATATAATTTTACTAAAAAAAACTAAAAATTACAAGGAGTTAACCTCTGCAGCGGCAAAATATATAAAATATATCATGCCTCATCACACATATAAAAAATTACAGAAAAAAATTATCTTTTTCTTCGTTGTTTTCAGAAAACAATGTGGTATAATATACAAAAGCATTAGTTCATAATTTTGAACCGGAAAGGAAGGCCATATATGAAAGTAAACATTATATCAAAGAATTTTAAAACTTATCAAAAACTGGAAGACAAGATCGAATCAAAATTCGAGAAATTAAGCAAATATTTCTCAGATGAGATAGTTGCAAATGTGGTCCTTTCCCACCAGCGCGGCAACGACAAATTGGAAGCAACTATCAATGCGAAAGGAGCTGTTTTCAGAGCAGAATCCGTTGCAGAGGATGTGTACGAAAGTCTGGATAATGTAATCGCAAAGCTTTCCCACCAGATGTCTAAATTCAAAGGAAAACTGCAAAAGCGTTATAACGATAATAAATCACTGAAATTCGAGTTCTTGCCCGATTTTGAAGAGGAATCCTCCGAACCCTCTCTCGTAAAGACAAAGCAGCTTGAACTTCGCCCTATGAATGTGGAGGAAGCGATTTTAGAAATGGAAATGCTCCAGCACGATTTCTTCCTTTTCCTAAACATGGAAAGCGGCAGCGTTTGCCTTGTATATAGACGCAAGGACGATGACTACGGATTGCTGGAAACCAAGTATTGATTGCTGTTTTTAGTAATAAGCCGTGAAAATACAGATTTGTTCATGAATTTTAATTGAACCGGAACAAATAGCACAAAAGACTATGATGAAAATTATTGATATGTATTAACTGTGTCCCCTCCCTGCCGTATAAATCGGCAAAGAGGGGACACAGTTTTTTTCTTACGATTTTTTCGCTTATCGAGTGGGGCGCTTATCTTCACGGCTCTATTTAATCTTGACTCTCTTATTTTTGGACCATGAAGAATATAGTATTCCACCTTTTGTTTTGCTGTATGTACGAATGCGAATATTGTACTTTTTTCCTTTTTTAAGCTTCTTAACGGCTAAAGAAGTCTTCCTGTTCGATTTTATCTTGACAGTCTTTGCATTTTTAAATTTGGAAGAAACTGAATATTGAATTTCATATCCTGTAGTCTGCGTTCTGTTCTTTTTCCATCTTATAGTCAGTTTTTTCTTTCTGCTTCTCAAATCAACAATTTCAGTCCCCTTAGGACAAATTTTATACTTTAAAGTCTTAACTTTGTTGTTTTTATATCTTCCTTTAAATGACACTTTTATTAAATATTTTCCGACATTCTTACTGTTCTTTGGATACCTTATGTTATAGTCATTGCTATTTAACTTCTCACCATTCTCTCCAACAATTACCACCTGCGGCTTAATATTTTTTCCGTTGTATACAAACATGCTCTTTGAAAGTTTTGCACTTTTTATCTTTTTTTGAAGCAGCTCCAGTTTTTCCATGGCAGTCTTCAACTTATTCGCCTGCTCTGCAATCTGTTTCTGATTTGTATTATGCCTTTTAATAAAAAGCTTCGATTCCTCAAGAACTGAGTAAAAATCATCCCATGATTTCTTCGTATAATTTGCAGCTTTTAAACTTTCTCCCTGTTTTATGACAATTTCTAATACTTCAGGATTAAAGGCATGCTCCTGAGAATCCACAACATCAATACCGTATACAAAATATGTCTGAGAAAATGTAGTTTCCTCCTTACTTATCATATCGGCGTTTTTGGGATCCAAACTTATTCCGTACAAAAATCTGAAGGCCTTGTCTTCTTTCGTGTTTTTATAATCGGTTCCCGGCATGGATGTGGTTCTTCTGGTTTGATTTTCGCTGAATTCCAAGGCAATCATCGGTTTCACCTCTTCCCTGCCGCTTTCCGTCAAGTCCCTTCTCATCCCATCACCCATGGTGCTTTCTTTAATATGAGCAGCCAATTTTTCTGCAAGTTCAGGATTTCTTTCACTATAAATATCATTAAATGTATATCTTTTAGTATTTAAATACTCATAGGAAAACGATCCCCTTGCATAATATGAGTCGTTGTCATTTTCATCATCATTTATTACAGCTTCTTTATTACCGTCATTTGTACGCAGTCTAAGTTCTGTTCCCGGCTTAAATGCCTCCGCTATACCTGCATCGCTTAATATGGAATCCACTGTCAATCCCGTTGCTCTATAGCTGGTAACTCCTCTGTGAGTGCAAACTCCCTGATAGAGAGCATCCCTCAATGTTCCCTCTTTGTTTGCATCAATCATACCCTGTAAATCGTCCATCGTGTAAATCTTTGATTTTAAAACCTGACCCTCCTTATCGAGGTGTCTTACTATCAACTTTTCAGCTCCGAAATTTTTTACAGTAAGCTCACTCACCAGATCATCATGCTCCTTAGACTTAATTACCAACTGGTATTTATTGCTGCGCTTCGGAATCTTATTGAACACTTTAGAGTCTATAACGAGAGTATATGACACCGTTTCTTTCTTTTCCTCTTTTATTTCGTATGTATTTGCGGTGTTTTCTTCGCTCTTTTCAGTTAATTCTTTCCCATCAACGGTTACCTTTTGAATACCTGAAACCCAATCTGCATCCACTCCGCTTAATTTAATGGATACCTCGTTTTCTCCCGCTTTTTTTATTACGGGATTTGCGAGGGTAGGCGTTTCATCATGGGCGAACGCTCCCATATATGAAAAAGAAATCATAAAACCTGCTATTATTGCCAGTAACAGAATCTTTTTGGCAAAGTTTATCCTATTCATTAACTAAACCTCCTCACATATACCATACCTTTGCGGCAGGGCAAACACTTTTCATAAAAATAACCTTTTCTACAAAATAATACCATATTTCCCATTTATACTCAAGGTAAATTAGGCAAAGTCCCTCCCCGCAAATGCCAGAAAAATAACAGCTTCGGGCTCTGTCAAATTCAATGCTCTTGCACATTCTGCAGCCGTACTTCCCGTAGTGTAAATGTCGTCTACTAAAAGAATCTTCTTTCCCGAAATGCCGGCTTTATACTTTCTGAAAGTTTTTTCATCTAAGGAAATTGCTCCTTTGATATTTTGTCTCCTCTCCTCCGGAGACAGACCTCTCATCGGCAATGTATCTCTGTTTCTATAAAGCAAATTTTCTATGACAGGTTTTCCCGTCTCTTTGCTCAAGTATTTTCCGATTAAAAAAGATTGATTAAATCCACGAGCGGATTTTTTTGCCGGGCTAAGCGGAACCGGAACAATCAAATCAAAGTCCACATGGGAAAAAGCAAGGCGGTCTGCCATGATTTTTCCTATGTCTCTTGCTATGTATTTCTTGTTTTTATACTTTAGAGAAAAAATCAGAGTTCTCCCATAGATTCCGTATTCGACGCATTTTAGGATTTGCAGTTCTTTAGCAAAATCCGCTTCGTCAAAATTCCATTCCATATGCTCCATACAGTGATCGCACAAATTATATGTACGGGTTTCATCAATTATGTTTCCACAACAGATGCAGTATAGAGACGGCGGAAATGTATAATCCAAGATAAGCTCTGATAATTTTCTGATATTCATTTTTCAACCTGTTATAACTTTCTGTTTTTATGTTTTTAACGCTCCTTAACTGACATGGAAAGCTGCTGTATTCTATTTCTCAAATGCCATGAGATTGCTCAAACGATGTGCCAATCCCGAATATCTCAACTTCATTCTATCGTTGTCCACCATGGCTCTAAGTCTGTTTTCAGAACCCACGAGGACTACAACCTTCTTTCCCCTCGTAACTGCCGTGTACAGCAAATTTCTGGTTGCCAGCATAGGCGGAAACCACGAAACCGGCATAACCATTATAGGAAACTCACAGCCTTGGCTCTTGTGAACGGTTACGGCGTATGCCAGTTCAAGCTCATCAAGCTGAGAGAAGTCATACTCCACATATTTTTCATCGTCGTAAATCACTGTTACATTCTGATTATCAGTGTCTATATGGGTTATAAATCCCACATCTCCGTTGAATACACCCTGTCCTGATTCTCCTTGAGAAAGAATTTTCCAGTCCATACGATAGTTGTTCTTTATCTGCATAACCTTATCACCGACACGAAAAACTCTATCCATAAATTTTTTCTCTGCCACACCTTCCCTGTGAGGATTGAAATTCTCCTGCAAAATCCTGTTCAGCTCCAAAGTTCCGACGATTCCCTTCTTTGTAGGAGAAAGAACCTGAATATCCCTTACGGCATCTATGCCCTCATAGTAACTCGGAAGCCTGTTCTTCACCAAATTCACGATTAGCTCCCGCATCTTGATTTCGTTATTTCTCTCCATGTGAAAGAAGTCTCCGTCCTTGCTGTTCAGCGCAGGATATTCTCCGTGATTTATCCTATGGGCATTCGTAACGATCATACTCTCCCGAGCTTGGCGGTAAATTTCCGCAAGTTTCGAGGTTGTGACAAAACCGCTTACTATCAGATCCCTCAAAACATTGCCTGCTCCAACGGAAGGAAGCTGATCGCTGTCTCCTACAAGGATAAGTCTCGTCCCCGGCCTTATGGCATCAGTTAGACCCTTCATCAGCATAAGGTCAATCATTGACGCTTCATCAACGATTACAACATCGTGTTCCAAGGGTTCTTCCCATGTTTTCCCAAACTGCATATCGCCTGTATCCTCTGAGTAAAAATACTCTAAAAGTCTATGCACGGTGCAGGCATAGTGCCCGCAGGTTTCGGTAATTCTCTTTGCCGCTCTTCCTGTAGGCGCTGCAATAGCAACATCTAAGTGGTTTTCCTCAAATATATTTATTATCGCATTTATTATAGTGGTTTTTCCCGTTCCGGGACCTCCCGTTATAATGGAAACTCCGCTGTTTACGGATTTTTTTACCGCTTCCTTTTGCCCCTCGGATAAATATATCCCTGTTGCCTTTTCCGTCATTTCCATACACTTGTCAACATCAACCGTAAGTGTCTTAAGCTGTGCATTTGCAATGGAATTGAGGTTTTTGCATACAGCCTGCTCTCCATTGTAGAACGGAAAGAGATATACGACTTTCTCGCCATCCACCTCATCTGCCTGAATATCTCCTGATATGGTCAAATCAAAGATCCCCTCTGCAATCTGCTCTCTTGTAAGATCCAGCATCTGTGCAATATTTTCGCAAAGAATTTCTTCCGGAACATAGGTGCTGCCATCATTTGCATAGGCTGCAAGTCCGTATTTGATCCCGCTTTGAATCCTGAAAGGTGAGTCTGCCGCAACTCCCATCTTCTCCGCAACCTCATCGGCTTTTCTAAACCCGAAACCGTAAAGCTCATCCACCAGTCTGTAGGGATTTTCTGAAATTATGGAAACTGCATTTTTCCCGTATTCCTTATATAGCCTGAGCGCCTGTGATGCGGTAACTCCCATGTCCTGAAATGCCATGGATACATTGGCAAACTCCTTGTGCTCCGCAAATGAAACAGCAATCTTCTCAGCAGTCTTAGGACCGATTCCCGTAACCTTACACAGCATCTTAGGATTTTTTTCCATGATTTCCAAAGTGTCTTCACCGAAGAAGTTCACGATATTTGTTGCGGTCTTAGGACCTACACCCTTAATCACCCCCGATGACAGAAACGCCTCAATTCCCAACTTTGTCCCGGGCAATTTTTCCATAGCAGAAGAAAAGGCAAACTGCTCTCCGTACCTTGAGTGAATCTTAAATTCACCTGTCAGCTCGTAGCAAGTTCCCTTTACTGCCCTGGGCAGATTCCCCACCACCGTGAGAAGTTCCGAATCTGTTTCCATTTCCGCAATGGTGTATCCGTTTTCCTCATTGTGAAAAATTATATCTGTAAAAACACCGGTCTTTATTTCCATTAAAATCTATTCCTCAAAACTGCCGGGCTTATACAGGCATCTGTTTTCCAAAGTCCATACACGCTCTGAAAACTCACCGGGCTTGGCACCGCCCAGAGCCTCAAACATATCGAACATCCTGGCATCCATTATATCCAAGTAGTGCAAAACCTCCGCTTCGGGAAACAACGGTTTTTTGGGACTTCCAAATTCAGGTTCATAGTGGTGAGACAAAATCATATGCTCCACCATCAAAGCCTTTTCTCTTGAAATACCCAGCTGCTCCGACAATCTGTCTATGTACTTCACGCCCATTACGATGTGCCCCAGCATCTGCCCTTCAAATGAGTAACCCGGAGAAACTCCGTTTCTGTCCGACATGATCTCGTTTATCTTCTGCATATCATGTACGATTACCCCCGTTATAACAAGATCTCTGTTAAGTTCCCCATACACCTCGCATACCTTCACGCCGGTCATCAGCATCCTTTTCATGTGCCACAAAAGCCCTGCATATTCTGCATGATGATTTCTCGTGGCTGCAGGATAATACATCAGCTTTTCCTTATTCTCCTCCAAAACCTTTACAGCCAATTTCCTAAGCTCCCCGTCGGACATAGAACTTGCAGCATTGTATATATAGTCGTACATATCCGCAGGTTTTTCCGGTGCGGCTTTGATGAAGTCAACCAGCTGAAGTCCGTCGGTTTCAACAGCCTTTCGGATTTTCGCAACCCGAAGCTGTGTCTGATTTTGCCAATCTGTTACGGATGCCTTAACCTTTACCAGATCTCCTTCCTTTATATCGTTGAGAAGCTCAGTTTCCCCCTCTGCGATGTCCCATTTCTTGGAGTTCACTTCACCGGTCTTATCACCTAACTTAAGGTCTAAATACATTTTTCTGTTTGCGCCCATCTTCAGACCTATCATCTTTACCATGAAAAAGTCCATAAAAGTTTCGCCCTGCCTAAGTTCTTCCACAAATATCTGTTTCACTTCAACGCTCCAGTCAATTTTTTCATATATAACTTATGCTTCCTTCGGTTAACCCCCGAAATAAATTTAAATTTCACAGTTGAAATCATTATACCACAAAGAAAAAGGATGGGGCAAAAAACATCAAAAAGGCGATTGAATTATCGCCCTTTTGATGTTTTGTTAAATATTTTATATCTCCCATCGCAGGTTAGCTATGGGAACTTGCATACCAAGAATTTTTACATCACACGCTATTTCACCGTAACGGATACTGTCTTTGAGGCTGCAACATAAACCTTTTTTCCGTTCTGCCTTTTGTACGCTTTCACTGTGAAATATAATTTCTGCTTTGATTTTAACTTCTTCAGCACAAATTTACCAACCTTAGCGCCTTTTAAATCCTTTACAGCCTTTAACTTTCCCTTTGGCGATTTTGACATGTATACGGTGTAGCCCGACGATTTTGAAATCTTGTTCCATGACAGTTTCACCATTCTCTTTCCGTAACTTTTAACCTTAAAGGCTTTTATGGATTTCAGTTTTTCAGGCTTAGGGCTTTTCTGCTTCTTAGCAGATGACCAATCAAGTCTCAGCAGAACATTTTTTACCCCGGCACCCTCTCCAAAGGATTCCATCACAGGTATATTAAGCTGCATAGGAACGATTCCGTCAAGCTTTGCTTCGGAAATCACAGGGAATCTCACAAGTTTAGGATAATCCATGCCGTAATCATCCTCTATGTGCTTTCCTTTCTTATCAGTATGGAATTTTAAGATATCCGTATCTTTCAGATCCCCCTGTATTGCACTGTCATCAACAATATATCCGCAAGCATAGTATTTTGCACTTCCCAAATATCCTTCCACGCCGCTTCTTTTCATCTTGCCGAACGCTAATGAAATATAGTATTTATTCTTTTTAACCTCCAGCTTTATATTTTCCTGCATAACGCCGTCTGCCATCGAGGGTGTCACCCCGTCAGGCTGAAACAGTTTGCCCTTAACATTGTAAGTTCCGTCGGAAAAATTCAGCGCTTTTATCTTCTTTAGGCTCTTCCAGTCCGGCGACAGCTTTGATACTGCGGTAAATTTGCCGTTATCAAAACCCGGTCTGTTGAGATATTTCATTGCGGGAACATACAGCTTGACATTTTCGTAATAATGAGCCTTAAGCTCCTTTAGGGGACGAGTCACTCTTCCGACTACACTATCGGAGATTCCCTGAAGTTCATTGTATTTTGACAGTTTAAGCTTGCCCCAGAATATATTTTGAAGCTTCACTCCCTCCATGGACGGAGTCTTCAAATTATCGGATTCCTCATCATAATATCCGTTGTAATTCAGAATATACAGAGGTTCATTTTCTGTTCCTGACTTCATCAGATATGAGAGAGTCATTTTGCCGCCTTTGTCAACATGCAAAAGGGCATCGGCTGTTTTGCCGCCTATGAGGCTGTGCTCAATTCCGCCACCTGTACGCTTTGTTAAGGTCTGCTCCGTTACATTGCTTATTTTAACGGTGTAGTCTCCCGGAGCAGGCACTTTTTCAGGCAGATAGTCCCGGACTTCGGTTTCCTCAAGCCCAAGAGCATTCATAACACTCTTTTTAACGGCATCGGAGGAAACCGTAGCCTTTGCAACTCCGTCAACTTCCTTGATTTCATTTATATCCGATGCCGATTTTCCGATGAACTTATCCTTCATTCCCTGAACGGCATCGTTCAGATAGCTTTTGTTATAATCTGCGGCACTTCCTAAAAAATCACTTCCGTAAATATCTATACTGCTGATTCTTCCATCTTTAACCTGAACCTGAGAATGAACATTATAGCCTCCGAACAATTTAACATGATAGATTCCTTTAAACTGTTCAGCACCGTAGGAATATGTCTGCGAAAAAATCATTGCTGCTATGAGCAGGGATACGGCAAAAATCAATTTCTTTTTATTTTCTTTCAGAAATTCCATTTTCACGCTCCTTATCTTTTCACCTTAACGGTTTTCACTGATGAGAAATTACCGTAAACGGTCTTTGATCCGTTTTTACGGGAGGCTCTGACCTTGTAGATGTAGGTCTTTCCTTTCTTGACTTTCTTATCGATGAAATTGTTTTTGCTGCCTTTGACAGCCTTTATTTTTATAAATTTGTCCGCTTTGCCCTTGTTCTTCACTGCTCTGTAAATATAGTAGCATTTTGCAGACTTAACCTTGTTCCATTTCAGAGAAACCTTTTTACCGTAAATATTCTTCGCCTTAAGATTTTTTACGCGGATTTTTTTCGCAAAGGCCTTATCGTCAGAAGCTCCGGAAACTGTCAATTCATTTGATTCAATTTCCATGGCTCTGCTTATAGAGCCGTTGATAGTCATGTCCAAAACCTTTACTATTTTGTATGTGCCTTTCCCGTGCTTTTTATATACAGCCGACATCTTATCTGCAATATCAGAAGATTTTTCTTCGGAAATCGTTACAAAGCTGCCGTCAGATTTCTTTTTCTGAAGTCTTGTTGTTATGTTCCAATTCCGTCCGCTTTCCTTAAGAATTTCGATTATACTCTTCTTATCCAGTTTCTTCAGCTTAAGCATCGCCTTGTATTCTGCAATTGTGACAAGTTCTTTGTCATCCACGCTTGCAGTCTTATCGTACCAGTATCTCAGATTGAGCAAATCAAACTTCTGAGAAAATTTAAGATTTCCTTTCTTGTCCTCTGCAAGCCTTAGCGCAATAGTAATTTTCTGTGGATACAGTTTATTCCAGCCTTTCATTTTTTTTGAAAGTGCCGGCTCTATTGCAACGATATTGTTAAGCGTCAGGTCAAACTGGTGCATATAGGCACGCTTAGGCAGTACATCAGCGGATACGGATTTCAGCAGGTTGTCGTGCAAGTCAACTGAATCAAGTTTATCATTCTTTGCAAACACTTTTGGGGGAAGTTTTACTATACTGTTCTTCATCAGCTGCAGCCTTTTAAGATCTTTGAGCCTGCTGAAATCCACGCCGGAAATATCTGTTATATGGTTCGCATCCAGTTTTATATTTTTTAGTTTTGTTGCCTGACCTATAGTCTTTGGAATCTTTGTAAGACTGTTATGACCCAGACTTATAAATGTCAATGTTTTTTCCACCGGCTTCAACAGATTATCGGGGACTTCTTTCAGATTATTTCCTGAAAGAGATATTTCCCGCAGCCCTGTCATTTCTGTCAAGCAGTCTTCATCAATTTTACTTATCCTGTTTTTTGCCAAATCAAAATTCCAAACTTTGCTCAAACCTTTGAAATCATCTTTTCCAATCTTCGCAATCTTGTTGGATCTCATCGATATCCAGGTTATTTCCTTATTGTTCTCAAAAAAACCCTTCGGTATTTCGCTGAGCAAATTTCCGTCTACAATAAATTTGTCAAGCTTTGTTAAGTTCCTCGTAAGATCTGCGGGAACTTCTTCAATCTTATTATTTGAAATATCCAGACTCGTAACTTTATCGGACAGCAATCTGAGCCTTGAAATATCCGTCAGATGACAACCATCTAAATCCACTTCTCCTGATATGGCTCTTATTTCATCATCACTTATCTTCTTATCCTCATTCGTATCGTAGTTTCTCGCTATAAGCGCCTTGGTAAGTGCTTCTTCCGCTGTCATGGAGCTTTCATAACCATTCCAGCCACTCTCTATTGACTTAAAGGTTATGTGAGCCTTTCTGTAAAATTTCCAGTCGTGCTTCTGATCCTCTCTTCCATCCATTGCCTTGATAAGAACTGCAATAACATGCTTTGCGCCTATGTTCTCAACGGGCATGGTGTATTCATACGCCTCATACTTCCCTGAGGCGCTTGGCTTCTCAAACCCTTTTTTCTCTGCATGTGGAAATTCTTCATTAAGTCCGACGGACATATCTATCATCTCTGAAGCAAGCTTATTGTTCAGAAGCGTAAGTTTCATCTTGCCGTCATTTACAACCAGTTTCGCTCTCTTGTCGAAAGCTCTCTCCACCATGGGAAGCGGCTCCCCTGTATCCATCTTAGTCACCTGAAAAGAAAGAGTGTATTCTCCGTTTTCCTTAGGATCTTGGATGGAATTTGCAGGCTTGGCGAAATTGCCGGATTTAGGGTCAACGCTCTTTTCATCCTTTGCAGAAGCAAAACTGTACTTTGCTTCTGCCTTATTGAATTTAACGGCTTCATCAGAGTTTTCCGATGCAGAAACCGCCTCTGCACCCGGAAATATCACTGTCGCTGAAACCAGCGCCGATAAAGTAACTGCTAAAATTTTCTGTTTCAACATCTATTTCCACCCTCCTTTATCTTCTTATTTTCAGGCTCTTTGTCTTTGAATATTTTCCGTATATGGTTTTGCCGCCTGTCTTTTTAATTGCCCTTACTCTAAAGCCGTACTTCTTATAAGCTTTAAGCTTCTTTACGGTATAGTGGGTTTTCTTCACATTTTTTGCGATGACCTTGTACTTGCCTGAGCTTCCCTTTCTCATGGAAATCTCATATCCGCCGGCATTCTTTACCTTGGCCCATTTCAGCACTGCACTGCGATGCCCCGGCTTAACGCTTAACTTGTTAACCTTAGAAAGCTTAATTTTCTTATTCGTCTTTCCGGACATATCAAGTTCATTTGTCATCACACGGAAACTGTATTGTTTTTTTCCGCTTACGGCTGTGTACATCTTCTTCACAACTCTGTAAACCCCCTTTGGATCCACATTGAAGCTGCCTTTCATTACATCGTCCTTATCGGAATCAACGATTTTCTTAACAGTTACAAATTCTCCCTTGGAATTTTTCTTCTGAAGCTCCGTAACGATATCCCAGTCGAAATTCTTCTTATTTAACATTTTCAAGAAATTGTCTCCGTCCCAGCCGTTTTCCTTCAAAAATTCCTCATATTCAGATATGGAACTGATTTCAGGAACCATGAAGTCGTTTGTGTGGAACTGCCAGAACATCAGGTTCAGTATTGTAAAGTTTTCAGTCCATTGAACTTTCTTGTTCCCCGTCTTTTTAAGCTTTAGGTTCATAACCGATTTCTGCGGATAAAACTTATTGTATTTCTGATGTCTTTTCAATTCCGGATCCACCACCTTCATATTGTTCATGGTGATGTCAAGCTTCCTGAAAGACACTTCCTGAGGCAGGCATTTTGCGGAAAAATCCGTAAGCTGATTGTCGAATAGATCCAGGGCTTCCATTTCTTTATTTTTATCAAATGTACCCTTCTTAACATGTGTAATATCGTTTCTGTAAAGAATAACTTCTTTCAGATTCTTCATCCTGCTGAAATTCACATCATCAATGCTTCTTATCTTGCAATCGAATGCCATGATTTTTTCCAGTGCGTTCAGGTCTGAAATGGCCTTAGGCAGTGTGAGAAAATCATTTTCATATAGGAAAAGCATCTTCAAAGATTTTGAAAGCGGCTTAAATACTCCGTCAGGAATATTCTTCATTTTGTTGCCTACGAAAGAAAGAATCTTAAGCTTGCCGGTATCCTTAAAAGCATCTTTGTCCAGTTTAGATACCATATTTCCTTCAAGATCAAGTTCCTCCAGACCTGATGCCCCATCGAGATCTCCTTTATCTAAAGAAGAAACATTGTTGTTGCTGAACGCTATCCACTTTAAGTTTTTGTTATCTTGAAAAAGTCCCTTTGGAATATCTTTAATTTTGTTGTTTTCCATCCAGAAATTCTCAAGACCTGTCATTCCCTTAAGCAGATTCTTTGGAATTTCCTTTATATTGTTATGGCAAAGGTCTAAAGTTTTCACCGTTGCAGGGAGTCCTTCAAGCATGCTTATATCCGTAAGTCCGCAATTATTGAGAGTTAGCGTGTCGCCTTTATATTCTCCAAGTTCATCCTTTGTGATTGTCTTATCGCCGTTTTTATCAAGTCCAAGACCTATCAGCTCCTGTTTCAGTCTTTCAATTCCGGTGATATTATTCTGCTCGTCAATTTCTTTCTGATACCCGTTCCAGCCTTCCTTGATGGAGGTGAATATGAGATCCGCTTTGCGATATTTTGAATAGTTATGCTTATCCTCTATCTGTCCGCCCATTACGGTAACCAGCACTGCGGCTTTTCTCTTCTCTCCCAGATTTGATATAGGAATAGTGTACTCGTATGCTGAGTAATCTCCTTCTTTATCCTTTTTCCCAAAACCTTTTTTATCGGCATCAGGAAAATCCTTGCCTGTGGCAACGGAAAAGTCAATCAGACTTTGAGCGTTCTTATCATTTAGAAATTTTACTTCCATGGTTTTATCCGGCTTAACCACAAGCTTTACTTTTCTGTCAAATACCCTCTGTATCATGGATGAGGTTTCATGTCCTTCCTCGTTGGCAATGAAAGTCAAAGTGTACTCTCCCTGTTTTGCAGGATCCTTAACTTCCGTAGTTTCGCTTGCAGAGTTGTTGAATGCCGCTACAGCCTTCTGCAAGTCTACAACTTCCCGGTCATACACTTCCTGATTTTCCACAGGCATCTTCAATGTGTTTTCCGCCTTTGCTATGGCATCTTTCAGAGCCTGCCATGCCTCTGCGGATTTATCTCCCTTTTCTATTTTGCGGGCTTCGGCTATGGCCTTCTTAAGAGGCTCCGGATTTAACTGCGGATTATCCGGCGCATTGGGATCTTTGTCTTCTTGGCTGAGCAAAGAGTAGATGTCCTGGGTTTTGGCAAACTTTATAACCTTTGTCATATAGCCTTCCGCCTTTATAGTTATGCTGTTGACTCCTTCCCTGAAAGCTCCTTTTTTAACCCTGAATCCAAGGGCGCTGAACTCATAAGTAAACTCTTTGTTTTCCGGAGAGCTTGGTATAGTATCTTCATATTTGCGGTTGTTTACCTTTACTTCGCTGATTTTCTTGATATACAGTGCTATATCCGGTTTATATTTATCCAGTTCTTCAAATTCAAGGCCATTTGCCCATGTATCGTCATTCCATTTAAGCTTCGTTATCTCTACCGTTTTTTTAAGTTCTTCCCTCTTAGTATCCTTTTTTTCGGTTGTTCTGCTTATATTATTTTTGTTTGAGGCAGGCTTTTCCGCCGCCATAACCTGCGCTGACGGCAGCATTAAGCCGGCTGCAAGAACAAGCGCAAGTCCACAGGTTGTAACTTTCTTTAATAACATATCTTCTCCTTTCTCCACACTATCTTCTCATCTTCAGTTTCTTGATTTCTGAATATTTTCCGTATATTTTTTCTCCTCTTATTATCTTGTACGCTCTTACTGCGAAGTAATAGTTCTTTCCTTTCCTCAGCTTCTTGTTTTTTAAAAGAACCACGGTCTTTTTCGTATTTTTGAGAAATACAAAATTACCCTTCTTTGATGAATATGAAATCTCATAACCGGAAACTCCTTTAACCTTTTTCCATCTGCTCTGAAGTTTTCCGCCTCTCAGCGCCTTTACCGCAAAGCCCTTTACTTTTTCCGGTTTCTTTTGAGATACGACAATTCTTATAGGATTGGAAACGCAGCGGTTATAGTTCTTTGTGCTTCCCGCTATAGCAAAGACATCTGCTGTTCCTGTGCCTTTGATTTTCACCTTACCTTTTTCACTGACCTCCAAAACATCGTTTTCGTTTGCAACAAATGTTATCTTTCCGTCTCCTTTAGTCACTTTTGCGCTTAGTGAAAAAGCCTTGTCTCCCAGCTTCTTCTCAATCTTATTTTTATTGAGTTTTATCTGCTGCGTTCCTTTCTCAACATAAACTTGAATAAAGCGGCGTGTCTTTCTGTATTTATCGGTCTCTGATGCGGTTGCGATTATTTCACAGCTTCCCGCACCCTTTATAACCATCTTGTTGTCCTTAATCTGAACGCACCCGGAATCTGTTGATTCAAAGCTCAGCGTTCCGTCACCCTTTGTTATCCTTGTATCGATTTCCACCTGCTTGTTCACATCGTTCATGGTCTTATTGACATTAAGCACTGCAGATATACCTTGATAGCGTTTTCCCTGAAATTTTTCGTCGTCTGCATAACTGCTGAAATCCACATATCCATATCCTGTGTCTTCGTCTTTTCCTTCAGGCTTAATATCCTTTGCATAGTCTTGGAATGTTGCATATACATCCCAGTGACTGTATTCAGGATGTTTCCACTTCACCATTGCCGCTTCTGCAGACATGTACGGCGTTGCCATTGAGGTTCCCGACATTATACAGGTGTAATTGTAGTCTTTAGGCTTACCCTCCACATTGATGACATGGGCGCTTTCTATATTTCTTCCCGGTGCGACAAAGTCTAATAACCTGCCGTTGTTGGAAAAATCGGATTTAACATAGTCCTTATCCTCCGGAGTACTGCCCTTTCTCAGTTCCATCGACCCTATTGCCATGGTTATACCGTTGCTTGCAGGATAACTGTTCTTGACATTTGTATACTCGTTTCCCGAAGCAACGCAAAGTACCGTGTTTTCTTTAAGAGACTTTTTTATGGATTCGTTCATGAAATCCTTTTCTTCCTTGGTGGGACTCTCGTGCCCCAGGCTCATATTCACAACAGGAACCTTCTTTTCTCTGGCATAGTCGATACCCATAGTTATTGTCATCAGCGATGCTGAGCCTGTTATATCAAACACCCTTATTGCCATGATTTTTACCTGTTCCGGAGTTGCCTTGGCTATAATACCCGAAACATGAGTTCCGTGACCGTCGCTTCTGACATAGGGAGGATCATCGTAAGCTCCCTTATCCTCTGAGTCTATGGCAAAATTTATACTGTTTTCTTTATCTAAGCGATTCTTAAACAGAGGATGATGTCTGTTGATTCCACTATCGATAACACCTACCGTTATGCCTCCCTGCCAGTTTTTTGATGCTTCCTTCAATTTATCAAGTCCTAAGGCCTTCCAACCGTCAAAGGCAGTCGGAGGTTCTTCTCCCTCCTTCTTTGGGGCTGCCGAATCCCAGTTGTGCTTCAAAGTCTTGACAGGCTTATCCATGTTTACAATCCTATCCTGCAGAACCAGCGCCTCGGGATAATCTTTTGCAAGCCTTTCTGCCGCTTTCTTTGCGTCTTTGGAATTATCATACTCTAGGATAAAGTATTCCCCTGCTTCATAGTAGAAAATATTTCTCCTTCCGTAGCCGTTTTTCGGAGCTTTGTCGTTTTTAAAAATCACCCTCCTCTCTACTTCTTCTCTATATTCAGATTTGCTCAAAAGACTGTTTCTTCTGCTCTTCAGCGATCCTTTTCTCTTATGAATAGCTTCGACGGCTTGCCGAGGACTTTTCAAAACTTTAACATCCCCTGCTTCATCAGGTGCGCCATCAGCCGCAGCCGGTATTAAAATCGTCATCATAATTACCGACAATAAGAGCGATAATCCTTTTTTTCTCATTTTTACCTCCATACTGAAATATTCCGCTTATCCGGCTCCTCGCCGCTTTAGTTAGATACCTCTATCTATATGATAATATTATCTTTGCAGCCCGGCTTTGTAAAGGCAAAATCTTGCCTTCCGTGCCTTCAATCACATTTGTAAAATTTTTAAACCTGTATTTTTCAACACTTTCACCCTTGTCAGTTAATCTTTTCTAACCACTTTTCAATAATAAACAGCTTTTTCTCATAAGCCGTCATTTTTTCAGATTCAATTATTAAAACCAAAAAACAAGAAGCGCCGTACTTTCCGGCATGTGAACATTTCCCACACTTACTGAAAAAGTTACAGGAAGAGCCGACCGTATCCCTCCTCCGCTGTAAATTTTGTACATGCAGGCGTCCATGGGGATTCTGACCTTGCCCTCGCGGACAGGAGCTTTTACGACCCTACCTTCAAATTCGTACTTGAGTCCCGTCATGCGTCCCTTCATGAGAGTCCCCGTTGTCCCTGACTGAGCAAAAATATCCTTGAGAGTCAATATCAGAAAAATTCCCCTGTTGTTAACCTTTAGTATTCCGGGCTTTTCAAAAGCCCGATCCGACATTGAAATTCCCTGTACAACTCTTCTGTTTCTGTCATATTTCAGCAGGCGAAAAGAAACCTCATATCGCCCCTTGTCTATAACATTAACAAGGGGGTTTATTCTTTTGCTTTCTTCATAAAAGCTCTTTCTCTTGTTCTTCTTAAAGTGCTGCAGAATCAGTCCTATGGTATAGGGTTCCATATTCTCCTCCATATCAGAGACACTCTCTGCTATGGAGGCTTTGGGAACGCCTATATCTCTAAAATAATCCTCTAATTCCGCTCTTATTTTACAATAATAGTTAAGCCATTGCCTGCCTTCCTCTGTAATTCTGTTCTTTTTATCGATATATCCTGCTTCCATGCAGTTTTTAAAGAAACGACTGACTACAGAATGATTGACGCCGCATATCTCGGCTACCGCCGATATTCCTCCCCGTTTCCTTTGGCTTTCCGATAGTTTTGAAAGCTCCTCAAGATACTTGATCTGCAGCATAGTAGGTCTGTTCAGCCTGCCAAAAAAATCTTTTTTCTCCGCCATTGTCCTCTCCTACAGTGGTATTCACCTTTACCATAAGCAAACACTGATCGTCCTTATATTTTCCTCTTCAGGCTCCCGATTTGCCTCTGTAAATGCTATCTTTCCTTCTCCGCTCATAACGGATATGGCTCCGCTTATCGTATATACAAAGCTGTCGCTGGGAATCCTGAAACCTCTTTCATTCCATGCCGCCTTATGCCATTCATTCTGCAGCAGAAACCATACATCTTCGTACCCGGTCTTAGTCTCTTTTCCTATACAAGAGCAGGCATACCCCCGTTCTTCGCCTTCAAATTTTCCCTTAATTTCGCCCTCTCTTTTCCTTTCATCTTTTTTTCCGTCTAAAGGTTTGAGGTAGAAAAAACTGTTTCCGTCTGCCGACACTTCCGTTTCAATATCTTCTCCGAAATCGTAAAATTCTTTGCAGAGGATTCTCGGCGAGTTGCTGTTTGGGTAATACAACGATACATCGAAAATATACTTGCCCTCACTGTAGAATTCTGAAAGGTCGTGACCGCTTACAACCCGGTCCGCCACATTTCCCGTCTTCATAAAATTTCTGATGCCGCCGAGAACCTCATCGCTGATTATATGCTCTATCCTGCAGGCATCATGATCTGCCGTCTCATCGTCAACATTACAAACAGCCTTTAAAAAACCTTTTAAATATTGATGCCTGCGCATTATCTCAGCACCAAGCTCCTTTCCCTTTGATGTTAGGGAAACAGGTTTTTCATAATCTGTCTCACATTCGCAAGGCTGAATATATCCTTTCTCTGAAAGTTTTTTCATATACCTCTTGTATTCCCACTTTGTTATGGTCATCTTCCCTAGCAGGTCATCCATAAAAACATTCTTCCCAAGGTGCCACAGAGCGTATATGTTTTCCAACATGTCCTCAATCTGTTCCTGCTCGCCTCTGAGTTCGTCAATTATTCTCATTTTTATGCTGTCCTTCATAAATTATCACCTGTTATTTCTTAAGACTTTCCGGTGTTATCCATTTCGATAATTACATCTCCTCTCCCCATGCTTGATTGTCTGTGTGTAACCATGACCACCGTTTTTCCCTCTGTGCCCTCCGTAAGAGATTTCAGAATAATACCCTCGTTCAGAGAATCCAAATTGCTGGTCGGCTCGTCAAGAAGCAAGAGGGGTGCATCGTGCAGGAAAGCCCTTGCCAAACCTATTCTCTGTTTCTCACCTCCCGATACGGTATCTCCCAGTTCTCCCAGCATTGTTTCGTAGCCGCCGGGAAGACCTGCTATAAAATCGTGAAGCGATGCTTTTTCTGCCGCTTTCTGAATTTCCTCAATACTCGCCTTCGGATTTCCTATTGCAATATTAGATGCAATGGAATCGTGAAATAAGTATGTGTCCTGAGTAACATAGGATTGGCATTTCCGCAGATTTTCAGTATTAATTTTTTTTATGTCCTTTTCTGAAATAATTATTTTCCCCGAATCCACATCCCAAAATCTCATGAGAAGCTTAAGGAGCGTACTTTTACCTGAACCGCTTGCTCCGCGGATTATGGTCATTTTTTCCTTTTCTATATGAAGGCTCACATCCTCTAAAACCTTCTCATCCTCGTATGCAAAATTCACATTCTCCACATCGATATTCTGAAAATCCACATCTTCTCCATTCTTCACTTCCTCTATCAGAGGTTCTTCCTCAAGAAGATTCAAAACCCTTTCTCCGCAGGCAAGGGTGTGATTCAGATTATTTGAAAGATTGGAAAGAGCTATTACAGGACCAAAGGACGATATCATGGAGATGACAGGCAGCACCATTTCAGAATAGGACGCCTTTCCCGCCTCATACTGCTCCAACATCAAAAATAACATGCCCACCGAAAACAGAAAGACTGCCAGATTTGTCAAGCTCCTTTGGATTGCTTCCAGTCTGTTAAGCTCTCTTTGAAAACCTGCCAAATCAGCGGATTTCGTTTCGATTTCCCTCAATCTCTTTTCCTTCTTGCCGTACTGAATTATTTCGTCGACTCCGCGAAGGGATTCCAAAATGAAGCTGTTAAGCTCTCCCATGTTCTCCCTGTTTTGCATACCGATATTCCCGCCGAGTCTGCCCATTATAAGCGGAATGATTCCTCCAACTGTCAGATAGGCTGCTGCAGCCAGTGCCCCCGCATATACGGATTGGTATCCTATAAATAAAATCATAATGACGCTTACCGATATTCCTATGAGTATGGGTGAAACCGTGTGTGCATAAAAAACTTCTAAAAGCTCAATATCTGTGGTTATAACAGATATAAGATTGCCCTTGTCTCTTCCTTCAAGCTTTGCAGGACAAAGTTTTCTGAGCTGTGCAAAGACTTTGCTTCTGATATGCGCCAGCAGTTTAAAGGCTATGTAGTGGTTGCAATACTGCTCGCCATAGTGCAAAAATCCTCTGAGAATCGCAATAGATATGAGCAGCACAAAAACCTTATCCTCTTGCAGGCTTACAGACGAGACGCCTGACAGAAATACAAAACCTGCTGTAACGGTTATGAATATCGCACATAAATATCCCAAAATCCCCAGAACTATGGCTGCCGTCATGACGGGGAGCATGGGCTTCACCAGTCCGATAAGCAGGCTCATTATTGTTATTCCTTTTCTTCTCTCTGTTTTCATAGCCTGCCGCCCTTCTTTCCGTATTCCTCCAGTTCTCTCTGAGAATCATACAGCCGCCTGTACATTCCTTCCTCCTCCATAAGCTTAAGGTGCCTCCCCTCTTCTTCCACTCCTGCATCGTTCAGCACATATATATTGTCGCAGTTCACAACATTAGACAGTCTGTGGGATATGAGTATGACTGTTTTCACCTTAGCAAGCTCATATATTACCTTCATAATCATTTCTTCGCTTTCAGCATCTATATTGGATGTTGCCTCATCAAATATATATACGGGAGTATCGTGCAAAACAGCCCTTGCCAGGGCAAGCCTCTGTCTCTGACCTCCCGAAAAATTATTTCCACCTTCTAAAATCTCGGTGTCCAGCCCTTTCTGCGTTTCCAAGAAATCTTTGAGATTCACAATTTCCAGCGCCGACATCATAGCCTTATCGTCTGCAAAGCTGCTTCCCATCTGCAAATTTTCCCGCACGGTTCCCTTGAATATGTAACTGTTTCCGGAAACCGATGTAATAAGCTTCATAAGGTCTTCCTCCCTTATAGAGCTGAGTTCTTCGCCGTTTATTTGTACTTTTCCCAAGTATCCTTTATTCCGTCCTGTCAGAATCCCTGCAACGGTGCTTTTTCCGCTTCCTGAGGCTCCCACCAGTGAGGTGATGCTTCCTGCGGGAAATTCAAGATTTATATTTTCTAAAATTTTTCTGCTTTCATCATATCGAAAGGATAAATTTTCAATGCGGATTCCACTGCCGATTCCGCTTACACTATTTTCTCTCTTTTCCGGTTCTTCCAAATCAAAAAAGTCGAACATGTTGTCACTTGCCGCCATTCCATTCATGGCAATATGAAAAAAAGATCCCAAAAGCCTGAGAGGGATAAAAAATTCAGATGCCAAAAGACAGATAATCAGCACCTCTGAAGCGTCAATGCTTCCGTTCAGAAATTGCCCAAGCCCCACAATCATGCCTGCCGCCGCACCGCCATAGGCGATAATGTCCATCAAGCTGGTGGAGTTAAGCTGCATTGTGAGAACTTTCATGGTGATTCTGCGAAATTTCTGCGCTTCCTCCTCCATCTCATCAGCTTTGCGTCCATCTGCCCCGTGGATTTTCAATGTGGTCATGCCTTGAAGATTTTCAAGGAAGCTGTCGCCAAGACCCGTATACGACCCCCAGTATTTTTTCAAAAGACTTCCTGCAATTTTCTGAACCGCAATTATGGACAGCGGTATCAAAGGTACGCAGAGCAGCAGAACGGATGCGGATTTCAGGTCTATTCCGCTCAAAAAAATAAATAGTGTCACAGGGGCGATAATGCTGTATAAAAGCTGCGAAAGATACCTTCCGAAATATATCTCAAGCTGTTCCACTCCTTCAACCGACATCTGAACAACGGCTGCCGTTGAAATTTTCTCTCGGTAGGAACTTCCCAGTCTCAATAATTTCTCATATATTTTACACCTTATCACTCTTTTTACATCTGCACCTGCCCTATAGGAACTTTTCACCGCCAGCATATCAAATACAATCCTCAAAAGTATTGAAATCCCGATAATTCCGCCGCTATAAGCCAAATCCTGCCCGTCCATGCGGTTATTTTCAGCCGCAAAGGGATATGTCAAAAGCTCTGCAATTTGGTAAATCATAACAATTTGGCACAAAAGACTCAGCCAGTTCCAAATTACCTGCGCCAAAACATGTTTCATCGTCTGCGGCAATAATTTTATAAGCCTCTTTCTAATCATTTTCACACCTTTCCACAGATTTTTTCCGGCATTTCCCAATGCATGTTTTTCTGTCCGTCTCTATAAAAAATATAAAATATATTACATGTATTGCCCATATCACGCACACCGTTATCCTGCCGTAAAAAGCCCCCTTCATCATATAAAAGCCCATTCCCATTAGCAGAGAAATACTTGCAATAACAGTAAGCTTTGACCTTAGGGCCATACTCTTTTTATCAACAAAATTTTCTAAGTGGTTTTTGTACAACGCGGTTTTTACGAATCGTCTCCGGACACTGTCAGACCCTTTTGCAAAGCAAAACAGGGCAAACATATAAAAAGGCACCGTCGGTAAAATCGGTAGAACGACTCCCACCGTTCCCAGGCAAAACGATATTCCTCCGGGAATAAGCCAAAGGTATTTTCTGTAACGACTTATCCTCTTTCGATTATTAACTTGTGTCCTTTCCTCATACATTATAAAAATCCTGCTTTTCTTTTTTCAGAGGTAAAACTACCTTTTTTCCCCTTACCTCCGTAACATCCAGTTCTATCCCGTACAAAAGCCTTACACTCTCTCCGTTTATTGCATCTTCCGGCTTCCCTGTTATCTTCGCCTCTCCGTTATGCAGACCTATAATTTCATCTGAATAATGAAGTGCCTGATTAATATCGTGCAATACCATAATGATTGTCAATCCGAATTTTTCATTAAGACTCCGTATCAGCTCCAAAATCTCCACCTGATACCTGACATCAAGATATGTGGTGGGTTCATCCAGAAACAAAATCCTCGTATCTTGGGCAAGGGCCATGGCAATCCACGCCCTCTGTCTCTGACCTCCCGAAAGCGCCGATATCTCTCTGTCCCTGTATTTATACATACCTGTAACTTCCATTGCCCATGCGATTTTTTCTTCATCGTCCTTTTCACTGTCTTTGAAAAGGGTTATATACGGAGTTCTTCCAAATGATACAAGCTGTTTTACCGTAATATCTCCCGGTGCATCGTTGTACTGCTGAACTATGGCTACCTTGGCGGCAAATTCCTTCAGGCTTATATTCTTCAGGTTTTTCCCCCTTATGAATACTCTTCCCGAGTCGGGTTCAAGATTTTTAGTCATCAAAGAAAATAAAGTGGACTTTCCGCATCCGTTGGCGCCCATTATTGTGGTAATGCTTTTTTCTTTTATAATCAAATTCAGTCCCTTTAAAATCTGATTGTTTCCATAAGAAAAATCAACGCCTCTAACCTCCATGGCAGGGCAGGTCCCTTTTCGTATATTATTCATCATGCTATTTGCCATACTGCTTCGACCTCCTTAAAAGGACTATGAAGAAAGGTCCCCCTATGACACTCATAATAATCGCCGGAGATATTTCATAAGGCGGTGCAACAGTTCTTCCAAGTGTATCCGCTACCAAAAAAATTAAAGCTCCCAATATCATGGAAAATGGCATAAGCCTCTTATGATTGCTTCCTACCAAAAGTCTGCTTATATGAGGAACAATCAGTCCCAAAAAAACTATATTTCCAACTACAGCGGCGGAAATAGACGCAAGCAGCACTCCCACCGCAGATATCAAAGTTCTCATTTGATTGACATTCATTCCCAGATTGCGTATGGTTTTATCCTCCAAGGAAAGGATGTTGCACTTTGATGAAAGCAGAACCGAAATCAGAAGCCCTGCAAGCACATACGGAAACAGCACCCTAACATCTTCCCATGTTTTCATTGCTATATTTCCATTTACAATTGCCGCAACACCCTGAACATTTCCACCGTTCATCGAATTAAAAGCCGCAGATAACCCCGTAAACATGGAATTTACCGCAACTCCCACAAGAATTATCCTCAAAGGGCTGAGACCTCCTTTCCAAGATAATGTGTATACCAGAAAATACGCACCAATTCCTCCTGCAAATGCAAATAGGGGAGTCAAAAATAACAAGGAGGGTGCAAATGCGGTAATGACAACCGATACAAAACCCGCACCGCTGGATATACCGATTATCCCCGGATCTGCCAGGGGATTTTTCAGCACAGCCTGAAACAGCACGCCTGAAACGGAAATTCCCGCACCTGCAAGTACAGCGATTACAATTCTGGGGAATCTCAGATCAAAGATTGAAGACACATCCGCATCGTACTTTATAAACAGTCCTTTAAAAAGCTCTGTCATGCCTACCTTGAGAGTCCCCGTATTCAAAGAGATGAATAAAGCGACTAAGAGAAAAACCGTCACGGCAACAAAAGATACCGCTCTGCGAGCCGCCTTTCTTTCTTCCCTTTTTCTGTCGTTTCTTTCTGCAGTGGTTTCCGTCATAATCTCAGTTTTCTCCCCTCTTTTTCTTCTCATATTTATCTTTTCCGTGAGATTCCTCCGCCTTCTTCTTTGCGCTCATACTCACTTTCTTCGCTCTTTTAATTTCTCTGCGGCTCTTTGCAAAGATCATAGGCTGCACTTCTTTCAGGGCATCCTTATACTTAAAATTCGCACTCATACCGAAGTTTTCGTAAGATAAGTCATAGACTCTCCCCTTCTTCACCGCATCGAAATGTTTCCATATACCGTTGGTTTTAAATTCTTTTTCAAACATCTTCACCACTTCATCAGGCAACGCGTGGGCGGTTCTGACTATTACATCAGGATTTTTTTTCTTTATATCCTCTGTGTTAACCGTAAGAAATGATTTTTCAGTATCTTTGTAGACATTATCTCCGCCTGCCATTTCAACAAGATTTCCGACATAAGATTTGTCTGTTGCGACTACATAAGACCCCGGCAAACCCATAAGAATCAAAATCCTCGGTTTCTTTTTGCCTTTCACTTTTTTTATGGCAGACATATATGAGTCCGCATATTTTTCTATCAGCTCTTCCGCCTGTTTTTCCTTTCCGAAAATAATTCCCAGCTCATATATAGACTTGTAGAGTCCCTGAACGCTGTCAAGATTAAGGAATGCCCATTGAGTTCTTATGGCTTCGTACTTCGGCTGAAGATCCGCCTGCAAACTCCTCGGACTCAAAATCCAATCCGGCATGGCGGATGCAACCTTTTCCATATCCGGCGCCATGGGAGTACCTATAACTTTCGTACCTTTATACCTCTTGGGCATCCTGCTCACAGTAGAGCTGCATATACCTACCAGTTCCAAGTCAAGTCTGCTGCAAATGTCTGCAACAGAAGGAGATGTTGCAATAATCCTCACTCCGCCGCCTTTAAGGCCTACCATATGCCGAGCTTTTCTCACAGCTTCTTCTTCCCTTGAATTCATCAAAGTTACAGACTTTTTTATTTCCTTCTTATACTCATCATCACTTATGTTTTTTGAAGAAACGGATGAGCCGCAGGAATCTGTCTGTATACTTTCCGCCATTAAAACACACAGAAAAATTATTGCCGCAAATACCATTATTCTGTTGAAATCATTCCTTATAATCTTTTTCACCCATCTGCACCTCGTACATATATTCGTCATCGGGATATGTTCTGAATAAGTCCCTTATCCAATCCTTCATTAAATACAGAAGCGCTGCGGCGATTAACATCAGCACAGTACCTCCTACGACTATAGAAACCGTATTAATTACAATCTGTCTCAGCATAGTATTATCAGCCTTGTCATCCTTTTGTTTTTGGGCTGTGGAAAGACTCAATCCGTCTTCGGAACCTCCGCGATTTTCATCGGCTTTCGATGTGTCCTGTGTTCCATCTTGAAAACCGGATTTTTCGGACTCACCGCTTGTACTTTTATCCCGGGATTTCTCCGTGCCGGTCTCCTTAGTAACCACAGCAGGTTTTATATCTGTAGCATTTCCCCCGGAAAAACCGTCTGCATATATGAAGAACACCACATTTCTTCCCATGGGATTTACATACATTTCACCTCTTATTATGTCATCCTTTGATGACAGTTTTATACATACATCGCTTGTGGTTCCGTTGCTGTCACGACCCTTCGCCGTTATTCCCGCCTCCGTGCTTCTCCATCCCGACTGCCCTCTGCCCTGTATCTTAAAGGAGTGACCTGATGTGTGGTCCATAAGTTTCAGCCTTATATTCAAGTAAACCTCGCCCTTTGATGTGATTTCAACCAGACCTTTTTTCCCCAAGGCGCTGTTTACCATACCCTGACCTGTGGCGTATGAGGCTGAGCCTCCTGAATCTTCAACTCTGCCGGTTACAGGATTCTTGTAGCTTGGATGGACATTGCAGGTATAAAGACTTCCTCCCTCGCCATATGCAATTTCCGCACCGAAAAATATCATCACAAGCAGAACCGGCAAAAATAGCAGTTTTGTATATAACAATACTTTTTGTACAGTATCTTGCGGCATGTATATATCTATTTCTCTTTGATACACTTTCTTCATCTCTTTCATATTTTTAGTAAGTCAAAAATTCTTTTGCGCTTTTTATATGTAGGAATCGCTCCTGCAAACACTGCAAGCGTAGTAAGTCCCGGGAAAACATGTTTTTTCAGAGGCGGTTCTTTCTTGCTTTCTTCTCCGGTTTCTCCTCTTTCCTCATCATCCCGGCTGTCTCCTAAAGCAGAATTTGCGAAAGTCTTCCGATCACCTGACTTTAGCTTTGCAGACCTACTCTTTTTGAACATTCCAAGACCTGCTCCACCTGTCTTTCCTGCTGCCGTTTTCCCTTCCGTTTTATTATCCTCTTCGGTGAACTTTGGCGAATCTTCCTTTGTTGCTGTAACGCTGTTCAAATCCATTTTCAGGTACAGCTGCTGAGTTCCCGTTCCCTGCGCTATACTCTCCATAATCGGTACAAAAACCTGCAGCGGCAAATATCCGTCCTTTCTGCCTCTCTTTATGACCGGAAACACCACTTCCCTCGGATAATCCGTTCCGTAACTGTCGCTTACTCTTTTCCCGCCTGCCTTATGGTATTGCAGAATTTTCACGGGGTTTAACGAACCCTTGGGAATTTGCGATGAACCTGTCTTATAGTCATTTCCGAAGTACCTGATGCTCTTAAGGTATCCGCTTTGTCCGTTCATATTGAGACCCTTCATTCTCAAATGCAGATAATACTTACCCTTCTTGACCCTAAGCTTAATAGTATGGTTAATCGCCTTGTCCGCCATGGAAAGACTCCTTCTGTCAGTCTTTAGCATCTTTCCTTTCACTGCATACACACCGTCACTTAGGGATTTCATATTAAGTTTCTTTTTCTTGTGCGCTCTTTGTCCCTTATCTCTGCTTTTATCTTTCGGCTTTCCTTTATTGTCTTTGTCAGGCTTCTTTTTGTCGCCCGGCTTATCGGAAAGCCGTCCCACATCTTTCGGATTATTGCTCAGGCTATGCTTTTCCTTTAGCGATGACCAGTCCAAAACAAGTCTCGCATACCGGCTTCCTCCGCCTGCATTCAGCGCTTCCATCAAAGGAACATACATGCAAACCCAGTATACATCTCTGCCTTTTACATGTCCTTTACCTTCGGGATTCGGCGTCGCGGCAGGCTGCGGCGCTTCCACAGGCATACTGCAATAATGAGGATAAAGCTTTCCCCTCATAAGCTTATCAATTCCTTTTTTTCTGTCGTTATAAATATCATATACATCGTGGAAGGATTCCACACTTACATCCTGCCCTGCGGCATTGGCTGCCGGAGGGTTTGCGCCGTAATATCCCGGAAAATATTTAAGGCCGCCTAAATATCCCTTTAGGGCGTTTTTCTTACCGGTTTTCGGTGTTATCGCCTTAAGCTCCATCCTCAAAGTCCATCTGCCGTTTTCTTCAATAAGTTCAAGGGGTTTTCCTATGCCTGCGTTACCCATAGAAACCTGCGCCTCTGAGGCATTGCGAAGTTCTCCGTTAATCTCATATACCCTTGCCTTTGCAAATCGGGTTTCTTCACCGGCATGGCTGCAGCCTGCATCAGTCGAAAATACATGCAGTGCAGAAGCAACCAAAAGAAAGGATAATATAAAAACTATCCTCTTGTTCTTCTTAATATACAAGACTTTCTTCTCCTCTCTCATTTCTATCGTACTAACCTGTTATCTCATATTCTTTATATCTTTCTCTAAATTACGACTTTCTCCTCATCCCTGCCTTACCCTCTCATTGAAATCATGTAAAGCCATTGAGTTAGAGGTATCTACCTAAAGAGATTTTATCGCAAAAAAAAATGCCTGTAAAGGCTTTTTATAATACTTTGTGCTTCAAAGCACTGTTTTGCAGGCAAAAAATACTCTGTTTTTCAACGGTTCACGATGAATACAGTTTAAACTTCACACAGTTTTAGTTCCAATAAACATATCTTCACAGTGTATGAAGTGTGAAATAAAAAATTTAAGAGCCGCAATTTTTTTCTTGTCAGCCGTCATTTATTACAGAACCTAAAAAATGCCACCTCCTTCAAGAGGTGACACTCTAATTTCATGAAAATAAATCTTTGATTTTCTGTGTAAAGCTTGTTTTTTTTGCATAGCACTCGTGATCCAAAATTTCTCCAAGCTCCTGAACCCTCTGTTTCTGCTCACTGTTTAGCTTTGTCGGAACCTCAAGAAGAACTTTAACATAAAGATCTCCCATCCTTCCGTTTCTAACATTTCTGACACCTTTGCCTCTCAGACGGAAAACCGTATTAGGCTGCGTTCCCGCAGGCACTTTGTAAGAAACTTTTTCTGACAAAGTAGGTACCACTATTTCGTCTCCCAAGGCCGCCTGAGAAAAACTTATCGGAATGTCTATGAATAAGTCGTCTCTGTCCCTCTTAAACAAATCATGAGGTTTTACGGACAGAACTACATAGAAGTCTCCGTTAGGTCCGCCGTTTTCACCGGGCTCTCCCTGTCCTCGAATCGGAATTACCGTGTCGTTATCCACTCCCGCCGGAATATCCACCTTGATTTCAATAGTCCTTCTAACCTTACCTGTACCGTGGCAATCAGGACAAGGCTTGTCGATAATTTTTCCGCTGCCTCCGCAATCGGGACAAGGCGCGGAACTTTGAAATCTGCCGAAAGGAGTATTTTGAACGGTATGAACCTGTCCGCTGCCTCCGCACTTTGGACATGTTCTCTTCTCGCTGCCCGGAGCATTTCCCTCTCCGTTACAAGTGCTGCAGCGAACATACTTCGTTATCTTTAAAGTTTTCTTTGTTCCGAAAGCCGCCTCTTCAAATGTAATGGTGAGGTTCTTCTGAAGATCCCTGCCCTTTCGAGGTGCATTTCTGCTCGAACCTCCGCCGAAACCGCCGAAGCCGCCTCCAAACATATCCCCGAAAGCGCTGAAAATATCTTCAAATCCACCTCCGCCGAAACCGCCGAAGCCGCCTTCTCCAAAGCCTGCATTCGGATCTACGCCGGCATGACCGAACCTGTCGTACTTATCCTTCTTCTCCGGATCTGATAAAATGCCGTAAGCCTCATTTATTTCCTTGAACTTTTCTTCTGCTTTTTTATCTCCGGGATTTTTATCAGGATGATATTTCAAAGCCATCTTTCTAAATGCTTTTTTTATATCAGAATCACTTGCACCTTTTTGAAGCCCAAGCACCTCATAATAATCTCTTTTATCTGCCATTATCTCACCTATCCAGTTAATCACAGGCTCAGACAAACCCAAGATACCGAAATGACAATTGCAAGCTTATGAAAGCAGCTGCCAAAAGTATCTTAAATCTGCTTAGGCGACGAGAAATCCTCGTCGCCATGAGCCGGGTTATTTGAAAATTTACTGCTATTTCTTCTCGTCGTCTACAACTTCAAAGTCCGCGTCAACAACATTGTCTCCGGAAGCTGCCGTATCTTCTTTATTTGATCCGGAAGCTTCTGCTCCTCCCATGCCTGCCATATCAGGACCTGCTCCTGCCGCGCCCTGCTGC
Organism: uncultured Clostridia bacterium; assembly: GCA_945830395.1. Classification (GTDB taxonomy): domain Bacteria; phylum Bacillota; class Clostridia; order Peptostreptococcales; family Anaerovoracaceae; genus Aminicella. The sequence goes on from CALZYE010000002.1 coordinate 67,132, forward strand.
TGATACAGCTTTTCAGCAATCTTGTGGAATTTCTCCGTAAGAGCATCCGTCTTAGCCTTAATGTCTTCTGTATCGTTTGCTTCAAGAGCTTTCTTCAGTTCTTCCTTAGCATCCTCAACATCTTTCTTTTCAGCCTCGTCTATCTTTCCTTCCAGCTCCTTAAGAGATTTTTCCGTTTCATAAACCAAGGTTTCCGCCTTGTTCCTGTCTTCCACTTCCTGCTTTCTCTTAGCGTCTTCAGCTGCGTACTCCTCGGCCTCCTTAATCTTCCGATTAATTTCCTCCTCTGAAAGAGATGTGGAAGATGTGATGGTGATTTTCTGCTCCTTGCCGGTTCCCATGTCCTTCGCACTTACATTCACAATACCGTTGGCGTCGATGTCGAAGGTAACTTCAATCTGAGGGATTCCGCGAGGAGCAGGGGCAATTCCGGAAAGCTGAAATCTTCCCAAAGTGATGTTTCCCGATGCCATTTCTCTCTCGCCCTGCATTACATGTATGTCAACTGCTGTCTGGTTGTCCGCAGCCGTTGAGAATATCTGACTCTTCTTTGTCGGAATCGTCGTGTTTCTTTCTATAAGCTTAGTTGCAACTCCCCCCATTGTCTCTATGGATAATGAAAGAGGTGTAACATCCAAAAGAAGCACATCGTTAACTTCTCCTGTCAGAACTCCTGCCTGAATTGCCGCACCTATTGCAACGCATTCGTCAGGGTTGATTCCCTTAAAAGGCTCTTTTCCCGTAATTTTTTTAACTGCTTCCTGTACTGCGATACCCCTTGTGGATCCGCCCACCAGAATTACCTTGTCAATATCAGAATTTGTAACGCCTGCGTCTGCCATGGCCTTTTTTATCGGTTCCACCGTTCTTTCCACAAGGTCAGAAGTGAGTTGATCGTATTTAGCTCTTGAAATAGTCATATCCAAGTGAAGAGGACCTGCCTCTGAAACCGTGATAAACGGCAAATTTACATTTGTAGTCTGAGCGCTTGAAAGTTCCTTCTTAGCCTTCTCTGCCGCCTCTTTCAGTCTTTGGAGCGCCATCTTGTCATTTCTCAAATCAATTCCGTTTTCCTTGGCAAAGCTGTCTGCCATAAAATTCATCAGGGCATTATCAAAGTCGTCTCCGCCAAGGTGTGTGTCGCCGTTTGTGGCAAGCACCTCAAATACTCCGTCTCCGAGTTCCAGAATGGACACATCAAATGTACCTCCGCCCAAGTCGTAAACTAAGATTTTGTGAGAGCCTTCTTCCTTGTCAAGACCGTAAGAAAGCGCCGCTGCCGTAGGTTCATTGATAATTCTCTTTACATCAAGTCCTGCAATCTTGCCGGCATCCTTGGTTGCCTGTTTCTGAGAATCTGAGAAGTAAGCAGGCACCGTAATTACAGCCTCTGTTACCTTCTCTCCAAGATAAGCTTCAGCATCAGCCTTAAGCTTTGACAGTGTCATTGCGGAAATATCCTGTGGAGTATATGTCTTTCCGTCGATTTCCACCGTAAAGTCTTCTCCCATATGCCTTTTTATCGATGTTATTGTTCTGTCAGGGTTTGTAACTGCCTGGCGCTTAGCCGTTTCCCCCACAAGTCTCTCGCCGTTCTTTGCAAAACCTACGATAGAAGGGGTAGTTCTGTTTCCCTCTGCATTTGTGATAACTGTAGGCTCTCCGCCCTCTAACACTGCAACGCAGCTGTTTGTTGTTCCTAAATCAATTCCTATTACTTTAGCCATTTTATATATCCTCCCTATTTACCTTAACCATTGATGGTCTGATTACTTTACCGTTTAATATATATCCTTTTTGCAAAACCGCCGTAACCTTGCCGCTTTCAAAATCCGGATTTTCTTCCATCATCACCGCATTATGGAAATTCGGGTCAAAATCTTCTCCTATAGTCTTAATTTCCTCAATTCCCGATTTGCCCAAAACTTCTGTCAACTGTTTGAGAATAAGTTCCATTCCCTCTGCGTAAGCCTTATCCGTACTTTCATGTTCTAAAGCCCTCTCGAAGTTATCAATAACTTCCAGAATACCTAAGGCAAGCCTCTCATTTGCATAAGCGTAAATATCCCGCTTTTCTTTTTCGGCTCTCCGCTTGAAATTCTGAAAATCAGCCATTAGCCGCATATACTTGGCATCTGAAGATTCTTCAGATTCTTCCTTTTCTTCGTCTGAATTTGCCGCTTCCCTGTCGCTTTCCGGTTCGTCTGCTGTCTTTTTATCAGACTCCGAAATATCTTCCCTGTCCTTTTCTTCGTAGTCCTTTTCTTCTTTTTCTTTCTTACTTTCGCAGGTGTTTTTTGTCTCCGCCGCTTCATCATTTTTCCGGTTTTCGCATGTGCAGTTTCCACCACAGCTGCACTGATCTTTTTCGTTAATGTTATTATCCGCCATTATCCTCTTCCTCGCCGTTTTCTAATCTGAAGGTTTCATTCAGATTCTGAGTCAAATACTCAACTATAGATGTAACTTCTCCATACTTCATTCTCGTGGGACCGATTACACCGATTTTTCCTATCAGCTGTCCGTCCACACTGTATGTGGCTGTGATTACGGAGCAATCATCCATGGAATCGTCCGCATTCTCATCACCTATGGTAACTGTCACGCCATCATCTCTGTTCATTAATTTCCTTGCAAGTTCTTCTTTCTTATCGAACAGCGATATGAAGTTCCTTGCTCTGTTAATATCCGTATACTCCGGAATATCAAATATATTGGAAAGTCCGTCCATATAGAGGTTGACATTCAGCATATCTGAAAGAGTACGCATGAAGTTCGGCATTATATTTCCTGCCAAATTGCTCATTGCCTCTATGTCCGTATTGAAATCTGCGATAATATCACCCCTCAAAACCTCGGTGATCTTTCTTCCCTTATAGTTATATGTAATGTCCTTTGATAAGATATTCAGAGCCTCTTCCGTATATGGAACCTTAATCTTAAGCGCCGTATTGGAAATTTTTCCGCTTTCTGCCACTATCATCAGCACCACCGTGCGTTCATCCACCGGCAAAAGATTTACAAATTTCAGTCTGTCTTCAGCCTTTGTAGGTGTTACAACAAAGGATGCGAGATTAGTTATTTCCGATAAAAGCTCTGCCGCTCTCCTTATGGTCTTATCAAATTCTTCAACATCGGCTCTGAGCGTCTCCTTTATGGTTTTCTTCGCCTCCGGCGAAACCTCAACCTTCTCCATCAGATTATTTACATATAGTCTGTATGCCTTGTCTGAGGGAACTCTTCCTGCTGAAGTATGAGGATGGGTCAAGTATCCCATCTCCTCAAGATCGCTCATCTCGTTTCTTATGGTCGCAGGACTTATCGCCATGTCAAATCTCTTGGAAAGAGTTCTCGAACCGACAGGTTCAGCCGTGCGAACATAATCGCTTATTATGGCTTGCAAAATTTTCAATTTTCTATCTGTCAGGTTCATAATTCTTCTCCTTGTTAGCACTCATTTCGCTTGAGTGCTAATCACTATGTATAATGTACTACTACTTAGGATTAATGTCAACTCATATTTCTAATTTTCATCAAAACAACATAAACTTTATATATTCCGTTTTACCTCAATCCGTCAGTCCGAGGGATTCTTTATTTTCTCAAGTCAAGGAGAAGCTCCGATACCTGTTTTTTTCTGAGGGGATCGAAAAACTCAGGGCAAATCTCAGAAACCGGTTTCAGCACAAACTCTCTGTTGTGAAGATCCGGATGGGGAACCTTCAGCCTCTCTGTCTTTATAATTTTGTCTCCATAATAGATTATGTCCAGATCCAATGTCCTCGGTCCCCAATGTATCGTGCGCACTCTGCCCAGTTCAGACTCGATCTCAAGCAGGGTATCGAGAAGTTCTTCGGGCTGAAGCTTCGTCTCCACGGAAATCGCCATGTTCAGAAAATCTCCCTGTTCAGTGTAGCCATAGGCCTTTGTTTCCAAAATCTTTGATTCACCTGTAATCTTTCCGACCCTTAGGGAAATCTGCTTCTTGGCCTTATTTAGGTAGTCCAATCTGTCTCCCATGTTGGAGCCGAGGGCTATAATGCTGCGCATCCGCTTCCTCCATCTGTTTTCTGCAATATATGCTTCTGTAATATTCCGAATTTCAAACTGATTATCGCATCCTCAAAGCTTCCATCATCTTAATAGCCTGAAAGTTCTCTTTTACATCGTGTACCCTGGCAAGCTCAATATGGTGAATCTGTCCGAACAGGCTTACCGCAATTGTTCCGTACAGGCGATCTGCAGGGTCACTTTCTCCAAGGAGCTTACCTATAAATGTTTTTCTCGATACCGCAAGAAGATGAGGGCAGTTCAAATCGGCAAATCTGTCGATATTTCTCAAGAGAGACATATTATGCTCGTAAGTCTTTCCGAAGCCTATGCCAAGGTCAATTATTATTTTTTCAGGGTGGATTCCCTCTGAAACGGCATAGTCTCTCTGTCGCTTGAGATAATCATATACCTCCGTCACCACATCTTCGTAATGAGGGTTTTTCTGCATTACATCAGGTCTTCCCTGAGTGTGCATAATTATAACCGGTACGCCGGACTCCGAAACCACTCCCGCCATGTTTTCATCAAATGTCAAACCGCTTATATCATTTACAATATCGACGCCTGCCTCAACGGCTGCTCTTGCAGTCTCCGCATTGTATGTATCCACGGACAGAAGAATATCAGGATGCTTTTTCTTGATGGCGCTTATAACAGGGCAAACTCTCGAGATCTCTTCCTCTATAGAAACTTTCTCTGCACCGGGTCTTGTGGATTCACCGCCCACATCTATAAAGGATGCCCCCTCGTCGATGAGCTTGTCTGCCCTTGCCAGCGCATTTTCCGTATCGGATGTTCTTGAACCTGCATAAAATGAATCCGGGGTAACATTTATAATTCCCATGATTTCCATGGTGGTGAATTCTTTTCTGCTGCCGTCCTTCAATAAAAAGTGTTTCATTTCTTACCTCTTGTCTCCTCTATCCTATTACCATTGCGTAGGCTCCGTGGTTGTGAATGCTCTCCTGGCTCTCAACTTCGATGCAAAATTCTTCCACACCTTTAAGCCGGTCAACTCTGAGTTTCGCCTCTCTGCACACATCCTCCACAAATCTGGGATTATCATAGGCAAGCTCTGTAACATACTTTTCATCAGGCCTTTTTAAGAGAGAGTATATGGGTGAGCTTGCGGAACTTTCGGCGATATTCACCAAATCCTCAATCCACAGAAATTTTTTCATTCTCACCCTTATGGAAACATCCGCTCTCTGATTGTGTGCGCCGTACTCTGAAATTTCCTTTGAGCACGGGCAAAGCGTGGTAACAGGGGTGGTCACCTTCATGTCAAATTCAAAATCTTCTCCCACAAGGGAACCTCTGTATTCCACTCCAACATTAAAAAATGATGAAATCCCCGTAACGGGAGAATTTTTCTCAATGAAATACTCAAAGTTCATCCTGACAAAGCTTGCATCCGCCTCCAGCTTCTCCTTTGTCTCCTCGAGAATTTTTCTTACATGCTGAAGGTCCATACGCCTGTTTTCCTGAATTATTCCGACAAACCTCGACATATGAGTCCCCTTCTGAGAGGCGTCAAGCCCTACGAAAAGGCTTACCGTCGCCGCGGTGCTGATCCATTGCCCCTGCTTAGTCCTAAATTCCATGGGAACTACAAAATCTTTTATCCCAACTTGATTGAGGTATATTTCTCTGCCGTCAATCTGCTTCTGTACATCCTTCATCGTTCCTCCCCGTTATACACGATGCCCGAAGTCTTGGTTTCCCAGACCTCTATTTCGTAAAGCCCTGCATTATCTGTTTTAACCTTAGGTTCAAGTTTGTTCCAGATATATACGGCGATGTTTTCCGCCGTGGGCTGCTCTATAAAATCATTGATATAATGGTGATCAAATTCCTCCAAAATATCATTTTTCACAAGGTTTTTCAGGTCCACAAAGTCATAGACCATATCCTCATGGTCACAGGTTCCCTTTAGCTTAACCACAAGCTTGTATGTGTGCCCGTGAAGTCTTTCGCACTTTCCGTGATAGTTTATAAGATTATGCGCCGCATCAAATTCAAATTCTTTTATTAAAATCATATTTCTTATCTCCGTTAATCAAACTGTGCTTCTCATTCTATCACAGCCTTGTATCAATATCAAAGAGAAATTAGAGTTCCTATATCACCCAGCATGGACTCTTTGTCCATGCCTAAAGAAGCCAGAAGCTCTTTCGGATTATATCTGTCATAAAACTCTTTTTTCAGCCCGTAGTTTTTCACTTTCATATCACTTGTGCCGTAGAACGATGCTATTTTCTGACCGAAACCTCCGTCTAAAATTCCATCTTCCAGAGTTATTACCGCTTCATGATTTTCCTTTAATTTTTCCAAAAGCTCCGCATCTACTCCCGATGCAAATCTTGGATTAATCACCGTAGGTTCAAATCCAAATCTTTCTTTGACAGCCTCCGCCAAGGCTTCTCCCATCTGAAAAAAATCTCCAAGCCCTAAAATTGCAAGTTTTTTCCCTTTCCTCTCAACACGGAATTTATTTATTATGTCGTAATTATTATCAGAAGGCCTGCATGAAACCTTGTTGCCCGGCATCAATATCATTACAGGATGCCGCCTCTGTTCCACCGACCAGTCCAGCATTCCAAGAAGTTCTTCCTTTGATGACGGACAAAACACCACGAGATTAGGAATATTAGAAAACTCCGCAATTCCGAAAATCCCCAAGTGCGTAACATCTCTCAAAGTATTAAACGATGCATGGTTAAGCAAAATTGTAACAGGATTTTTGTTTATGCAAATATCGTGGGAAATCTGGTCATAAGCTCTCTGCATAAATGTAACATTGGTGAACACAAGGGGTTTTGCCCCCGCCTTTGCCGCTCCGCTTGCCATTGCGGCTGCCTGTTCTTCTGCAATTCCAACATCTACAAACTGCTCTCCCATGGACTCTCTTTCCTTCTGAGACATTGCAAAGCTTCCCGGCATATTTGGGGTTATGGCAACAAAAGAGCTGTCCTGTTTCGCTTTTTCTAAAATGAATTTCTTTGCAATATTTGTGTATGTTTCACCTGCATTCAAATCAACGAAAGGCTTCCCCGTGTCTCTGTCAAAGGGCATTGTCCAATGCCAATACTCGCGGTTTTCTACAGCCGGCTCGTAACCCTTTCCCTTCACCGTATTCATGTGTACGACGATTGGGTGGTCTATATCTTTGACTTCCTCAAAGATTCTTATCATATTTTCAATATCGTTTCCATCTTCTGTGTAGATATAGTCCAACCCAAAGGCTTTAAAAAAGTTGTTCTCACTTTTACCTTTCGTTTCACGAAGTTCTTTAAGATTTCTATAAATCCCTCCGTGAGTTTCGGAAATGGACTGCTGATTATCGTTAACAACAATTATCAGATTGGATTTTATCTCAGAGCCGGCAACATTCAGACCTTCCAGAGCTTCCCCGCCGGAAAGAGATCCGTCTCCGATTACTGCGATCACATTTTCTTCCCCGCCTAATAAATCTCTGGCCTTAGCCATTCCTGTCGCAAGGGAAACGGAAGTTGATGTGTGCCCCACATTGAATAAATCGTGTTCGCTTTCATCCGGATTTGTATATCCTGAATCCTCTCCGAAATCTTCATCGACTATATAGCCGTTCTTTCTTCCCGTGATAATCTTGTGGGGATAGGATTGATGAGATACATCGAAAATAATCTTATCCTTCGGAGAGTCAAAAACATAGTGCAAAGCGATTTCAGCCTCCACCATTCCGAAATTAGGGCCAAAATGCCCTCCTACCTTGGTTAACCTATTGAAAAGGGCCTCTCTAATATCTTCTGCGAGAATTTCAAGTTCCTCCAAACTGAGTTTCTTAACATCCTCCGCCCCGTTTATTTCATTTAATACTTCGTACATATTCTCCTTCCTTCTGCAACATTTCTTATTTATGTTCGATTTAATAATTAATTCTCTTATAAGTGAAAGTTTTTTCTCCAACAGATAGATTATTTGCATTTTCTACTAAAACCGTCTCACCGGTTCCTATAACAAAAGAGAGGAATATTTCATCCCCTCTCATGACTTTTCCGTTACGCTATTCCAACATTTGACACAAAGTCATTATTTCGCTGTTTAATATAAGTCATGAACAGCGCATATATTTAATTCACTTAATTTGCATTGACAGCCCTTTCAATTGCAGCTTCATCTTTCGCTTTTTTGTCTGCAATCGCCTCGGCAATCATCATGTCCTTAACCTTCATAAGACGGGTCTGATTTCCACGCTCGTTTTCATCAAGCTTCATCTGTATGTACTTAATGGTAATCTGCAGTCTCGGAATCACCACATACTCAAGGGCGTTTACTCTCCGTCTGGTTTTTTCAAGTTCTGCCGCAAGGAGAACTGTTTCCTTTTCCTTTCCTGCAAGGTCCAAAAGCATGGGAAATACTTCCGACAGCTCAGAGATTGAGTTATCCAAATCTCCTGAAGTTCTTGCAAGTCCGTAAGGAAAAATATCTGACGGATCTTCTGCCGTAGTCTTAAAATCGAACACCGGAACCTCAACGCTCATTATGTTCTTAGTGTCTACCGACAGCTCAACCCCCTGCTTAGGAAACATAAGGGATTCCCCCATAACCTCCCAGCTTGTAATGGCGCTTGCCATGCTGAAATTCCTGTACACCCTTGCAAGATGACTTTCAACTTCCTGCCGCAAAGTTCCGTTTTCCTTTGCAACTGCAAGAAATTCTTTCATGAGCTCATCCCGTTTGTCTTTCAGAAGTTTATGGCCGCGAGTTGCCGTCTTGAGACGCTTTTTCAATGAAGTCAGCATCATCCTTGTGGGTTTGACATTCATCCTCTCCATAGTTACCTCCCGGTCATCCTTACTGATTCATGTATTTCTCAATCAAATCATCATCTATTCTCTTAAGTTCGCTCTTCGGCAGAAGCTTCAGAAGATCCCAGCCGATGTTCAATGTATCTTCTATGTTTCTGTCTTTATCAAAGCCCTGCGATACATATCTGTTTTCAAACTCGCGACTGAATTTGGCATACATAAGGTCCACCTCAGTCAATGCCGCTTCACCTAAAATCGTCATAAGTTCAAGACAGCTTTTACCGCGAGAATATGCGGCAAATAACTGGTTCATGGTGTCGGCATGATCTTCTCTTGTTTTGCCTTTTCCGATTCCCTTATCCTTAAGTCTGGACAGAGACGGAAGCACATCTATAGGCGGCTGCACGCCTTTCTTATCGAGTTCTCTGGACAAAATAATCTGTCCCTCGGTAATATATCCTGTAAGATCCGGAATAGGATGAGTAATATCGTCCTCAGGCATCGTCAAAATCGGAATCATTGTGATAGATCCCTGACTGTCCTTTTTGCGTCCTGCTCTCTCATACATAGTTGCAAGGTCGGTATAAAGGTAACCCGGATAACCGCGGCGACCCGGAACCTCCTTACGGGCTGCAGAAACCTCACGAAGAGCCTCTGCATAGTTTGTAATGTCGGTCATTATTACGAGAACATGCATATTCAGGTCAAATGCTAGATATTCAGCTGCCGTAAGCGCCATACGAGGAGTGGCAATTCTCTCAACCGCCGGATCGTTTGCCAGGTTCATGAACATTACCGTTCTGTCAATAGCTCCGGTTCTTCTGAAGTCTGAGGCGAAGAAGTCAGCTTCTTCATAAGTAATACCGATAGCTGCAAATACTACAGCAAAGTTTCCCGCATCATCTCCTAAAACCTTTGCCTGTCTTGCAATCTGAGCTGCAAGATTGGCATGGGGCATACCGCTTCCTGAGAAAATAGGCAGCTTCTGACCTCTTACCAGCGTGTTAAGTCCGTCTATGGCAGATACTCCCGTCTGAATGAACTCTGCCGGATAGTCTCTGGCAGCGGGGTTCATCGGTAATCCGTTAATGTTCAGTTTTTTATCGGGAATAATATCAGGACCACCGTCCTTGGGTCTTCCCATTCCATCAAAAACTCTGCCCATGATTTCCGGTGAAACTGCAAGCTCCGTTCCCTTACCACTGAATTTCACGGTACTTTCTTTGAGATTGATTCCGGCGGAGCTTTCAAAAAGCTGTACTGTAGCATCTCCGCCGTTTATTTCAAGAACTTTGCAAAGCCTCTTCTCTCCGTCAGGTAAAACAATTTCGCCCAGTTCATCATAAGTTACACCTTCAACATCTTGAACCATCATTAAAGGTCCTGCAACTTCCGATATTGTTTTATATTCTTTAATCATCGTCCTCAGCCCCCTTACTGGTTAAGATTGAAATTTCATTTTTCATTTCAGTCAAAATCGATTCATAGGATTCATCAATCTTGTCCTCTTCAATATACTTAAATCTGCCTATGCTCTCACGAACCTCCAATGATGCAATGCCGTTAAAGGCCGCACCCTTTGCCAAAGCTTCCTTGGACAATTCGTAGTAGCTTAGAATAAGCTTCAGAAGTTTAAACTGCTTGTTCATAGATGCATAGGTATCCACATCGTGGAAAGCATTCTGATGCAGATAGTCCTCGCGAATTGCCTTGCAGGCCTCCAACTTAATTCTGTCGTCAAATGACAGGGCATCAACACCGACAAGCTGTACGATTTCATTCAGTTCCGCCTCCTCCTGCAAAAGTCTAAGCGCCTTTGTTCTGAGAGCAGGGAAATCCTTGTCAACATTTTTGATGTACCACTCGTTCAGCCTGTCCACATACAGAGAATAACTGGATAACCAGTTTATTGCAGGGAAATGTCTTGCATGGGCAAGAGATGCGTCCAATGCCCAGAAAACTTTTACAATTCTAAGGGTTGCCTGAGAAACCGGCTCAGAAATATCTCCTCCCGGAGGAGATACCGCACCTACCGCAGAAAGCGCTCCCTGTCTGCCCTCTTTCCCCAGTGAAATTACATTTCCCGCTCTTTCATAAAACTGGGCGAGGCGAGAAGCAAGATAAGCAGGATATCCCTCCTCACCCGGCATTTCTTCAAGACGACCTGACATTTCACGAAGAGCCTCTGCCCATCTGGATGTAGAGTCAGCCATAAGTGCCACGGAATATCCCATATCGCGGAAATACTCGGCTATGGTAATTCCCGTGTAAATAGACGCCTCTCGAGCTGCTACCGGCATATCTGAAGTATTTGCAATGAGAACGGTTCTCTTCATTAGAGATTCACCGCTTCTCGGGTCCTTAAGCTCCGGAAACTCCATGAGTACATCTGTCATTTCGTTTCCGCGCTCTCCGCATCCGATATAAACTACTATGTCGGCGTCAGCCCATTTTGCAAGCTGATGCTGCACTACCGTTTTACCTGAACCGAATGGCCCCGGAACCGCTGCAACTCCTCCCTTTGCAATGGGAAACATGGTATCTATTACACGCTGCCCTGTGACAAGAGGTGTGTTTGGAACAAGCTTTTCTTTGTAAGGTCTTCCCACACGGACAGGCCATTTTTGCATCATGGACAGTTCTTTAATTTTTCCTTCCGAATCTTCGATGGTACAGATGATCTCCTCAACCGTAAAATCTCCGGACTCTATACTCTTAACTGTTCCCTCCGTTCCGTAGGGAACCATGATTTTCTGCTCCACAACGACGGTTTCCTGCACGGTTCCGATAATATCTCCCGCCTGAACTGCATCGCCTTCTTTAACGACGGGAACAAAGTTCCACTTTTTTTCTCTGTCCAAGGCAGGAACCTGAATTCCTCTTTGGATATTTGAACCCTGCTGCTGATACATAACCTCAAGCGGTCTTTGTATTCCGTCGTAAATACTCTCGATAAGTCCCGGACCGAGCTCAACGGAAAGCTGTGCACCTGTTGATGTCACCGGCGCTCCCGGTCCTATACCTGCAGTTTCTTCATATACCTGAATGGAAGCTCTATCGCCTCTCATTTCAATTATTTCTCCAATCAAGCCTAAATCTCCGACATGTACCACATCGAACATATCGGCATTCTCCATGCCGGCTGCCACAACAAGTGGTCCTGACACTTTTACAATCGTTCCTTGACTCATTATTTATCACCTCCGAATAGTATGTCTGCGCCTACTGCCCTTTCCACCGCTTTCTTCACATTGATGAGACCTGATCCTGACGGACCGTCTCTGTTTGGAATCGGGATAATAGCCGGAAGCTTACTATCCTTATATTTATCAATTTCCTTTTCAAGCTTTACTGCCAAATCCTCCGTAATGTAGATTATGGCGTATTCCCCTTCCGCCCACTTTCTCAAAATTTTTTTCGCTTCCAAGATTTCTGTGGTGGGGTAAATATCAAGACCTACACTTTTGAAACCCAGCACAGAATCTCGATCTCCGATTACTCCGATCTTATACATACGGTTCCCTCAGTCTTTCTTCAATTTTCTCAGGATCCTGGCCTGCCAGCATCCCCATGAGAACAATTCTTATATTATCAATTTCAACTTCTTTGCCAATCCAGTATCCCGCAATGGGAACCACCCCAAATGACAGATACTTTGCTTTTTTATTGTATTCCATCAAAGCATCTTCCAGCATCTTTTCAAAGAGCGTAAAGCTTTTCTTCTCCTTGATCTCCGCTCCGCCTTCGCTCATAACCTTATTCAAACCGTAAGGAATGAGTTTGTCTGCAAGCTGCCCATAAGTATCTTCCCAGCTGTTAATATAAAAATCTTCACTTATGTTGCCGCCGTCCAGATATACATGCTTAAAGAATGACCAGGCTTTTCCCATTTCTCTGAGCCTTGCAAACATCTTAAGGTTTAAAAGGTCAATCTGAAGCTTTACAAATCCTATCAGAAATTCCTCTTCCGTAGATTCTGCCGCCTCCAGCATATCCTTATAGCACGCCTTATCCATAATAAGGTCTATCTGCTGCGGGTCTCTGCTTCTGCTGTACAAATCCACCGCTTCCATAACTGCATGCTTCATATTAGGCGGCATGAAATCATAATTTCTGTCCCTAACCATTGCCATTATTCTTCTATGGTCAATATCGCCTGTAGTCATAAGCAGATTTTCGTCGGGAACAGTTCCCAAAATCTCTGATTTCAGACAAACCTTGACATTGTGATAGTCATACGGATACAGGTACAAGGCAAGCTCCTGCCTCTCAGGCAAAGTGTCATAAATCATTTGGAAAAGCTTATTCTGCTCCTTACGGATAAAGGTCTCGATGTCGAGGGCCCTAACCTCCGGTGAATCCCCATATCCGAAGTCCTTAAGCACCGCCTCTGCACTTTCAAAATCAGGACAGTTTGCAAGTCTTACAAGATCCCTTTTCGTCATAAGATTTTTCATATAGCTGCAAATATATGCATCGGCAAAGATGTAATCATTTTCATTTCTTAATGCCATGTGAAATCTCCCTAATCGTCAAAAAGTGTAGCTGCAACTTCAGCTGCCAAATCACTGTATTTCTCGTCAATCATCGTCTCAAGGCTTCCATTCATATATACGGAGCCGCTTTTAACCAAAAGACCTCCCTTTATCCTTGAAGACTCCTGAGAAAGTCTGAACTCTCCCCCTTCGATTTCTCCGTTCAATCTCTCTATAAGCTTGTCTCCTATAGATTTTGCGTCTTTCGCGTTCAAAATCACTTCGCCGAAAGTACATCCCCCATCTTTGACTATGTCAACGAGAAAGTCCGTATACTTGCCTTTATCCATAGAAACTATTTTTTCCGAGGCCTTATCAAAACAAGTCTTGATATATTTCTGTTTCTGCTCAAGCACCAATTTCCTTCCGTCAATATCAGCTACGGATTTCCCTCTCTCCAAGATATTCTTCTTTTCGGTCTTAGAATCCTTTTCCGCGTTTTCCAAAATTTTCTTCGCAGATGCTTCAGCCTCTTCTAAAATGCTCTCACATTTTTTTTCAGCTTCTTCTATGGTATTTTCGGCAATGTTTTCGGCTTCAAACAAAATCCTCGATGTAATTTTTTCTACGCCCATTTTATCTCACTTCCTATAATTAAATTCCAAGGTTAAACAACATCAAAATAGAAATAAGAAGTCCAAAGATAGCGTAAGTTTCCACCATAGCTGCATAGATGATACCCTTTGCCATCTGGTCAGGTCTCTTTCCTAAAAGCATAATTCCCGCCGCTGCAGCTTTACCCTGGGCAATACCGGACCAAATTCCTATCAAACCTATCGGAAGTCCCGATGCAAATACATATAAACCCTGAGCAACCGTTAAATTTCCAAGGCCTCCGCCAAGAAGACCTATTCTGATGAATATTAGGAATGCCATGAGGAGTCCGTATATACCCTGCGTTCCCGGTAAAGCCTGTAAAATAAGGGTTTTACCGAACTTTTTAGGATCTTCTGCAAGAACTCCCGCAGCCGCCTGTCCTGCGATTCCCACACCTATAGCACTTCCGATTCCTGCAAGAGCTGCCACAGCCGCTCCCAATAGCGCAAACACATTACCTGTAATCATTTTAAACCTCCGTTGTTGTCTGTTAATCTCACATATTGAGTGTTGTTTCTTAATGGAGAGAATTCCTCCCCTCCGTCTTCATAAAATTTTCCAAAGAATTCGATATACTGCAGCCTGCTGGAGTGAACGAAAGAACCCAGAGCGTTAATTGCCAGATTAAATGTATGCCCTATTATCCCCACAACCAGCATAGCGATCAGACCTTTTATTCCTCCGCCTGCCATTGAGCCCAAAAGGTTAATTACATTTGCAATAACTCCTGTGGCAAGTCCCAATGCAAGAAGTCTTGCATAGGACAGTATATCCGATATGTAGCCTGTAACTCCGTACAAGGAGCCGAGGCCTCCTGTGATTTTTCCAAATCCTTTATTTTTTCTGCCTCCCGCAAGAAGGACGATGATGCCTCCTGCCAAGCATATATATTTACCCGGCGCAACCAGGCTCTGAGAAATTGCACTTCCTCCCAGCCATAATCCGCCGCCTGTAATTATCATGTACCATGAGAATATGTCCAAAAAAGCATCCGTCGCCTGCCCTCTTCTGATGAGCATGTATGCATTTATTCCCATTCCTACAAATAAGTGTACTACACCAAAGAGCAGTGAAAAAACGAGAAGCTTTGTCGGATCGTCTATCGGGTTGAACCACAGAGGGCTGATACTCACCTTGCTTCCGAATACCGTTTTTGCAAACACCGCAACGAAATCCCCGAACCATCCTCCAAACATGGCGCCCCAGAAAACAGTGGCTATTCCGCAGTACATGAACATCTTTATCATCTTGTATGTCAGACCTTCTATCTCATACCTTTTGAGTACAAATACGCTTGCTATTGTAATCAGAAGTCCGTAGCCTGCATCACTCAGCATTATTCCAAAGAACATGGCATAAAAGATTGAGAAGATGTCGGTAGGATCAAATCCGTGATAGTCCGGTAATGAATACATCTCCGTAATGGCCGAAAATGGCGTTCCGAAGCTTGTGTTCTTAACCAACACGGGAACCTCTTCATCTTCACCTGCTTCTCTGTACTCATAAATACAATCGTACTTATCTAAGACGCCTTCCACCGTTTTTTTACATTCCGACGGAATCCAGCCTTCCAGATTAAAGGTTCTTCCTGTTTTCAGGAAATTACTTTTAACCTTTTCCCTGTCTCTTTCGATAACCAGATAGTCCTTGAGACATTCTATATCCACCCTCATATACTCGCAGGCGGAAACCTGTTCTTCAATATCCTTGAAAGCTTTCCATGCCATCACATATTCTTTTTCAAGCCGCCTCTTATTTTCTTTCGCCGTGCCGACATACTCTTCAAACGGAGCAGGTGTATATCCCCACTGCTTCAGTACGGAAACCACCTCTTCCTGTTCTTCCTTCAAAGTTGCTACCAGCAGGTAGTACATATCTTTGTCCCTGTTTACAACTCTCAGCTCTGCGCTGTCGCTGGCCTTTGTAATGGCTTCCCTTATTCCATCAATGTTTACGGTGGAGGGGACAACTCCAAGTTCAATGTCGACCTGATCGGTCTCTTGAATCTCAAGCGGCAAGTCATATTTCTGCCACGGAACCAGAGAATCAATTTCCATCTTAATCTTGTTGATTCTCTCTCTGCCGTGGTGAAGCTTTCTGTTGAGGTTCAATATATATTTAACATTTGCCTCAATTACGCTCCTGTTGCTTATCCTGTCAAGGAATGCCGCTCTTTTCATAGTTTTTCTTGTCACAAATAACGGCTGTTTTTCTTTGCTGTACCTGCTTATCAAATCAAGTACAATTCCAAGCTTTGCGATTTGGCCGTCGATTTCGGCAACCTTATCCTCGTCACCATCCTGAACGGCAATCCCGTTCAGCTTTTCGTTTTCTGAAAGCACGGCAGTCCGGTCGGTGATTTCCACCATTCCGAGATTCATAAGGTCGGCAATTAAATTTTCCTTTGCTGCGTCTACCCCAATGACTGCCAGCTTTTCCATTTTAACTATTGCCACAGATGCTCACTATCCTTTCTGCGATTAGCCCAACAGCTTTATCTTCCTTAGTCTTTGCTCTCTCAATCAGACCTTCCGCTTCCTTTTGTGACATCTCCATAGAAGCATTGTAGTTTCGTTGAGATTCTTCCTGCCCGGAATTCATCTCCGAATCAAGAATATCCTTTGCTTTTGCCTCGGCAGTCTCGATAATATTGACAGCCCGGGCCTCGGCATCTTCTATCTTCTTCCGCGCGTCAGCCTTTGCCTGTCTCTTAATCGTTTCAGCCTTATCTTCGCATTCTTTGATTTTTG
The DNA here is from genome assembly GCA_945830395.1 of uncultured Clostridia bacterium. GTDB lineage: Bacteria > Bacillota > Clostridia > Peptostreptococcales > Anaerovoracaceae > Aminicella. Next base: position 83,857 of record CALZYE010000002.1, read on the forward strand.
CAAGTTCTTCAACGAACATATACTTCACCTCCTTTTTTCCCTATCTGCTTATTATACCCCCTTTAAAAACAAATTAACAGAATTTTTTGCTATAAAATTGTAAGTATACAATACACATTTGCCATAAAACAGTTCTTTACCGCAATTTCCCCCTTGCAAATATTTATTTTAGGAGTATAATCTCATATATAAAAAGTCGGGGAGCTTGCTTGGCAGGCTGAGAGTAAGCATATGCTTTGACCCGTAACCTGATTTGGATAATGCCAACGGAGGGAACAAATAGTTTTTTTGCTGTGTTGCTGCCATTGGCGGAACACAGTTTTTTTATTGACAGATTTTTTATTGACGGAGGCCCTATGTTTAAGGAGCAGTTTGACAATCTTAGAAAAAACGGAGCTTTGGTACATAATATCACAAATTATGTCACAGTTAACGATGTTGCAAATGTAATTCTCGCCTGCGGAGCAAGCCCGATAATGAGCGACGATATTGATGAGGTTGAAGAAATAACATCTATTTGCGGAGGACTCAATATAAACATAGGGACTTTGAATCAAAGAACTGTCTCCTCCATGATTGCGGCGGGTAAAAAATCTAATCTGCTTGGGCATAAGGTTGTTTTGGATCCTGTGGGAGCAGGCGCAAGCACGCTGAGAACCGCTGCAGCAAAGTCTCTGCTTTCTGAAGTTAAATTTGATGTGATCAAAGGAAATATATCTGAAATTAAAACCCTTGCAACAGGCAGCAATACCACCTGCGGTGTCGATGCAAATATAAAAGATGCCGTAACAGGCGAAAATTTGGAAAGTACCGTTAATTTCGCCAAGACCTTTTCAAAAAAAGCGGGCAGCATAATAGCAATAACCGGGGAGATTGACATTGTGGCAGACAGCCACAGATGTTTTATAATCCGAAACGGACTTAAGGAAATGGGAATGATAACCGGAACGGGATGTCAGCTTTCCGGGCTTATAACCGCATTTTTAATCGCAAATCCCGAAACTCCGCTACGGGCTGCGGCGGCAGCGGTATGCGCAATGGGTCTTGCCGGAGAAACAGGATATGATAACATGCAGGGTGATGATGGAAATTCCACCTATAGAAACAGAATCATAGATGCAATATATAATATGAATGCTGAAACTTTAGAAAAAGGTGCCAAGTATGAAATTATGTAAAGACAATCTCCTTCTGTATGCCGTTACCGACAGACATTGGGCAGGAAAATATTCTCTGCTTGAGCAGATAGAACTTGCACTTAAGGGCGGCGTCACTTTCCTTCAGCTTCGGGAAAAAGAATTAAACCGCGACGATTTTTTGAAAGAAGCAATCCAAGTTAAAGAATTATGTGATAAGTACAAAGTCCCACTAATCATAAATGACGATGTGAGCATCGCGGCGGAAATGAATGCAGATGGTGTTCATGTAGGTCAAAGTGATATGAAAGCCTCTGAGGTTAGAAGAATAATAGGCGATGATAAAATTCTCGGAGTTTCGGTTACGACTGTCAAGCAAGCCGTTTCTGCAGAAACTTCAGGCGCCGATTATCTTGGAGTTGGTGCGGTATTTCCCACAGGCTCAAAAAATGATGCAGAAAGGGTAAGTCACGCTGCTCTGAAAGAAATCTGCCGAGCTGTAAGCATTCCTGTTGTTGCAATCGGCGGAATTACTTCAGATAATGTGACGGAACTTGCCTGCACAGGAGTCTGTGGGGTTGCAGTAATAAGCGCAGTCTTTGCACCGGATGATATTCAGACTGCCACGGAAAAACTGAAAAGCTCCGTCATAAAAATGGTAAGTGCCAAGGGATAAACATTTGCCCGAAAGAACACCTGAGTAACTTTAGATTTAAAACCACATTCAAGGTTAAAATCCACTCAGAAATTATATGATAATTTAAGGAGAGTCTGTAAATTATGAAAAAAAATATAGTATTAACCATCGCAGGAAGCGACTGCGGAGGAGGCGCAGGGGTGCAGGCGGACATAAAAACCATGACGGTTAACGGCGTGTACGCAGCCAGCGCCATTACCGCCTTAACAGCGCAAAATACTATGGGCGTAACATCCATCATGGAGGTGACTTCCGAATTTTTAGAGAAAGAGCTGGATGCCGTTTTGGAGGATTTCCCACCGGATGCCGTAAAAATAGGAATGGTTTCCTCTTCTGAATTAATCTGCGTTATAGCATCCAAACTTTTGGAATACCGATGTAAAAATATCGTTGTGGACCCTGTAATGCTCTCAACCAGCGGGGCAAAACTGATTTCAGATGATGCGGTTTCTTCGCTTTGCTCAGAGCTTATTCCCATTGCAGCCGTAATCACTCCCAATATACCGGAGGCCTGTGCACTGTCAGGCATTGATATTAATTCCCATCAGGATATGATGCACGCCGCAGATTTAATTTGGAAAAAATACGGCGCAGCGGTTTTGATAAAGGGCGGTCACGGTTTGAGCGATGCAAATGATTTTCTCTTTGACGGCAAAGAAAAAACCTGGTTCTACGGCAAAAGGATAGAAAATCCCAATACTCACGGAACAGGCTGCACCCTGTCAAGTGCAATCGCATCCAACCTTGCAAAAGGTCTGGACTTAAAAACATCAATAGAAAACAGCAAAAATTACATATCTAAAGCTCTGGGTGCAATGCTGGATTTAGGAAAAGGTCCGGGTCCTATGGATCATGCGTTTAACCTTATCGAAAAGGATGATATTTAAAATGATAAAGGATATTTAAGATTATAAGGATAGTTCTCACGCAGAGTATCTCCTCTCTGTAAAGCGAATCTCTCTCCGTCAATTTTGGAGGTGATTCGTTTTTTTATTATTAAAAAGTTAAAATTCCCCTTGCATCGTATCAAAAACTGTGTTACTGTATTAGTATTATAATACAGCAACACAGTTTACTGTCGGAAAGGAGAACAATGTGGAATGGACATTTGTTGACGGCAAACCTATATATATGCAAATTGTAGACATATTGAGAGACAGAGTAGCCGGAAGAGAATATTTACCCGGAGAGAAGATACCTTCTGTCAGGGAAATTGCCGTGGAAGCCGGTGTAAATCCCAATACCGTACAAAAAGCTTTTGCTGAACTGGAAAGACAGGGTCTGGTATATACGGACAGAACCAGCGGAAGATTTGTAACTAAGGATGAAGCTGTACTGAATAAGATGTATGATGAGCTTTCATCCGGCTACATAAACGAGCTTGTAACCAAATTACATAATATTGGAATGACTGATAATGAAATAAAAGATGCGGTTTCTCGCTGCATAGAAAAGGAGAAGATATGAGTATTATCGAGATAAACGGCTTAAGTAAATCCTATGGCTCAAAAACAGCATTGGATAACATCGATATTCGCCTTGAAAAAGGACAAATAGTAGGACTTATGGGTCCCAACGGCTCAGGTAAAACTACCCTTATCAAGATTTTAATGGGGCTTCTTAAGGCTGATGAGGGAAATATATCAGTTGCAGGAGCTTTCCCCGGAGTTGAAACAAAGAGGATAACTGCATACCTTCCGGACAAAATGACTTTCCCATCTTATATGACTGTAAAAAATCTGATGGATGTATATGAGGATTTTTATTATGACTTTGACAGGTCTAACGCCTTGTCGATGCTTGAAGATCTGGGAATAAAAGAAAATCAGAAGATAAAGGCAATGTCCAAAGGTACCAAGGAAAAGGTTCAACTTATAATGACCATGGCAAGAAAGGCTCAAATATACCTTTTGGACGAACCTATAGCAGGGGTAGACCCTGCAGCAAGAGATTATATCCTTAAGACAATCATCGGAAATTACAATCCCGAGGCTGTAGTCATCATATCCACCCACCTAATTTCAGATGTTGAATCTATTTTGGATGATGTGCTGTTCATAAAGGAGGGTAAGGTGGTTCTTCATGAGTCAGCCGAAAAAATCCGTGAAGAAAAGGGACAAAGTATCGACAAATTATTTAGGGAGGTTTTTAAATGTTAGGAAAATTGATGAAATATGAATTTAAAGCGCTGCTGAAAGATTTAGGACCGTTATATGCTGCGTGGCTGCTGATGGAAATACTCATCGTTGCCTTTCTGAAAAGTCTTTCCACTGTCATCCCGAATTTTATTCTATTCTTATTCGTGCTTGTATTTATCGTAATGTCCGTCGCAGTTGTAGTTATGACCGTGGTGGTTATTTTGGACAGACGCTTTTACAAGAATTTCTACGGCGATGAAGGATATTTTACTCTTTCTTTGCCCGTCAAGGTAAGTACACACATATGGAATAAGGTTATTACTACGACGATATGGCTTATCGCAGCAGGTTTCATAAGCAGTTTGGCTCTAATTTTAAGCCTGATTTTCGGTTTAAATCGAAGCCTTCTCGACCCGGAAATTTGGCACAGAATAATACAGTTTGTCAAAGAGAACAATATGGAAACCATGAAGTTGGTTTTACTTCTTGTGGAACTTCTTATCTTATCTGCCGTATCCATTTCCAAATCAGTGCTGCATTTCCTGTTTTCAATCAATATAGGGGCACAGTTCAGCAGATACAAGGGGATGATGATGGGAATCGCCTTCGTGGGAATATCTATATTTGAAATTTTCGTATTAAGAGTGTTCGGTGAAAATTATCCCCATGACATTCTCGCAGTAAACACCCATGCAAACAACTCATCGTATGTATTTGTAGGGATGTTAATCGCATTTCAACTGGTACTGGCGGGGATATACTTTATCGGAACCCATTACTTCATGAACAAGAGATTTAATCTGGAATGATAAGTTCTTCAAAAAATAATAACCGTCGGCTAAGCCGACGGTTATCTTTTTTTCGTGTTACGGGCTACATCATTGCGCCCATTCCTCCCATTCCGCCGCCCGGCATTGCAGGCACTGCAGGAGTATCTTCCTTAATGTCAACGATTCCCGCTTCTGTTGTCAGAAGCATTGATGATGCGGAAGAAGCGTTCTGAACAGCAGATCTTGTAACCTTTGCAGGATCGACAATTCCTGCCGCAATCATATCCACATATTCTTCAGTTTTGGCATTGAAGCCGTAGCCGGTCTTCTGTTTCTTAACCTCTGCAACCACTACGCTTCCTTCATAACCTGCATTTTCGGCGATCTGACGAACAGGTTCTTCCAACGCTCTTTCAATAATCTTCGCACCTGTTTTTTCATCGCCCAAAAGACTCTGAACATAATTTGAAACTGCAGGTATTGCCGCACAAAGTGCAACTCCGCCGCCTGCCACGATGCCTTCTTCCACCGCAGCCTTTGTAGCATTCAGAGCATCCTCAATTCTGAGCTTTCTCTCCTTAAGTTCAGTTTCCGTAGCTGCGCCTACTCTAACAACGGCAACGCCTCCGGAAAGCTTTGCAAGTCTTTCCTGCAGCTTTTCTCTGTCAAATTCGGACTCCGTTTCTTCAATCTGAAGCTTAATAGCCTTAATTCTTGAATCTATTTCGGACTTTTCTCCCGCACCGTTTACTATGGTGGTGCTGTCCTTGTCAACCTTTACGGTTCCTGCCTGTCCGAGTAAATCAACGGTAGCTTCCTTCAGGTCGTAGCCCACCTCTTCGCTGATAACAGTTCCGCCTGTAAGAATTGCAATATCCTCCATCATTGCCTTTCTTCTGTCTCCGAACCCCGGAGATTTCACTGCAACTGCATCTATGGTTCCGCGCAGTTTGTTTACGACCAGTGTTGCAAGAGCTTCTCCCTCCACATCATCGGCTACAATCAGAAGCTTTCTTCCCTGTTTAACAACCTGCTCAAGAAGAGGAAGCAGCTCCTGAATGTTGTTTATCTTCTTATCTGTCAACAGGATATACGGATTCTCCAAAACCGCTTCCATTTTGTCCGGATCGCTTACCATGTATGGGGACAGATAGCCTCTGTCAAACTGCATACCTTCAACCACATCAAGGGTGGTTCCAAGCGATTTGGACTCTTCAACGGTTATAACTCCGTCTTTGCCAACCTTTTCCATTGCCTCTGCAATAAGTTCTCCGATTGTGTCGTCAGCAGCGGAAACAGCTGCAACCTGAGCTATGCTTTCCTTCGTTTCAACCGACTTGGACATCTTCTTGATTTCTTCCACAGCCACATCAACTGCACCGTTGATGCCTTTCTTAAGAACCATAGGGTTTGCGCCTGCTGCAAGATTCTTAAATCCCTCTCTGATTATTGCCTGTGCAAGAAGCGTTGCAGTCGTCGTTCCGTCACCTGCAACATCATTAGTTTTGGTGGCAACCTCTTTAACAAGCTGCGCGCCCATGTTCTCAACGGCATCTTCAAGTTCAACCTCTCTTGCGATTGTAACACCGTCATTTGTAATCAGCGGTGAACCGAAGGTCTTTCCGATAAGAACATTTCTTCCCTTCGGTCCCAATGTAATCTTCACTGTATCTGCAAGTTTATCAACACCTGCCTGCAATTTTCTTCTCGCGTCTTCTCCGTAAAATACATCTTTAGCCATTTCTAACTCCCCCTATTATTCAACAATTGCCAAAATATCGTCCTGGCTCATAATCGTATATTCTTCTCCCTGAAACTTGATATCAGTTCCGGCATACTTGGAAAATACCACTTTATCGCCAACCTCAAGTTCCATTTTCTCGTCCTTGGTTCCGGGTCCCACTGCAACCACCTCTGCTACCTGCGGCGCCTCCTTTGCAGAACTTGTGAGAATAATTCCTCCCGATGTCTTTTCTTCTGCTTCCAATTTCTTCAATGCAACTCTGATTCCAAGCGGTTTAATACCAAAGCTCATAATAGTTACCTCCATTTATCCAATAAAATTTTTCTATATTTTCTGTTAGCACTCACCTTATTTGAGTGCCAGACGATATATATAATTTACTACCTCACTCACTTAATGTCAACCACATTTTGATTTTCTTCATTAAAATCACACAATATCTTATCCGTTACATATATGAAAAATATTCCGGCTTCTGTGCCGGCAGCTGAAAAATCAGGTTATGGCTCCATCGCATTTTCGTTATTTTCTAAACTCTATCTATCCCTCATATAATAAAACAGGTACTGCTGTGCAAAGCCTCCAAAGTCTCTGAAATTTTCTCTTGCATATTTTTTCATAGCCTTAACATCTGAAAGAGGTATGCCGTATAACTCATTCATTACCCTCTTAACCCAAACATCAATAGGAAAGCTGTCATACTTCGCCATTCCAAATAAGGTTATACAGTTTGCTACCTTAGGTCCAATTCCCGTAAGCTTGAGAAGTTCTTCCTCATTTTTCGGAAGTCCCTTATCTGCTATAGACTTTGCCGTAGCCGTTATGTACTTTGCCCTGTATCCAAGCCTCACCTCTGCCAAATCTTCCTCCCGCAGCTTTGCAATATCTTCCGCCTTAGGAAAAGCAAACTTCCCATCCGGCAGCTCTTCTCCAAAAATCCGGCAAAACTTTTCTATGCAGCCCTTGATTCTGGGGATGTTGTTATTCTGCGAGATTATGAAAGATATTACGGTTTCCCACAAATCCTGATTCAAAATTCTTATGCCGTAACCGTATTTCACCGCTTCTTCAAGAACCTTGTCATCCTCCGAAAGCTGTCTTTTTATTTTTCCGTAATCTCTGCCAAGATCAAGGTAGGGATACCATATTTTCTCAAATTCTTCCTTCGTACAAGGAGTTATTCTGAGTTTAACTTTTCCGGTTTCCCAATCAAAGGTTTCCATCTTCACAGACCTACCGAAAGCCACTCCCTCAAACAGGTTTTCCGAAATTCGGTTCCATCTGAAACACTGTCCGCATTCAAAGATATGAGCTAAGTTAAAATCTGCCAAATTGCCTGTTTCGTATGAATTCATCATTATACCTTACCGTACTTCACTATACTTTTGCACATCCTATAATCACCATGTATCAATTTTTTCTTTAAAACTTTTGTAAAAATCAGATGACCTTGTATATTTCATCTGCTTCCGGCGGTTTAATTTCCGATACGCTGCCGTCACCCTTAAGAGTCTTTATACCTTCTTCTTTACTTCGCACTTCTCCGATTACACCTGCTTTTATATTTTCTCTGCCCAGACTTTGCAAAATCAGCTTCGCCTTTTCCTTAGGTGCGACTATGAGCATGCAGCCGCTTGAAATCAGTCTTAGAGGGTTTATCTTATAATAGTCGCATATTTTCTTTGTTACAGGATCTATGAAAATCAGTGATTCATTAATAAATGCCCCTTTCTCGGACAAGCTGCACATCTCCCATATCGCTCCGTAGATTCCGCCTTCCGTAACATCGTGCATTCCGGATGTTCCTATGCTTCCTGAAATTACCCCCTCTTTCACTACGCTGACGCTGTCCAGCATGGATTTTGCATGCAAAAGTTCTTCTTCTGCGAGAATATCTTTTATCTCTTCTTCCAGGTCTGCTGCGATTATACCCGTACCTTCAAGGCCTGCATTCTTTGTCAGTATAATGAAGTCTCCATCCCGCATATCTTTTGCACTTGAAGAACCTCCTGCCGGGGCTCTTCCTACGGCAGTTGAAACAATCACAGGCTGATTTACCGCCTTGGTAATCTCCGTATGACCTCCGATTATCTCAACCTCCACCGCTTCGGCTGCTTCAGCTGCCTGCCCCATAATTTCTTCCACATCCTCTTGCGTAGTACCCTCCGGAAGCATTACCGCCAAAGTGATTCCGAGAGGCTGTATTCCGTTGCTGGCAACATCGTTGCAGGAAATGTGTATAGCAAGCCTGCCTACTTCCTTCACCGAGGCTGTTATAGGGTCTGTTGATACAACACATTCATAAGAACCGAAGTCCATCACCGCACAATCTTCTCCCACGCCGGCCCTGGTCTTCACCTCAGGTCTTGTATATCTGATTTTTTCTAAAACAATTTTTTCAAGAACATCGCTATCCAGCTTTCCTACTTTTAATTTCGTCATTTTCTAACCTCTCCTTGAGAAATCCACCGGGTTATCGTTGCCTCGTCTATTATTTCCACTCCCAATTCCAAAGCCTTCTTATTTTTTCCTGAGGCGGAGTGAACATCATTGTTTATCAAATAGCCGGTTTTGGCGCTGACCGAGCCTGACACCTTGCCGCCTGCACTTTCAATGGCGGCTTTAAGTTCCCCTCGATTCTCATATCCGGTCAAAGAACCTGTAATAACAAAGGTGATGCCCCTAAGAAAATCTCCTTTTATATCTTCAGTCTCATCTATATCTAAAACTTCCAAAAGGGCCTTTACCTTTTGCCTATTATCCTCATTCTTAAAATATTCCACAAAGGAATTAGCCATAACCTGTCCGATTCCGTTTATTTCCGTAAGTTCCTCAAAAGTAAGATTCATCACCTTGCAAAAGCTTCCTTTGCAGTGTTCCGTTATAACCTTTGCATTGGATGAACCTATCCCTGAAATGCCCAAGGAGTACAGCAATCTCTGCGGCGTGGTGTGAGCTGCCCTTTCCGCGGATAAAATCAGATTATCAAAAGATTTCTTGCCAAAGCCCTCCATGGAAACTATTTCGTCTTCGTGTTCCTTGAGCTTGAACAGATCTGCAAACTCTTTTATTATTCCCCTTGAGATAAACTTTTCCAGCGTAGCCTCGCTTAAACCATCGATGTTCATAGCATCTCTGGAAACGAACAGCGCAAAACTCTTAACATGCTTTGCAGGACATTCAGGATTTGTGCATCGAAGCGTCTTTACACCGTTATCTTCTGCAATTACAACCTTACCCTGACAGACCGGACATACTTTCGGGATTTCAATGGAATCACTTTTTGTCATGTTCTCTGCAATTTGAGGAATTATCATATTGGCCTTATACACCGAAATCTTATCGCCTATGCCCAGCTTCAGTTCCTGCACCATGCTCAGATTGTGTACCGATGCCCTTGAAACGGTAGTTCCCTCCAGCTCCACCGAATCGAAAACGGCAATAGGATTAATCAGTCCGGTTCTCGACGCACTCCACTTTACTTCTCTCAGTACGGTTTCTTCCCTCTGATCCTCCCACTTAAAAGCTATGGAATCTCTCGGAAACTTAGAGGTTCTTCCTAAGTTCTTCCCGTAATTTATATCATCATATAAGAGAACCAGTCCGTCAGAGGGGAAATCGTTGTCCGCAACTTTTTTTTCAAGGTCGGATATAGTCCGAACTATGTTTTCATCACTTACCGAAACATATTCTACCACATCAAAGCCTTGATTTTTTAACCATATGAGCTGCCTTTCCCTGCTGTTGTCAAAATTTTCCCCCTCCGCTTCAACCAGAGAAAAGGCAAAAAATCTAACATTCCTCGACTTGGTGACCCTCGGGTCCAGCTGCCTTACCGAACCGCTGCAGAGGTTTCTGGGATTCTTATACCTTGATTCCACATCCTCTATAGCCTCATTTATTCTTTTAAACTGCGAGTATGTGATTATCGCTTCTCCGCGCAAAACCACTTTTCCCTTGTGCGAAATGGTCAGAGGAATATTTGAAAAGACCTTGGCGTTATTGGTTACAACCTCGCCCACAGTTCCGTTTCCTCTGGTCAGAGCCTTCACCAGCACGCCCTTTTCATAGGTCAAAGCTATGGTAAGACCGTCAAGCTTCCATGACAAAATCCCTTTTTTATCTCCGAGCCACGACACAAGACCTTCTCTGTCCTTGGTCTTATCAAGGGAAAGCATGGGACTTGAATGAACTTCCTTCGGCAGCTCCGAAAGAACCTCATAGCCCACCTTTTGAGTAGGACTTGAAGAAAGAACCGTTCCCGTTTCCTTCTCCAACTGCAAAAGTTCATCGTAAAGCTCATCGTACTGCAGGTTGGACATTATTTCCTCAGACTTCTGATAGTATGAAAAGGCTGCTTCATTTAATTTTGCAACTAATTCCTTTATTCTTTTTTGCTTATCCATAACACTTTCTCTCCGGCTATATCTTCTTAAGAGGCGCAATACCTTTGGCAAGTTTCTTAAGTCCGCTTTCATCAAACATAACCGATACTATTTTTTCAGAGCATTCTATAACCATGCCCTCTCCGAACTTCCCATGCTTTACTCTGTCTCCCGGCGTAAAGTCAGCATCCGATGCCGCAACCTTTCTCGCAGTCTCCATGGTGGCATATCTAAGAGAGTCATAAGGCTTAAAGGCTTTCTTTGAATATCCGTCAGCGCCTCCTGTATTTACTCCTAATCCGCTGCCAAACCCTGATGGCTTTCTCTCATACACGGCATCTCCCTGAACAAGACTTTTGTCCAATTCCCGTAAAAATTGAGATTCTCTGGTATATTCGGTTCTGCCGAACCGTACTCTCTCTGCGGCGCCGGACAGGCACAGAAGTTCTTTCGCTCTTGTCATACCCACATAGCAAAGTCTCCGTTCCTCCTCCATTGCAGAAACACTGTCAAAAGCCTTATTCCCCGGAAAAAGTCCGTCCTCAAGCCCCGGAAGAAATACAACCGGAAATTCAAGACCCTTTGCACTGTGCATAGTCATAAGCGTGACAGCATCTTGATTTTCATCGTAATTATCAACCTCTGCAGCCAAGGTGAGTTTTTCCATAAACTCTTCTATGGACGGCTCTTTGGTTACGCTTTCATAATCGTATATTTCCGATTTGAATTCCATAAGGTTCTCTATTCTGCCTTCCGCTTCAACAGTCTTTGCATCTTCCAAAGCTTTTAAATATCCCGTCTTAACCAGCAATGTGTCGTAGATGTCCGAAACCCTTAAGTTCTCTCTTTCCGCTCTGCAAAGATTTATACACTCAACCATTTCCCTTACTTTGTCATATGCCTTCCCCGGCAAAGTTTCCTGAATCTCCTCGTCGCTTAAAGCTTCCAGAAGGCTCAGGTTTTTAAGAGATGCAAAGGTCTGTATCTTGGCGACGGTCTTATCTCCCATTCCTCTTTTAGGTTCATTTATAATTCTTATGAGAGATAAATCATCCGCCGGATTTACCACAAGGCGCATATAAGCCATCATGTCTTTAATTTCTTTTCTGTCGTAGTACCTCATGCCTGACAAAACCCTATAAGGAATCCCCTGCGCAGTCAGACCTGCTTCAAAAAGTCTGGATTGAGCATTTGTTCTGTATAGTATTGCAAAATCTGTAAAGGCTTTTCCGTTTCGCTCCATAAGTGCAATCTGTCTTGCGATGGAGGACGCCTCCTCCTTATCGCTGTCAGCCCTGAAGTATCTCAGTTTCTCCCCCTTGTCAGCCTCTGTCCAAAGTTTCTTGTCCTTACGACTTCTATTATTTCTGATTACGGAGTGGGCCGCTGCCAAAATATTCGCCTTTGACCTGTAATTCTGCTCAAGTTTGATAACCTTTGCTTCGGGAAAGTCCTTTTCAAAGTCCAGAATGTTTCTTAGATCTGCTCCCCTCCACTGGTAGATACACTGATCATCATCACCTACAACGCAAAGGTTATGGTGACTTTCCGCCAGCATCGAAATAAGTTTATACTGCATATGATTTGTATCTTGGTATTCGTCCACCATTATGTACTGAAAGCGGTTTTGATACTTTCTGAGTATATCTTCATCCGCCTCAAAAAGTTTGACGCAGTTTAACAGTATATCGTCAAAATCCATGGCATTATTCTTCTTAAGCCTTTTGGAATACTCCTTATACACAAGCCCGATTGCCTTCGTCTTATAGTTATCCTCAGCTGTTTTCGTATATTCTTCTGCCGAAATCCCCTTCTCCTTGCAATCGCTTATCGCCGATAGCAAATATCTCGGCGAAAACTCCTTCTCGTTTATTCCTTTTTCCTTAATAATATTTTTCACCAGGGTCTTCTGATCCGTAGTATCATAAATCAAAAAATTTTTTTCGTAACCTGCGGCCTCAGGATAAACTCTTAAAACTCTAAGGCACATGGAATGAAATGTCATAATCCACATATCTCTTGCCACTCCGCCTACAAGTTCCTCAACTCTTGCGCGCATCTCTGAAGCTGCCTTATTTGTAAATGTCACCGCCAAAATACTGTAGGGAGAAATTCCCTGCTCTATCATATATGCGATTCTATGTGTCATGGTACTGGTCTTGCCTGAACCGGCTCCTGCCAATATCAGAAGGGGACCTGTTATCTGTTTGACCGCAGCCCTTTGTTTTTCATTTAAATTTTCAAAGCTCATCTATCAGTCTTCTCTCCGTATCTAAAAAATTATTGTTGTAATATATTTTAACATATTTGTACCGGGATAAACAGAAAAAAGAGTTCTGCGAACAAATGTTTTTGCCCTGAACTCTCATTTCACAATTCGTATTTATATTGTAACTGCAAATTTCACAGGCAGTTTGTTTTACCAAGGCTGCCTATAGTAAAATTTCAATGAAATTTGTATATCCTCTACATCCGGCTCTTGTAATTAACGACATAGTACCAGATTATCCTGTCCCCGTTTTTCAATTTGTACTCAGATGCGGAAAGATTGGGAATTTCACCGTTTACGGAATACATCCATCCGCTGTTTCTTCCTGCGTCAAACTCCGCCAAATGGCCTACGGAGCTTACATACACTCCTGAATATCCTGTCTTTTGCTCTTTTATAAAGGGAATCTTCTTCTCCCTGCAGGCGGATTTAAACACATCGTAAACCGTGCTTTCCTTCTCAACTTTATATTTTGCCTTTTTCAAGAAATATCCGTCTTTAGGGATATAAGCCTTAATATCACGATTTTTTAGCCGGCTCATGTCCTTTGAAAGAGATTTGCAGTTTATCTCAAGCGTAACTGAAATTTCCCCACCCTTGGAGCTTCCTTCTGATTTCTTCCCTGCTTGGTTCGGCGCCATTATGCGCATCGTAAGAAACGCCGCAATGACAAATACGGCAGTAATGGCAGTGGCTGTTATAAACTTATACCTTCTTCTCTTTGTCTTTTTAAGTAATTCGTCTTGCATTCCTTATCCTTTTCTCTCCTACAGCATTGTTTTTTCGTCATGTTCTCAAAAAAGTTAATGAGGCAGGGTGACGGGTCCTGCCTCAAAATGAAAAAAGAATGAAAAGCAATTGGGGCTCCACAGATTTTACCAAATCTATATTCTTTAGTCATACAAAAAGGACTGTGGCACGCCCACAGCCCGTATTCGCTGATGCAGAGTTTTTACAATCGGTTCACCGCCGATTAAAAACAATTTTATGCAGGTCTCCTGGCTTATGGATCATCGCTGGCTGCACCTTCCCGGTCTCCCAGTGGTATACCGCAGTTCGCTCCCCAATCACAGTGGCGGGACCGCTCAGGGTTTTAACCTGATTCCCTCTTAGCTTCCTGTTAAAGGAAGAACATAAAACGCATTTTCAATTGCACAATTATTCTACCAAAAAATCCCCCTTGCCGTCAAGGGGGATTTAAATATTTTCGCTAAATAGTTTTTTATTTACGGCAAAATGGCAACTTCCATTCATTCCCATAAATAAAAAACTGCCATACGGCAGTTTTTTATACAAAATCACTAACCTCTCGCCACGGCTGTCCCCACCTCCTATCCAAAGGTGGCTACAATATGCCCCGGTTCAAGGGACTTTGATACCATACTGCCTCAGAGTAATCAATATCACAGACGCAAGCTCGTCTCCCGACTCATTGTCCGGCGGTTACGGCATGTAACCTCGCCTCCGTTTATCAAAGGCCCTGCACAAATTACGGTTGCTGAGAAACAGTCAGGGGTTTTCACCCTATTCCGTTAGCTGCATCAATATGTAAGTTATTAATAATATAACGGCTTTTGAATATATTGTCAATAGCTTGCAGTAAGAAAACAGGGCATGCCGGAAGAAAATGTTTTCGGCATGCCCCTTCACTTTTGAATCTGCTTTTATAATGAGGACCATCACCTAAAGCAAGATTATACCGGATAATATTTTATCATCCGATTTTTACAGATTTCTTTCCGCTGGGCTGTCCGTAATATACTTTACCGTGACTCTTCTTGTAAGGTGTCACCGTTACATAATATGTCTTCTTGGATTTCAGCTTTTTGAGTGTGAACTTAAGCTTATTCACCTTTACGGTTTTTGCAGACTTCATGCTCTTATTCATAGAATATCTCACTTCATAGCCTGCAGCACCCTTAAACTTCTTAATCTTCAGAACCGCAGATTTTTTTGCTTTAGCTGCCGTAAACTTTGTTCTTGCAATGTAACAGTACTTAATGCCGCTGTATTTGCCTTTAACCTTACCTCTTACGGCTACACATCTAATCTGAATCAGGTCTTTGTTCTTAAAACCGGAAAGTGTAATGTTGTTCTTTCCCTTCGTTGATTTAGATTTCCAAGTCTTTGCATTATACTTTTTAAAGTATACGATATAGTTGTTCGCTTCCTTAACCTTTGCAAAGGACACACGGATTTTCTTTGAATCCACCTTCGCCGCCAGTTTCTTAACCACAAGTTTTTTGATGTACTTCTCGTCAGGATTTCCCGGTGTGTCAGGATTTTCATTTTCCTTAACCTTAGGCTCCTTTTGCCAATCTCTGGTGTAGAAAAACTCTATTTCATCACCGTCCTTAACCTCACATTTGTCAAGGCTTGTACCTGCAATAACTCCGTTAACTCTGTACATCCATCCGCTGTTTGAGCCCATATCTTTCTGGCTTAGGGTTTCTCCGTCAGGTTTTTTCACACCGCTTATATAGCTCAGGCTTCCGATATAGCTGTATCCGGTCTCTTTAAATACCCTTTCTAAAACTTCTCCTGCAAAAGATTCTTTCGGAACAACCTTTTCCACTTTTTTAATCCATGCTTTTCCATCAGGTCCGTTTAATGTAAAGAACACTCGAATATTCTTTGCAGGGTCGGGGTCCTCGCCCTTCTCTCCTCTAATCTTAACCGTGTCTGAAACAGGCTGACGATACAGCTCCTTGAACAGCTCCATCGCCTTTTCATCGCCTTTTGCCCTGGCTTTAACGAAATATTTCCCGTATATCTCGTGCGTCAGAACACTGGAAATAGTTACGGTAGTATCGTATTCCGGCTTCTTCTCAGCCAAAGTCAGAACATCATCTGCAATGAGATTCGGTTTTGAGGAGAAGAATCTTGAGTAGTTGGAATCGCTGTAGCCCGGAGAGCCTACTCCTTCCTTGCCCGGATTCTCAACCTTTGTGTCAAGTCCTATACCTGCCCATGTTCTTTCTTTGTGATCGTATATATACTTAGCCTTATATCCCTCTTTCGTTATCTCCTGATATGGACGAAGATTTGAGGTTATATCGAATTTATTTTTGTTTTCGCCTGCAAATCCCTCATAATAGCTATACTTCGCTATCGACATCAAATCTTTCGCATCTTCGATTTCCGCTTCTGTCAGAGGTTCCACCGTAACAGGAATTACTTTTTTGGCTTCCGCACCGCTTTGGGTATCGTTGATTGTAATTGTTATGTTAACCTTCTTCGCCTCTTTCCCCGGCAAAGGACGATAAATTTTCAGCGTTGCGGCATTCGGCTGAAGTTCCGTGCTGTTAAGCTTGAACCAAGGTTCCGCAACATCGTGATCGTCACTGTCGATAGTTACAGGGCTGTATTTTCCGTCTATACCTATATCTCTTGTAGTCGGGAATTTAAGGCTTCCTTTTACATGCTCAAGGTCTGCCTTCTCGCCTGTGCAGAAATCTCTTACACCTTTTTTCTCAAGGGCGTTTTCAAGAGCCTTCTGCAAATCTTCCGAAGTTTTTTGAGTTCCTTTTACAGTCAGCTTAAATTCTTTCTTCAGCTTGGCAACCGCCTCATCTTCCTTCTTGTTTCCGTCATTTGTCTTTGCATATTTTACGGTTGCGGTTAATGTAACCTCTTTGTCCTCTTTGCTTCTTTTGATTTTACCTATAAGCGGTCCATATACCACCGTATCCGTATCGCCCGTAGGTTCTTCAATCTTAATGATATTGCTGTCGCTGCTCTTCCATTCTATCTTTGCAAGTTTCTGCTCTGCATTTTTTCCGCCGAAATACCTTATCAACTCCAAGTCGGTTTTGATGGTATCTTTTGAATCATTGCTTCCTTTGATATTATCGAATGTGAGCTTGTCCAAAACTCCCTTTTGGAGCGAATCCACAAGCTTGTCGATATTCCAAAGCACATTGAATTTCTTTTTAGCCTGCTTTACCTCTTTGCCCTTGTGCAAATCAAAGGTAATCTCAAACTGCCCGTAAGGACGGTTATAATATGGCTTCTCGTTGATCTTGAACGGATCGGCGAAGAAATATGTTATAGTACCGTCCTGTGCAACAGCCGCTTCTCCCGGCTCAATTGAGCCGCTCTTTTCAACCTTTGCAACAGTTGTCATTATGCCTTCAAAGTTCTTGCCGCTGCTGTCCTTCAGCTTCTTAATGTAACTTTCCATGGCGGAATTTACATTTTTGTCTTCCCCAAACTTCATATTCAGAACTAAAGGCAGTCCGCTACACTTTTCTGCGACTTCGCTCAGATACTTTGCATCTGAAGATTCTCCCGGTGTATCTTCCGGAGCAACCTCGCTGAAGTTTTCCTTTTCGGCATAGTGCTTCTTGCCGTCACAGTCTGTAACAATAACCTGATACTGAGAAAATCTGCTCTTAATATCCTTTGTGATTGTCAGCGTATCTTTCGTTTCACCCGGTATATCCTCGTACTCTACCTCAGGGTTCTCGGGATCCATAACATCATCCCATGATGTGCATTTCTGCCATTGATACTTGACATCTGTCGCTTCTTTTCCGCCTTTTCCTGTTACCGAAGCCTTGAGGACGCCTTGTGATACGCGCTGAATCTGAACCTTCGTTACAGGAACCTTCTCAGGTTCAGGTGCAGTCTCCTCACCTTTTTCCCATTTGAGAACAGGATAGGTCTTTCCCTTTACAAATTTCAGCTCGGCAGCCAATCCGTCGTCTGCTGAATTCAGCTTGGTATTTACTGTGCTGTCGGAGTTCAGATCTTCCATCGTAATTGCGGTATCATCTGCCGGTGCGGTATGAAGAACCGATTCTGCAATTTCAACATGCCTTTTGGAATTCATATTCCCGACAAATGAATTTCCTAAGGTCCCCGTGTTTCCACTAACTTCCTTAGCACTAAAAGAATTGCTTAAGTCTGATAAAACATTGGAAAAGCCTATTATGCTTCCAACCGATGCTTTCTCGCCTTCACCTTTTACAGTTCCTGCGTTATAGCAGTATCTCATCTGTTTTTTGAAGCCGGGACCTCTGCCGATAACTCCGCCTATCTTTCCGGAATCACTTCTCGTCCCTGTGGCAATTCCGAAAACTTCACCTCTATTGCAGCAGCTGAACAAATCGCCTGTTGCGATATTGCCGCAAACCCCGCCGAGCTGAAAATTATCATCTGTTACTTTGATATTTCCGTCAAATCCGCACTTGGATACAGTTGAAATTCCTGAAATTTCACCTACAATCCCGCCTATTGAAGCGGCTTTTGTGTCCTCATCGTCCTTGAACTCTATATTAAGGGAGGATTTACAGTTTTCAATCACGCCCTGACAAGTTCCCGCCACTGCACCTGTGCCCTTCTGAACTGAAGATTTCATAGTGCCTGTAATATCTTTAATATTTTTTACAGATGCCTTATCTCCTACAAATCCAAAAATTCCGGCATTGGTGTAGATGGTACTCTGTAAATTTCCTAATCCCAATTTGTCCTTGGAAAGATCGGCGTTGAAATTCTTAATGGATTTTCCGTTGCCGTCAAACTCTCCCTGGTAATTTTTTGTCTCATTTCCAATCGGCTTCCAGCTTGCGACATCGATTTCCGACATATCTATGTCTTTCATCAGCTTTCCCTTTGCCGCATTGTTCTTGGAAACCTCCTCTGCAAAAGCTTTCATTTCCGATGCACTGTTTATTTCAAAATAACCTTGCGCATCCTGTTTGAGCGTTGTACTCTCATCTGCATATGCCGTAAAAATGCCGGCAGGCATAAAGGTTACAACCATAAGCAGTGCCATAAGAAGTACTGCCTTCTTCTTTAACCACCCTTTCATAATCAGCTCCTTTTTCTCCTTTACTCATCAACTCTTAATTAAAAAATGACCATCCCTAAGGACAGTCATTAATAAACACGAAAGTAGTTACAACTCCACTCACAGAATAACCCACTAAGACCTTCGTCATATCTTCCTGCGAATATGGAAATACATTGCGGCAAGCCGAATTGAACTGAAAATGAAGTTATCTAAAATATCTATGATGTAAAAACTGCCTCAGAGATTTTCCATCTGCATGCAGCTCGTCTCCCGACTTTCTGAAAACAATCAGATTCACGGTTGCTGAGAAACAGTCCGGGAATCTCACCCGCTTCCGTTAGCAACATACAACTATTAACTTTATGCAAGTATTTTAACATATTTGGCTCTTGCTGGCAATTAATTTTTATCTATGAACCTTCACAGTAAGTTTGCGGTTAATTCCGTTGCAGGTGCAAATAATCTGTCCGGTTCCCACTCTCTTCGCCTTTACAGTTCCGTCTTTATAAAGGGTTATATATTTTTTGCTCTTGCTGTTTGCAAACTTATAATAAACCTTCCCTTTAGGATTTCTCTTTGTAATATAAACCTTATATTTTTTGCCGGCTTTTAAGCTGATCTTGCTCTTGGAAATCTTAAATTCCTTAGATTTAACGGCAACTGCACAATGGACTTCTTCATCGTCATTGCAGGTAACATAAATCGAGGTTTTTCCCGGTTTCAACGCCGTCATATTTCCATTTTTATCTACCTTGGCAACTTTTTTATTTGTGGATTTCCATTTTATAACATCTCCCGGTTCTTTTCCCTTAACATCAAGCTTCAGTCTGTAAGTCTGCCCCTTATACAGCGAGAGCTTAGTTTTGGAGAGTTTTAATATTTTTCTGCCTATATCCTTTGAGCGGATTATGGTAACCGTATATGTCTTAGTTACCTTTCCGGTTTCAGAAGTTACGATAATCTTCACCGTGGAGACTTTGGTGCCCTTTAAAAAATATACCGGGTACCTTGGATTTGTACTTCCCGTTTCCGGTTTGATATTCCCCTCTTCATCCAACTGATCCTGAGAATTTGCAACATTTTCTACAGGCTTAACCTTCATTTTGGATCCTTTGTGCTGAAGCTTAGGCCATATATTTACAAACCTTCTGTCCTCCTCAAACATTTTCGTATGGTAGGTCATGTTGTCCTGCTTAAACTTAGGAGTATATTTCAAAAGATAATCAGAGGACTCAGGTAAATTATAAGCATCGCTGTTGTTTTTCGATATTCTCAAATCCGACAAAAATGCGTTGCCGCTGGCCTTTAAAATATTCAGCGTGTAAGTTTTCTTAAACGAAGTCGTGGTTCCGCCATTATTTTCATCCATGCTTACGACCACATCTATAGGCTTACCCTTAACGGAAACTTCTATTGATTCATTGGATTTTACATGCTTTCCTCCCACATAAATTTTCTGTCCTTTTGGAGCCTCCGGAGAAATGCTGACCTTATCGTCTTTCATTTCGTCCACAACGATTTCGTACCTGCACTTTTCGGAGGAAAACTTAGGTACCCATTTGCCTTCCTTTCCGGATTTTTTATTCTTTACAGATAAGCCTGTAAGTCTTGCCGGATTTCTCTCAACCGCCATCAGATGGTTACTGTCGTTTTTATAGTAGATTACACCCTTATCGTCACAGCACAGAGGACTTATGCAGTGCTCCTGCATTTCCTTTTCGGGAGTAAAAAGTGTCTTGCATTGTATATCACTCTGCCCCTTCTTATATTCAATGAAGAAGATGCCTCCCGGAGGAGTGTTGCATGTAAAGTATACTCTAACCTTGCCGTTTTCTCCCGTATTTTTGGACAGCAACGCCTGAGCCTTAGGTCCTCCCGGAGTTTTTACTTCCTTTTCGATTTCGAGATTATCGGCGTTCATTATCACCATCTTGTGACTTCCTGTATTATTGTATTGATTTTCCGCATCAACTGCGCCGATATATAATCTGCCCTCGTGTATTACAGGCGAACCGGTCACTATTTTATTTGCACCTAAAGCCTTTGTCACCTTAGAGCCGGCACGGAACTTACCGTCATTTTCAAGTATAACCTTGCATATATCTCCTTTATTTGTTGCGAAATAAAGAGACCGGTTGTGATGTACTACGGTACTGCGAATGCCGCCCTGAAAATCTTTAATTTTATCTACTATCTGCCCATTTTCCGCATTAACTGAATAAAGTACAGACTTACCCGTTTCCTTGTCAGCATCCGACCCGAAAACCGCGTACTTATCGTTCACATAGGCTCCCGCCCAGTAAAAACCTCTATTTCCATCGCCGTTTTCTGCAGGAATCAGTGACCATTTAGGCTCCTGTGTTCCGCTTCCATTGACATCAAAGCAGAGAAATCTTCCTTTTTCATTATCCCATGTACCCGTATACACTTTCCCGTTCTTGTATACCACAGGACTTATGGTCTGCTCATCTTTATAAGCGGTGCTGACCCAAACCGACTCCATTTTTTCTATATTTATACACTGTATTTTTCCATCTTTAAGCTGTATGAATACATAAGGCTTATTACCTGTGTGCCTATCTTTTGCGTAGGCTATGGGATTTGTCGCAAAACTTGTATTGCCGGCTAAGCTCGCCTTTCTCAAGATTTTTCCGTTCTCGCTGTCCAGCTCCAAAAGTGTATCATTTGATGCTGAATATATTCTATTTCCCACAATTATAGGAGGTGTGCAGGAATTCCCCATTGCACCGTCTCCCGGCATCTTAGCTGCCCACTTAAGAGAGGTTTCATCCACCTTTTCGGGAAGTTTGACATCAGTTACACAATTATGGTCATCATTTCCTCCGAATGCCGTCCAATCCTGACCGTAAATCGTTAAAGTCCCCGAAAATGCAACAGCTATTGCAATAACAAACGAAAAGATTAACAGTTTGTAATAATTTAAAATGTTGTTACTTCTCCTTTTACTCATAAAAATCTCCATTCCGCCGCCGTTTGTCAGCGGCACAAATAGTAATGAAAGTTTCGGCTTCCTCTACTTTCTTTTGCTCTAATCTCCTCACTTAATCTCTATAAAAAATTATGAAGCTACCACCAGCCGTTTTTATCTCCAACGACCAACTCACTTCCCCGGTTCACAGTGAACCTGAGCCAAAGAACAGACCCGTCCTCAAGTCCTATGGCAGAAAAGCCCTGCCTTATACTTACGCCGTCCAAGTAGGCAACCCATCCCGATTCCTTTGTAAAATCAAACTGGCCTAAGCTGTCATTGTAGTGTCCTGAAGATGTCCAAGGATATTTCGTCTCCGGCTCTTCCGGCTTATTTCCGGGATTTTCCCCGTCGGAATGTTTTCCGTCACTGCCGCTTTTTTTACCGTAGTATTCCAGAATTTTGGGATGTATCTTGCCACCTGCGGCAATTCCCGATTTATATATTCTGGCAAGATAAAATCCTCTGTCCACAGTTCCTGTATTATCCCATCGCATGCCTGCCTCTTTCATGCATCTTGTCAGCGCTGAAGCGATGGATTCCTTGGAATATATCTTGATTTCACGATTCAGAATATTATTATTGCCTATGGTCTCTGCGCTTATTCTGATAATAGCGTTATATCGTCTTTTAGGCTTTGAGCTTACTCTCCATACGGTTTTGGTTAACTTTGCAACTCTACCCTCATCATCGGTAGCCTTTACGGTAATTACATTTTCACCCTTTTTCAACAATGCAAGATAGTTATATCCAAGCCTCGTTCTTCCAACGCTTATTACTTCTTTAGAGTTTACGCAAACTTCAATGTCTACAGCACTAATGGGGGTTTCTCCATAATCCAGTGCCTGAACCCAGAAAGCAAATTTTTCACCGCGAAATATCATCCCGTCATTTATTGAAGTTTGTATGACAGGGGCTTTAGGATCTATATTCTTTTTCCCTGAGCCGCTATTTCTATCTCCGTTGCCCTGCCTGCTGCCATTTCCTCCTTTTTTATCGGTTTTTGACGGTTTCTTATGTCCATTATTCTTTTCGATTTTATTTTCTTTTTTCTTATCTCTATCCTTCTGCGGTTTCTTTTTCAGCAGCTTTTCTCTTGTTTTCTCCATCTTCTCATGATCGGAGAGTTGCTTTTTATCAAGTTTATATCCCTTTCCTGCAATATAAACCTGTGAACGGGCAGACGATATTCTGTCCACCTTATTGACAGGCTTATAGTGGCTCTGATGAGCAAGGGCGATTGCGCATATAGAAAAAATACCTGCAATCAAAAGGCATACTATTAGATTATTCCTACTGATATTAAATTTTCTGTTTAAAAATTTTCTCATACTTTATTTTCATTTTCCGAAGTTCTTTATAAGATTATAATATCTATCAAAATAAAAAACCTTTCAAAGTAAGCGAAGGTTTAAAACAACAACAAGCCTGCAGATTAATTTTCAAATTGCTATCAATTCTAAATGTCACAATCAAATTAAAAGAATAATAAGCCGTTTCCGTATCGTTGCCGTATCCTCCATCTCTCGCAGAGTATCAACAGCATCTGCAAAACCGGTACTCTGACTATACCTGAAATTCCTCTTAAATTCCAAGTTCACAGTGGCGTGACCGTATAAGATTCTCACTTATTTCCCCGAATTAAGCAGATATTATTAAATTACTTAAAGTATAACATACGATGCTGTGTCATGTCGATAACATTAATTGTAAAAAAGCAAAAGAGAAAATATAAGAATTACTCCAATTATAAAATGCAGGCATTTTTTTGCTTCTGCCTGCGATGTGACCAAAAACTGTAATTACTCTTTGTAAGAGTTTTCTTCTTGACTATAACCTCTCAAGAAGCCATGGGATACTGTCTCCCGGTTCCCTGCTTTCCACCGTAATGGTAACATCTTCTCTGCAGTAATCATTTATATATCTGAGCACCAAATCCATATCAAGCGTTCCGTCGGTAACTGCATTATGCTGATCTGCCGAGCCGTCATTATTATGTATGTGAAAGTGACCGATATTTTCACCCATAGCCTTTATCCACCGGTAAACATCCTTATCCTCGGTAACGGCATTTGCATGCCCCACATCAAGGCACAGCTTTACTCTTGGATCGGAAATCCCTTTCACAATATCTATAAGCGGCTCCGGATTGGGGTCAAAAACATTTTCTATATAAATTTTGAACTCATCCGACTTTTCTTTCATGTATTCTGTCCAAAACTCCACCGACTGCTTCACATGCCATTCATCAAAATACATAACGGGAAGAAATCCTGAATGTACCACCATGCGGTCGGCCTCTAACGCCTTACACCCTCTGTAAGCATCCTCAAGGCGTTCCAATCCCATCTTTACTGCCTTGGGGTCTATTGCCTGGGGATAAATTTCCGTAAAAGGACCGTGAATGAACAGCCTGCTCAAATCATCAATTTCGCAAAATTCCATGTCCCTTCTGACTACGGAAACTGTATCTTCAAAATTTTCATCGTCAAGGTTGTAAGATATGCAGAAATGATTGCTTTCCATGCCTATTTTGTTGTCTCTTATAATCTCAAGCGCGTCCTTTGAAAAGGAGCTGAGAAACAAATTCTTTTTCATAACCTATTTATAAATCCCGTACTTTATTTTTATTCTCTCCACCTTCTTAATAAATTTGTTTCCGAACAAAAACACAAAAATCGCCGCAGAACCTGCGTGCTGCGCATCATAAGGAGCTCCGGTAATGTATAGAAGCCTAAGGGCGTTAAGACTTACAGGTTTTCCTCCCGGTATTGCGGCAGACATAACCATGGCGCACACATTCATTATACCTCCGTATATTATAAATGTGACGAAGAATGTGAAAAGAGCCATAGTAATTCCGTCAACAGTAAGCTTCTTTCTTTGCACAAGAACTCCGAAGACAAGTCCTGCAATTCCAAAGGCATAGAGTCTCCATCCGAAAAAGGTTTTATCATCTCCCGGAAAGAGCATATAGGAAAGGTATGCCGCAATCAGGGCAAATAAAATACACATGACAGGTCCGATTATGAGTTTGAAGCTTCTTGAACCCAGCTCCTCCCTAAATCCTTTTTTCTTGGCTTCTTCATAATCAATCTTATTAAATGCAAGTCCT
This sequence comes from uncultured Clostridia bacterium, assembly GCA_945830395.1. Classification (GTDB taxonomy): domain Bacteria; phylum Bacillota; class Clostridia; order Peptostreptococcales; family Anaerovoracaceae; genus Aminicella. The sequence goes on from CALZYE010000002.1 coordinate 108,897, forward strand.
GCAAGAAATCCCAAAAGTCCCCAGCAAAACATCTGCCATGGAGTCCATGGACCCTGCCCCATGTAGAAGTTGCACACAAATCTTGAGAGTGCCCCTACCAAAAACCCCGCTTCCGGTCCCAAAGAAATTCCCGATACAATAACCATGGCAGTTCCCGCCTGAAGCGGCAGAGTCAAATGAAAAAACATGTGAACCACCACCGTCAGAGCCGACATCATGGCGATCAATACAACTTCTCTTGCCTTGGGTTTTCTGTTTTCAAACACCATTATAAACGGAATCAGAGTATACGCCACGATTAAAAAGCTTCCGACAAGATACATATTGCTTCCCAAAAGTTTCCCAAGTGCCAGCATGCTAAAAGGAATTACAAGAAAAATCAGAAGGGCTGATACCCGGGTTCTCTTACGCGCAGCCGCCCGGTACTGACTTAAATCAAAGTTTCTGCCCATTCTGCCACCTCCTCCCATGTAATCGCATCCGGAATATACTCTCTGGAGATTTTATTTGCAACCGTGGTGTAAAAATTGTTGCCCCTGAAAAACTCCTTGGGTCTGCCTTGAGAAACAATGCTTCCGTCAAAGAACATAGCGCACTTGTCTCCGTACTCTGCGCAGAACTCTATATCGTGGGAAACCATGAGCAAAGTCTTTCCCCTCTCCGTAAGCTTTTTAAAAATTTCGGCAAGGGAAATTTTGAAAAAAGGATCAAGTCCCTTTGTCGGCTCATCAAGTAAAATAACATCCGGGTCAAGCAAGAGCACCTTACCCAAAGCGAGCCTCTGCTGTTCTCCGCCTGATAAATCATAAGGATGAGATTTTCTCAAATGGGAAATTTCCATTAAATCCAGCATTTCAAGAACCTTTCCAACTTTTTCTTCGTCGCTGCCCTTCTCATAGTGGAGCGCTTCCATAAGTTCATCCTCCACAGATACTTCCGTAAACAGCGCCTGTGGGTTTTGCGGCAGCATGGCTTGCTTTCCCGAAACCTTAATTTTTCCGCGCTGAACCTTTATTATATTGCTTATAGCCTTAAGAGTTGTGCTCTTTCCCACACCGTTTCCACCCAGGATGCAAAAGAGCTCACCCTTTCTGACCGCCACGCTCAAATCTCTCAGAGTATCGCTGCTCTTTCTGTCATACCTGAACCAAAGTCCCGAAATGTCTATTGCAAGTTCACTCTTGTCATTTTCTGTACTGCTTTTTTCATCTGGTTCACTGAGTCTTTCTTTTCCAAGGGCTGTGTCCCAAGGCATATCAGCTTTTGCACCGAACTTTTCGACCAAAGACTTTAACCAAAGTCTTCCCTCTCTGATAGTCAACGGACTTTCAGCCAAATCATCTTCATCATCACGGGACAGAGAGACGCTGTGAAATATCTTGGTGACCGCAGGTAAACCGTAGAACATCGGATGAGGATTTTCTGAAACCTCTCCGGACAGAAATCTTCCTATTTTTTGCGGAGAATCGCAGGCGGCAATTTCGCCGCCATCCATAACCACAACTCTGTCTGCCATGGTAAAGGCTTCCTCCAACCTGTGCTCCGACAAAATTACCGTAGTTCCCAAATCTCTGTTTATCTTATATATGGTTCTGAGAAATTCAGAAGCTGCGATGGGATCAAGCTGAGATGTAGGTTCATCCAAAATTAGAAGTTTCGGCTGCATAGCCATAATAGATGCAAGGTTTAAAAGCTGTTTCTGTCCTCCTGAAAGCTGACTTACATCCTTTCTGAACCATGCCTGTATATCGAAATAACTTGCCATCTCGGCAACCCTTCTCTTGATGGTATAATTGCCACATCCTAAGCTCTCAAGTCCGAATGCAAGTTCGTGCCAAACCTTGTCTGTAACCAGCTGATTATCGGGATTCTGCTGAACATAACCAATCTCCGCAGCGCCTTGCCTGTCCCCAAGCTCCGAAATTTCACAGCCGCTGTACAGAATATTTCCGTCTAAATTTCCATAGGGCATCATATTTTTTTTCATGTGACGAAGAAGGGTGGTCTTTCCGCAGCCCGATTTTCCGCACAGAACTACGAATTCCGACTCATTCACCGATAAATTTATATTCTTTAAGGCATCCTTTTCTGAAAGAGGATACCTGAAGCTTACATCGTTAAATCTGATTGTTTCCATTTTGCCTCCCCGTAAATGTCCATGACTATGGGCAGCAGCATGAGCATAATGTATGCGCACAGCGTGGCTGCACTCCAACCTGTCCAAGTATATTTATACACCGGATAAAAGGATATAATGTTCTTTCTCAGAATATTTCCGGCTATAACTGTTCCGCCCAGCAAAACTATGGTTAAGATAAAAAATATATCCCGTTTTTCAAGTCTGTACAAGTTGAAGGATGTTCTTCCCTTAAGACCGTATCCTCTGGCTTCCATGGAATCTGCACTCTCTATTGACGATTCCAAAGACCACGACACAAGTATGGATGCTTCCTTTCCAAATCTTCGGATCTTGCTCAGAAAACCCTTATCTTCCCCTCTGCCAAGACATATCTGTCCCATATGAATTTCGCTGTATCTTTCCTTCAAAAGGGGAACATATCTGAATATCATGGATAAGGTTAAACCCAGCACAGGCGCCGCCTTTCCGAATATAAAAATCAGCTTGTCCCCGCTCATTATAACATTGAAACAGGTAAACCAAATGATTACCGACACCAACATCATTCCGGAACTTAAACCGTAAATAAGCGATTCCATCGTGACAGCATTGTCATTTATGTAAAACAGTATTGTGACACCTTCGTGAGTGAAAAAAACATTCAAAACCGCCGTAACCAAGATTATAAATATACTTATACAAGCATTCTGCTTAAGTATTTCTTTTCCCTTAAGCAAAACTGAATAAAGCCACGATAATAACAGCGTTGCAATTAAAAAATGAGGCGCCATGGAAAACATGGTAATACCGATTACGAAACCGAAATATATCAAATTAACCCACGGATGAAATCTCGAAAATTCAGAGGCTTCTCTTATTCCATTCTTAAACATATATCTCCTTTGAATATCCTCTTTGAAGCTTCAATACAATGTAAAACCTCAGCACATATTCCGTCACAAAGTTTGTTCCTGCTCGTTAAAGTTCAACGAAAACAAAGGGACCTGTCTCTTCACAAACAGATCCCCGGGGCATTTATTAACCTTCGCATACACGAAATCGTTAATCAAAATTATTCCTGTGGCCAGTAAATGCAATAACTCTCGTAGTTTTCTCCCATGTATACCCAGACACTGTCTCCCATGTCGATAGGTTCGTCAAAGTACTTGTTCGGGATAAATACCTTCAAGCTGGTTCTCTTCCTCCCTTTCAGGTTAACGCCTTCAGGCACGGGATTATCTCTAAATTCGTCCAACTTCTCTCTCAAATGTTCAATGCCTGTCTCTTTTCCAAAGTTGTCACAGAACTGATTCACATCTGCATATACCACATTGTCGGGATTTTTGAACCAATTAACATTCATTTGCCTTCTCTCCTTTGCACAAAAATAGAACCATGGTTAAACCACGGCCCGTTTTTACCGTCCAAAAGTCTCATCATACAGTCATCCGCTGCTTCTGATTACAACACCGTGCAGGTCTCCTGACTTATGGCTCGCCGCAAAACCACACCTTCCCGGAGAATCCGACAAACATCAGATTATGCAGTTTCCTCTCCAGTGGCAAATTGTGGCCTTGCTGACCATTTACAGTGGCGGGACCGTGCAGGACTTCCACCTGCTTCCCTATTAACCCCGAAAAACGAAGTACACGGTGCTTAATCTAATGATACAATAAATACTTCTTTGAGTCAATATATATGAATTTATAAATTAATTATCCTGTCTACGCTTTTTTTGACATACTCATCGTGTGAAACGATTATAACTGTCTTTCCCATGGAGTTAATCTTCTTCAAGAGACTAAGCACCAACTCCGTATTTCTCCTGTCCAAAGAGCCTGTAGGCTCATCTGCCAAAATAATATTGCAGGGCTTGAGTATTAACCTGGCAAGAGCAATCCTCTGCCGTTCCCCGCCGGACAGCGTATATACTTTATTGTTTATTTTATCCGTAAGTCCCACAATTTTCAGAGCGGCATCAATTCTGTCAGACAGCTTCGACTTGGTTTTCACAATCTCCAGATTCTGCTTTACTGTTTTATTTTCAATCAGAGCAAAATTCTGAAAAAGAAATCCCGCCTCTTCTGCATAAAATCTCCGTTTGTCCTTATTGGTCTTATATTCGCATCCGTTTATGAGAAGCCTTCCTGCGTCAGTAGGTTCAAGAAGTCCTATAATGTTAAGCAATGTGGTCTTTCCGGCTCCGCTTTCCCCTGAAAAGAAAATAAACTCACCATCTTTAATGTGAAAATTAAAATCTTTAAATAAAATTCTGTCTCCAAAGCTCTTTGTTATATTCTCCCCCACAATCATAGTTTTTCTCCTTTTAAAATAGCCGTAACACTTTTCTTCTCAACGGAATTTCCCTTCAGCACTATGGTCAGAAGCTCTGATGCCAGCAAAACACCACTCATTGCGGCTATAACGAAGAAATCTCCTCCCATTGAGAATATCCGATTGAAAATCAGAGTTGCAAGCAACCCTAAAAAACATGAAATTACAGTACACTTTATTAAGAATCTGTTTCTTTCAAAGAAGCTGTAGCCGTGCACTTTCATTATCGCCATCTCTATTGAATTAAAATAATACTCAAGTTTTATAACTAAGAAAATCAGAGAAAGCTCCAAAATGAGCATAAATATAACCAATCCGAAAGTGAGCAGCATTATGTGCTTCTTCTGATTCCAGTCATGAAGATACGCAGATTTTGCATTTGTTATGCTGACATAATGCTCATCTATTTCGTATTTGTCTGCAAACTTTTTCCAGTCATTTTCAGATATATTGTACATAATATCGTAATTGCAATAAGGCTCATAACCTGTTGTAAGTTCTTTCTTATAAACAGCACTGCTTACCAGTATCACAGGATTTTTATACCATACACTTTTCAGTCCTTTTCCGTCGTCATGTATGCCGACAGCGCCGCACTTATTATACCTGACCGTATTCCATTTTCCGTATTCATTTTCAGACAGAAGCTCTTCATCATTCATTTCCAAGGCATTATTGTAAATTTCCGAATCCTTTTTTATATTTTTCGGAAATAAAATACTGGTCTTGTGTGCCGTTACATTTTTTTCTATCAATTTTAAGTCCGGATTAGTCCTGCACAAATATCTAAATCCATTTTTATTAACGAGGATAAAAGGATACTTCATGTTCCTCTTCGTCTATTTCATCTCCATTTTCCAGATTTTCCACATCTTTACTCATTTTATAATATGCAAATTTACCATGGTAATTAAAAAAGTCTTTCTGCTTATACGAATTGTATCCCTGTTCAATATTTATAAAATTAATTGATATTACCATTATCGTTATGACCGTTATCAAAAACTTTACACCGTAATTGACATACAGTATGCCCCGGTTATATTTTCCCGTTGTCAAATCTCTCCTGAAATCAATACCCATACTTTTTAAAGAAATTATGGAATTTAAGACAAGATATATCAAAAGAAAAAGCATTACCCAGTGATATTTAAAAGTCACATTTGAAAATACCCTTAGGACTGCCGACATACTTACATATATTACCGCTGTGGAAATTATGTCTGTAAGTATGTTTTTTATGACTGTAACCTTAATATTCTGACCGAGAATGCATCTCACAGCATATTCCTTTTTTAAACATGCAGACTCATAGAGAGAAAACAGAAGCATCAAGAATACAATAAGTCCCCAAACCGCTAATGCATTTAACCAAGGTTCACTGCTTCTGCCTTCTTTCTTTGGAAAACCTCCTCCATACTTGTCGACCAAATCCGCCTTGAAGGCTCTCAATCTGTTTAAATCTTCTTTCTCTCCGAACAGATAAAATGTTTTTATTTTAGATAAATCGCCGATTTCATTTATATCGGTAAATCTCACATAAGCATCATCAAACACCGTACTTTTATTGTACCCTATCTTTATTCCCGCTCTCTTTAAACTTCTGAGGGCACCCCTCGTACCGATAATATTAACATCATACCGATAATTTTGCCCCAAAATCTCTCCACCGCAAAAAAATCAACCTTGTGTTTTTTCCCTGCATTGCACAAATCTTTAGCCATTTCCTCGGTGCAGATGTTTCTGCTTGAGCTGTTCATGTAGAAGTCAACGCTATAAAAATCATCCTGAAATGTATCTATGTTAAGAACGCTCAACTCTCCCATAAATAAAAGCCCGGAAGAAATTAAAATTACAGATATGGTTATCTTTACTGCTTTCATAAAATTTCTCCAAAATAAACACTGCTGTATACTCCGAATATTACCATTTTTTGTATGAATATCAATATTTTAAACTCTTTAAAATCCTCGCGGGCCGGCTAAACTCCAAAAAATAAAAAACAGGGAAACTGAACTTCCCTGCAAAACATCCATGCAATTTTACAAAATTTGTATGGAGTTACTTTTCCTTTACTCGTTCTGCTCCGCTGCAACCTTTATAATATCCTGATATCTCTCCAAAATCTTAGGATAATTGTCCCTTACATGAGGAAACATGCAGTTGGTGCAGTCCTTAAACCCGTCCTCAGTGTATTTGAAATTCCCTCCGCACCTGTTTCCCAGCGCATACAAAGGACAGTAGCAAAACAGACAGTTAAAATCCTCCGGCTTGCTTGTCTTGTGGCATGGAAAGAATTCGCACTCCTTGTGCTGGAAAAAAGTATACTTCTTATCTCTAAAATCGCTATTCATTATGATCATCCTCCTAATTAGACTATACACGGAGGAATTTGGTTAGTCAATTCTAATATATGTCAAAAAGCAGCGACTTCCGGAACGGCAGGAGCTGCTTTTCTAACTTCCGTACAGTAAAACACAGGTCCCGGTCCTCCACCGTAAACAGGATCTCGCTCCACCTTAACCTTTGCGGTTATGACAGCCCACTGCCCGTTTTTGAGTTTCTCAAATGCCTCCTTCCATTTGCAAACCACACCTGCAAACTGAATATCTTCTGCGCAGCAAGTCATGAGATGGCGTCCGAATATAAACTTATCCTTGGGAAGTTCTCCCCCTTTTATGACTCTCCCCTTGAGTTTAAGCGTTTTTCCGTCATACTTTCGCTGCTCCTCGTTTATATCCCTGTACCACTCTGCAAACCATTCATCTTTTATTTCGATTGAATCTGCTTCCAAGTCGTATGGCAGCGGGTCTATAAACTGGTCAAGTTCCACATCTTCAGGGCCGTATTCGTAAATAATCTGATTTTTTCTGTTGGCAACCCTGCAGATCTTATGAAAAGCAAGCTTTGTGGATATGCCGTTTTCATCAACATCGTTCATAGCATCGCGGTCACAGCGATTGAATACTATCAGCTCCGCACTCTTAAGCTTATCGAAAACCTGCTGTCTCATGTTCTTGTTATATGATAAGAAAGTCCTTCCGTCGAAAAACAGCATTTCCTGATAGGTCAGCCATTCTTCCGGCATCGCTTTGTAAAAAGAATCCAGCCCCCACATGCCGTTGTATTCGACGATTACTCTCTCTGCCCTGTATTTTTGTTGCAGCTTCACAAACAGCTCCTTGGACATATCCTCTTCATCTTCAATTACTTCGATGAATACATTCTTGCCGAAGAACTTGTCCGGATTGTATTCCTCGATTCCCTCCTCGCAAAGCAGAAGCAAAGTCCTTTCCCCTGCATTAAAGTCTGAGCCCTGCAGAGCCTCTTGTATAAATTTAGTCTTTCCCGCTTCCAGAAAGCCTGTAAACAGATATACCGGTATTTCCATAAAATCGTCGTTATCTAAAACTTCTTCCGCCTTAGATTTTTCCTTTCTTCAATTCTATTTATAATTTTATTTCTTCTCCGTCATAATTGTAATTATCATATCGTCCTTTATAAGCTACAGACCGAAAATTTCTTTTATCTTGTCCTTTTTCAGGTTCGCTCCTATTACGCAGAGCATTCCGTTTGTTCCTGCAGATCCCAATCTCACATCCGGCTCCCCCGGAATATAGTCAAAATGTATCCATTCGCCCTTGTCACCTTCTACTATACCTTTTGCTCTCAAAACCGTTCCGACCGTCTCTTCCTTCATGAGCTGCTTCAATGCATTTTCAATAAACTCTTTTGTGAATTTATGGCTTGTTTCCACTCCAAGCTCATCGAAGATCTCATCTGCATGATGATGGTGATGGCTATCTTTTCCATGATGGTGATCATGTCCGCACCTGTGATTATGGTGGTGTCCGTCATGGTCCTGTTTCTCATGCTCGTGATGATGCTCATGTCCGCAGTCACAACTTTCATGTTCGTGGTGGTGATGCTCGTGCTCGCAGTCACAGTTTTCATGGTCGTGGCGGTGCTCTTTCCGTGTTTCTTCGTGAAGGCGCTGAAGCTCCTCTGAAATGCTATGTGCATTTTCCATAGTTTGCAAAATCTGAGAACCTGTAATTCTGCTCCAGTCCGTAGTAACCAAGGAGGCTTCTTTATTATGCTCTCTCAAAAGCTTTACGCAGGCGTCAAGTTTTTCCTCTGAAAGACCCGATACATGGCTTAAAATTATGGAATTTGCACTCTCTACCTGATTATTGAAAAATTCTCCGAAATTTTTCATATACATTTTGCACTTCTTTGCATCCACGACTGCGGTGAAAGCATTCAGGTGAATCTCATCATTATGCAGTTTTCGGACTGCAATTATCACATCGCTTAATTTTCCGACTCCCGACGGCTCAATTAAAATTCTATCCGGCGAAAACTCGCTTATTACCTTGTTCAGTGCCTTTCCGAAATCGCCTGCAAGGCTGCAACATATGCATCCCGAATCCATCTGATTAATCTCAATTCCTGTATCCTTCAAGAATCCTCCGTCAACTCCGATTTCTCCAAATTCATTTTCTATCAGGACAATTTTTTCGTCACCGTAAGCCCCATCTTCAATTAATTTCTTTATAAGTGTAGTCTTCCCTGCCCCGAGAAAACCCGAAAAAATATCTACCTTTGTCATTTCTATCATCTCCTTCTACTTTTCGCTCTTAAGTTCTTCCAATATACTATATATTATTCCTGTAGAATAGCCGAAGCTATGAAGTTTTCTGCCGATTCTTCCTTGAATTTTCTTCGGAACAGGATCTTCCCCGGACAGATCGCAGAGCCTGAGTATCTTCTCCGTCTCTTTTCTCGCCATTTCCATTTCGTCGATTTGCCCGCCTTCAAGACTCAGCTGTGAGAGAAAATCCTCGTATGCGTTTTGAATCAAGCTCTGCTCCACGCCCTTCTGTCCCAGCTCCGCAAAAACCCTCTGCTTTCCCTTATTCTTTCCGAAGGCATACCGAAAATATTCTCTGCAGAATCTCTCATCGTCCAAATAACCTGCTTTCAGAAGATCCGTAACTACCCTGCTGATTTCTTCTTCCTTATAGGCTTTCTTCTTCAGATAGGCTCTAAGCTCAAAAACACTCAGACTCCTTTCTCCAAGTTTTCTAATTGCCGCATCTTCTGCCCTTCTCATACATTAGCCTTCTTTCCAAAAAAACTATTTCAAAATTTTCAGTTCCACATCTTCTTTAAAGGGTTTCTCAGTGCAAAAGGCGCACTTCATATCATCTGAGATTTCTATTTCAGTGAAATTATAACCCTCTCCATCTGAAAGTACATTTGGACATGTACTTCCGAAGATGCCTTCCCCGGTCATCTTTGCATAGGCTTCCTTTCTCACCCATATTTTATAGAAGCCTTCTGTTCCACTTTCCTTGACAAAGGAAACTTCCTCAGGCAAAAAATACCTCTCAGCGATTTTCTCATAATCACAGTCTTTCATATACTGCAAATCAAGCCCGCAGTTTTGATCTGAAAACATGCACATCCAAAGACCGTCACTGTGTGTAAGCGAAAATTTCAGGGGAATATTGTCAAAATACGGTTTGCCCTTTTTTTCTCTCTTTATGCTTGCTGCCCGCATGTCATAAGGTAATTTCTTATCCATGCAAAACATAAGAGCCGCAATTTTTATAAGGCCGAAGCCCGCATCTCCTTTGGAAAATTCTCCGTCATAGATATATATAGAATTCATAAAGCCTCCAATCAATTTTACTGCTGCCTGTATATTTTCTGCAAAATATCTTTCATGCATGAAAGGAATAAATTTAAAAAGATGCGATTACAACCTGAGTTGAAAACGCACCTCAAAGAAATACCGATTTATTTTTTTAAGCGGTCCAAAACTCGCTTATATCCGTCGGCTCCGTAAACCAAGCATTTATTTATTCTGCTGATTGTCGCCGTTGATGCCTTTGTTATATCTTCTATTTCACTATATGTGCGCTTTGCTGATAGAAGCTTTGCCACCTGTAAGCGCTGAGCTATGGCATGAATTTCGTTGACCGTGCATATATCCTCAAAAAACCTGTAACAATCTTCTCTGTCGTTTAAAGTTAAAATTGCATCAAAAAGCTCATCAATGTCTTCGCGCTTGTATTTTGAATCATAAGACATAATATAGGTACCTCCCTCTCTATCTCCGAGTGATAGTATATCACTTTTACACTTTAGCGTCAATAAGTGATAAAGAGCATTTCCACTTTCTGTAAAAATTTTATGCGGCATTTAATTTATAAGCTTAAGAGCCCTCTCAAGCTGCGTATCCGTCTTATCTTCTTTAGTCAGCTTAACCTCGTAGTCCGGGGAAATACCTTTTTTGTGTATCTGATGCCCCTTAGGTGAAAAATATTGATTTGTGGTGAGCTTCAAGGCAGAACCGTCCTTGAAAGGAAACTCCGCCTGCATAATCCCTTTTCCGTATGTTACGGTACCCACTATTTTTCCTCCCTTATTGTCCTTAACGGCTGCTGTCAGTATCTCCGCAGTACTTGCTGTATTTCCGTTTATCAAAAGGACATATTTGAGCTTTGTGGCTCCGGGTTTGGAATTAAAGTAGGATTTCTTTCCCTTGTTATCCTTTATGTACATTATAGTACCTTCCGGAAGGAGCATATCCGCTATTTTAACCCCCTGCTGAGCATATCCTCCGCCGTTGTCTCTCAGGTCTATAACAACGCCTTTTACATTTTTCTTTTCCATATATGCAAGCTCGGTCTTAAACTCATCTGCGGTCTTTTCGGCAAAGGAGCTTATCCTTATGTACCCCACATTATTCTTTCCTATTATTCCCTTTACCGTTTTTTCTGTAACCTTGCCTCTTATGATTTTAACATCCCTCAGGCTTTTATCCCGTTTAACGGTTAATTTAACTTTGGTTCCCGCTTTTCCCATTATGGCTTTTCTCAATTCTTCGCTTGTCTTATAGGTCTTTCCATCTACCCTCATAATCACATCATACTTCTTTATTCCCGAATTTTCGGCAGGGCTTTTTTCTATAACCTCGCTGATTAAGAATTCCCCATTCTTTGATTTTCCGAATACAACCCCTATTCCATAGAATGTTCCGTTTACATAATCGTTCCATGTCTTAGCTTCCTTTGCGGTAAAATACTCTGAATACGGGTCTTTCAGGCTCTTTACAAGCCCTTTGTAGACCGCATCCATCTGCTTGTCCTCGCTCACCTTAAAATACCCTTCGCTATTCATTTTTTCCTGCAAAATATAAAGCTTTTCATATCTTGATGAAATCTTGTTCATCGCGCTATATTCTTCTGATGAAATCAATATTCTTCCCGTGATCTTGCAAAAAACCGTAAACAGAATTCCAAATACAATCATTCCCGCTAAAGCTGTCAGAATGAGAATTTTCACCAACTTCTTCTTTTCCACTTTTATAGTTTCGTTAACCATTTTCTAAATCAATCCACCTGCTTTATAAACGGCGGACTTTCCCTTTCTCTCAGATTTCTTTCTAAGAATTATACTCTCGGAACAACATCTTCAACTGTCATCTGAATCGACTCATTTCCTCTCCATGAGTTTATGCCGAGCCTTCCCAAAGCGGTAACCTTATCTGCTCCCTCTACTGCGTTTTCAATACCTTTCGGATTGTTAAAGTTCACACACTCAAGAAGTTTATTATCGCCCATATCCTGATAAAACTTTAGAAACTTGTTCTCCTTCCCCATTCGCGAAAGGCCTACAGGCTTTCCTAAGGCTGCAATAAGCGGTTTTTCGTTTCCTGCGCCACAAGGCTCCAAAAAATGAAGCTGTTTCACAAGTTCCATGGTCAAATCACTTGATTCTATCTCCATTTCCGCGCCTATGCCCTTATCGAGCAAAGTTTTATCTTCCGCAAGAAGCCTTTCAATACCGGAGGTTATCCGGCTTCTAAGTTTATCCACATTTTTCTTTGCTATGGTAAAGCCACAGGCAGCTTTGTGTCCGCCGAAGCTTTTAAAAAGATCCTCGCTTTCCCTGAGCAAATCATAGATATTCAGTTTCCCCATGCTTCTGCCCGTTCCCTTTAGGAAACCTTCATCGCTGTCGGTAAGAAGTATTGACGGCTTATTGTATCGCTCCTTGACCTTTCCCGCTGCGATTCCCGTCACGCCCTCATGGGCATAGGGAATGTATACCAGAAATATATCTTCATTTTTATATTTTTCTTCAATAATTTCTACACATCTTTCAAAAATTACATCCTGTGTTTTTTTTCGCTCCGCATTCAAGCTGCAGAGCTTTTCTATCATTTTAACAGTCTCTTCTTCCTTCTCGGATAAAAACATTTTTATCGCAAGTTCCGCGTGCTCCATCCTTCCGGCGGCATTTAGATAGGGCACGATTCCGAAGGAAATCTTCTCCGCCGTTATCTCTCCAAGCTTAAGTCCAACCCTTTCTATCAGCAGCTTAAGGTTTTTTCTTTCCCCTGTGTTTATTGCTCTTATACCGTATTTTGCAAATGTTCGGTTCTCTCCTGTCAGGGGAACAATATCGCCGATAGTTCCTATTGCAAGCATGTCCAATGTCCTGTTCAAAATGCTCTTATCAAGCCCTGTAACCGAAATCACCGCCTGGCAAAATTTAAAAGCAACACCGCAGCCTGCAATATGCGGGCAAGGATAACTGCAAGCAGGCTGATTTGGATTTATGACTATGCAGTCTGCAATTTTGTCAACCACCCTGTGGTGATCGGTTACGATAACTTCCATTCCCAGCGATTTCGCATATGCTACCTCATCTACAGAGACACTTCCGCAGTCCACCGTTAAAATCAAATCCACTCCCTCAGCTCTGATTTTGTCAACAGCATCCATATTCAGACCGTATCCCTCATCAAATCTGGATGGAACATAGTACATAATATTCTCGGTAAGATGTGTCAAAACATTCATCATTATCACTGTGGAGGTTATGCCGTCGGCATCGTAATCCCCATATATGCAGATTTTTTTATCCTCCTCGATTACAGATAATATTAAATCCACTCCCTCTTCCATGTTGTGAAGAAGGAATGGATCATGTGTCTCCTTAGGTTTTGCGGACAGAAATTCATCAATTTCTTCCTGTGTTCTTATGCCTCTGTTTTTCAGTAATTCTATTATTTTAGGTTCTATATTCATTGAATTCTCTCGCTCTTTGAGCAGTCTATACCTATATTCATTTATTCATCCGGTAATCTGCAAAAATCCTTTATCAAGGATTTTTGCATCTGTATATTCTTATCGTAAAAATTGAAAAACAAGTTAAGCTACGCCGATAAACGGCGCCGGACTTATATGCTGCCCTGCCGAATTTCTCACTTCAAAATGAAGATGCGATCCTGTACTCCATCCTGTAGAGCCTGCATTTGCAATATGCTGACCCTTGCGAACATACTGCCCTACGCTGACTGAGAGGGAAGAATTGTGACCGTAAACAGAAGTGTATGCGCCGTGGTTTATCACCACTGCCATTCCATATCCGCCGTACCAGCCGGCAGTTATAACCTTTCCGCTTTGGGCTGCGTAAATCGGTGTTCCGGTGGGAACCGCCAAATCCACTCCCGGATGCCTCTCATAGCTTCTCTGCTCCAGGTAATGTCCTGTCAATGTATAACCTGAACGAAGAGGAAACGCCCACTTTCCCGTAGGTGTTTTGACTCCGCTGTTGCTGGACGCCTCTGCGATGGCTTTTTTCAGAGAGTTTTCGGTTTTTTCAAGCTCGTCAAATCTTGACTGCAGCTTCGCCTTAACCTTATCCAAATCTTTCTTGGTCTCGCTTGCCTTGTCTAAATCCTTTTGAAGAGACTTTTTCTCTGCAAGAAGCTTGGTTTCTTTCTTTTCAATTTCTCTCTTCTGAGCCTTAAGCTCAGTCAAAATTGACTGATCGTTTGTAAATATTTTTTGAACAAAGTCTACATTTGTAACAAGCTCCTCCACGCTGTTGGAGCCCAAAATAACATTCAGATAACCTATGGAGCCGCTCTTGTACATAGTTCTCAGCCTCTTGTTAAGCCCGGTCTTTCTCTTGCCTATATCTTTTCTGGTCTCCTCCAAAGCTGCCTGAGACTGTTTAATAAGCTCAGTCTTATTCTTTATTGAAGCGTTCATATCCGACAGCTCTCTTTTTTTCTTCAGAACTTTCACCTTCATGCTGCCCAGTTCTTCCGAGATGTCATCCTTCTGTTTCGTAACCTTATTCAACTGTTGTTTTTTCTTCTTTATGTTTTTTATTCCAAAGGTAGACTGTGTGGGAACAAAACAAACTACCAGTGCAGCAACTAATGTTATTGCCAGTATTTTTCGTTTCATACCATAAACTCCTTTATCCACTTTGATTCTCATAGAACAAACTTCCCTTCCGCCAAATGACTTATTTGTCCAAGAATTTTCTCATAGATATTATACTTCCAACAGCTCCTATGCCTACCCCCATAGAAGCGAATATTATAATCAGGTTAGATGCAAGATATGTTGCAGGGACAAGGGGCGATGAAAGAATTGTCATGACCTTCATGCCTATGGCATCGACAATTCTGTCGTAAAGCACATAAGTCAGTCCCGCAGACATTCCGGAGGCTATAAGCCCTATTATTATACCTTCAACGAAGAAAGGTCCTCTTACAAACCAATTTGTGGCACCTACATATTTCATGATGGAAATTTCCTTTGCTCTGGCAAACACCGTAAGCTTAATTGTATTGGAAACCACCACCACCGATACTATAATGAGAAACAACATGATTATTATAGCAGAAATGGAAAGAAAGTTTGTGACCTTGGTGAGTTTATCCACCGTTTCTTTGTAGTATTTGGTACTTTCAACTCCGTCGATTTTATTTGCCGCAACATTAACTCTGTTTGCCGCATTCAGGTTTTCCACCTTGACCAGTATGGAGTTCGGCAGCGGATTTTCTCCGAGGGAATCCAAAAGATAACCGCTTTCACCCCATCTGCGTTTAAGAACCTTAAGCGCCTGATCCTTATTTCTGAATTCAACGGAGCTGACACCGTTCATGTGCTTGATGCTTTCTATAATGCTCTTTGTCTTTGCGGCGGTCGTCGCTTCCTCAAGGTAAACCTCAACTGTATCGTAATCCTGCTTTATAATTTCAGTAAAAAGATTGATGTTTACTGAAATTACGAAGAACAATCCTAAAATAAGCATCATGGCGCTGATTGCAAAAATCGAAGCAACTGCCATTCCCTTATTTCTTATGAGCTGCAAAACAGCTTGTTTTATGTTGTAGAAAAGTCTAAACATCTGTAAAGACCCCCTCTCCGAAATCCAAGCCCTCATCGTAACCGTACTGACCGTAGTCGTCACGGACTATATGACCGTCTTCTATTGCAATTACACGCTTGTTCATCCTGTCAACTATGTCTTTCGCATGGGTTACCATAACGATTGTGGTACCGGTCTGGTTAATCTCGTCCAGCAAATCCATAATGCCCTTTGCCGTTTCAGGATCGAGGTTTCCGGTAGGCTCGTCGGCGATGAGAACCTTCGGGTTATTTATTATTGCCCTTGCAATAGCCACACGCTGCTGCTCCCCTGCAGACAGCTCCTGCGGATACCTCTTGGCTTTATCTTCAATTCCCATCAGGCTCAGTACCTGCGGAACTCTCTTTCTAATCTGTCTCCTGCTCTTATGCATTATCTCCATCGCAAAAGCGACATTCTCAAAAACCGTTTTCTTAGGAAGAAGTCTGAAATCCTGAAATACCATCCCAATCTTCCTTCTGTGCTGGGGAATCAGCCTGTTGGAAATATCCGTCACCACATAGTCCCCCACCTTAATTCTTCCTGAGTCTGCATTTATCTCTTTAAGTATAAGTTTGATGAAAGTTGACTTCCCCGCGCCGCTGGGACCGACAAGGAACACAAAGTCCCCCTTGGCAATGCTTACGCTGGCGTTTTCAAGGCCTATATTTTCACCGTATTTCTTAGTTACATTTGTAAAAGTTATCATATAAAATCCTTCTTATAAACTTTATCAGGGTTACAGTTATCAAGACAAACCAAAAATAATTCTTAAGTTTTCTTAATAACTCGTTAAGTATATCACATATCATGCCCGATTTAAACAGCAGCGATGTGAAACTTTAGTGAAAAATAAACAGAAGCAGCCCTATCTCTGTCCTTCATTATACCAGTATGAGGACATTCCCGAAATGAAAGTCTTTGCTCCCTTCGGCATCTGAACAGAGGCATTCCAAACATTCAGGTAGTCTCCTGCTCCCATGGGAATCGCCATTACGCCCATAGCACCCGGCATTATGAGGCTGCTGTCGTATATAAAAATCAGATACGGAACCGCTCCCAACACGAAATTAGGTAAAAGAGACATGAATATAAACCTTCCCTTCGACATTGACTCGGTTCCCACCACAAACAGCATGCCTTGTTTTATATTGGTAAAAAGATATACATCCTCTCTAAAGCATATTGCATGAAGCATTTCGTGCACAGGTGCGGTAATAATAGAAAGGGCAAATCCTATGAGTGCCTCTATGGAAAAAAACGGTTTTACTCCATTTGTAAAAAATAGTGAAATTGCAAGTAAAGGCAGAAGTATGGCTGCCGAAATCACTGCCGCATGTCTTCCCAAACTTTCCATTGATTCCGGCTCTTTAAATTTTACTGCGTTTTCCGGTATGTCCCTTACGGGAAGCACTGAATCCCCCGTATATTTTCCACCATAATGCAATCTCATAAATGCCTGTTTCCTTTTCACTTATTTCCTCTTCACCACATTAAGAGAAGTTAGAATATTATTCTAACTCCCATTAAGACATCTTATAATTCTCTGCGTCCTTCCATGGCTTTCAGCAAAGTAACTTCATCTGCATACTCCAAATCGCCTCCCACAGGAAGTCCATGGGCAATTCTCGTTACTTTAATCCCTGTGCTGCTCAACAATCTTGATATATACATGGCAGTGGCCTCGCCCTCGATGTTGGGATTTGTGGCTAAGATCAGCTCGGATACATTCGGATTTTCCTGAAGCCTGACGATTAGCTGCTTAAGGTTTATATCTTCAGGACCGATACCTTCCATGGGTGAGATCGCTCCGTTTAAAACATGGTAAAGCCCTTTGTACTCTCTGATTCTCTCCATTGCCATCACATCCTGCGGCGTCTCCACCACACAGATTATATTTTGATTTCTCTCTTTGTCACTGCATATACCGCAAGGGTCTGTATCTGTCAGATTACCGCATACTGAGCAGTATTTCATCCTTTTCTTCGCATCGTAAATGGAAGTTGCCAGAGCCTCCGCCTCTTCGTCACTTACCGAAAGAAGATGAAAAGCCAGTCTCTGCGCCGTTTTATTCCCTATTCCCGGAAGCTTGGCAAGTTCTCCCACTAATTTTGCCAGAGGTCTTGGAAACTGGTTCATACCGACTCCATCCTCTTCTATAATCCCGGAATATTCAGCCCGCCTGTCAACTTGCCGTATTCGTCATTTGCCATATCTTCAACCTGACGAATACCTTCATTAACTGCCGCCATCACCAAATCCTGCAAAGTCTCAACATCGTCTGCATCTACCACATCAGGATCAATGGTCAAACTCTTAAGTTCTTTCTTTCCGTTTATAACAGCTGTAACTACACCGCCGCCGGAAGTTGCTGTAACCTCCTTTTCTTCAAGCTCTGCCTGCATCTTTTCCATCTCTCTTTGCATTGCCTGAACCTGCTGTAGCTGTGCCATCTGACCTTTTTTCCCGCTTCCGCCGGAAGTCTTAGGTCTCTTTCCCGCTTTCATGCCTCTTCCCATTTTATTTCCTCCATCAATATTAATTATTTTATTTTAACTTCTGTACCCAAAAGTTTTGATACTTCCACGGCATCTCTTGCCAATCTGTCCGATTTACTTTCTTCTTCGTTATTTTCCGAGCTGACCGTAAGTTTAAGATACTTTCCCGTTCTCTCTTCCATCAGTTCGGAAATCAGCCGAGATTCCATCTTAACCATTCTTGTCATAAATTCGCTGGTGACGGAAAGTTTAAATTCCGAGGCGTTTATGCCCACAAGCTTTGCCTGTCTTATCAGGTTCATGCTGGGTTTTACCTTCACCGCCTTTTCTACTATATCTTCCCATATATGCTCTAAATCCTCTTCTGAAAAGGGCTTCTCGCAGTTGTCAGAAGCTGCCTGCGCTTCACACTCTCTGCTGTTTCTTGCTAAAGGGTATGTTTCAGGTTGTGACGGAGCGTTTCTATTTGCAGCATTGTCAGCAGTTTTTACGGTTTCAGGTTCCTCTGCCTGTCTTTTGGCGCCTTCCTTTCTTTCACCCTCTGAAAGGTCAAGCCCCTCTGAAATAGTTACGATTGCAACTTCCATCAGGATTCTTGCCTGAGTGGAATATCTGGAATCATTGATGGTTTTCGCCAAAGTCATAATACTTTTGTTCAGCTCCTCCATCTTTATTCTATGGCTCTGTTCTTTCAGTTTTTCTATATTTTCCCGTGACATGTTAAGCATATCTGCGGGATTTTCCACAAATTTTGCAATCAAAAGACTTCTGTAATACGCCATCCAGTCCTTCATAATCTGCTTAACATCTTTGCCGTCCTGCAAGGCTTCGTCAAGAAGAAGCAGTCCCGCAGACACATTTCCGCAGATGGCGTTATCGGTCAGTTCCCTGTAAAACTCCTGAGATACGGCTCCCAAATATTCCAGCACCGTCTCTCTGTCCAAAAGTTCGTTTCCTCCCGACAAGCACTGCTCCAAAAGGCTCAGAGAATCTCTTACAGAACCGTCTGCATTTGAAGAAAGAAGGGAAAGTGCATCCTCTGTAACATCCACGCCGTTCTTCTTGCAGATCATCTTCATATTTTCCATGAGCCGCTTTGCCGCAACTCTCTTAAAATCAAGCCGCATACATCTGGATAACACGGTCTGCGGCATTTTCTCCGGATTGGTTGTTGCCAAAATAAACATCACATGCTCAGGCGGCTCCTCAAGGGTTTTCAGCAATGCATTATATGCTCCTGAGGACAGCATGTGAACCTCGTCTATAATATAGACCTTCTTCTTTCCCTCTCCCGGCGGATAATTAACGCTTTCCCTCAAATCTCTGATATTATCAACGCCGTTGTTGGATGCTGCATCTATCTCGATTACATCCATAAACCTTCCCCGGCTTATCGCCTTGCAGCTGTCACATTTTCCGCAGGGACGCTCTCCATGGGAGCTGCAGTTAACAGCCTTTGCAAGAATCCTTGCCACAGTGGTTTTTCCCGTACCGCGGGTTCCGCAGAAAAGGTAGGCATGGCTTACGGTATCCGTCGCAATCTGGTGTTTCAGTATTCTCACTATATGTTCCTGTCCGATAATTTCCGAAAAAATTTCCGGACGATATTTTCTGTACAAAGCTTGATATTGGTTCACTCTATCATCTCTCTTATATCTAAGTATCTAAGATTAAAAACAAACGCCTTTTAATAGCTCCGCAAGACAATGGAGAAGGCTTATCTGCGGCACATAAGAACTTCCGCTTATTGCTGCTTCCTTCCGGACCTGACAAGGTTCACGGCATCTCATTGCGCAGGACCCAAACCACATCAGGCGAAGCTATTAAAAGGCGTATTAAACTGGAATCTATTATATTTGTTTTTGCATGCAATGTCAACCTGCTGCGAAATTCCGAGATTTCATATAACATTTCTCACGATACCGAAAATTATCAGTCCTGCGCAGTAAAAAGCCAGCAAAAAATTATTCCACACAGGCATTTTTCTTTTCTTGAAATTTATGAACTCACAATACAGAATTTCAAATATTATAAAAGGAAGAGTGACAAATATAAAGGGATTTGCATAAAAGGCACCTAAAAAATCGAAGGTTCCTATGTCCACGCACATGGTGGTAATTCCGCATCCCGGGCATTTGCACCCTGTAATTTGTCTGAACAGGCATGGAATATATATTTCCGTCATCCTGAGCCAAACAAAGTATATTATACCTAAAATGAAAAAGGGGATTATCCTTCTCATAAGATAAAATAAGAAATCCCCTCTGTCCTTTCTCACTCCGCCCTGATTTTTATCTGACTGCATACTTATTTATTACATCCTGCAGTATCGCGTAGGATACAATCCCAAGTCCGAAAAATGACAGCACCAGATAAAGAATTCCTGAGTTTCTGCCCGGCTCTCCCTCTACTTTATCCATCTTGGTACCCATTTTGTACATCCAGTACAATGCGTAGATGCCGCATGTTATAATTGAAAACAACAGTACCATACCGCCTGAAGTATCATTTCTTTCACCGGCAATCTCATTGACATCGTCGTTCAGAACCACCATCCAATAAAGAGAATATATTCCGCAGGTTATAATGGATAAGACGATGCATAGACCGATGTTTCGCTGAATAACGGGTCTCATCATACCTCTTCCATACGCTCCGTTTGCATTTCTGCCCATGTTATTTGGGTCTTGCCAGCCTCTGCTTGCTCCTCCCAGGTTATTTGAGTCCTGCCAACCTCCGTTTGCTCCTCCCATGTTGTTTTGATTCTGCCAGTCTCTGTTTGCTCCTCCCATATTATTTGGATTCTGCCCATTTCCGCCCTTTGCACCTGCGTTATTTGGACTCTGCCCGCTTTCGTTATTTTCACCCATGTTATTTGGATTCTGCGTGTTTTCCATCGTATATTCTCCTTTTCAAAATACTTTCTTCAAATCTGTTTCATCATAACTACAATTATATAGTGACATAAAATACATAATTTTACAAGAAATTTATTAAATTATGCTCTTTATTTCCACATCCACTCTTACCACATTAAATGCCGTCATCGTTTCTATTTGGAGAGCAAGAAGCCTCTGAAAGTCCTCTGCTGCCTGCCAGACTTTGTAACCTCTCCTTATCCCCACAGAAATTTTCACATCCAATGAATCCGGTGAGGTGTTTGCATATGCCTTGAAAATTTTGCAAATAGCAGGACTATCTTTTGCGACACAGTTTGCTATGTCAAAGATTACGGAGTCTGATATATAGTATCGTCCTAAATAGCTGAATGTAGGCCTCACTACAGTCCTCTCGTGCTGGTGCTCACCGCCAAAAATACCCCCTCTGAAAAACCTCAGAGGATCCATGAAATATCCTGCAAAGTCCCTCTTAAGCTCCAGCGTGGGAACGGGGATTACATGCTTGCCCTGGTAGATTCTCTGCCGGTTTGCGGTTTTTATATCCTCCTCCGTGGAAATATCCTCTATATGAATTTTTTTATAGATAGCAGGTAAATTTAAGCGTTTCACAACCTTTTCCACCATTTTATCAGAGGTTCCTATGACTAAGATGGAATCAGGATTTCTCAAAGCAATCTTTGAGACTACGGAGTTTCTGTGCTCATCCAAAGTAAAGAGAGCCGTCTTAATTGCACCCACCCTCGTATCCTGTCGCTTCGCCGATATTCCGGCTTCCACTCTGCTGCGGTAGATAAAAAGGCCGTCGTCTATTATACTCTCTATATTAAGTTCATTACATAGATTCATGGCTTGAAAGCTTTTCCCCGTGCCACTTTTTCCGCTTAAAGTATAAACTTTCATCTTTACTTATCCGTTCCTTTCTGATATACTATTTCAAGAATTCATTTCAAGACATGTCTAAAGGAGGATTAACAATATGGCTTACAAAATTACAGATGCTTGCATCAGCTGCGGCGCATGCGAGCCGGAATGTCCTGTTGGAGCTATCAGCGAAGGCGACGGTCTGTTCGTAGTTGACGGCGGAAGCTGCATCGACTGCGGAGCATGTGCCGGCGTATGTCCTGTTGACGCACCGACAGAAGCATAAGCAATTAGTAACTTATAGCCGTTTCACTATGTGAAACGGCTATTTATTTTTCAGTGCTGCCTTTATGCTGCAAAACTCAAATACATGTATTATTTCTTCATCTACTTATGTGCGTTATGTACATTTTTAGGAATCGCGTTCATATGGTATGCAAGGGCGTGCAGGCTGTCAGAAAGCTGAACGATTTCCAGCGCTACATGAGACGGAACCTCAATATCTGTGATCGCAAAGTTCCAGATTCCTCTAACGCCTGCAAAACACAGCTTATCCGCAACTTCCTGAGCGCTTTCCTGGTTGACGCATATTATTCCTATATCTATTTCCTCTTCTTCCACATACTCCACAAGCTCTTCCTGATCGTAAATCTGTATTCCTTCAAGCTGATTGCCTACCAGCTTGGGGTTAATATCAAAGGCTGCACAAATTTTAAAGCCCTGCTTATGAAACTTGGTGTACTTGGCGATAGCCTGTCCGAGATTCCCCGCTCCCACAATAACCATCTTATATTCTTTATCCAGACCCAAAATAGCGCTGATCTCGCGATACAGACCTTCCACGCTGTACCCGTAACCCTGCTGCCCAAAACCTCCGAAGTTATTCAAATCCTGTCGAATCTGAGATGCGGTGTAACCTATAAGTTCACTGAATTCCTTGGATGAAATCTTCTCTATTCCCTTTTTCCTAAGCTCTATCAAATATCTTCTATATCTGGGAAGTCTTTTAATTACTGCATTAGAAATCTTTGCATTCTTCTTTGCCATAAATAATTCCTTTCCTCTTTTCTATCAACAAATCTATCAACAAAACCTCCGCGGTAATAATACAAATCCTGCTTAAAAGTGCCCTAAAAATCAGCTCTGCAAACCGCCCGGCATTCCGCTTAAACGAAATAATACAAGAAAACCCGCAGGAAGCGGGCCTCAATCAGTCTTCAATATTATCTTCTACATATTTAACAAGATCACCCACCAGCTGGAATTTCTCAGCTTCTTCGTCAGGTATCTCAAGGTCAAACTCTTCTTCAATAGCCATGATAATTTCCACGGCATCTAAAGAATCAGCTTCTAAATCTTTCATAAGATTGGTATCCATTGTAACCATTGATTCGTCAACGCTCAGCTGTTCAACAATGATCTTTCTCACCTTATCAAATGTCATGTTCATCCTCCTACTTCCCTCTAATTACAAATAGTATTATAGTGTAGTCAATTCCTTTATGCAAGCATAAATTTATAGGTTAATCCATTTATCGTAGATAAAGTCAAGTTCATCCTGCCGGGACTTAACTTCTTCATCCAGCTCCATTAGTTTTTGAGGGTTTGTAAGATTTTCTTCCCTGCACATTTCTCCATGAAGCATCTCTATTTTTTCTTCCAACTCGGCAATGGTCTTTTCAAGGCGGTCTCTTTCCCTTGCCGTTCTTCTTTCCTCCGCCTCTTTCTTTTTTTTCCGGGCTCGCTCCTCAGCTGCAGACAGTTTTTCACAGCAGATGGCATTTTCGCACCGTGATGCAAGCTCTTCAGTTTTTTCATCCTTCAGGGTGTTAATATATTTTTTCCCTGATTCTATGGATGCCTTCTTTTCCTCGTAATAATCGTATCCGCCTATAAACTCTGTAATTCCGTCACTATTTAATTCAAAAATTCTGGTAGCAATTTTATTCAAAAAATATCTGTCGTGGGAAACCGCCACCACCGTTCCGGGATACTGAGACAGGGCTTCCTCAAAAACTTCCTTTGAGTCTATATCTAAATGGTTTGTAGGCTCGTCCAATACCAAAACATTGGCGCCCGACATCATAAGTTTCAGAAGTGCAAGCCTCGCACGCTCTCCTCCTGAAAGGGAATCCACCAAATTGAAAACCTGATCCTTTGTAAATAAGAATCTGCCCAGAAGTCCTCTTATCTCGCTGTCCTTATACAGTCTGAAGGAATCATGGATCTCATCCATAACGCTTTTGCTTCCTGTGAGAATCTCCTGCCTCTGATCATAGTAGCCGAACTCAACCTGATGACCTCGTCTTATATACCCTGAGTTGGGTTTAAGCTTTCCCATCATAATCTTAAGCAAGGTGGTCTTTCCGGTACCGTTGGGGCCTACGATGCATATTCTCTCACCTCTTTTTATATCGAAACTGACATCATGAAAAAGTTCTTTTCTGTCATTTCCCAATCCAAATGACTTTTCCAGACCTTCTCCAAGGAGTACATCCTTTCCGCTTTCAAAATCCTGGTGAAACTTCATTTTCACCTTCCCTTGGATATCCTCAGGTCTATCCAGCAAATCCATGGCGGCGAGCCTTTTTTCTCTCGATGCCGCTCTTTTAGCAAGATGCTCTGTTCCATGGGACTTAAAGCGTCTGATCATTTCTTCCTGCCGCTTTATTTCTTCCTGCTGCTTGTCGTATGCTTTCAGGTCTGCCGCTCTTTTTTGCTTCTTCTTTTCTGCATATCTGCTGTAGTTTCCCTCATACATGCTTAGACGATGTCCCTCTACTTCAAAAATCCTTGTAGTCATCTGATCTAAGAAGTATCTGTCATGGGAGACCATTACAACGGTCCCCTTATATGCTTTGAGAAATTGCTCAAGCCATTTGAGCATCCCTATATCCAAATGGTTTGTAGGTTCGTCCAAAAGCAGAAGATCCGGATGCTCCATCAGAAGACACGCCAGTGCCAGTCTGGTGCGTTCTCCTCCTGAAAGTGTTGAAATCTCCTTATCATAGTATTCTTCACCAAATGCCATGCTTGACAGAATTCCTTTCATTTCACTCCTGTAGGAAAATCCTCCCTCATTGTTAAACTTATCCTGAAGATGAGTCAATCTGTCAAAAACTCTGTGATATTCAGCAGTTTCAGCTTCACCTCTTGCTGCCATGCCTGCAACTTTGTCAGATAGAGCATGGATTTCATCCTCCATCTTCTCAAATTTTCTGTAGATATTTTCCACCTGTTGAATTACGGTGCCGCCGGGATCGAAATCATCTTTTTGGCTTAAATACCCCATGGTTACATCTTTTGATAAAAATATACTTCCGGATTCTTGGGAATCTCTTCCCGCCAGTATATTTAAAAGCGTGGTTTTACCCGCTCCGTTGGCTCCTACAATTCCGACTCTGTCTCCTTCGTTAACATGAAAGGAGATCTTGCTTAGAATAACATCAACTCCGTATGCTTTTGTAATTTCTGTTGCTGAAAGTATAATCATGACTAAAAAGGTAATCCTGCATGGGCATCCAAAAACAAATCGTCAGCCCCCTGTGCTTTATATTGATAATATGCCGCAGATCCTATCATAGCACCGTTATCGGTGCATAAAACAGGTTTCGGCAAATATAGCTTAATATTTTTTTCTCTGCACCTCTTCTCAAGGGCATCTCTCAAAGCCGAGTTGGCAGCTACGCCGCCGGCAACGGCAATCCTGTCTGTTTCATACTTTGCTGCAGCCCTCATGGTTTTCTCCACCAGCACATCTGTTACAGACTGCTGAAAGCTTGCGCAGACATCGGGAATATACAAATCTTTTTTTGCCATCTTTTCCCTGTTTACATGGTTCAGAACCTGAGTTTTAAGACCGCTGAAGCTGAAATCAAAGCTGTTTTTTTCAAGCATAACTCTCTTAAATTCTATGGCATCGGGATTTCCATCTTTTGCTGCTCTGTCAACTTTGGGGCCTCCCGGATAGCCCAACCCCATGACCCTTGCAACCTTATCGTAGGTTTCTCCTACAGCATCATCTCTCGTGCCTCCTATAACTTCACATTTATTGTAGTCCGTAATATACACGAGATTTGTGTGCCCTCCGGACACTATCAAAGTTAAAAACGGCGGCTTAAGCTCAGCATACTGCAGATAATTTGCACTTATATGACCGTGCATGTGGTTGACACCCACAAGGGGAATGCCCGTTGCAAAGGAAAGCGCCTTTGCCGTCGCCACTCCTATTACAAGAGCCCCTATAAGCCCGGGCCCGTTGGTGACTCCGATTAAATCTATGTCCGCAAAATCCACATCCGCTTCCTTCATCGCATCTTCGATAGCGCCGTTTATATCCTGAAGATGATGGCGAGATGCGATTTCCGGGACAACTCCGCCGAACTTCGTATGAATATCGATCTGAGAGCTTATGACATTGGATAAAATCTCTCTGCCCTCTGCAACAACTGCAATTGAGGTTTCATCACAGCTGGTTTCTATTCCCAAAGTAATAAATTTTCCATATTTCATCTATGACTCCTTGCCCTTTTTTCCGGGATCTGCGATACGCCACATTATAACTGCCGCCTCGCCGTTATCTTCGTAATATCCCGGTCGCTTTCCTGCTGATTGAAAGCCCATCTTTTCGTACATGGAAATTGCCGCCCGGTTACTTTCTCTGACTTCAAGGGTATGGCTTTTTATCCCCTGTCTTTCAGTAACCTCTATTAATGTTTTTATTATTGTCATTCCTACCTTGCGTCTTCTGAATTCAGGCAAAACTGCCACATTGTTTATATGGCATTCCTCCATAATATTCCAAACTCCCGCATACCCGATTATTTTTCCGGAAAGTTCAGCGACAAAGTACATGGAATTGGGATTTCCCGCAATATCTTTAATCAGAGATTCTTTGGACCACGGCACCGTAAAACAGGTCTGTTCCAAGTTATAGAGTCCCGCAGTATCCGCCTCTATCCCTTTTCTTATAACTAATAAAGATTTAGGCATATCTATCTCCCTGCAAATTTCGCCATCTTTTCTTTGCGAAGTCTATCCAATGTGCCGTCCCTAAGCTTTTGCTCCGCCTCTGTTTCTCTCATATAGCTTGGCTCAAGTTCCGTATAACTGCAGGTATTTCCTTTCCTGTAGGCCTCAGCGCCATACCTTACAACCATTTCAGCGGTAGGAAGAAGGTCTTTTTCCGCCGCAAGTTTTTTATTCTCCAGCATATAACCGTAGTCTTCACTGTTTCTGTATGCGGAAACTCCGTCACCGTAAAATACAATATCTTTGCCGCTTTTGGAAACCGCCTCTACGACATCTGACAGCATATAGGGACCTGCTTTCAGCACATCCCTCCCCGTCTCATCAAATACGGCGCCGTAAACCTGACCTCTTCTGGCATTGAAAATCACTGCACATCCCGTATCCCCCTTGCATTTTTCCTTAAAAATATCGAGGCTTGGAACTGAAATACAAGGTATGTTAAGCCCTTGGGCAACGGCTCTTGCAGAGGAAACGCCTATTCTAATTCCCGTATATGAACCGGGACCCACCGATGCCGCAACCGCCTTCAGTTCATCTGCGCCTGCTTTCTCATCATCCAAAAGTCTTTTGGCAAGCCCTATGATATTTTTAAGATGTTCCATCGGCTGATTCACAGAAAGGCATCTTATCTCATCCGTATCCAAATTGTACAATGCGGCAGAACCTAAAGCTCCCGTAGTTTCAAATCCTAAAATGTACATCTGTATATTCGTTCTCCTTCTTCTTTTCCGTATTCAAGGAAGATGACTTTGGTATCATCGGGAAGAATCTCAGCTACTTTGTCAGCCCATTCCACTATGCATACGCCTCCTGCATGAAAGTAGTCCTCTCCTCCCACGGCTGTTAACTGTGCACCGCTTTCCAGCCTGTATACATCAAAATGAAACATGGGAAGTCTCCCCGAAGTATATTCTTTTACTATGGTAAAGGTTGGGCTGGTTATAAGTTCGGTAATACCGAGACCTTTGGCAATCGCCTTTGTTAAGGTGGTCTTTCCCGTTCCCAGTTCTCCTACCAGAGCAAGCACATCTCCGGGACACATCTCTTTAGCAAGCGATTCTCCAAACTTCATCACTTCCTGCTTGTTTCTTAGCTTAACTTCTCTCATACTCGTGTCGTATTCTTATGAATTATATTGGAAATCTTCTTATATATCAAAAATGTTACAATGGCATTTATTCCCGCTTTTGTCAGATTAAATGGAAGTATCGCAGGTAAAATAAGCTTTGCAACAGCTTCCTTTGTCATACCGTAAAAAATAGGATCCAATATGTAATTTGCAAGGCACATCACCGCCGCCATGGCAAAGGTTCCGCATATAAGCCCGATTGCCGCTGTCCTTT
The DNA here is from genome assembly GCA_945830395.1 of uncultured Clostridia bacterium. Classification (GTDB taxonomy): domain Bacteria; phylum Bacillota; class Clostridia; order Peptostreptococcales; family Anaerovoracaceae; genus Aminicella. Next base: position 137,212 of record CALZYE010000002.1, read on the forward strand.
TCGTCTTATTTCTATGATAAATAACTCCCGAAACTATTGCAAATGTACCTGTTGCAAGGATGTGCATAACAAATCCCATCAGCTGATCATGACCTAAAATAAAAGCCTGAACAAAGGCTGCAACCAAAACTACCAAAATGCCTGCCACAGGTCCGAAAGAAAATGTTGCGATAAGAATAGGCACATCTGCAAGTTCATACTTAAATGACGGAAAAAGAGGAAAGGGAACATAAAGAAACACCAATGCACATGAAATTGCAGTAAGCATTGCAAGGGTTGTAAATCTCACCCTATTTTGTGTATTTTCTATCATATTTTAAACTCCTTCTGTGTCAAACGATATAGTGCCTTGGCATAAATATCTATCATCTTGTTAAATCTGTCTATGGAGATTTTCTCGTTTTTCTGATGCATTATATCGGGATCTCCGGGAAAAAGTCCTCCGAAAGCCACGGTATTCGGGCATGCCCTGGCATAGGTTCCTCCGCCTGTAACCAAAGGACCGTTTTCCTCATCTCCCGTTTCTTCTCTGTAAACCTCCATTAAGGTCTTTATCAACCTGCTGTCATCGTCAAAAAATAGGGGCGGTGAATCCATTAACTTCATAATCCCTATTCCGTAACTGTCCAGTATGGGAGTCATCGCCTCGTAGACTTTATCTGCATCAAAGCTCACCGGGTATCTGACATTTATATTAACCGAAACAGCATCTTTATCATAGGTAATCAGCCCGTTGTTCAGTGACAGCTTTCCTGATTTTTCGTCTTCAAATCCGATTCCAATTTCACTGCCGTCTATGTTAAAACCTATATGCTTATTGTAAAACTCTATAAATTCGTTTACATCCTCGTTTGCAAAATTAAGACTTCCCAAAAATTCCATGAGGACGGATATTGCGTTCAGCCCCTTTTCAGGAGTTGCACCGTGACAGGGTATTCCCCTGCAGGAAATCTCAAGAGACTTCCCTGCGCCTTTTGATTTAAGCTTATAACCTGTTGATTCTTCAAAAGCTGCAAGCTTTTCCTTTATATTCTCATAGGCATTTTTTTCATCGCTTCTCACTACGGCGCGGGCAAATCCCGGCACCATATTAGGTGCTTCGCCGCCGGAAAGTTTGCTGAGCTGCAGCCCTCGCAAGTTACCCTTTGAAAGCTTCTTTGCAAGCTCAAACAGCATCAAGCCTTTTTCTCCGTTTATGACGGGAAAATCCGCATCCGGTGTAATTCCAAATGTGGGAGCCTCTACTTTACTGAAGTAGTACTCTATCCCCTTCCACGCCGTTTCCTCATCCAGTCCCAAAATCAATCGAATTTTTCTATGAGGTTCATAGCCTGCATCTTTCAGTGACTTCATCGCATAAAAAGCTGCAACGAGAGGTCCTTTGTCATCCGTCGTTCCTCTTCCGATTAAATATCCGTCTTCCGTAACCGCACCGTATGGGTCATGTTCCCACCCGCTTCCTGCAGGCACCACATCCAGATGACCCAAAACTCCTACGGTTTCTTCACCGTTTCCAAAATCGATATGCCCTCCGTAGTTATCTATGTTTTCCACAGAAAATCCCAATTCCCTGCCCTTTGAGAGCATATACGCAAAAGCATCCTGTACGCCGCTTCCGAAGGGATAAAACTCCCCATCTGAAGTGGTTACAGGATCTGCCGCTTCACTTTTAATTTCAATTAGTTCCTTCAGTGTGGCAAGAGCTTGGCTTCGGTTGGCATCTATATGCTTTGCCAAATCCATCATCAAAACCTCCAAATTATTCTACTGCTATTACACCTGCAACTTCAGGAATCTGCTCTTTAAGAATTTTTTCAACGATACCCTTAAGAGTCATTCTGGCTCCGGGACAGCCTGCGCAGTGACCTGTCAATCTCACCTTAACCTGATTATCTTCAGTGACCTCCACAAGTTCTATGCTTCCTCCATCCTGAGCGAGTACTTTTCTGATTTCATCAAGCGCCAAGTTAATTCTATCTTCCATTTCAAATCCTCCGTCTGATAATATCGCTAAAGGCTGCAAAGCCTCTATGACCCTGCAAACCTTCAGCAAAACTGTCATTTTAACACCTTATTGTTACCCTGTATTTCTATTTGGCAAACATATTTATTTATTAGCGAACATACTTAAGCGAACACACTTATTTGAGCGTGGCGACAAGCTGTCCCGCCGATACCTGATCGCCATTTTTTACGAAAATTTTCTCAACTTCACCTGCGCTCTTGGCAAGTATGTTGGTTTCCATCTTCATAGCCTCAATTACGGCAACAGGCTGCTTTTCTTCCACGGTATCGCCCTCTTTCACCAAGATCTTTATAATATTTCCCGGAATATTTGCACCGATTTCGAGAGGATTATTCTCATCGGCATATTTTGTGGAAGTTTGGGAAACAGCAGCCTGAACCTGATTGTCCTTAATTTTGATTATTCTGCGGTTACCGTTTACCTCAAAGTCAAGCTCTCTGAACCCGTCTTTGTCCACATCCCTCATATCCACAAGGGTAACTACCAGTTCTTTTCCTTCTTCCAGTTTGACTTCGCTGGTCTCACCAACTCTCAAGCCGTGGAAGAAAACATCTGAACCCATCAGACTGAAACGACCGTCTTTCTTCAGGCTCACCAGATAATCCTCGTAAACCTTCGGATATAAGGCATAGCTTATCACCTCTCTCGGCGTTCCTTCGATGCCGAAGTGCTCAATAAGACCTTTTCTGATGTATTCAAAGTCTTCCGGCTCCAAAAGCTCACCCGGTCTGCAGGTAATCGGCTTCTTATCCTTTAGAACCAGCTTTTGCAAATCCTTGGGGAATCCTCCTTCAGGCTGTCCCATCATTCCTTCAAAGAATGAAACTATAGAATCAGGGAAGTCGATGCCCTGTCCCTTTTCCATTATATTTTCAGGGGTTAAATCATTTTGCACCATGAAAATCGCCATATCGCCTACGGCCTTTGAGGAAGGCGTTACCTTAACTATGTCTCCCAGCATGTTGTTAACATCTCTGTACATGTTCTTAACATCGCCGAACTTATGTCCAAGTCCGAAGCTCTCAACCTGAGGCTTGAGGTTTGAATACTGACCCCCCGGAATTTCGTAGTCGTAAATTTCTGCCGATGCGGTCATCAAGTCCGACTCAAAGTTCTTATAAACAGGTCTTACATCCTGCCAGTAATCAGATATAATCTGTAATTCCGCAGGGTTAAGTCCTGTCTCTCTGTCACTGAACTTAAGAGCGGCAACTATGGAATTCAGAGCCGGCTGTGAAGTCAGGCCTGACATACTGTTAATGGCTCCATCTGCAATGTCCACTCCGGCTGCGGCTGCCATCAACACTGTGGCAACGCCGTTTCCGCTGGTATCGTGAGTGTGCAGGTGAATGGGAACCGCCACCTCGTTCTTAAGAGCTTTTACGAGCTTCATGGCGGCGCCCGGCTTTAGAAGTCCTGACATATCCTTAATTCCTATGATATGTGTTCCTCTTCTTTCAAGTTCCTTCGCCATCCTTACATAGTAGTCCAAGTTATATTTAGTTCTGCTCTCATCAAGAATATCTCCTGTGTAGCAGAGAGTAGCCTCTGCGATTTTGCCCTGATTCAAGACTTCATCCAAAGCAACTTCCATACCCGGAATCCAGTTCAGAGAGTCAAAAATTCTGAACACATCAATTCCGCTTGCAGCAGACTGTTTTACGAACTCCCTTATTACATTATCCGGATAGTTCTTGTAACCTACTGCATTTGCACCTCTTATGAGCATCTGGAAAAGTATATTTGGAATCTTCTCGCGAAGCTCATCCAATCTCTTCCATGGAGACTCTTTCAGGAATCTGTAGGAAGTGTCGAAGGTGGCGCCGCCCCACATTTCCAGTGAGAAGGCATCTTTTTCGTACTTGGCCACTGCAGGAGCAATCTTTGTCATATCCACGGTTCTGACCCTTGTTGCCATAAGCGACTGCTGGGCGTCTCTCATGGTGGTATCCGTTACAAGAAGTTTTTTCTGCTCCAGAACCCAATTCTTTACAAATTCAGGACCATGCTCATCTAATAGTTGTTTCGTTCCGGAAAGTTCTTCTATCTCTGCTGCAGGAATCTTAGGGAATACAGGCACATTGAAATTAGGCTTTTCACCTCTGGTTTCATTTACTACCTTATTTCCTATATATGTGAGAACCTTAAGTTCTCTGTCAATCTTGGTTCTGATGTCGAGAAGCTCAGGGTTAGCGGCAATAAATCCCGTATCGCACCGTCCCTCAATAAACTGGGGGTGGTTCAGCACATTGAGGAGAAAACCTATGTTGGTTTTCACACCTTTAATCTTCGTTTCTTTCAGAGCGCGAATGGCTTTTCTTCTGGTGTCCTCAAAACTGTTTGCCCAGGAGGTTATCTTTACCAGAAGGCTGTCATAATACGGAGTAACCTCAGATCCTGTAAATCCGTTTCCGCCGTCAAGTCTGATTCCGTACCCGGAAGCTGAACGATAAAGCTCTATCATTCCCGTATCAGGTGCAAATCCGTTGGCCGGGTCTTCTGTTGTAATTCTGCACTGAATCGCAAAACCTCTCTGTGTAACCCTTTCCTGACTGTCAAGACCTATTTCCTCAGAGCCAAGGGAATACCCTTGCGCAATCCTAATCTGGCTCTGAACGATGTCTATCCCTGTTACAATCTCCGTCACAGTGTGCTCCACCTGAATTCTCGGATTCATTTCTATAAAATAGTGATTTCCGTCCTTGTCTAAAAGAAACTCCACCGTTCCCGCACTTCTGTAATTCACATGTCTTGCAATCTTAAGGGCATCGCTGCATATGGCTTCTCTCTGCCTTGGGCTGAGGCACAGAGCCGGCGTAAACTCCACAACCTTCTGATGCCTTCTCTGAATTGAGCAGTCTCGTTCAAACAGATGAACAAGATTTCCGTCCTTGTCTCCCAGAATCTGAACTTCTATATGCTTTGGATTTTCCAAATATTTTTCTATGAAAATATCGTCTATCCCGAATGCCTTTGCCGCTTCGCTCTTAGCCGTTCTGTATTCACTTATTATGTCCTTAGGCTCACGAACCACTCTCATCCCGCGACCGCCGCCGCCTGCTGCCGCCTTTAGTATTACGGGATAACCGCAGCTTTCTGCAAACTTTACAGCTTCTTCCTCGCTTTGTATGGCAGCTTCGACACCCGGTATAGTAGGAACTCCTACTTCTTCGGCAACAAGCTTGGATTGTATTTTGTCACCAAGACTGTTCATCATCGCAGCGGTAGGACCGATAAATTCAATCCCCGCATCCTCACATGCCTGTGCAAATTCAGGATTTTCCGATAAAAAACCATATCCCGGATGAATTGCATCAACACCTTTCACTTTTGCAAGTTCAATAATCTCATCAATTCCAAGGTATGCCGCAACCGGAGCCTTTCCTTTGCCTACCTGATAAGATTCATCTGCCTTCGTGCGAAAAAGCGCTTTCTTATCTTCTTCTGAATAAATAGCAACGGTACGAATACCAAGCTCACTACAGGCACGAAATATTCTGATAGCAATTTCGCCTCTATTAGCCACTAAGACTCTCTTAAATTTTTTTATCTCTCTCATGTCTGCTCTCCATTAAATAAAACTATTTATACATTTATTTTTTAATAACACACTCAGGTGATTATTTTCTCCAATCTCTCTTCTCTTTTGTTCATCGTATCTTCTTGAGATTTAAATATCATTTCTTCATTGCCTTTATATCATCTGCAAGCCTTATGTCCATATGTGTATGTGCCATATGTATTTTTGCCTGTGAAAACTCCTTTATCACCCTTGTCTTAAGAAGCTCTGCGGCATCAAACCTGTCCTCTGTTTTGCACCACACACCTACATCAAGGAGATTTCCGTAGTCTGCTGCCTGCTTCAGTAAAATTTTGGGCTCGGGCTCGTCAAGGAATATCTTCTCGGATTTTACCACTTTGAAAATAAGTTCTCTTGCAGTATCTATATCATCATTTTCAGTTATGGCAAATTCCGCGTTTACTCTTCTGAGTTCCCTGCGTGTTGCGTTGATGACCACAGAGGTTGTAACGGTTCCGTTGGGAATGATAATAACCTTGTTATCGTAAGTGTGAAGCTGGGTGGTAAGAAGATCTATGTGATCCACAACACCGACAGTACCGTTAATTTCTATTTCATCTCCTGCCATAAAAGGTTTTGTGAAAAGCAAAATCACACCACCTGCCATATTTCCGAGGCTGTCTCTCATGGCAATGGCAATAATCGCACCTCCTGCACCTATTGCCGAAATTATCGGAACTATGTTTACTCTCAGGTATGAAATGATAATGAGAACAATTATTATCCACCATACTATGCTGATAACACGCATCATCAGCACATATACAGAATCATCCAATGGGGATTTTACCAAAAGTTTTTTTCCTATTCTCCTCACTACTTTGAGCAAAATATACCCTATGAGAAGAATCACAAGGATTTCAACTATTGGAATCCAAATGGGCAAATGTTTTGCATCAGGAAAAACCTGTAATAAAAAGTACCTTATCATAATCCGCTCACCCTATCGTCTGCCTGCTCTGCGCCTCTCCAATTCTTTGAGAAGCTTTTTCCTCAGTCTTATATCCTCAGGAGTTATTTCCACCAGCTCATCATCTGCGATAAATTCCAGTGCTTCCTCCAAGGTGAAAATCCTCGGAGGTGCCAGTTTAACAGCATCGTCTGAACCTGCCGCACGCATATTGCTTACCTTTTTTGCCTTGCAGGGATTTACTCCCATATCTTCACTTCTTGAGTTCATCCCTACAATCATGCCTTCATAAACTTTTGTCCCCGGCTCTACAAACATCTGAACCCTCTCTCCTATGTTGTTCAGAGCGTAAGGGGTGCAAACGCCTTCTTCCATTGCAACGGCAACGCCGTTACTTCTTCCGGGAATCTCTCCCTTAAAGTCTTCAAAGTCATAGAACCTTCGTTCCATGCTGCCTTCTCCCCTGGTATCGTTTATAAATTCCGTTCTGTATCCTAAAAGACCCCTCGTGGGAACATGATATTCCAATCTGGAATATCCGTTTTCTCCACTCATTTGAACCATTATTCCCTTTCTCTGATTGAGTTTTGAAATAACAGAGCCGGAATACTCATCGGGAACCGTAACTACAACCTCCTCTACAGGCTCAAGTTTCTTTCCCCTCTCATCCTTTTTCATTATGACCTCGGGCTTTGAAACTGCAATCTCGTATCCCTCTCTTCTCATGTTCTCGATCAGGATTGAAAGATGGAGCTCTCCGCGGCCTGAAACCTTAAATGAATCTGTGGAATCGGTATCTTCAACCAGTAGTCCTACATTCACCTCAAGTTCCTTGGCGAGCCTCTCCCTAATATGTCTTGAGGTAACAAATTTCCCTGCCTGCCCCGCAAACGGGGAGGTGTTAACCATAAAGTTCATGGAGAGGGTAGGTTCTTCTATATGAATCATTTCCATAGGCTCAGGATTTTCAACGCTGCACAGTGTCTCTCCTATGGATATATCCGAAATTCCCGACACTACTACTATATCGCCGCATTCTGCTTTTGGTGTCTGAACTCTTTTCAGCCCTCTGTAAGTGAAAATTTGGTTGATCTTTTTGTTTTCTATTCTGCCATCTTCCCTTGCAACGGCAACAGTCTGACCTTCCTTAATCACGCCTTTTGTTACTCTTCCTATTCCAAGTCTTCCTATGTACTCGTCGTATCCGAGCGTAGAAATCTGCAACTGCAGCGGCTCTTCTCTCAAGTCGGGATACGGTTTGCAGTGCTGTACAATTGTGTCAAAGAGAGGAGTGATGTCAAGTCCGCCGTAGCCGCGAGGAGTGTGCTTAATCTTCTTTTCACCTTCACCCACTTCTATTCCCTCAACATCTTCCGGATTTCTAACCGCAATTCCCTGTCTCGTTATGCCGTAGAGTATAGGAAAGTCCAGCTGCTCGTCACTTGCGTTAAGATCCATAAAAAGTTCATAAACTTCATCGACAACCTCGTCGATTCTGGAATCTTTCTTGTCAATCTTGTTAATAAGCAAAATCGGATTAATCCCCTGTTCAAGGGACTTGCTCAATACGAACCTGGTCTGAGGCATAGGTCCCTCGCTGGAATCCACCAGCAGAATAACCGTATCCACAGTTTTCATGATTCTCTCAACCTCCGATGAAAAATCGGCATGCCCCGGAGTATCCACTATATTTATTTTCGTGTTCCCATGCATGATGGAGCAGTTTTTGGAATATATAGTAATTCCTCTCTCTCTTTCAATATCATCGCTGTCCATTACACAGTCTGCAACATCTTCATTTTCTCTGAAAACACCGCTCTGGTTCAGGAAAGCATCCACAAGTGTGGATTTGCCTGCATCAACATGGGCTATTACTGCAATATTAATAATTCTTTGTTTCTCTGACATGTATTTTCTTTTCCTTTTTTGTTTAAATTCTAAAGATTAATTATACTACTGTTTTTTATTTTGTACAATGCTTCAGACATATTTATTGTAAATCAGATCTTTTAATCCATGTCAGAATATATTTTTAAGGGCAAAGTCCATGTTTTCCGAAGGCTGCAATGCAGGTTCTCTTAAAAATCGGCTCATCATACAATTACTTATATTTTTCCGAGAAATTTGCCGTAAGTTTGCCGGGCACTTACCATGCGCCTCCGCCTCCGCCTCCGAAGCCTCCGCCGGAAAATCCGCCTCCGCCGAAGTCTCCACCGCCAAAGCCTCCGATATCGCTGTCTGAGCCTGAAATCGCATTTGCATACTGCTCCTGAATGGAGCTGTCGAACCTTCCGATCATGGAATAGTACCAAATCGGTGTTATCATATCGTATGAACCGCCCTCGTACCAAGATGGCTGCGGAATATTTAAATTATCGAATTTCTTTGCCCAAACACTTGCCATTCCCATAACATGGGCATATGGAATAATGTTGAAAAAGTACTCCGGATTCTCATCGGATAAAAGCTTAAGCCTGTTATACTCGGCGTTTTTGATGAAGGTTTTGAATCCCATGATTCTCCCCTGAATTTTTGCACTTTCACAAGTTCTCGCTCTCATTATAACTGTAAAGAAGCTTGATATACCCGATGATATAACTGCAGCCGGCAAAATCACAAGACTTTTCAGCATAGTGTATCCCATAATTCCCGGTATAACAGCCCCTGATGCCAATAAAACGAATCCGAGAACATATCTTAATACAGTCTTGCTTCTCTCTTCGGAATCTGCATAATCAAACGCCGTAACCAGCGTCTTGATTCCCAAAAGCTGAAGCAGCAGCTCCAATGGCGTATATATCAGATTTACCTGGCCTGTAGCTTCCATATGTATCAAGTAGACCGATAATGCTCCGCAAACTGCAGTTAATGCCAATGCCACATACCTGGATATTTGCGACTTAAGGGTAAATACTCCGCTGCTTTCACCTTTAGAGTATTCTACATAATCTCTCAGCTGTTCCTGTGCCGTAACAATATCTTCGCCAAAGGTTTCCGGCAAAGCTTCAATTCCTGCTACATCTCCTTCGATGAAAATTCCGTTAAATATGGTCTTTGCAAATTCTTTTTCTTCCTCCGGAATTTCTCTCATCTTAATCAGACTTATGCTTTCATTTTCATCCTCTCTTATCTTGAGATAGCCCTTTGAAGCGAAGTAAAAAATCATGGTGCTGATGTCTTTTCCGTCTGCCGAACCGTCTATTATATATCCCACTTCTGCAGGCGTCATGGCGTCAGGCGGATAAAACTCCACCGTTTTAACCAGTTTGGGGTCGCGCCCTGTGAAAAACCATAAAACGGCAAGTATCAAAGGTACAGCTCCAAGCAGAATATAAAGCAGCAATCTGTTTTGGCTTCTGTCAGCCGGGTTAACCCAGTACCCTTCAGGAAGCTTCACCCTCATCGTTGCACCGTAGCGGGCAGGAATATTTTTTCCGGTTATTACAACTTTATTGTCAGCTTCATCAATCTTCTTTGTGAAAACCTTGCCCATTTTCTTCGTGCTTCCGAAACTTCCGCTGTAAAGTTCAGCCTTTCCCCAGTCCACTTTTTTGGGCATCGCAACAGTGATCTTGGAACTTTCAACATCCGTAACCCATGCGGTAGGGAAAATATTTTGAGAAAAAAAGTCAAACTTTTCGTCATCATCCTTATACGCCTTAATGACATATCTGACCTCAAATGTATTGATTCCGCTGAGTAGTTTGTCCTCGCTTCCCAGTCTGACGGACTTTATCTTGTACGGATTTCCGTATCTGTCCTCTTTGGAATCTGTGGCTATATCGTCGATTTCAGTATTGGATTCTATATCCTCCACGGTATACATCTTCGGCACATAGGGAATGAACCTCGTTATTCCGTGGTGAGCCGATTGGTTGAAATCCACAGTTATTCGTTCTTTAACATAAATCATGTGATTTTCTTTCACCTTTATGTCCACATCAAACTTTTTAGTGGTAAAATCACTGTCAGATGCAAAAATAGGCTGTACAGCCAAAGCCATCAGCATTGCAGCCGCCAACAGCATTATTTTCCCGTACAGCCCTGTTTTTCTCAGAAACTTCATTCTCATTAAAATTCCACCTTTACATTCTTACGCTCTTCCTCAGAGTCCACCTCAAACATAGGTTTTGCGGCAAAATTGAAAATCCGCGCAATGATGTTGCTTGGAAACATCTCGCACTTGTTGTTGAAAAGCTTAACCACAGCATTATAGTACTTTCTGGAATTGGCAATATCCTCTTCCACAGATTTCAACTGCCCCTGCAAGTCCAAAAAGTTTGTGTTAGCCTTTAAGTCAGGATACGCCTCTGAAATGGCGAACAGCGATTTAAGGGTTCCCGTCAAAGCATTCTCACCGGAAATCTTATCTTCTATCGTGGTGGCTCCCTGAGCGAAATTTCTGGCTGCAATAACCTTTTCCAAGGTTTCCTGCTCGTGCTTTGCATAACCCTTGACGGTTTCCACCAAATTCGGAATGAGGTCATATCTCTTTTTCATGTATACATCCATGGTGGAAAATGCCTCTTCACAGTCGTTCTTCGCTCTTACAAAGCCGTTGTAAGAAACCATGAAAAACAATGCGATTACTAAAACAATTACCAATATTATTATACCTAATGACATCTGTTTACCTCCTTTAAGTACCTTTTATTCTAAGAACAAAAGCACAGTGAAACTGCCCCGCACAGCAAAGCTTCCATATTATTCCTCCGTACTGTCTGTCCCCTTTACATTCTCTTTTCCTTTCAGAACTTCCTCCGTTTTACGGCGAAGTCCAAGGTATACCACATTGTCGATTATATCCTTATTTTTTTTGAACTCAATAAGCTCATATGCCTTGAGAATTTCTCCGAGGTAGAAATAAAGTGCCGGCTCTGCCAGATCCTTTGCCCTGTTTCTGTCAGTTATTCCAAGGTCACAGATTGGATTAAACCTCTTTTCCTTCTTATCATCTTCAAAATCATCAAAAACATCTATCATGTACAGCCATTTGCCAAGATTGTCGGCAAAGCTTCCTATGGAAAGCTCCTGCTCCTTGGCAATCGGATATCCGGTGAAAACTATTTCCATCATTTTTCCGAAGGCCTCTGCCATATACCGCACATTGGATTTTCCCGGAACCTCGTATCCGTACAAGGTCTGAAGCGCATCATTAATTCCCTTTGCCTCTGCCGGATGAAGATTTGCCGCTTTCTCATACTTTCTTGCAATGCCTGTGAGCTTGCCGATCCACTTGGACTTATCGCCGTCGCGAAGGTCGTCTATAAATTTTTCTCCGCGCAAAATCATCATCATGTCAGATGCGTACTTGACAGACTGCGCTTCCACTTCAACGGGTTTTTTCTTCATGGGATGAAGGATGCAATGCTCATATTTAATCTTATCTTCCGCATCTGTAAGGGCGCCTAAAAACATGGCAAGAAAAGCCATGTCATCGCTGAGCCACATGCGACATACCTGCCCGTAGGTTTCCCCCACTTCTTTGCACAGGCCGCAATAATAGCCGTTATACACATCATATTCTCTAAATTTCAGTTCTCTCTTCTCAGGTTCTATATATCCTATCATATTATAATCAGTGCAGAAAATTTCTCCGCACAATCAACTCCTCTCTAAAACAAGTATCTCTATACTATAACAGAATCATGTTCATTTCAAGTATTGACGGTGAAGAACTAATGCGACTTAAAAATTTTCCAGTACTTGCTGTAAAGATCATCTCCATCAGGTCCCACATCCCTCAAGGCTTCCGACCTGTCTAAAATCTCCTTTGACGGAAATATCACCGGATTGTTCTTATATTTCTCTGTCATTAAACTTCTCGCCGCCTTGTTGGGCGTGCTGTATTTCAGATATTTGAAGTTCCTGTATGCAGCTTCTTTTCTGCACATGTAATCTATGAACATATGGGCATTTTCCCTATGGAAAGCATTCCTCGGGATGCACCAGCTGTCTACGAAAATTTCCGTCCCTTCTTTGGGAACTGCAAATTCCAAATCCTTATTCAACTCTTTGCTGTAAATAGCTTCGCCGTTCCAAACCACACCTAAATCCGCTGAATTTCCTATGAGCAGATCTCTTGCCGAGTCATTTGCGTATTTATATACCAGCGGTTTCTGCCTGCTGAGATAATTCGCCGCTTCCGAAAGCTTCTTTCCATCCGCTGAGTTAAGGGAATACCCCAAGGCTTTCAATGCAATTCCCATTGTATCTCTCAGACTGTCCTGCATGAGAATCTTTCCCTTGTATTTTCCGTTCCAAAGCGCCTTCCAGCTCTGAACATCCCTTGCATCAACCCTCTTTTTGTTGTACAAAATTCCGACCGTTCCCCACTGGTAAGGCACAGCATACTTATTTCCCCTGTCAAAGGATCTGTCTGCCAGTTTCAGGTATTCTTTATCCAAATTCTTGTAATGCTTAAGCTGCTTCTTGTCAATTTCCCCAAGAAGATTTTCGTTTTTCATCCTTTCTGCCATGTAATCGGATATACAGATTACATCGTAGACGCCTGCACGGTTTTTTATCACGGGATAGAGCTGCTCATTGGTATCGAAGGTGTCGAGAATAACCTTGATTCCCGTTTCCTTTTCAAAGTCCTTAGGAATTGACGGGTCCATGTAATCGCCGTAGCAAAATACATGGACCTCTTTTTCGTCTTCCCTCTGACATCCTGTAAGCAGAAGTGTAGCCATGAAAGAAAGAAGGACAAAGCCGCAGACTGCAATTATCTTATATGTTTTTTCAACTCTGAGTAATTTCATAGAAAAATTCCTCCTCTGCCGCACTTCTGTCCGAAATAAAGTTTACTACAAGAAGCACCACCAAAGCAGTAACGAAGATAATGCTTGACAGCGCAAAGAGTGTAGGCCGTATACCTACTTTTACCTGGCTGTAAATCAATGTGGAAATAGTGTTTATGCCTGCTCCCCTTGTGAAATGAGTTACCACAAAATCATCCACCGACATTGTAAAGGCAAGCAAAAATCCTGCGGCTATTCCGGGTCTCAGTTCCGGCAAAACCACTTTTCTGAATGCATAAAAAGGCGATGCACCAAGATCCAAAGCCGCCTCGTAGCTGCTTGGACCAAGTTGTTTGAACTTCGGCATAACCGACAAAATAACATAAGGCACGCTGAATGTAATATGCGCCAGCAAAACCGTACCCATGTTCAGATAAAATCCAAATGCTATAAACCCCAGCATCAGCGAAATTCCCGTCACAATATCAGCATTGAGAAGGGTTATATTGTTAAGTCCCATTATGATATTTTCACCGCGTTTTGCCATAGCCATAATTCCGATACATGCCATAGTTCCAAGTACGGTGGCGATAAGAGATGATATAGCTGCAATCGAGAAAGTGTTCACAATCGCCGACAGCATCTTCTCATCTTCAAACATTTCACCATACCACCTGAAAGAAAATCCCGTCCACTTAAACATAGATTTACTTCCGTTAAAAGAAAAAATCATCAATGTCAATATCGGAAGATACAGAAAAAGCATAATGATGGTCAAATAAACCGATTTTAAAGCCCTCATATGAAGTTCCCCTCTCCCTTACTATCCAGCACTCTCAAAATCGCCATGCTTATGACGATAAAGAGCATCATTACGAGAGAAAGCCCCGAGCCCAGATTCCAATTTGCGCTGGTGGTAAACTCCTGCTCAATAATATTCCCGATAAGATATATTTTTCCACCGCCAAGAATATTTGAAATTACAAATGTGGTTAGTGACGGAACGAAAACCATGGTTACCCCGCTGACTATTCCCGGAACGCTCAGGGGCAAAACGACCGAAGAGAAAACCTTCCCCCTTCCCGCACCCAAATCATAAGCCGCTTCGATTATATTGCCGTCGATTTTCATAAGCACATTGTAAATAGGAAGAACCATAAAAGGCAAAAAATCATATACCATGCCAAGCACGATGGCTGCAGGGGTATTTATAAGCTGAAACTGCGGAAGATGAAGGTATGAAAGCATAGTGTTGAAGATTCCGCCCTTCTCTAAAATAACCTGCCATGCCATAGTTCTTAGTAAAAAATTCATCCACATGGGTAGCACAAATATAAATACCATAAAGCCTTTCCGTCCAAGGCGGCTTCCCTTTAGAATCAGCGCCAGAGGGAATGCCGTTAAAAGACATATAAGCGTGCTGATAAGCGACAACAGCAGAGACATCCCCAGAGCTTTCCTGTGAACAGGCTCCAATATCGCAAGCACATTTGCCGTTGTGAACATCCCGCTTCTGTCTGTAAATCCATAGTAGAAAATCATTCCTATAGGAATAATCGTTCCGCACAAAATCCAAAACACATAGGGAAATGCAAAGTATTTTTTATACATCTATCTCTATTGCCTCCTCTTCCTTACTTGTAGGTTTATGCATTATCTGAATATTTTCCGGAGTAACATCCAGGCTGACTTCAGCGCCTACGGGACAGCTCTTTGTATTCTGAACAAGCCAGTCATAGCCGCCTGCTCTTATCTCCATTTCGTAATAAACGCCGATAAAAACATTGTGTATAACTTCACCGTCAAGCTTTCCTTCTCCCGGCTTTCCTATTATCAAATCCTCAGGTCTTATAACCACATCCACAGGTTTGTTTTTCCCGAAACCGTCATCTATGCATTTGAACTTCTTTCCGCAGATTTCCACCAGATAATCCTCAATCATAGTACCGTCCAAAATATTGCTGTCGCCTATGAAATCTGCCACGAAAGCATTCTCAGGTTCATTATATATCTCCTCCGGCGTTCCCATCTGCTGAATATATCCGCCGTTCATAACCACAACCTTATCGCTCATGGTAAGGGCCTCCTCCTGGTCGTGAGTGACATATATAAAGGTGATTCCCAGCTCATTTTTAAGTCTGATAAGCTCATACTGCATATCCTGTCTCAGCTTAAGATCCAAAGCCCCCAAAGGCTCGTCCAAAAGCAGCACCTTAGGTTCGTTTACAATAGCCCTTGCCATTGCTATTCTCTGCTGCTGTCCCCCTGAAAGTGAATCTATTTTTCGGTTTTGATAACCCTCCAGGTTTACAAGCTTCAGGGCGTACTTCACCTTATCCCTTATATATGCATCGCTTTTTCCCGCAATTTTAAGACCGAAGGCGATGTTTCCACCCACGCTCATGTGTGGAAAAAGAGCATATTTCTGAAAAACCGTATTTATATTTCTCTTGTTCGGAGGCAAATCGGTAATGTCTTTTCCCTCAAACAGCACCTGCCCCCTGTCGGCGCTCTCAAATCCCCCTACAATTCTAAGAGTGGTTGTCTTTCCGCATCCCGAAGGACCCAAAAGCGTTATAAATTCATTCTTATTTACCTTTAGGTTAAAGTCATCCAAAACCACATTATCTTCAAATGCCTTTGTAATATTTCTCAATTCAATCAGTGACTGCATTTTCATTCTCCTGTAAAATCCGTTATATAAAGCGATAAAATTCTTATAATCTCCCTAATCTATATAAGAGATACCGCCTGTTTTTAAAAGCTTGGAGGTGTGCTGACCCATATAAGCTCTGCTCCCTTTTTTGATGTGATGTAGTGGCGTTTGTCCGGTATATAATAAAAAGCCTCTCCCCTTTTCGCCGTAAAAGTTTTTCCTCCTATGTGTATCGTAACTCTTCCCTTTAGAACATATCCGAATTCTTCTCCTTCGTGGGGCATGTCCTGATATGTTGAGCCTCCCGGCAAAAGTGTAAGTCTGAGAGGTTCCATCATGTTCTTCTGCGCCGTAGGCACAATCCACTCAGTTTTGTTTCTAAGCTCGTAATCTGTTTTCTCAAAGTAATCATCGAAGCCGAATACGACCTGCTCCTCCCTGTCCCTTGCAAAGAATTCCGAAACTCCCGTCCCGAGACAGATGAGAATATCCTCAAGAGTTGAAATTGAAGGAGAAGTCAAATCGTTTTCCACCTGAGAAATAAATCCCTTGGAAAGCTCTGCCCTGTCCGCCAGCTCTGCCTGAGTCAACCCTTTCGCAATTCTAAGTTCTTTCAGTCTATGTCCAATATCCATTTTCTTTCCATTCCCGTATTATTTATATATGCGTCAGCGATACAAAAATCGATTCCGCTCGGCACTTCTTTAATTTTAAACCTTTTGTTTAGTATTTCTAAACACGCACTCTCAATTATAATAAAAAAACCACAAAAGTCAACTTGAATAAGAAAATATCCGAAGAGAAGTTAAGCAAGCTTAAAGCATCGGAAGCAGGAAAATTTGATAGTGGAAAAAAGAGCTTAAAAACAGTATAATAGACCTAATAAATCGGGTGCAATAAGAGTAATTGAGTAAGGGGGTAACAGCAATGGAATTTTATAAAGCGTTAATAGGAGAAAGAAGCGCCAAACGAAATATATTTAGCGATTTGATCGGTGAGTGGGATATTGAATGGGTTGACGGAAAAGGTACCGAAAATGAAAGACATGTAATTGGAGAATGGATATTTTCAGAAATACTAAACGGTGATGGAGTTCAAGACATTTTTATTTGTCCTTCAAGACAAGAGAGAATATCCAATCCTCAGCCTGATGCGGAATATGGAACGACCATAAGGGTGTATAATCCTAAAAAACAAAAGTGGGATATTTGTTATACTTGTTTGGGGAAAATGGTTCATTTGGAGGCTGAGAAAGTAGAAGATAAAATCATCTTAACAAATCTGAATGATAATAACGGGGTGAACTTATGGGTATTTGATAACATTTCCGATTCAAAATTTCATTGGGAAAACAGAACATCTTTTGACAACGGAAAAACTTGGATAACAAACGGCGAAGTATTCGCAAAAAAGAGAAGATAACGCTAATAATCAGATGGCTTACGGAAAAGGACGGTAAATGAAAGGTTTACCGTTTTTTGTTTCTCAATTCTCAAAATAAAAGCCCCATAAATGCAAAAATGCACTTGGAAAAGTCCCCGCTGCTAAAAGTTAGATATTAATCTCTGCGCTATATGCTTTTCTGTTGTAAAGAAACATTATCAAAGATGCTCCTATGATTATCCCGTAACCGATGAAGCTCCATAAATCCGGAACCTGCCCCAGCACAAAAAATGAAAGTCCCGTGGCGAATATTATCTGAGAATAGTCGTATATGGAAATCTCCTTTGCCGGAGCGTGAGTGTACGCCATGGTTATAAAAAACTGTCCGCCTGCAGCCGATATACCTGCCATAATCAAAATAAATGTCTGCATAAATGTCATAGGTGCAAAGTTTGCAACTATGAAAGGAAGAGATACCACACATGAAAAACCTGAAAAGAACAGCACTATGAAGGAGCCGGTAACTCCTGAAAGTCCAAGTTTTCTCACATAGGTGTAGGCAATTCCTGCACATATTCCGCTGGAAAGTCCCACGATAGACGGCACAAAGGGCATTCCGGCAACACCGGGCTTTATTACAAACAAAGTTCCGATAAACGCCATGAGCACGCAGAGCACTTGAAAAAATTTCATTCTCTCCTTGAGCAGCACATAGGAAAACAAAATTACAAAAAAAGGGGAAAGCTTGTTGAGCATGGATGCATCGCTTACGACAAGATGATCAACGGCATAAAAATTCGCAAAAATCCCAACGGTGCCGAAAAATGATCTTGCTGTAAGGTCAAACCATACTTTCCCTTTAGGCAAAACAACGGCGTCGCGATTTTTCAAAATAATCCCGTAAGCTACGAAAAAAGCTATTAAGTTTCTGAAAAACGCCTTCTGTATCACAGGAAGATCCCCGCTCATTCTGACGAAAATATTCATGCAGGCAAAAGAAAATGCCGAAATTACTATAAACAATATACCTTTATATTTTGATTGCATCTACTCCTCCCATTTTCTTTCCCAATCATATCACACATTATATATTTCCCAAGTATGTAAAAGTTAAAAGCAAAATCCAAAATTCTATGGTAAAATAACTTGAGTTATTAAAAATTTGATGAGGTGAAGATGAAATACGATGTAATCGTTATCGGCGGCGGCGCCGGCGGACTTATGGCTGCCGCTGCTGCGGCTCAAAGCGGCAAAGTGCTTTTAATTGAAAAAAATCATTCTTTGGGTAAGAAGCTCCTTCTGACAGGCGGAGGCAGGTGTAACCTCACAACTTCTTATTCCACAGATACTATTATTGAAAATATTCCCTGCGGAGGTAAATTTCTTCACAGCGCACTTTCCAAATTTGATAATGAGGATATAATGGATTTTTTTACATCAAGGGGTATCAGCCTGAAAGAAGAAGATCACGGCAGAATTTTCCCGTGTACAGATTCTGCTGAAACTATTTTGTCCGCCTTTATATCGGAGCTTAAAAAGCTAAAGGTAAATGTCATACTCGGCGATGCCGTCTCTGAAATCACAACTTCTTCACAACGGATTTCCGGAGTAAAAACCGCATGGGGAAAAAAGTTCTTTGCTGATAAAGTAATTCTTGCAGCGGGCGGTGCTTCTTTTTCCGCCACCGGTTCAAACGGCGACGGCTACAGGCTTCTAAAAGCTCTGGGGCACACTGTAACACCGCTTTATCCCGGCGAGGTACCTATTACCTCTTCTGAGAATTTCATAAAAAAAGCAACCCTCCAAGGTCTCTCACTGCAGGATGTAACCCTAAGCGTTCTGAATAAAAGGGGAAAGTCCGTTGCAAAGCACAGGTTGGATTTGATTTTCACCCATTTTGGAATTTCCGGACCATGCGCCCTGCGCTGTTCCACCTTTGTGCAAAATCTTCAAAAAAAAGAAAATACCTCCGATGTAACGGTGAGCCTGAATTCCATGCCCGATTATTCTGCCGCCGAGCTTGCCGAGTCTCTTAACAGGCGGATTTATGAAAATCCCGGCAAAACCTTGAAGTCTCTCATTAAAAAGTGGCTTCCCGAAAGATACGGCGTATTTCTCATTAAAATCTGTGACTTGGACGAAGAAGCACCTGTGAAATCCACAACTGAACCTCAGCGCAAAAAGCTCATAGATACCGTCTTGGATTTTCGTTTTAAAGTAAACGGCACCTTGCCTTTGGACAAAGGCTTTGTAACCTGCGGCGGCGTATCCCTAAAAGAGATAAATCCCAAAACCATGGAGTCAAAATTGGTTCCGGGACTCTTTGTATGCGGAGAACTGTTGGACATAAGCGGGTACACAGGCGGCTATAACTTGACTGCCGCCTTCTCCACGGGACACTGCGCAGGGACTTTAAACAAAGACTGACATTATGTTATTGGATATATCGAATCCATATTCTGTAATCCTAAGTATATCACCCTCTTCAACGAGCTGCCCTTTCTCAAAGAACTCGTCCAGAAAGTGCCTCCTCTTTTCATAAACTTCCCAGAGTTCTTTGCCGAATAGAGCCTTAAACTCGGTTTTTGAAATTCCCGACACTTTTCTCAATCCCGTAAACATGAATTCACCGATATTATCCTCAAAATCGTTCACATGATATTCTTCTCGAGGTTTCTCAGTAAATCTGACACCCTCCACAAAGGAGCTTGCCGTCTCACCTATACCCAGATATTCCTGAAAAGACCAGTATTTCAAATTGTGCCTGCACTGATGCCCCGGCTTCGCCACATTGGAAATCTCATAATGCTCATATCCTGCTTCTCTGAGAATCTCCAAGGCTTTGTGATACATAGCTCTGTCCGTTTCCTCCGTGACAAAGTCAAGACTTCCGTCAAGATACATATCGTAAAAAGGCGTTCCCTCTTCAATTTGAAGGCTGTAAAAGGAAATATGTTCAGGGGAAAGTTCAATAATTTCCCTTAGGGTATTTATCCACTGATCCATATCCTGACCAGGTACGGCAAACATGAGATCTACATTTATATTGGAGAAACCGACTTTTCTTGCCAATCGAAACTTCTCAAGAAAATCCTCGTGTCTATGAGCTCTCCCTAAGACCCTCAATATCTCATCATCGCAGGACTGAGCTCCTATGGAAAGCCGGTTTACCCCAAAGCTTTTATATTTTTTCAGTTTCTCTCCCGTAAGGGAGCTTGGATTGACTTCAATGGTAACTTCCGCTCCGGAGCTTACGGTAAAATTTTCATTCACAGCTCCAAGTATTGCCGCAATTTCCTCTGCAGTGAGAACCGATGGCGTTCCTCCTCCTATAAAAATGCTGTCGACTATATACTTTTTTCTGTACTTCATGCCCTTTGATATAATCTTGCCTATTACATTCTGAACATAAAACCTTTCTGCCTTACTGCTTTGATGCGACCTTGCCAGAGGCTTTGAATAGAAAGCGCAATAGCTGCATTTGCTTTCGCAAAAAGGCACATGTATGTATATTCCAAGTTTCTTCTCTTCCATGGTAAAATCCGCTCTATTTATTGTCGTCGTATTTCAGAACTGCAGTAAAAGCTTCCTGAGGAACCTCCACCTTTCCGAACTGCCTCATACGCTTTTTCCCCTCCTTCTGCTTTTCCAGAAGCTTCTTCTTACGGGAAATATCTCCACCATAGCACTTGGCAATTACATCCTTTCGGAATGCCTTAACCGTTTCCCTTGCAATAACCTTCTGTCCTATGGCTGCCTGAATCGGAACCTCGAACTGATGCATAGGAATGATTGTCTTAAGCTTCTCACACACAAATCTTCCTCGATTATATGCGTTGGATTCATGAACAATCATGGAGAAAGCGTCCACAAGTTCCTTGTTCAGAAGGACATCCAATTTAACGAGATTTGATTTCTCATAGCGAACAAATTCATAATCCAAGGATCCGTAACCTTTGGTCTTTGATTTGAGCGCATCGAAGAAGTCGTAAATAACTTCATTGAGGGGCAACTCGTAGTGGATGTCTACTCTTTCCGTAGTTATATAGTCCATTCCCAGAAGTTTTCCCCTTCTCTGCTGACAAAGCTCCATTATAGTTCCCACATAATCCTTAGGAATCATAATATCCGCCTTGACTATAGGCTCTTCTATGTGGTCTATCTCCGTCTGATCCGGAAGATTCGTAGGGTTTTGAATCATCTCAACGGTCTCATCGTTTAATACCACTTTGTATACTACGCTTGGGGATGTGGTGATTACTCCCAGCCCGAATTCTCTCTCAAGTCTTTCCACTATGATTTCCATGTGAAGAAGTCCCAGAAATCCGCATCTGAATCCGAACCCGAGAGCCGTAGATGTTTCGGGCTCAAACATAAATGCCGCATCGTTTACCTGTAATTTCTCAAGCGCATCCTTTACGGACTCGTACTTTTCTCCCTCTGCCGGATAAATCCCGCAGTATACCATGGACTGTATTTTTTTGTATCCCGGCAGCACCTTCTCTGTAGGGTCTATATCAAGCGTAATGGTATCACCCACTCTGGCGTCTCTGACCTGTTTGATGCTGGCGCATATATAACCTACATCTCCTGCCCTCAGCCATTTTGTAGGCACATGACCGGGAGCCATAATACCTACTTCCGTAACCTCATATTTCTTATGGGTGCTCATAAGCCGAATCACATCGCCTACCTTTACCTTACCGTCAAATATTCTGGTATAGATAACAACACCTTTATAGTTATCATAGATTGAGTCAAATATCAGTGCTTTCAGCTTTCCGTTTTCATCTCCGCTTGGCGCCGGCACCTTTGCCACCACTTCTTCCAGAAGCTCCTCAATGCCTATTCCCTCTTTTGCGGATACTAAAGGAGCCTCTTCAGCTTCGATTCCAATCATATCTTCAATTTCTTTTTTAACTTCGTCAGGTCTTGCGCTGGCAAGGTCAATCTTATTCAGGCAAGGAATAATCTCAAGATCCTCATCCATGGCAAGGTAAACATTTCCCATGGTCTGAGCTTCAACTCCCTGAGTCGCATCCACGACGAGAACGGCTCCCTCACAGGCAGCAAGACTTCTTGACACCTCATAGTTAAAGTCCACATGTCCCGGGGTGTCAATCAAATTCAGTACATATTCATTCCCGTCTTTTGCTGTGTACACAAGTCTCGTGGTCTGGAGTTTTATTGTAATTCCTCTCTCTCTTTCCAAGTCCATGTTGTCCAGAAACTGCTCCTTCATGTCACGATGTGCAACGAGGCCGGTATTTTCTATGATTCTGTCCGCCAAGGTGGATTTCCCATGGTCAATATGAGCGATAATGCTAAAATTTCTAATATATTTCTGATAGTCCATTGTAAATATTCAAGTTCCTTTACATAAATTTTAAATTCTTGTTCAAAGGCTCAATTCAGCCTGCAAATGTGATTATATCATATTTTATCGGAATATAAAATGCTGTAACTCAGATTTGATAATCTAAATCACAGCACATTATTTCCCTATATTCGAGCTATCTCTTTAATAATTTCGGAGTTCCATATCTCCATGTCCCCGGTTTTCCATACCAAATTTTATAACCGCTACGGACTCTGTTTCCATCTCTTGTTCTTAAATTCTCAAAATTAGGGTCGTAAACCCACCATTTGCCGTTGTGCTTAACCTCCGTCCATGAATGAGGAAATTTCCACGCACCGACTACCAAGCCATGCACATGTTTTACATCATATCCCAAAAGTTTTGCCAACACATAGAACTCCGCAGCTTGCACATAGCAATTTCCCCTCCTTGTCGAAAATCCGTAATCGGCAAAAGAATATGTGCTTCTAAGACCTCCCATGTCGATGTATTTTGTTGCAACTGCATAATTATATGCTTTTCTTAAGGTCCATCCCTTTTTATTTAAAATCCTAATTCCCTTTGCATAAGTCGAATTAAGCTTCCCGTCTGCAGGAATCCAGAGATGCCCTATATATGTTTTCTTTGCCATTATGCAAACTTTTTTGCCCGACTTGTAGAAGTAGTACCCCTTATTGCCTATGGAATGATAGCCCTTGAAAAGTTTTCCGCTCTTGCCACTGCAATAATATTTATTGCCTGCCCATTTAATAAAGCCTTTCTTCACATTCATTCCGTTGTCTTTGAAAAAATATACGTGCTTGCCTATTTTAACAGCACCCACCATCATTTCACCTGATTGCGAAAAATAGAACTTTTTATTCTTCACAGTTTTAAGACCCTTATATGCCTTGCCGTTTTTACCGAAGTAATATTTCTTTCCTTCGATTTTCTTCCATTGTTCCTTGATTGTCTTGCCGTTGACATAGAAAAAATAATCATTGTCAATCTTTCTCAACCCATTCAGCACTTCCGCTTCAGGTTCTTCCTCAGGTTTTGGCGGAACCACATCATCATTTGGTGGCACGACTTCATCATATTGTGCAGCAACTCCATTTACATTGTTAGGGCTCCCGTCAGCAGAAGAGTTCTCCTCTCCAAAGCAGACTATTGACATCATGGCAACAGATAGCATCGTAAACAAAAAAACTGCAATATAGCGTCTATTATTCCTCATATTTAACTGTCCTTTCTATTATCGAATACAACCATTCTGTTTTGAGAATCAATATTCTCACAATTAGTATATCATATTTAACATATTAAAAAAAGGTGTTTTTACAAAAACGCAAATATTCTATCAACTAATCCTAGTAATTGCCGCAAGCCTTAAAATAAAGTTTGCAATTTCCTCTAATTTGATATATACTTATGGGGCGAATTTAGAGTAAGTTATTTCATAGATAAAGAAAGTGGGGAAAATACTATGGCAAATATCAAATCCGCAAAGAAAAGAATTAAAGTTATCGACAAGAAAACAGCACTAAACAGAAGAATCAAAGAGAACCTAAAGCAAGTTCTTAAGGATTACAATAAGGCGCTGGAACAGGGCGACTTGGAAGCAGCAGCAGAGAAAAGGGATCTTGCAGAAAAGAAGCTTAAGAAAGCAGCCGGTAAGCATACCATTTCCAAGCAGGCAGCAAACAGAAAAGTTTCTCAGATAACAAAGAAATTCAACGCAGCAAAAGCTGCAAAATAAGTCTCACCCGTCCCCACCGGTGTATAAGCTAGAATACACATGCAATGAGCAAGAAAAACCATGGAGTGTCTCCCATGGTTTTTTAATTGCCGCAAACTCCTTCAGTGTACAAAGTTCCGGGATTTTCAGAAAAACGAAATGATGAAAAAAAGAAAATAGAAACAAAGCTGCTTCCACTGTCATTGCCGGCACCGGCTCTGTGTGATAAAATATTTTTAGTTTAATCACAAGTTTTATTATGACACCGTATCAAAAAAGGAGGTTATCATGTCGCTTCACATTGCAACAGACAATAATACAAAACCCGCACCGTCGGTACTTATGCCCGGAGATCCTCTTCGTGCAAAATTCATTGCGGAAAATTTTTTAGAAGGGGCTGTGCTGTACAATGACATAAGAAATATGTACGGCTACACCGGCACATATAAGGGAGTTCCCGTTTCTGTCCAGGGCAGCGGCATGGGAATGCCTTCCATGGGAATATACTCATATGAGTTATATAACCAGCATAATGTTGAAAATATAATAAGAATAGGCACAGCCGGAGCATTTAGCGAAGAAACAGAGGTTGGAGATATTGTCGTCGCTATCAGTGCGTCTACAGATTCCAATTATCAACATGCATTTGATGTTCCCGGTCAGTTTTCTCCTTCATGCAGCTACAAGCTTTTATGCAAGCTGCAGGCTGCAGGAAAAGCTGAAGACATATCTTTTAAGGCAGGAAATATCGTGTCCTGCGATGTATTCTACGAAACAACCGATGACTGGTGGAAACGCTGGGCAAAAATGGGGGTCATGGCTGTGGAGATGGAGGCTGCCGCTCTATACATGAATGCAGCTTATTCAAAGAAAAATGCTCTTGCCGTTATGACCATAAGTGACCACTTTGTAACCGGAGATAATGCAACGCCTAAAGAGCGTCAAACAAAATTCACCGATATGATGAAGCTGGCTTTGGAAGCAGCCGTTAAATAGCACACAGCGAGAGAGCAGCTGATATCAGCTGCTCTCTCATTGAGGATTTATTCTAAAAGCAGTTATCTACTCTTTGAACTTCTTTCCTTTCCTTGGAGAGGCGAGGGGGCGGACATTTTCTTGGACAGCCTATGCGGCAAGTTCAAGAAAGCGCCTATACTCCACTCTCCGTAGAAGCACTCTCATGCCTCGAATAACTTATATTTTAGACTTTTTAAGCCTTTTGGGGATTTTTTTAGACCCTCTTAACCTTTACAGTCTTAACATTTGACCATTTTGTATAATAGGTTTTCTTTCCAATCTTCTTGTAACCTCTAATCTTATACTTGTAAGCAGCCTTTCTCAGCTTCTTTTGTGTCCAAGTCTTTGATTTTCCGTTAACGGTCTTAACCTTTACATATTTTTTAGCCTTGCTGTTATATCTGTAAATCTGATACCCCGTCAAATATTCTTTTCCGGACTTCTTCCAGGTTAATTTTACACTTGCCTTTTCAGCTTTTGCATTAAGCTTGATTTTGGTGTTCTTTAACTTTGCTCCGTCGCCGGGTTTAGCCTTTCCCTTTCCTTTATAAGCTCTTTCGCTTAAATTCTTTGAGAAAGCAACATTGCTGATAAATGTGAATTCGTCCTGCTGGTGGGCTTTGTAGGTCAACTGATTTGCAAACAGCACCAGCTTCATACCATCCTCATTATATTCAATGGCCTGTATCCCCTTATTATATTTGTCAAAATCAGCTTTTAGGCTTTCTTCATATAGTCCGATGCACCCTTGAAGCGGTTTTTTCCCTGCGTTTTGTACGATAACCTTTGCTTTTTCAGGAACATTAGAAAACCACCTTGTTCCGTATTCATACATAACATCGTCTTTTTCCTTAACATATGTGCTGTTAGTCAAGGTCACATTTGGATATTTGACGAATCCCAACATGTCAACACCCTTTTCACAGTACTCGACAGTCAGTCCCTGCAGCGCACCTGCATAATGCTGACAGCCTTCCTCTCCATGTCCAAGATAAGGTATACCTGATTTCACTGCGTTTGTAACATCGCTTGGAAGTCTTTCTTGTGTTGAATTCAGAATCAAGTCAGCCTCGGAAGCTGCGGCTGCAGTTTCAAACCCCATGGCCTTAACGGCGTATCTGTTGAAGTTATAGTTGTTGTTTGACCAGTATAATTCATTTGTATTGACAAATCCGGTTTTATTAGGTCCCGGTTTTCCGCAAATATAGATCTTAGGAGCTTTCTTGATTAGCTTCGCTTTTATATTCTTTCCATATACTCCTGTTGCCGTCAAAAGATATTTTGATGCAACCTTTTGGAAATCTTTATATGAGCAGATAAAGTCTCCCTGATCTTTTCCTTCTGTAATCATTGCCACTTTTTTCTTGGCTCTCAAAAGCTCCAAAACCGCTTCCGATGAGTCTTCTGAAACATTTTCAATGATAACATCCGCATTTTTAACTCCTGTGAACTGTGAGGATTTACCCTTTAGATAGGATAATGCGCTTTCATAGTTAAGAACCTTTCCACAGGAAGCCTTTATGCTGTTATATGCCTTAGGTTCAGCAACTATAATTCTATCATACCCGCGAGCTCTTGATCTCTGCGCATAGGACTCTGAGTACAGCCCGCTCCAAACAGAAACAAATGTGCCGTCTGACAACTGGCTGTTTGCAAGAGAGCGTTTAGCCTGGTACATAGGAATTACCACGGTTCCTGCAGGATATTTAACACTGGCATAGGTAAAGGCTTTGTCAGCCACATTCACTTTTACGCCGTTTCTTGTAAAGTATTTCACATCCTCTGCCGCTTCCAGTAAATTCTTCTGGTTATTTCTATCCATTGGAATTATGTAGCATTCAGGATAGAAGTTCTTGTTCTGATTTTTTCCGTCAAATACAGGTCTCATCAGCTCAGCCTGACCTGTTGCCGACCTGTCATACTGGTCAACATAGAACTTTCCGACTTCTTTGTTGCTGTTGCTGTTCTTAACTCCGCGTTCAAACAGTTTCGCCTGAGAAGTAAGAAGCTCTGTTTTGTGGTTTTTCACATAAACGGACTGATTTAAAAGGCCGTAGGGAACCATCTTGTCCGTGGTAACATCGTTGTATGCCGGCAGCTCGTATGTTATTCCGCATGTCCCTATGAGAACCGGATACTGAGATCCGTAAGCGGTAGTCATGTCATCCCAAGGTTCTGTCCAACTCTTTCCGCTCGGTGAAGAACTGTCATCTTTAAGGTAATCTCTGGCAGGCATCTCAAAGCTGTTATACTTTTTATTATTTGCTATAGCACCGTTTCCTAAAGCTTCGCCAAGTTCAACAAACTGTTTGGCAATCAGATCGTATTCAAAGTTAGGTTCATGAGGAGGAGTACAAGGTTCAACCAAAGTTCCCTCAACTCTTCCGTGAACCTCTGTGAAAACCATAGGATTCCACTGATTCAGCATATGCTGCAGGTTCGCATCCTCGCTGTTAACCTGATTTGCTTCATCTCTGTTAACATCAATTCCCGTGGACGGTTCACGCATACTGTTTTCGTAACCTTCCATGTTCTGCGCAGGAACCACGATGACGATTACATCCTTCAGCAAATCTTTCACATCTATGTCTTTGTTTGCAACATTGTAATACTTCTTAAGATCAAGCGGCGCTGAAAGCCCGTCGCTGTTTCCGCGAACATAACCGATTTGCTTTGTATAGTCCTTAATCAGTTCGGGAACAGCCGTATTATTAGCTTTCATTTCCTTCTTTAGAAGCTCCTTGCCCGCTTCCGTATAACTTTCCAGTTCGTTGTAAGAGATGGATTTTTCCTTTACCAGCATCTTCGCAAATTTCATAATTCCGTTATTTGCAGAATGTTCATTCGGATGGCAGTTGGAAGCCACAACCGGAACCCGCAAGTCCTTGTATTCTCCGCTTTCGATTTTCTTGAGAACTCCGCTTGGGTTTTTCTCCACTTCGTCTTTATATTTAAGCCATTTATCAACAGATTCTTTGCTGTCGGAAATAACGAAGTAAGGAAGATCGTATCCATCTACAGTGGTCTGACCCATGGATCTTTTTTCAAGATGCACATCGGTCTTTGTCTTGGCAAGAGCCTCCATGTCATCATATAGCTCATAAACTGTCTTGTATGAGTCATACGGAACAACCTTGGTCTTTAATTTCCCTAAAACCTTGTCTCCAACCTTTGCTTCCAGTACGAAGTATCCGCAATGGTCCATGTAAGAACCGCCTTCAGTGTGAGGTATACTGTAGTCCACCTTACCTTTTTTGTAGAACATGCACTTTGTGTTCAAGGTCAAAACCAAATCCTCATTTTCGATTTCTGCTTTTTCAACAGTAATCATCCTGTCTTTTCCACCAGGTTTCTGAGTAACCCAATCGCTTAATTTTCCGCCTGCAAACTGATTCGGGTATTTTTCCGGATTCAAATATGTTCTGCTTGAATCTCTTTTCAATGTATACTCTATCTTATTCTCTTTGATTGCCGCTTCAAGTTCTTCGTCAGAGATACCGTTAACGCTAATCTTTGCGTTATGCTTTGCATCCTCTGACAATGAAATCTGAAGTCCGACTTTCTTTGCAGGGTATACGCCTGCCAGCGATTTACCCGGTTTAGTCTTATCTGCCTGAATTCCTGCAACAGATGCGAATGCCGATACAGGAACAATCATAGTAATCGCCACAATAGTGGCAACAACCGCCTTAGAAAGTTTACTTCTCATCTTCTTTCCATTTTTCATCTTAAAACTCCTCTACTTATAAAGATGAAACAACTCCTACCATATAATAAAAAGCCCTGCATAAATTTTAGTCGGCCGCCTAAAATCAAATATGCCAAGCTGATTATTCAATTTGATTTGCATCCTTGCATTTATTGAAACACACCAACAGATAAGTTACGAATGCTACACTCACCACAGGACACCAAAAAAACTGGCAGCTATCTCTTATGTCTTTTCCAATATCTTTTATGTCCCTTCCAAACTGTGGTTTTCCGGAAAAAATCGCAAAAAAATAGATGTATAAAATCCTCACCAATCACGAGATAATATACTGATAGTTATTTTTTTCACATTACACCTAAAAGGTAACACACTTTGCAAATATCGTCAATAGAATTTTGTTAATTATATGTCAGATTTGCAAAAAACTTCTCCAAGCGACTTTGAACATTTCTTATCATTATTTCCAACAAAAGTATCGGTAATATCCGGCTCCTGTTTTTTCCATTTTTTTGAATTCAAAGGAATATTTATACATAAAATCACCGGTCCCTGAATCTATGGAATATGCCGCGTAAAGCAGCCAGCATATATTAAAATATATTTAACGAAATATTGTTAGCAGTACCATTTCATCTGACTTTTCAAGGTCAATGCACCGGCACATGTATTTCTACACACAAAAAGGTGATTGGAATTTGCTATAGCCACCTAAGCGTTAAATTGTTTCCAGGTGACAAATGAGCCGGAACCTTAATTCTCTCACTAATATATTTTTATTTTATAACTTCAACTATTCCATATGGCAATTTCGTTTCTTTATCAATATAAAAGCCGGTCATGATGCTTCCAGTCTGTACTTTTGTTAAACTGCCAAGTATTCCTTTATAACCTCCGAGAAAAATATATCTTTTTTCTTTTTTTCTTATATCGCATATTGCTTTTTTTATACCTTTTAACTCTTCTATAACACTTTCTTTATTCTCTTCTGATATTCCCAAATCTTTAACTTTTTGAATTCTGAAATTTATTTCGTTAATATATCTTTTCAACTTATCATCTGTAATACTGCATGTTTTATCAAGTCTTTTTTCAAAAGTTCTCTTTAAATCTTTTTTTGTATCTTTTATTAAAACATTTCCCTTAAAACTAACACCTGCATCTAACATTTCAATTTTTACATTTGGGAAAAATTCTCCATATTCAGGCGTTTTATCAACTTTTTTATGTGCTTCATTACTTTCTTTTAACTCCTGATAAAGATATTGAAACTTGCATACACTTTTCAAAATAATGTGTTCCTTTTTTATTGAAATATCTTTAAAAATAACATTCTGTCTGAATGAGTTTTCTTCTTTTGAATCATTTTTTTTGCCATTTTCATTTAATAAAATACTTCCCTTCAGCGATGAAGCAGGGATACAATATGAATTTGCTTTTTCAAAACCTTTATCCGGTTTATTATTTCTATTTTCATAACTGCAAAAAGGATATATTATACTTATCTTTTCACTGCCCTCTTTCCTCGCCTCTTCATAATCTATTCCTTCATACAGGGCATATGAACTTCTTCCTGACAATATCACCGGCGATACTGTATTAAATTTAATTTCCATATTTATACCTCCAGCCCTTCAAGGTAAGAATTGCCAAAAATAATTGCATCTTTATACAATAAATTATACTTATTACGTATGCTTCTTGACAATTCAAACTCGTCAGCAGCATTATCCCCTTTCGAAATCACACTGCCCGAACTTATAAAACAAATTGCTTTTTCAACATTATTCTCTATATCATATGGTTTTCTGTCTGATACATGCAAATTCAAAAATGAATTTCTACTATTTATTTTACTAAATTCCGGCAACAACATTCCAAGATTCAAATATACTTGAAATTTTTTAGATGACGGGTTTGCTACCGTCTTTTTTATCTCACACACCTCAAATATATTAAACCCTGAACTTGATTTTGCTCCGAAATAATTGATGATTTCTCCTTTTCTTATATCTTTGATCATCTCTTCTATAGAATTTTGCAACAAACTGCCGTCTTCCACCTTTACAAAAAAACTATACTTCTTTTGCTCATTTTCTCCATTAAATAATGATATTACAGATAATGAATATGCTACATTTGGAAATCCGGTTAAATTTTTTAATTGACTTTCCATTCAAAATTTTTGAATATGACTCTTATACAC
>CALZYE010000003.1 GCA_945830395.1 uncultured Clostridia bacterium
AGGTGCCTTATGGACTTTTTTACTTTACATGTTCAACTTGATTTTACAATCGGCGGTAGAAAAATACTTCAAAAATGATTTAGAGGACAAGAAGCTTGGAAGAACTTATTTCAACCTTGAAGAAGAGTATATATTGAACGGGAAATTAAGCGATGAAAAAAATAGAAAATCTACGAAGAGAAAGATCATTATAATAAGGAGTATTATGAATTTAGTCTATCTGCAGACAGACGGAAAGAAACAGGCCGAGACTCTGGCGGCAGCGGAAATTTTGACTCCGGGACCTTGGGCCGCAGCTACGCAGAAGGCGATTCAGGCTGCCTGGTCGTTAGCAGAAGCGAGAAATGATTATATAATCCTTCTGAAAGGGGGGAAAGTGCCTTTTTGCAAAACCGATAACTCATGGGCAACAGATCTTAAATCTATTTTAAAAAGCGCAATGAAAAAGAAACCGGATGCCAAAACATCTCATTCTGCGGAGAAGAAGGCTTTAGAAAAAACAGATTTTCATACAGAATTGCCGTATGTACATGTTAATAATGACAGTGGAGAAAATTATGCGGATTATATTTCTGCTATGATATTTTTAATGAAGGATGATATAAAACTTAACAGAATGATGGATTTAATTGAGATAAATATGCAGACTATGTATTATGGAGGTTTTAGACTAAAAAATTATAGTACGGGACTACATGCAAAATTCAAGGTAAATGGGGGAGAGCATTTTGTTAAAAAAGAATACACGCCGAAACGAGAATAGGGAGAAAGAGACATTGCGCGGGTGCAGATTTAATAAAAGGGGAAGTTACATAGTGGAGGCGTCTGTGATATTGCCTGCTTTTATAATAACCGTATTTTTATTGATAAGTATAATTATAGCAATAAGAACTTATGAAAATATTAATTACGGTTGCGCCGAGGAGCTTCGTCTGGAAATGGCGAAAAATGCGATCAGAAAAAATATGCCGGCGCTTCCCGTTTCCGTATATACGAGAGTCAGAAGAGAAAATAGGAATTTATCGAATTTTAAAATAACTGAGTATAAATACCTGTATAAGGAAAATGGATTAAAGGATTTAATAAAAATATCCTTTAAAAGCACCATTGACAAAAAGAATCCTTTGGGGGAAATAAGCACACTGAAATATTCAGGAACCATGGTTGGCAGAGCCTTCTCAGGAACATATTATGACGGCAAAGATGGCGGAGGTAAGATTGTGTACGTGTTTCCGGATGAGGGAAAGAAATATCATAATAAATCCTGCAGATATCTTTCCGCTTATTGTCATCAAGTGTTTTTAAACGATGAAATAAAGAGGAAATACCATAGTTGTCCAAACTGCAAGTCACATACGGCAGCTATGGGAAATCCGGTATTTTGCTTTGAAAGAGCAGGTGAGGCGTATCATTTATCAAGATGTAAGTCTGTGAAGAAATATTATATAGGTATATCTAAAGATGCGGCATTAGAAAAAAACTACAGACCTTGTAGCAAATGTGGGGGATAAAATGAGTAATTTTATTGAAATCAAATATCCTAAAGATTCTTTTAAAGAGTATCAGAAAGAGATTCTATCCAAGAATAAATTAGAGTTGTTCTTTAAAATGGCTTTTATTAATTTGGAAAAATACACTTTCGCCATAGTGGATATTGGAAATTTTGTCTCCCTTTCAAATATAGAGAATATAAATTCTTTTTATCTGCTTAAGGTCATTGCCGATGTAGTAGTGGGGATGATTGAAACTGAAAATCGTTATCTCTTTATAGGTGAATATAAAATAGATTCAAGATACATAATGTGTAACACAAAGGACAAGAACATTATGATGTTATATGTTCCGTATTTGTACAGTTCAAAGAGAGAAATAGTAGAGGATATAAAAAAACTTATAATAGAAAGTTTACCGAAAATATCTGCTCATGACAGAAAGTCAAAGGTACTGGAGAAAGCTTTAGACTTTATTGAAATAAGCGGAGGAGATTTGAAACTTGTCAGCTGCAAGTTTAATAGAATTTATTACGATGAGAAAATACGGAAATAGAAAAAGGAACCGATATGGTTCCTTTTAATATGCATTCCGAAATGCAACAGGTTTAGCAGCCGCCAAACACATCGCAGAATCCGCCGTCTTCATCTTCAAGGACTCCAACGGGTTCTTCCAAGCCTTCCGTAGTATCTTCAGCAGGAGTTTCAGGAGCTTCTTCTCCAACTGCATCCTTAATTGACAGGCTTATTCTCTTTCTTTCCGTATCAATATCGAGAATCTTCGCGTTTACTTCCTGTCCGATGGTCAGCTCTTCACCGATATTAGCTACGCGTTTGTTTGCAACTTCTGAAATGTGAACAAGTCCGTCCAAACCGGGCTCAAGTTCGATGAATGCACCGTACTCTTTCAGCTGAACAACTTTTCCGGATACAATCTGACCGACATGATAGTTGTCTTCAATTACTGACCAAGGTTCAGGTGTGGTCTGCTTCAGACCAAGAGAAATCTTACCCTTTTCCTTGTTCATGGACAGAATCCTCACATTTACAGTCTGACCGATCTCCAAAACTTCGCCGGGATGTTTTAATTTACCCCATGAAATTTCAGAAATGTGCAGAAGCCCGTCTATACCGCCCAGGTCGATAAATGCACCGTAATCTGTAAATCTCATTACGGTTCCTTCTACAATATCGTTGATATTCAGTGTTTCCCAAATTTCATCGATTTGTTTCTGTCTTTCCTCAGTTAGAATTGCTTTGTGTGAGAATACTGCTCTGTTTCTTCTCTGATCAACTCGAGTAACCTTAACGGAAAGTACCTGTCCGATAAATTCATCTGCATTCTCAACGAATTTGTTGGACAGCTGAGATAGTGGGATGAATCCGGAAACTTCCTTGTAGGCAGCAATAACGCCGCCCTTAACAGGTCTGACAACTTTCACATCAATAGTTGTCTTATTCTCCAGAGCTTCATTGATTTCGTTCCAATGCTCGTTAACTTCCAGTCTCTTCTTTGACAGCAGGATACCGCCATCGTTGTCATCAGTTTTGATAACTTTAGCTGTGACTTCGTCGCCGACTTTGAATAAATCAGATAGAGTTTGGCCTTCTTCTAATGATACTTCATTTGTAGTGAGAATGCCGTCTTTTTTGCAGCCCATGTTTATGATGACATCGTTTTCATTTACTTGATCAACTTTACCTGTGATAATTGCACCTGTTCTCGGTAGAGCCAATGAAGCATCGATTTCATCCATGATGTCCGCCATTGAAATGTTTTCGTTAGTGATGTTTTCACTCATTGTAGAAATAACCTCCTTAATTACGCGTTCAGGCGTCGATGCACCTGCCGCTATTCCTATTGTATTACATTTTTCAAATTCTTTCAACGGTAAATCGTTAATATCTTCAATAAATAGGCAATTATTTTGCTTTTTTTTGCAAATTTCATACAATTTTTGTGAATTGGATGAATTTCTGCCTCCTATAACTATCATGGCATCAACTTTTTCTGCCAGGTTAGAAGCTGCTTTTTGTCTTTGATAAGTTGCATTGCATATGGTATTTTGTACTTCTAAATCCACACCTTTTTTTGTGAGTAAGGTTATTACTTCCTGAAGAGTTTCTTCTTTCAGGGTGGTCTGACTGACTAAAAAGGCGCAGGTTTCAGAAAATGATTCGGCTTCTTTGGCAGAGCTGAATATGTAAGCTGAATTCTCACACCATCCGTTGATTCCTATCACCTCAGGATGCTCTCTGTCGCCAACGATGATTATATTTTTTCCATGGAGATATGCGTCGCTGACGAGTTCATGAATTTTGGAGACAAAAGGGCAGGTGGCATCGATAACTTTTACACCCACGTTTTCTGCAAGTTTATAAAATTCCTTGGGTTCGCCATGTGAACGCACAATTATGGTATCCTTTTCAGTGGCGTCAGAAGGGGAATTTATAATATTCACACCTTTACGAGACAATTCGTCGGTTACGGAAGTATTGTGTATCAGCTGACCGCAGGTAAAAATCCTTCCGGTATTATTGTCTTTATTTTCCACATTTTCTAATGTTATTTGAATTGCTTTTTTTACGCCGAAACAAAAACCGCTGTGCTTTGCTCTGATAATTTTCATGTTTGCGACATATGGGGATAATCCCATATTCCTCCTTACAATCTTGCAGTTTTATAATCGCATGATAATTTGCGACTAAAGATTTTTAACAATATCTATAGCTTTTAAAAAGTCATCAGGAAGAGGTGCTTCAAATTCCATAAATTTATCCTTTGTGGGATGGATAAAGGAAAGTTTGTATGCGTGTAACGCCTGCCTGTCTATTATTTTTTTACATGCACCTCCATAAAGTTCATCTCCGCAGAGCGGGTGTCCCAAATAGGTAAGGTGAACTCTAATCTGATGAGTTCTTCCCGTTTCCAGTCGAACCTTCAGAAGTGAAAAACCTGAACTGAATCGTTCCAATACCTCTACATGAGTAACGGAGGGCTTGCCGCCTTCTTTCATGACGGCCCTGACAGGACTTTCGGGATCAGGTCTTCCGATTGGCAGGTTTATGGTAAATTTATTTTCAGATACTATGCCCTTCACTAAGCTCAGGTATGTTTTGCCGACATTATCTCTATGCATCTGATGAATTATTTTATCCTGAGCATTGGAATTTTTCCCTACGATTAGCAAGCCGGATGTATCCATGTCCAGTCTGTTTACAAATCTTATTTTAAAGTTTTTGTTATTCTCGCGCATGTACTTCATAAGACCGTTTGCAATTGTTCCATCTTGGTGAAGCCTTGTAGGGTGTACGGTCACCTTGGCCTGTTTGTTGATTATCAGAAGATCTTCATCTTCATATATAACGCTGATGGGGATATCCGCTTCGGGAAAATGGCTTTTTTCTTCCGGTAATACTGCTTTTATGATGTCGCCGGACTTCGGTTTCATGTATCCCTTCAGTATTTCACCGTTTAGGTACACCTGTTTATTTGCACTGAGCTTTGTCAAAAGTCTTGCTGAAAAGCCAAAACGCTTTTTCAACAGTTTGCGAAGTCCCATGCCTTCGTCTTCTTTTTCTACTGTGAATTCAAATTCTCTCATATGTACCTACAATAATTTGGAATTAACCTTTGACCAGAAATCAAAATCCTTTGAACGAATAAGGTTTATTTTCTTGTCAGAGGTTGAAATTGTTATTTCCTGAACATCGGTGTATTCGTTCTTGTACCCGTCTCTTATTATACATAGGCTCGTATCTCGTTCCATTGCAGGAACAAGTTTGAGAGGGGCGTAGGATGGTAAAATAATACTGGAGGAAAGGGTTCTATATGCAGTATTATTCATAGGAGCGATGGGTGTAATCTGTATGAGATCAAGGCGCGGATCAATTATGCTTCCTCCTAAAGAATAGTTGAAAGCGGTACTTCCGGTAGGTGTAGCAAGTACCATACCGTCACAGTTGCAGCACTCAATTATTTTTTCATCTACATAGATGTCGAGATGAATACTTCTGAAATTATTACTTCTGATGGTCGTTTCATTCAGACAGCAGTGTACAAATTCTCCATGGGAAGTTTTAACGCTGGCTTTGATTAAGGAAAGCTGTTGTATCGTATAGTTTCCTGAGATACAGCAGTCTATGAACTCATCTATTTTGTCCGGAGAGACATCCTGAAAAAAACCGAGATGTCCCGTATTTATACCTATAATGGGAATTGACGGATATTTGCACTTGTGAATTGCATCGAAAAATGTTCCGTCTCCACCTATACAGACCAATAGGTCCGCGTTTGGACATAGCCCTTCTGTAACTTTAAAACCCAGTTTTTCTAATTTTTCAGTTACTATTGCTTCTATTTCAGGAGAAGTTCCTTTGTTGTTAGAGTAAACGCTTATAACTTTTTCCATAGGTTAAAACAATCCTTTCAGTTCCTCAACCAGTTTTTTAAAGGTTTTCATTGCATTTGCCACAGGCTTCTTGCTTTCCATATCTACTCCGGCAATTTTAAGAAGCTCCACCGGATAATCATTTGTTCCGCATTTCAGAAACTCTATGTATGCATCTTTGGCTTTTTCCCCATCTTCCAGTATGAGTTTGGAAATTGCCGTAGCTGCCGAATATCCGGTTGCATACTGATATACATAGAAGCTTCTGTAGAAGTGAGGTATTCTCGACCATTCGTACTTAATGAAATCATCGTGTGTAAGTGCATGCCCGAAATACATGGTATTAAGATCATCATAAGTTTTGTTCAGCCATTCAGCCGTCAAACTTCCTCCCTCCTCAACATATTTGTGTGTCATGTGCTCAAATTCTGCAAACATAGTCTGCCGGAAAAGGGTTGTTCTGAATGCTTCGATGTACATATTGAGAATATACTTACGCATTTCTTTATCTTTACTGCCTGAGAGAAGGTGCTTCATCAAAAGCGATTCATTTACAGTTGATGCCACTTCTGCGGTGAAAATAGAGTGATCTCCGTAGACAAAGGGCTGATTCTTCCTTGTGTAGTAGGAATTCATGGAATGACCCATTTCGTGAACAAGGGTGAAAACATCTTCCAGTCTGTTGTCATAGTTCATTAAAACATAAGGATCGCTGTCATAGGAGCCGAAGCTGTAAGCGCCGCTTGTTTTTCCCTCATTTTCGTAAATATCCACCCAGCCTTCATTTATCCCTTTTTGAAATTGTTCAAGATACTCTTTTCCAAGCGGAGCAAGACCTTCCAAGGACATTGAAACCGCTTCTTCAAAGGATATATGTTTTTCAGGAAGTTCAACGAGAGGAACATAGACATCATACATTTTAAGCTCTGCAACTCCCAGCACTTTCTTTCTCAATTCAATGTATTCATGCATAGCTGGAAGGGCTTCATGAACGGCAGAAATCAAGTTGTCATAAACATCTTCAGATATGTTTCCGCTTGACAATGAAGCACTTCTTGAAGATGTATAATTTCTTATCCTACTTGTTATAACATCGGTTTTGACATTGTAGTTGTAACTTGCCGCCAATGTATTTATTAAGTCTTTGTATGCGCTATAGCAGCACTCGTAAGCTGCTTTACGGACTTTTCTGTCATGGCTTCTCATGAAGTTTATGTAGTTTCCGTGGGTCAGGGTAACTTCATCACCGTTTTCGTCGGTAATTTGTCCAAACTTCATATCAGCATCGTTGAGCATGGTAAAAATCGTATTCGTTGCACCAAAAACTTCTCCGACTTGTGCCATCAAAGCTTCTTCCGGTGCAGAAAGAACATGCTCCTTACGGCGCAGTAAATTTTGGAACATATGCTTGTAAACCTTTAGCCTGTCTTCTCTTTCGGAAAATGTAAGGAGAGTATCCCCCGGCAGAGAAATAAGCTCAGGTGTTATGAAGCTAAGTGCTGCAGAAATCTTTGCTATGGACTGTTTTGACTTGTCGTGCATTGCCTGCTGTTTTGCAACTTTATTGTCCTCATCAAGCTTC
Source organism: uncultured Clostridia bacterium (assembly GCA_945830395.1). Classification (GTDB taxonomy): domain Bacteria; phylum Bacillota; class Clostridia; order Peptostreptococcales; family Anaerovoracaceae; genus Aminicella. Next base: position 7,464 of record CALZYE010000003.1, read on the forward strand.
ATTCTCGCATAGACGAAAGCACGCTCAAGCTTAAGCTCTATTTTGTCACAGGTTTCAAGTGCATCAGCCAAAACGGCGGGACCATCTCCAAGGTGACCTTTAAATTTAGAGAAGTCTTCTGCCATTGCTTCTGCATCAGATAAATCCTTTTCCCAATCAGTATCATTTGAATACATTTTTTCTAATCGCCATTTGAATTCCGGCGCTATTTCCTCACGGGTTTTTAATTTTTTGTTTCCCATTTTTGCCTCCTGTTGTATAATAAATAGAGTATATCATAAATGTGAAAGGAAATACAGATGGACAATAGACCTATCGGTTTTTTTGATTCGGGTATTGGAGGGCTGACCAGTATTCCATACATAATGAGAAGGCTTCCTGATGAGCGTATTATTTTTTTTGGTGATACCGCAAGAACCCCTTACGGCTCTAAATCACCTGACACCATAAGACAGTTTACTATGCAAATAGGCGAGTTTATGGTGAAAAATAATGTGAAAATGATGGTAATTGCATGCAACACTATAAGCGCAACCTGTATCGGTGAGTTGAGGGAAAAATATCCGGGCATTCCAATTATAAGCGCCATTTCTCCAACGGCAAGGGTTGTGGCGGAAAACTGCAATCCGGGAAATAATATAGGTATTCTCGCTACAAAGGTGACTATTAAAAGCGGCGCCTATGTCGACAAAATACAGGATAAAAACAAAAACTTGAAAAATCTGTTTTCAGCGGCATGTCCTGCCTTTGTTCCTCTTATTGAGGAAGGAATAATCGATAATGAGATAATGGACCTGACTATAAAATATTACCTTGATGATTTTATGAAAGATTATGAAATCGACACTCTGGTTTTAGGGTGTACCCATTATCCTCTTATCAGTGCGAATCTAAAGCGAATATATCCCGGCGTAAACATAATAAATTCCTCAAAGGAAGCTGCCGTTGCGGTAAATATTGAACTCGAAAAAAACAATCTGCTGGCTGACAGCCGTTCAGGAGATAATGTATTTTATGCCAGCGACCTTTCCGAAAACTTTATGAATATGATTCAGCTCATACTGGGAAAGGAACAGGAGGAACTGAATATCAGGTTTAAGAACTTGGATTTATAAGAGGAAGCGCTATGAGAAAAGAAGAATTTTACGATATAATTGATATAAGCCATCCCGGAGATTTTCAATACTTTGACAATATGGCTGCACTTTTTGAATCATCGGAAGATATAGAAGTCGATGACATATACGAACTGATTAAAGAAATTGATATGGAACTCTTTGGAGAGCTTATCGAAAATTATTTTGACGATATGGAGAGCTGGATGCCTGACGGGGAGACGGACTTTGTTTTACTTATGGACAATATAGAGAGAGTCTTTTTAGGTTTGGCTCAAAATTTGTCTGTGAGAAATGAGGAGGAAAGTGAAGATTTACATTTGAGGTTCGCTGAGGAAATTTATAGATTCAGAGAGTGGTATGCGCTCAGCGAAAATGTGGAATGTATATCGGAAAGCACCATGAAAAGCAGTTTTGTGCCTGTACGAGATGCGCTGTCGTTCTACAAGGAAACTAAGATGGGCGATGCAGAGTACCGTTATGATTTTAAAAATGCAATGGAATATACCATTGGAGAGTACATAATGAATTTTGCGGATTTGATAGAGCTTGGGCAGAGAGGATAAAATTTGAAAGAAAAGGAAAGTTTGAATTTTGCCGGTGTCGCCGCAATGTATGTAGGAGTTATCGTAGGCGCAGGTTTTGCTTCGGGAAGGGAGACATGGCAATTCTTCGGAATCTTCGGAGCAGAAGGCTTTAAAGGTTCTGTGCTGGCAGGATGTTGGTTTGCAGCGCTTGCGTTTATGGTGGGGTTTCTGGCAATAGAGCTTGAAACAGATGATATGGGCAAAATAATATCCATAGTTGACAATAAAAAAATAACGGAAGCCATCGGCTATTTTATGGCGGTTTTTCTTTTCACTACGATTATTTCTATGACTGCTGCAGGCGGTTCATTTTTGTATCAACAATTCGGAATCCACAAAGCTGCAGGGGGAGGTATAATTGCGATTCTCGTTGCAGCCACAGTATTGGGAGACTTTAAAAGAATTTCCAAGTTCTTTAAATATGTGGTGCCGGTGTTGTTTGCGGTGGTTATGGGTCTATGCTTTTATGTGATTTTATCAGATACCGAGCAAAACGGAAAAACTGCTAATTTTCAGCATTTAGGAATGATTTCTTCATGGTATGTATCTGCACCTCTTTATGTTGCATACAACACATTGGGAATGATTCCTATGGGAGCAACTACATGTCTCAATGCAAAAAATGAAAAACACGCGATGGCAGGCTCAATAATCGGAGGACTTCTCCTGGGAGCCATGACATTTACTCTTGTTGCAGCTTTGCAAAAAGATATGGCATTCAGCGCAAGTCTTGATCTTCCCATGTTAGGCTTTGCATCCAAAATTTCAGTACCGGTTAATATCGTATACGGTATTGTCCTTTACATATCCATATACTCGGCAGCCACAAGTGTTTTCTACGGATTTACAACGAAAATTCCGGATACGGCACATAAAGATAAAATTATACTTGCAGCAATTTTTATAGGGTATCTTCTGGGGCTTGTAGGATTTAAAAATATAATAGCTTACATATATCCGGTGGAGGGATACTTTGGAATTGTGGTGATAGTTTTCATCACCGTTCATTTTTTTCAGGTCTTAGTCAAAAAAATAATAAATAATCTAAACAGGTAGGTTTCATATGAAAAAAACGGCAGTATATATAATCGTAGTGGTTTTGCTTATATTTATGCTTATCTTGTCAGGCACAAAGCTCTTAGGAGAGATATTTGGCAAGAAAGCGGAGATGTACAGCCTGACAGCCATAGGGATAATATTATTTGTATTACTTATATTAAATAATCTGGACAGAGGAAATAAAAATGATAAAAACTGAACTACTGCCAAACGGCGTAAGGATAATAATGGAAAAAATGCCCCAGGTTCAGTCAATGGCGATCGGTATAATGGTAAGAACCGGAGCTGTTGATGAAACCAAGAAAATTTCGGGCATTTCTCATTTCGTGGAACACATGATGTTCAAAGGTACCGAAAGAAGAACTGCAAGACAGATTGCAGGGGACATAGATAAAATAGGAGGGCAGATAAATGCCTTTACGGGAAAAGAGATGACCTGCTACTATGTTAAATCGGTTGCAAAAAACTATAAAAAAGCAGCGGAAGTATTGGTAGATATGCTGGAAAACTCAATATTTGCAAAAGAGGAACTCGATCGCGAAAGAAATGTTATCTGTGAAGAAATAAAGATGACTAAAGACACGCCGGATGATTTGGCTCACGACACCTTGATAACAAATATGTTTAAAGACAGCAATCTGGGAAATTCCATTTTGGGAACGCCGTCATCATTATCGCGGATAACCCGTAATGTCATGAAAACTTATGTTGAGAATCAATATACCAAAGACAGCATTGTAATATCTGTTGCAGGAAATTTTGACTTTGATGATGTTTGCGATTATTTTCAACAGCAATTTACCAAACTTAAAGCAAAAAAGAGTGATTTGAAGTGGAAAAAACCGGAATATAAGCATTTTGCAAAATCACAGGTAAAGGATATTCAGCAGGCGCACATCTGTCTGGGTACAAAGGGGATTACACTTGATGATGAGCGTACATATGATTTTCAAGTCTTAAATAATATTTTGGGCGGAAGCATGAGCTCCAGGTTATTCCAAAATATCAGAGAGCAAAAAGGGCTTGCTTATTCGGTTTATTCTTCCAACGGGCCTTTCAGCAGAGAGGGTTATTTTGAGATTTATGCAGGTGTTGATACAGGGAAAATAGGTAAAGCTATTGAGGGAATAAAGGAAGAACTTGAATTTCTTTCTAAAGAGTCCGTGTCCTTTGAGGAACTGAATTCTTCAAAGGAGCAGCTGAAAGCCGGTTATGTTTTCAGCCGGGAGAACACCTCTGCGAGAATGATGGTAAACGGAAAAAACCTGATTCTGTTAAATAAAGTTTTTCACCCGGAGGAGGTCCTTTCAGGGTATGATGCCGTCTCGGCAGACAGTCTGGACGATGTTAAGGGCATGATTTGTGATTTTAACACATACAGCTGCTCCTGTGTATCAAATAAGAAATTGAACTTGAAAAAATTGATGGTATAAACCTGAGGTTTATGACAAGGTCAAAGACAAAAAACAGCAGAGAGTGCTACAGGCAGCATCAGCAGGTTGATGCTGCCGGCATAGTTAAAGAGAAGGGGGAATATGAAATTAAAGATTATAAGTAAGAGCGGAATACTTCCTGAGTATGAAACGAAGGGAGCGGCAGGATTTGATATAAGAGCATACCTAAAGAAGGATTTTGTCCTCAAAAAAGGAGAAAGAGCCCTGATTCCCACAGGACTTTTTTTCCAAATTCCTGAGGGCTATGAAGCACAAGTCAGAGCCAGAAGCGGACTTGCCATAAAAAACGGAATAGGCATGGTTAACGGCATCGGAACTGTGGACTCAGATTACAGAGGGGAGATAAAAGTCCCACTTATCAACTGGAGTGACACGGATTTTGTAATACATGACGGTGACAGAATTGCTCAAATTGTAATAAATAAATATGAGCAAGTTGATATTGAGACAGCAGCTGAACTTTCAGAGACCGAGAGAGGTCAGGGCGGTTTCGGACATACGGGGGTATAGCCATGCAGATGAGAATCGACCTTGAAAAACGGGAACTGAGGGAACTTTCCCCCTTTGCAACTAAAGCTGCTTACAGTAAAGGGCGTGAAAGCGAGGAGAAACAATGTGAATATAGGACGGTTTTTCAGAGAGACAGAGACCGAATAATACACTCAAAGGCATTTAGACGATTGATGCACAAGACACAGGTGTTTCTCTCTCCTGAAGGCGATCACTACAGAACGAGATTAACGCACACTATTGAAGTCAATCAGGTGGCTGCCAGCATCGCCAGAATCCTTAATTTGAACATAGATTTGACTGACGCCATTGCCATGGGTCACGACTTGGGACACACGCCATTTGGACACAATGGAGAGATGGTTTTAAATTCCATACATCCGGGGGGATTTCATCACAATATACAGAGTCTCAGGGTTGTGGATATTCTGGAAGAACACAGCGGCAGACGGGGTATGAATCTCAGCTATGAGGTAAGAAACGGAATACTGAACCATACGGGAAAGACCGTGCCTGATACACCGGAAGGTCAAATTGTTAAACTCAGCGACAGAATAGCATATATCAACCATGATATTGACGATGCCATTCGCAGCGGAGTTATCCTCACCGATGATTTGCCTAAATCTTCCCTTGAACTTTTTGGCTACAATCACGGCGACAGAATTATGAATATGATAGAGAATGTGGTAAAACACAGCGACGGAAAGCCTGTTGTAGAAATGGATGCAGAGCATGCGGCAGAACTTAACCTGCTCAGAACATTTATGTTTAAAAATGTTTATAAAAGCGGTAAAGTTAAAAAAGAGGAAGATTTGGCAAAGATTGAAGTTGTAATCAGTTCGTTGTATAATCATTTTTTAAAGCATCCTAAAAAGCTTCCAAAGGACTTACAGCTCATAGCGAAGGAAGAGGGTACGAATACGGCAGTGAAAGATTATGTTGCGGGGATGACCGACAGATTCGCCTTTAAAATGTACTCGGATATATTTGTTCCTCAAAAAATTTAGCGATACAGCCTTAGTGACAGGGAAGAATGGAGAACTATTATATAAACAAGAAAGGAGACAGATAACATGGGTTTTTCTATTTCTCAAAGTTCAATAGAAAATTTAAAAAATCAGATAGACATAGTAGATGTTATCGGTCAAGTGGTTCAGCTCAAAAGAGCAGGTTCAAATCACAAAGGAATATGTCCCTTTCATAATGAAAAGACTCCATCTTTTGTTGTGTCCGAACAGAAGCAGTATTTTACATGTTTTGGATGCGGTGCATCGGGAGATGTGATTGAATTTGTTAAGAGATACTATAACATGGATTTTTCCGAAGCCTGCGAAAAGATTGCAGATGAATATGGCATAAAACTGGAGAAAAACGGAGGATATGACAATCGAAATGAGTACTACGAGATAAACCGGTTGGCAGCACAGTTTTTTTACGATTCTTTTACGAAGAAGGCGAATAAGGGATATTCGTATATGAAAAGCAGAGGAATATCTTCAAGCATTCTTAAAAAGTTCGGTATAGGCTATGCTGACAAGGAATGGGACAGTCTGTACAGACACTTAAAATCCAAGGGTATTGAAGAGAAAAAAATGCAGGAATTAGGTTTGATTTCCAATTCTAAGGGTAAATATTACGATAGATTTAGAAACCGCGTGATGTTTCCGATAATCAATACCTCCGGTAAGGTAATCGGTTTTGGAGGAAGAGCCATAGATGACGGTGATGAGCCTAAGTATTTAAACTCCCCGGAGAGCGGTATTTTTCAGAAAAAAAACAATTTATACGGTTTGAACATTTCAAGACAGGCTGCAGGGAAGCAGGGAAAGATTATTCTCGTTGAAGGATATATGGATGTAATCTCTCTATTTCAAAGCGGTATAGAAAATGTTGCAGCAAGCCTTGGAACAGCTCTGACAGAAAATCAGGCAAAATTGCTTAACAGATATGTCAAGGAAGTGGTCTTAAGCTATGATTCCGATTCTGCCGGAAGGAAAGCGGCTTTGAGAGGAATAGAAATTTTAAGGAATGAAAATTCCAAGGTTAAAGTTTTACATGTTACAGATGGCAAGGATCCGGATGATTATGTAAAGAAAAACGGAAAAAAAGCATTTTTAAATTTAGTTGACGGTGCGCTGCCCTACGGAGATTATAAACTCCAGTCGGCGATGCTGGGATATGATTTGAGCAGCGACGAAGACAGGCTGGAGTATTTACAGAAGGCTGTGGCAATAATCTCCAAGATGAGCCCTCTGGAGCAGGAAATTTATACGAAAAAGATTTCTGAAGAGCTGGGAATTGCAAGATCTGCATTAGACAGAGAACTATATAGAAAGACCAAGCCGACGGAGCATAAAGTTAATAAAAGAAAAGAAAGCGAAGAAGCTGAGAAAGGCGCCATTGAGCTTTCCTCATTGGAAAGAACCTTAATAAAACTGGCTTTTTCTGAGGAAGCATACATAGATAAGATATTTTTTGAACCTGAGTTAATTCAATCAGGATTTTGCTATAAAATTTTGTCGGCAACTCGTGAGAGCATAAGTGAGCATAACTTTTTTAAAATTGAAAATATACTTCCGCATTTCAGTGATGGGGAGCTGGAGCTTTTAAGAGAAGTTATTGATAATACTCTAATTGACAGCAATCATGAAGATGTATTCAAGGAATGTGTGAAGAAAAACAAAGCGCAGCTGTTGGCTGAGAAAGAAAAGGTTTTGCTGCTTAAACTGTCCATGGCAGACGAAGAAAGTGATGAGAATTCAATTAGAGAAATCACTGATGAATTAATGAGAGTTCAGAAAGATAAAAAGAAATTCATGAATTAATGGTGTAAGGGGAAGTAATGAGCAAAGACGCTGTGAAAAAGAATGATCAGGTTAGTAAAAAAGATGACAGTTCATCTGAGCAGAAGGATTTAACTGTTAATTTAAATCAGGAAGAGCTTAAAGAAGAACTTATAAAAAAGTTGTTGGTTGAAGCCCGCAAGAAGAACAATGTTTTAACTCTTATAGATATGGCTCAACATTTGGATTCATACGATATAGATAAAAACACGATTGATGATATATATGATTCTCTTATGGCAAAGGATGTGGAAATAAAATCGGAAACTTCTCCGGAAGAGTTCACATTGCTTTTAGAAAACGATGATAAGGACGAAGATGATAATAAAGAGGATGAAGCCGACGGTGTTGTTATCCAGGAAAATGGGGAAATTGATGTAGATGCTACGATTCCAAAGGGAATTACCATAGATGACCCTGTCAGGATGTACCTGAAGGAGATAGGCAAAGTTCCGCTTCTCTCCGCAGATGAGGAAATAGAACTTGCACAGAGAATGGAAGCAGGTGATGATTATGCCAAGCAAAGACTTTGCGAGGCGAATCTTCGTCTTGTGGTCAGTATTGCAAAGCGATATGTCGGCAGGGGAATGCTTTTTCTCGACCTGATTCAGGAGGGGAATTTGGGACTTATAAAGGCGGTGGATAAGTTTGACTATCGCAAGGGTTATAAATTCTCAACTTATGCTACATGGTGGATTAGACAGGCTATTACAAGAGCGATAGCAGACCAGGCAAGGACTATTAGAATACCGGTCCATATGGTGGAAACGATAAATAAGCTTATCAGAGTTTCGAGGCAGCTTCTTCAAACCTACGGCAGAGAGCCAAGTCCTGAAGAAATTTCAAAAGAAATGGGTATAACCGTTGAAAAAGTAAGAGAAATCCAAAAAATTGCACAGGAACCGGTTTCTTTGGAAACACCTATAGGTGAAGAAGAAGACAGCCATCTGGGAGACTTTATTCCCGATGATGATGTTCCGGCGCCGGCAGAGGCGGCAGCATTTTCCATGCTTAAGGAACAGCTTGTTGAGGTGTTGGATACTTTGACGGATAGAGAACAGAAAGTTTTGAAACTCCGTTTCGGATTGGACGATGGAAGATCCAGAACTTTGGAAGAAGTGGGAAAGGAATTTGATGTAACTCGCGAAAGAATTCGTCAGATAGAAGCTAAAGCATTGAGAAAGCTTCGTCATCCCAGCAGAAGCAAGAAACTGAAAGATTATTTGGAATAAGCATATTAAGTAAGAACTCCACTTTCATGTGGAGTTCTTTTGGAGGTTATAGTCTTGTATATTTTGGAGGAACTATGAGGCTTAGCGACAGGCTGCAGGCTATGGCGGATGAGGTGAACAGGGGAGAGACTTTGGCAGATATCGGAACAGACCATGGTTATCTTCCTATATATTTAAAAAAAATAGGCAGGTGTCCTCATGTTATATTATCGGATATAAGCAGAGCCTCTCTCGAAAAAGCTTTAAAGGATTGCGAACTGTATGATCCGGGAGAAAAGTTCGATATTCGTGAGGGAGATGGACTCAAAGTTCTAAAATCGGCAGAAGTCGATGTGGTATCAATAGCGGGAATGGGAGGAATCTTAATCTCAGACATACTCGGATATGACATCAAACACTCAAGAAGCTTTAGAAAGTTTATTTTACAGCCGAGAAATAATCTTGGGCGATTGAGATTGTGGCTTTATGATAAGGGATTTAAAATAGAGAAAGAGATTATAGTTAAAGAGGGAAAATTTCTTCCAAGCATATTTGTGGTTACTCCTTCACACGAAGAGGAGAATCTCAAAAGAACCTCAAATGAAAGTGAGGATTTTTCCCTTTGGGAATATCCGGATAGCCTGATAAACAACAAAAATCAATATACTCAAGAATATTTGCTGAGAGAGCTTACAAAGCATATTGCCATTAAAAAAAAGATAGGCGAAGCATCAGAAAAAGCTTACGCATCTCAAAAAAACATAGATAGGATAAAGAAAATAATTGGAGAGCTATGATGATTAAGAGTGAATTTTACAATATGATGGAGGGTTTGTGTCCCAACGACTTGGCGGAAGATTGGGATAACTGCGGAATTCAGATTAACACTGAAAAAAAGCATGTAGATAAGGTTCTCACCGCTTTGGACATTACAGATTCAGTGATAGATGAGGCCATTTCTAAAAGCTGCGACATGATTGTGACCCATCACCCAATGACAAGGGCGGGGATGAAAAGAGTTGACTATAATAATTTTATGGGCAAATATTATATCAGGCTTATAAATGCCGGAATTTCCGTATATTCCTGCCATACATCCTTTGACAAGATAGCCGGAGGCAATAATGATTACTTAGCCACTCTCATAGGTCTTGAGAATATTTCAAACTTCGATAGAGATAACGGATTTTGCAGAAAAGGATGTTTTGAATCACCGTTACTACCGGTTGAAATCATAAAGCTTTTGGAAGAAAAACTATGTGTCAGCTCGAAGTATTTCAGATTTATAGGAAAGGCCGACAGGAAAATTTCAAAAGTTGGATTGTGCACAGGCGGCGGCAGCGATTTTATCGAAGATGCCTTTGAAGAAGGATGCGAACTGTTCATTACAGGAGATGTGAAATATCATTTCGCACAGGATGCAAAGGCCATGGGAATTGCGGTTATAGATGCGGGACATTTTGGAACTGAAAAGATTTTTGCCGATAACATGGCAGAACAGATAATGAAAAAGAATTGTGTCAAGGTAGTAAATTCTACAATTGATATTAATCCTTATTTGTGGTAAAATTTCTACTCATGGGTAGGTCAGATGGTCGCGTGCACAGGCATGAGGAAAGTCCGGGCTCCATAGGGCAAGGATGCCGTGATAACATCCGGCGTAGGTAACTATAGGGAAAGTGCAACAGAAACATACCGCCGAAACGGGTAATGCCGTGGCAAGGTTGAAATGGTGAGGTAAGAGCTCACCGGCAGCATGGAGACATGCTGGCCGTGTAAACCCCATCCGGAGCAAGGTCGGTGGGAAAAAGGCGGCTGCCCGCTGCCTCCCAAGTGGTGGACCGCATGAGCATGCAGAGATGTATTGCCTAGATAGATGATCATCAAATACAGAACCCGGCTTATAGACCTGCCCATTTTTTATTTTTTGATAATTGGATTTAAAAAGAATGATACATAGATAGGAAGGAAAAAATTTTCAACATGACAGAGAACACAGGTGAAAATAAGGTTAAGATTCCGGCAGAAAACAAGATGGGAACGGCTCCTGTAAGGAAACTTTTGGCTTCCATGGCATGGCCTGCCGTCTTGTCTATGACTATTAGTGCGTTATACAATATTGTTGACAGTATTTTTGTTGCAATGATAAGTCAGAAAGCACTTACGGCGGTTTCGTTGATTATGCCTATTCAGATTCTCATGATTTCAATAGGAGTCGGAAGTGCAATAGGAGTTAACTCACTGATTTCAAGAAGACTTGGTGCAAAGAGAATTGAAGAAGCAAATAAAGCGGCAAGTACCAGCGTAAGAATAGGTTTGTTTAATTATGCCATATTTGCGGTTATTGGATTCTTTTTTGCTAAACAGTTCCTATCACTTTACACAAGTGATCCTGTTATATTTTCCTACGGAAACAGCTATCTCAGGATTGTAACCATGCTTTGCATATTTCTCATGGTGGAGATACAGCTGGAGAAAGTTTTACAGGCAACCGGAAATATGGTTGCGCCTATGATTATAAGTCTTAGCGGCGCCGTCACGAATATAATACTGGATCCTATTTTGATCTTCGGAATGTTCGGATTTCCAAAGCTTGAAGTTCAGGGAGCCGCTATCGCTACAGTTGCAGGCCAATGCGTATCATTAGCGGTCGCTGTGTACATGGTTTTTAATAAAAAAACTATTGACATTCGCTTAAAAGGGTTTAAAATTGACTGGAAAATAGTAAAAGATATATATGCTGTAGGATTTCCCGGAATGGTTATGCAGGCTATCAGCTCGGTAATGCTGTTTGGATATAATGCAATTCTGAGTTCCTCTGCTGCAGCTATTGCAGTTCTCGGAGTTTACTTCAAGCTGCAGTCCTTTGTATTTATGCCGTTGTTCGGGTTGAATCAGGGGGCTATGCCTATAATGGGGTACAACTATGGGGCAAGGAACAGAGAAAGACTTACGGCAGTGTACAGAGAAGCGTTAATAGTTGCTACAACTATCATGGCAGTAGGGTTTGCACTATTTCAGCTTGCACCCGGCACTCTCTTATCATTTTTCAGTGCAGATAAAGAAATGCTGGAGGTGGGGATACCCGCTCTGAGAATAATAAGCATATGTTTCATTCCTGCGGCATTTGATGTGATTTCATCTGCAGTTTTTCAAAGCACAGGTCACGGCATTTACAGCTTATGTACATCTTTAATTCGTCAATTGTTTGGTATTTTACCTTTAGCATATATTTTGTATAACTATACAGGTCTTACAGCCTCGTGGTTTTCCTTTCCGTTGGCTGAAATTATGGGACTTATATATACGGCGATTATGATTCGCCATCTCTATTTGAAGGAGATAAAGAACTTATAGTAAAATTTATATTATTTTTTATCAGGTGTTGCAATGAGGTTAGGTATTGATATCGGTTCCACAACAGTTAAGCTTGTGGTAACTGATGCAGAAGGAAATATTAGATATTCCAGGTACGAAAGACATTTATCTAATGTCTTTGAGAAAGTAAATGAACTGATCGAAGACATGTATGATGAAATGGGAGATATTAAACTTAGGGCAGTGATTACAGGCTCCGGAGGCTTATCTCTCGCAAAACTTATAAAGATAAGATTTGAACAGGAAGTTATTGCTTGCAGTAAAGCCGTGGAAGAGTTGATTCCCGACACTGAAGTTGCAGTTGAGCTCGGTGGCGAGGATGCGAAGATTACATTCTACGGAGCTACCGTCGAACAAAGAATGAACGGAACCTGTGCAGGAGGTACGGGTGCTTTTATTGACCAGATGGCAATTCTGCTGAACACAGATGCTATGGGTCTGAACGAAGCTGCGAAACGGCACAAGATGGTATATCCGATTGCAGCAAGGTGCGGAGTTTTTGCAAAGACCGACATTCAGCCTTTAATTAATGAGGGGGCATCTATTCCAGATTTAGCCGCATCTATATTTCAGGCGGTAGTAAACCAGACTATAAGCGGTCTGGCATGTGGCCATGTTATAAAAGGGAATGTGGCATTTTTAGGCGGACCTTTGTCATTTCTATCAGAATTGAGAAAAGCTTTTGTAAACACGCTGAATCTGAAGGAAGATGAAATCATTTTCCCGGAAGACTCAAAATATTTTGTTGCCATAGGCGCGGCAATGCTGGCAAAGACTCAGCCGGAAATAATGCTTTCAGACATAATTTACAGAATGAAAAATGCCGATATGGTTTCCATGTCTGAGACAAAACATGTAAAACCCCTTTTCAACAATGATGAAGAATATGATGAGTTCATCCTGAGACATGAAAAAGATAAAATTAACCGTAAGGATATAAAAAAGGTCAAAGGTAATGTTTTTCTTGGAATAGATGCAGGCTCTACCACTACAAAGGCAGCACTTATCGATGAGGAAAAGAACCTTCTGTATTCCTTTTACAAGGGGAATCAGGGAAATCCCGTGGATGCGGTTAAGACGATGCTATATGAGCTTTATGATCAGCTTCCGCAGGAGGCTGTCATTGCAAATACTGCTGTTACCGGATATGGTGAAAACCTTATCAAAGCGGCTTTTAGGGCTGATTTCGGTGAAATCGAAACTATGGCCCATTACAAGGCTGCAGAAGAGTTTCTGCCCGGTGTGGACTTTATCCTGGATATAGGCGGTCAGGATATGAAATGCATGAAAATCAAGGACGGTGCAATTTACAACATAATGCTGAATGAGGCTTGTTCTTCCGGTTGCGGCTCGTTTTTGGAAACCTATGCAAAGTCGGTTAATCTGGATACTTATGCATTTGCAAAAGAGGCATTATTTGCCGAAAATCCGGTTGATCTTGGAACCAGATGTACCGTTTTTATGAACTCAAAGGTTAAACAGGCACAGAAAGAAGGAGCATCCATAGGTGATATTTCTGCCGGCTTGTCATACTCTGTCATAAAAAATGCCTTATATAAGGTTATAAAGCTTAGAAACAGCGAAAATACAGGAAAGAAAATTGTTGTTCAGGGCGGAACCTTTATGAACGATGCTGTTCTCAGAAGTCTTGAGCAGATTATAGAGAAGAATGTTGTAAGACCTGACATTGCAGGTCTTATGGGAGCGTACGGCTGTGCTTTGATCGCTAAGAATCAATATGTAGAAGGCACAAGGTCAGGTATTTTAGAACGGAGCGAACTTGACTACTTTCAAATGGAGCATTCCAACGGAAGATGCAAACAGTGTGAAAATCAATGTATTTTGACCATCAATAAATTTAGTGACGGAACCAGGTTTGTAACCGGAAACCGATGTGAAAAGGGAGCAGGCGGCGCTATGCACAACAAACAGGTTCCTAATCTCTATGATTATAAACTTAGAAGATTATTTAACTATAAACCTTTGGATGATTTTGAGGCATCGAGAGGAACTGTTGCAATTCCAAGGGTTCTAAACATGTACGAGGATTATCCTTTTTGGTTTACCTTGTTTACGGAGCTGAAATTTCAGGTTAAACTGTCGCCGCTGTCAACCAAGGCGATATATAATTTGGGAATTGACAGTATTTCTTCTGATACCGCTTGTTATCCTGCAAAGCTTGTTCACGGGCATATAAAATGGCTGGTTGACAAAGGGCATAAATTTATTTTTTATCCAAGTCTTAACTATGAGGAAAATGAGGATAAAAAATCTCCAAACCACTATAACTGCCCGATAGTTGCAACATATCCGGAAGTCATTGCAAATAATATGGATGATATTTTGGAAGAAAAGGGCGTTAATTTTCTGCATCCCTTTTTACCATTTGACAACGACACCAGACTTGTGAAAGAACTGAAGTTGGCATTTGAAAACTTCCACATCAAGAAAGATGAAATCATCAAGGCGGTTGGCAAAGCCAGGAAAGAACATCATCGCTTCAAAAGTGATATGAGAAAACAAGGGGAATACGCTATTAAATATGCCAGAGATCATGGAAAAAAAATCGTCATTTTAGCGGGGAGACCATATCATTTGGACCCTGAGATAAACCACGGCATAGACAAGATGATAAATTCCTTTGATTTAGTCGTTGTAACGGAGGACTCCGTATCCTCTATGGTGGATTTGGCAAGACCTATAAGAGTTTTGGATCAATGGATGTATCACTCAAGGCTTTATAAAGCCGCCACATTTGCGGGAAAGCACAACGATATAGAGCTTATTCAGCTCAACTCTTTTGGCTGTGGCTTAGATGCGGTTACCACCGATCAGGTGGAAGAAATTTGTAACAGAAACAACAAACTTTACACGGTTCTTAAAATCGACGAAGTTTCCAATTTGGGAGCAGCAAAGATCAGGGTGCGGTCTCTCAAGGCGGCAATGGAAGAACGGGAAAAGAACGATATAAAGGCTACGCCTTCAAATATCCCTGAAAAGAGAGTTGTTTTTACCAAAGACATGAAAAAATCTTACACCATATTAATTCCACAGATGTCGCCGATTCATTTTAAATACATGAAGGAAGCCATAGGCTCATGTGGATATAATGTGGAATTGCTGCCTTCGGTAGATAAAAATTCTGTTGAGGAAGGCTTGAGATATATAAACAACGATGTATGCTATCCGACTATAGTTACACTCGGGCAGATAATTTCCGCTTTAAAATCGGGGAAATATGATTTAAACAGGACCGCGGTACTCATGTCTCAGACAGGAGGCGGATGCAGGGCAAGCAACTATGTAGCGCTTCTTCGCAAAGCCCTCAAAGACCTGGATATGGGTCAGATTCCGGTGGTTTCATTCAATGCGGTGGGACTTGAGAAAAATCCGGGATTCAGAATAACCTCGAAAATGGCGTTTATGCTTACAATTGCGTGTATTTACGGGGATTTGATTATGAGAGTTCTGTATGCCACAAGACCTTATGAGAAAATTGCCGGAACATGTGATAAGCTGTTAGAAAAATGGTATCAGCCTGTGGTTGATAATATCCTCAACTTCAGAAGGAAACAGTATGTTAAAAACATAACTGAAATAATTTCAGATTTTGACAATGTGGAGAGAACAGGAGAAATTAAACCCAAGGTCGGTGTAGTAGGAGAGATTCTCGTAAAATACCACCCCAATGCCAATAACGATATTGTGGGAACTATTGAAGATGAAGGCGGAGAAGCCGTCGTTTTGGATTTAATTGACTTTTTCCTATACGGTTTTGAAAGCGAGAGGTTTAACTACGAACACCTTTCAGGAAAATGGAAGGTTATGAAAATAAACGAGATTGCCAAGAACTTAGTGGAGAAATTGAGGGAAGCCGTACGGGAACCTTTGAGAAACAGCAAACACTTCATAGCACCTGACAGAATTGAAAAAACGGCAGATGCGGCATCAGAAATCCTTTCCATAGGGAATCAGTGCGGCGAAGGCTGGCTTCTTACGGGAGAAATGGCAGAGTTAATAAAAAACGGCGTCGAAAATATCGTGTGCCTTCAGCCATTTGCTTGTCTTCCCAATCATGTTACCGGAAAGGGAATGATGAAAGCTATTAGAAAGAGGTACCCTGAAGCCAATATAACAGCCATAGACTTTGATCCCGGTGCCAGCGATGTAAATCAGCTTAATAGAATAAAGCTTATGATGAGCACCGCACATAAAAATTTAGAAAAGAAACAAAAAAATATTTCAAATGACTAAAATGGTTATTGACTTCCCCTTACATGGGTGTTAGCATGGAATTGTAAAAAAATGTCAACGGGAAATCAATTGGGACTTCTTGGACTTTGAAAACCGCTTATGCCGTATTTCAAGGTTTATGAGGTCCTATTTTCTTTAGATTTCTTATGACAGCTCATGAATGTAAAATAGGAAATCAATGTACTTAAATACTTTCATGTCATTTTTTATGAAAGGCTTTGCACAATGCAAAGCTATTTTTTTGTCAGAAAAATAATATTGGGGGAGAAAAAGTGGATATTATAAGAAAAAACAAAGGGAATTTTTTAATCGTTATTGTGATGCTTCTGTTTATTGCCAGTTTTAATTTCATATTTGATACAGCAGATGGAAAAAACGCCTATGGAATGACAAGATCAAAATATTCTTGGGACAACAATGTAAATGACAAGACGCTGAACAGAAAAAACGGTACACCGTACGGAACAGGTTCAGGGCAACTTGTGTGCACCACATATGTTTCGTGGGCATTACATAATCTGTACAAGGTCATTGGGTACCCGTCAGGCGGAATAGTAACCACGCATTATAACTGGTTGAGAAACAATGCAAAACGCGTGTGTACAATTTCATCTCCGTCTTTGTATAAGAAATACAAGAAAAGGATTAAACCGGGAGACATAGTAGTTTATAATACAGGCAGCAACTTTAGAGGTATATGGGTACACATAGCTATAGTAGGAGGGGATTCCAGAACACTGCATCATGCGATAAGCAGCGGAGTAAGTTACAAATATACTGTCGGAGGTTGGCTTGGAGAAGCGGCAGATGTGAGAAAACAGGCAGCTTCCTGCAAAGTCTACAGGCTTTTATCTCCAAAGGAAGGAAAACTGACCGTAACAAAGTCGGCAAGTAAAAATATAAAAATCGTGAGTAAACTAAAAAATTATAGCCTAAAGGGGGCAGTTTATAAAGTCTACAAGAAAAAATCAAAACATGAAGTTCATACATTTAAAACCGATGAAAAAGGGAAAAGCCATACATGGACTGCAAAACCCGGGACTTATTATATTAAGGAGACGAAAGCACCCAAACATTTTAAAAAGGATAAAAAATGGTATAAGGTGATTCTTAAACCGGGAGAAAAAAGAACATTCAAAGCAAGTGATATGCCGCTGTTTACAAAATCCGGATTTTTGCTGAGAAAAATGTCCGAAAATACCAAGAAACCCCTTCAAGGGGCAATATACGAGGTGAAATATTACGACAATGACCACAATCAGATTAAAGGAAAACCGGTAAAAAAATGGAAGATAAAAACTGACATAAACGGCTATGCGGACCTTGGCAATAATGAACATTTAGAAGAAGGCAGCCCTTTTAGAGATGAAAAGAAGGAGGTTGTCTTACCCTTCGGTACATATTCATACAGAGAGGTAAAAGCGCCTGAAGGCTATGAACTGGACAATAAAACATACACAGCTAAGCAGGTAAATGATGTTAAATACAACATAAAGAATGTGTCTGATAAAAGTATTACACCTGAGATTAAAACAAGAGCAATGGACGAAAATACCAATTCCAATATTTTATCATTCGGAAAGAATACAAAAGTTTCGGACAGAATTAAATATTATAATCTTGAAAAAGGTGAAAGCTATACGATTAAAGGAAGAATTGTAAACAAAGCAACAGAAAAAACCGAGAGCAGCAGCGGAAAACCTGTAATTTCTGAAAAAACTTTCACACCAAAGGAAAGGGACGGTGAAATTACCCTGAATTATTTATTAGATTCGAGAAAATTGTCGGGAAAAACATTGGTAATATTTGAAGAACTGTATTTTAAAGGGAAAAAAATCGCTTCACATTGCGATAAATTCGACTCAAAACAGACTCTTTATTCACCACATATAAAGACAAAGGCTCTGGACGACTGTACCAAAGATTCCATCACTCAATTATCAAAGAAGACCACAGTGATTGACAAGGTTAAGTATAGCAATTTAAATCCCGGTGAAAATTATAAGATATACGGAACGATAGTGGATAAGAAGACAGGAAAACCTGTTTTAAACAGCAAGGGAGAGAAAATTACAGGTGAAAAAATATTTAGAGCAGAGGCATCGGATGGCGAGGCAGAAGTTCAATTCAACCTGAATACAGAATATCTGGCGGGAAAAACTACAGTAATATTTGAAAAATGTTTTTACAATAATAAATTGATTGCCGTTCACCACGACATAAAAGATAAAAACCAGACCGTTAAAATTCCAAGCTTGAGAACCAAGGCCAAAATAAATACAGGCGAAAATAATCCTGGCGATGAAAAAGGATTTGTTTCGGTTGTTGACAGGGTTAAATATTATAATTTGATTGCAGGTAAATCCTACAGTATTTCGGGAATTTTAATGGATAAGGAAAGTGGAAAGACGCTGTTAAGTGCAGAAAATAAAACTATAAAAGCCGAAAAAAACTTTATTCCTAAAGGTTCAAAGGGGGATTTAGAAATTGAATTTAAAGTTGAGAGGAAAGTTTTGCGCGGAAAGAGAGTTGTCGTTTTTGAAGATTGTTTTTTGAATAATATAAAGATTGCAAGTCACGCTGATATTAACGATAAGGATCAAACAGTGGAAATGGAGCATGTTATACCTGAGGCGAAAGATAAACAGAAGGAAAAGACAAACAGTCACAGGGTTCAAACGGGAGATAAATCTACGCTGTGGAAGTTTATTATTTTACTGATTTCCACTCAAATTTTGCTTGCCGGGATTATTTTTACCAAATTCTTGAAAACTACCATTAGGTAGTGTATAATATACGAGTTATTTTTAATAAGAAATATTATACAGAAGGAGGTGTCTCCATGGGAAGACACGGTACAATAGCAGGAAGAAAAGCGGCACAGGATTCTAAGAGATCCGCTCTTTTTACCAAATACGCAAAGACCATAACAGTTGCGGCTAAGGACGGGGGAGACCCTGAGTATAATTCTGCCCTTCGTGTTGCTATCGAAAAGGCAAAGGGCATAGGAATGCCGAATGACAATATAAATCGTGCAATTAAAAAAGGTACGGGAGAACTGGGTGGTGCCTCGTATGAAGAACTTAAATTTGAAGGATATGGTGCAGGCGGAGTTGCCATTATTGTTGATTGCCTTACGGACAATACAAACAGAACTACATCGGCAGTTCGATCTTCTTTTGATAAACACGGCGGAAATTTGGGAACACCGGGATGCGTTTCATACATGTTCTCAAGAAAAGGTGTTATTCTGATTGAAAAAAGCGATGAAATTGATGAAGATGTTCTGATGGATGCAGCGCTTGAAGCAGGAGCGGAGGATATGGTGAATAATGAAGACAGTTTTGAAATTATCGCAGAGCCTTCCGACTATCTTGCAGTGGATGAGGCACTTAGAAAGGCGGGGTACGATTTGGTTGAATCTGAAATAAGCTATGTTCCTTCGGTGGAAAGCACTCCTGATGAGAATGATCTTAAGAAATTAAAGAAGCTGGTGGATGTGCTTGAGGATAATGATGATGTGCAGTCGGTAAATACCAACTGTGCAATAGATTTGGAATAAAGGGTAAGCTTATTAAAATGCTTTAGAATTATTCAAGAAGTCATGTATGCTTTATACGGCATTTTTGACTTCTTTTGCTTTGCAAGTAAATACTGTTGTTATTTACATGGCAAAGTAGTATAATTTAGTTGCCTGGAACATTTGTTGAGGGCTCTTAATTGAACCTACAACACTTAATAGGGAATCCGGAGTTTATTGCGGGCTGTCATGCCTCTTAGAGAGGACGGCAAAACACGATGGCAGGATACCCACCTATCTTTGCGATAGGCGTCAATTAAGTCCTGACGGTGTTTCTGGGTTATTTTTATAAGTTGAAACGATTGGCATTGAGAAATATATATTGGACAAAGTTATGAACAGAATTGTAATAATAGACGGAAACAGTTTAATAAACAGGGCGTACTACGCTATGCAAAGGCCTATGATAACTAAGGAAGGCATTTATACACAGGGCATATATGGATTCTTAAATATGCTTTCAAAAATTCAGGAAGATTATTCCCCTGAATACATTGCGGTGGCATGGGATAAAAAATCTCCAACCTTCAGGCACGAAGAGTACAAGGAATACAAGGCAGGAAGAAAGAAAATGCCTCCGGAGCTTGCAATGCAGCTTCCCTTAATCAAAGAGATATTGGATGCCATGAATATTTCAAACATTGAAATAGATGGATTTGAGGCAGACGATATCATAGGAACTATTTCCAAAATTGCAGAGGAAGAAGGAATAAGTCCTCTGATTATAACGGGAGATAAGGACGCCTTGCAGCTATCAAGTCATATTACAAAAGTTTTGATTACGAGGAGAGGAATAACGGACTTTGAGATATATGATTACGATAAGATGCTGGAAAGATACGAGCTTACACCTCAACAATTCATAGACTTAAAAGGGCTGATGGGAGATTCTTCCGACAACATACCGGGAATTCCGGGAGTCGGTGAAAAAACAGGAATTAAATTATTGAAGCAATTCGGTTCTGTTGCAAATCTGCTTGCGAATACAGATGAAATACAAAATGAGAAATTGAGAAACAAGGTGGAAGAAAATGCACAGCTGGCGGCTATGAGCAGAAGGCTTGCTGAAATTAACAGGTCTGTACCTCTGGATATTGACATGGATAGCTTCAGATGTAAAGAGCCCGACATGGACAGAGTTATTGAGCTTTATACAAAGCTTGAATTTAATTCTTTTTTGAAGAGAATGATAAAAAGCAGTCCTCAGTCAGAGATTGTACCTGCAGTAAAAGATGAAACCGAATATGAAAAAAACGCCATAAGAAATGAAGCGGAACTGAAAACTTTGGATAAAATTAAAAATGGCGAAACCCTTATAATCAAAACTTTCGGTGATAACAATCATGTTTCAATTCCTACAGTCGAAGGAATTTCCCTTATTTCGGAAGATATTTATTTTTATATAGATTTTGCCGATATAAAACCTGATAGAGTAACAGAAATATTCAATGCCAAAGAAGTGAAGTTCATAGGCCATGAACTTGTTCAAGACTATTATATGTTGGGATTTTACGGTTTAAGAAACTATGAAACGAAATTCGACACATCCGTTGCCGCATATGTTTTGGAACCGTCCAAATCCAATTACGATATCAAAACCCTGTGCCTTGAAGCGCTTCACATGGAAATAGAAAGTGAAAAAGATTTCAGAAAAGAGCAGGGACAAATCGATTTGTTGGGAGATAACGGAAACGCTTTTTTTGAATATGGATTCGACTGGTGCAGAAATGTAAAAATCATGAGCAGGCTCTTTGAGGATAAGCTTTTAAGAGAAAATGAACTTGAAGTCTGCACCGAAATTGAATTTCCACTGATAAATGTGCTGGCAGATATGCAGCGCTGCGGTATTAAGACTGACAAGGATGTTTTAGAAGAAATAGGCGGCATTTTAAAAGTTCAAATCTGTGACTTGGAAGCTGAAATACATGAACTTGCAGGTGAGAAGTTCAATGTTAATTCGCCTGCACAGCTTGGAGTAGTTTTGTTTGAAAAACTTGGACTTCCGATGGGGAAGAAGACGAAGCGAGGTTACAGCACAAGCGCAGATATCCTTGAGAAAATAAGGAATGAACATCCCATAATTCCTTTGATTTTGCAGTTTAGAACATTATCAAAATTGAACAGTACCTATGTGGAGGGACTGAAACCTCTCATAGGCTTTGACGGAAAGATCAGAGCACATTTTCAGCAGGTCGTTGCCGCAACAGGGCGACTTAGCTGTACTGAACCGAATCTTCAAAATATACCCATTCGCTATAAGATAGGCAGAGAAATACGAAGGGCATTTGTCGCCGAAGAGGGGTTTAAATTTGTCGGAGCGGATTATTCGCAGATTGAACTTAGAATTTTGGCTCATCTTTCAGAGGATAAAGGCCTGATAGATGCTTTTAACAAAAATCAGGATATCCATAAGATAACTGCATCAAGGGTGTTTGATATACCGGAGGATGAAGTTACTCCTCTTGACAGAAGCAGAGCAAAGGCGGTTAACTTTGGAATCATTTATGGGATGAGCGGATTCGGATTGTCCGGGGAGTTGAATATAACAGTTAAAAATGCCACAAAATACATAAATGATTATTTCAGTAAACACGAGGCTGTAAAAAAATATTTGGACAGTACCGTTAAACTGTGTAAGGAGAAGGGATATTCACAGACTTTATTCGGTAGAAAGCGCTATATTTCTGAAATCAAAGCCTCAAATTACATGACAAGGCAGTTCGGAGAGAGGCTTGCCATGAACAGTCCTATTCAAGGAACTGCTGCCGATATTATTAAAATTGCTATGAACAAAGTTCACGCTGCACTCAAGTCGGAATATCCCGATTCAAAGCTGATTTTACAGATTCACGACGAGCTGATAATTTCTGCAGGAAAAGAGGATGTAGAAGGAGTTAAAAAACTGTTGATTTCAAATATGGAAGAGGCGGCTGATTTGGCGGTGAAACTTGTTTGTGATATGAATTCAGGTAATTCATGGTACGATTTGAAAGGCTGAAAAATGACAAAGATAATCGGGATAACAGGAGGGATAGGAACAGGGAAATCCACAGTTTCAGCTTGCCTGAGAGAAAAAGGTTATATTGTTTTAGACGCAGATAAGATGGCTAAAGAAGTAAGTCTGAAAAAAGAAGTTCTTGAAGAAGTTAAACAGTGCTTTGGAACTGATTTTGTAGTTGACGGAAGCATGAATCGCAAGAAGATAGCCGATGAAATTTTTTCAAATCAGAGAAAAAAAATACTCCTTGAATCAATCATAACAGACAGGGTAAAAAGTATGGCTGAGAAGAAATTTCAGGAGCTTAAAATATCCGGTCAAAAGGAAATTATTTTCTTTGATGCGCCAACTCTCATAGAATCGGGAGCGGCTGATTTGGTGGATGAAATTTTGTTAGTAACGGCCGAAAGAGATGCCAGAATTGCCAGAGTATTGGAAAGAGACACTTGCAGTGAGGAAGATGTTGTCAAAAAAATAGATAATCAAATGCCTGATGACGAAAAGAAAAAAATGGCACATTACATAATAGATAACTCCGGAAATTTGATTGATTTATACAAAAAAATTGAAATATTTTTGGAAAATATTATATAAAATTGTAACAGGAAATACTGTAAAATGTTTAAAATTTCTATTTGACAAATGTGCTATAATACCGTATATTAATACTGCAGGCTATTTGCGGCTGTGGCGGAATTGGTAGACGCGCACGCTTGAGGGGCGTGTGGGCAACCGTGCTGGTTCGAGTCCAGTCAGCCGCACCAGTCTTGTTGATGTTTGTGCCGGCGTGATGGAATTGGCAGACGTGCAGGATTCAAAATCCTGTGGTGGCAACACCGTATGGGTTCGACCCCCATCGCCGGCACCACAATATATTTAAGGAGAAAAATTATGAAATTAAATGCTGGTTTTCAGATAATTGTTCTTGTTGCTTTTATAGGTTTGATGTATTTTCTGCTTATCAGACCACAGAAGAAGAGAGAAAAAGAAGTTAAACAGATGAGAAACACCTTGAGCGTAGGTGATGAAGTAATTACGATCGGCGGAATTTGTGGAAAAATCGTCAAGACAAAGGATCAGACCTTGGTTATTCAGGTTGGTGCAGACAAAGTAAAGTTTGAGGTTACGAGATGGGCAATTTCCTCCGTTACGAAGAAGAGTAAGACTTCTGCAAAGGAAGAAGAACGCAAAGCTCCTAAAAGATTGAAAAAGTCAAAACCTGCAGAGAAAACTGAAGTCAAGGAAGATACTGTTTCGGATGTGAAGGAAGAAACTCAGGCTCAGGCTGCAGATAAGGAAACTGAATCGGCAGAGGTTACAGAGTAGTCATTCAAACAGAGTTTTTATGAATCTCCTATTGTAAAATGGGAGATTTTTTAATGTGTTTTACTATATTTCCCATTAATTTTCTTGAAATAAGACCGGAAAAATAGTATCATGTTATAATGAGTATAATATTTTTATTTCAACATTTATAATTTACAGAAGGTGAGAGGGACAATATGAGTTCTAAATTGAAAAAAATACTTAGTGTCATTATAGTTGCGCTGGTTGTTTTTGGTATTTATATTTCAGTGTTCGGAATAGGTTCTGTTAAGAATCTTAGACAATCATTGGACTACGGTCTTGATATTGACGGCGGCGTAAATGTAGTTATGCAGGCAGATACCGGAAATAAAAAAGGAACGGAACTGCGACAGATTATGGAGCAGACTAAAGAAGTTCTGAACAAGCGTGTAAACGCTATGGGGGTTTCCGAGGCAACAGTCAATATTGAAGGACAGAATCGGTTAAGAATAGAAATGCCGGGTGTTAAAGACGCTAAAACCGCCATTAACAGAATCGGTGAAACTGCTAAACTCAGATTCACTTTAGCAGATGGTACAGAATATTTAACCGGTAACGATGTGAAGGATTCTTCAGCCGAAACGGATACGGAAAACGGTGGATATAAAGTAACCCTTAAGTTTACATCTGAAGGCAGAGACAAGTTTGCAAAAGCCACAGGGCTTGCTTTTTCCGGAAATATAAAACCGACAGTTAAGTATCCGGACGGAAGTTCTGTAGATTCTAAAGCTGTTGTTATATGGCTTGATGATAAAATTTTAACGGCGCCTACGGTAAAAGGTGAAATAAATCAGGGAAGCTGTGAAATTACAAGCGGAAGAGGAGGCTATGCGAAGGAAGAAGCCCAAGAAACTTCTGCATTGATCAGAGGCGGAGCTCTTCCGGTGGCGCTTAAAGAAGCTAATTCATCTGTTCAGACTGCTTCGATTGGAGCTCATGCGCTTGAAAACAGTATAGTGGCAGGTGGAGTAGGATTACTTTTGGTTTTTCTGCTGATGATACTCATGTACAATGTATTGGGGCTGTTTGCCGACATTGCGCTTTGTCTTTATGTGCTGCTTCTCCTTTGGGGAATGTCATCTATGGGGGCGGTTTTGACGCTTCCTGGCATTGCTGGTATCGTCCTTGGCATCGGTATGGCAGTTGATGCAAATGTTATCATTTTTTCAAGAATTAAGGAAGAAATTGCACTTGGAAGAAGCATCAGAGTTGCTGTCGACGAAGGATTCAAACACGCTCTTGTTACAGTAATCGATTCTCAGGTAACTACCCTTATTGCGGCAGTTGTGTTATATCAGCTGGGTTCTACAACTGTTAAAGGCTTTGCAGTTACCCTCATGATTGGTATCGTTATAAGCATTTTTACGGCAGTCGTAATAACGCAGATTTTTGTAGGAGCCTTGGCTGACAGCAGGTTTGCAAAAAATAGATTTTTCGGATGCAACGCAGACGGTACACCTAAAAAACTTCTTAAACGCAGCTTCAACATAATTGAAAAGAGAAAGATTTTCTATGTAATAAGCGGTACGGTTATAACTATAGGCTTGATCACTTTTGCCATCAGAGGATTCAATCTTGGAATCGACTTTACGGGCGGCACCATAATCCAGATGGACTTGAACAAAAAGGTTGCAATAAAAGAAGTAGATAAAACTATTGAGAAATA
This sequence comes from uncultured Clostridia bacterium, assembly GCA_945830395.1. Lineage (GTDB taxonomy): Bacteria > Bacillota > Clostridia > Peptostreptococcales > Anaerovoracaceae > Aminicella. The sequence continues at coordinate 33,469 of CALZYE010000003.1, forward strand.
TAAACTCAATGCAGATATAGTTTATTCGGGGAAAAAGCAGCATGAAGTGATAATAAAGACAACAAAGTCCCTGAACGCCAATCAAAGAGATGAAGTTCAGAAAACAATACAGGATAAATACAAGTTGACTCAGAAATCTGTTATTTCATCTGAACAATTTGAAGCGACAATAGGTAAAGAGATAAAGCTTAATGCCTTTAAATCAATTTTGATAGCCGCTTTGTGCATGCTTCTTTACATAATATTCAGATTCAAGACATGGAGATATGGTGTTGCAGCTATTTCAGGAATTTTACACGATGTTTTGATAATGGTTTCCCTCTACGCAATACTCAGAATTCAGGTTAATAATCCGTTTATCGCAGCCATTCTTACCGTTGTGGGTTATTCGATAAATGATACGATTGTAATCTTTGACAGGGTCAGAGAGAATACCCATTTGATGAGAGGAAAGCCCGTTGCAGATGTGCTGAATACGAGTATAAGTCAAACCCTTGACCGTTCAATTATGACATCTCTAACGACTGTTGTTGCTACAGTTCCGCTGCTGTTTTGGGTATCCACACAGCTTGCGCAGTTTGTTCTTCCTCTAATGGTAGGTGTGCTTGTAGGAACATATTCATCTATATTCCTCTGCAGTCCTCTATACTATGAGTTTAACAGAACTGAAGAAAAATCTCGCTACCTGGCACAACAGAAGGCGAGAAAGAGAATTGAAGATAAGAAGGCATCCAAACAGAAACAGAAAAAAAATGAGAATGACGAACTTGAACCTGTTTCAGAACCTAAGGCTAAAAATGAAGTAAAAAAATCAAAGAGAAGAAAGAAGAAAAGCAAAAAATAAAAGTTGGCATTTTCGGAGATTCCGTATATGGAGACAAGGACTAAATTTATAAACGAAATACAGAAATACAAAGATTATGACACCGATTTAATCGGACGAGCTTATGATAAGGCGAAGCTGCTCCATGAGGGGCAGCTTCGTAAAAGCGGAGAGCCTTATCTCATTCATCCGATTGCAGTGGCTATCATCCTTGCTCAGCTGGGAATGGATGATGAAACGCTGATCGGTGGTCTTTTGCATGATGTAGTTGAAGATACGGAATATACCAGAGAGATGCTCGTTGAAGATTTCGGTGAAGAAGTAGCGCTTTTGGTGGACGGTGTAACTAAGCTTGGAACACTTAAGTATGACAGCAAAGAAATGGCACAGGCTGAAACCCTAAGAAAGATGTTTTTGGCTATGTCAAAGGACATAAGAGTTCTAATCATCAAGCTTGCCGACAGACTGCACAACATGAGAACTCTCGGCTATATGCGGCCTGAAAAAATTGTGGAAAAATCAAAGGAGACGCTGGAAATATACGCACCTCTTGCCAGCAGATTGGGTATATTTACCATTAAGTTCGAACTTGAAGATATAGCCCTTAAATACCTGCACCCCGAAGAGTATAATTCTCTTCAAAAAGAGGTTACTGCGAAAAAAGTTCAAAGAGAAATTTTTATCAGTGATGTTATAAGTGAAATAAGAGAATCTTTAGAAGCTTTAAATATGCACTTTGATATTTCCGGAAGATCGAAACATCTTTACAGTGTATATAAAAAGATGATTTTACAGCATAAGCAGCTGGATGAGATATTTGATTTGACTGCGGTTAGAATAATTGTTGAAAATGTCAGAGACTGCTATGCGGTATTAGGGCAAGTTCATACGATGTGGAAACCCATACCCGGGAGATTCAAGGACTATATTGCGATGCCCAAGCCTAACATGTATCAATCCCTTCATACCACGGTTTTAGGAGACAACGGAGAGCCTTTTGAAATTCAGATAAGAACATACGAAATGCACAGAGTCGCAGAGTTTGGAATTGCCGCCCATTGGAAATACAAGGAAGGGCGTTCGGACGGAAGGCAAAACAATGAAGAACTGAAACTGGCTTGGCTCAGACAAACCTTAGAATGGCAAAAAGATTTAGAAGATCCGAGAGAATTCATGGAAACGCTGAAAATGGATTTGTTTGCTTCACAGGTTTTTGTATTCACTCCAAAGGGGGAAGTAATTGACTTGCCGGCAGAATCCACGCCTCTTGATTTTGCATTTAAAATTCATACGGATGTGGGGTGCCACTGTGTCGGAGCAAAGGTAAACGGCAAGATGGTCACCATAGATCATACATTAAACAACGGTGACATTGTAGAAATTGTCACATCCTCAAACTCTTCAGGACCAAGTGTAGACTGGCTTAAAATAGCTAAAAGTTCATCTGCAAGAAATAAAATCAGGCAATGGCTAAAGCGCCAAAATAAAGGTGATGATATAGCCAAGGGAAAAGAAGCTTTAGATAAGTACATAAGGAAAAAAGGGTATGACCCTCAGCTTGTTGCAAAATCAAAGTTTTTAACTGCAGCAATGAAAGAAGCCAAGTTCAACAGTATGGATGAGGCCTATACACAAATCTCTCAAGGCGGAACGACTTTAAGTAAGTACGCCAATGCTCTGTTTGAACTTTATAACAATGAACAGAGAGAAGAACAGAAGAGATTGGAAAAAAAGGAAGAAGAGCTTATAAACGAATCTCCAAAGAGCATACGAGACGATAAGAAAATCAGAAATAATCCCGGAATTATGGTGGAGGGAAAGAGCAACAGCAAGTTGATGATAAGGACTGCAAGATGCTGCAATCCTGTGCCTGGAGATGAGATAGTAGGCTATATTACAAAGGGACGGGGGATTTCAGTCCATCGCAAAGACTGTTCCAACATGCTATCTCTTCCCGAACATGAAAGAGCCAGATTCATAGATGTTGAATGGGAAGATTTAACGGACGGAAAATCATATGCTGCAGATATTTGCATAATCTGCGCTGACAGAAGAGGAATTTTTTCAGATATTTCAAGAGCCTGTGAGGATCAGGATGTCAGAATAGAAGCCGTAAATGCAAAGAGTAACAAAGATGAAACACTAAATATAATACTGACTTTGATGCTGGTGAGTACGCAGCAAATGCAGAAAATTCAACGAACTCTCAGAAATGTGTCAGGGGTAATAAGCGTATACAGGGCAAAGTCGTAAGTAGAATTGAATTTTGGAGGATAAATGAAAGTAGAAATATTCCCGACAGGACCTATAATGGTGAATACATATCTTGTTTATGATGATAACAATAATGCTTTTATAGTAGACCCGGGCGGTGCAAGCAGAAGCTTGATACAAACCATAGAGAGCAAGGGTTTAAACCCTCAATACATTGTGTTAACCCACGGGCATGGCGATCACATTGGAGGAATAGATGATTTTCTTGATATTTATCCTAATATCAAGGTAGTGGCTCCTGAAAAAGAAAAAGAACTTCTTTCAGACGGAAAGCTCAATTCTTCCCTGGAATTGTACGGAAGAGAAATTATAGTTAAACCTGATGTTTGGGTACGGGATTGTGACCATATCGAAATCGGCGATATGGAGCTGGTTTTTATAGAAACTCCGGGACATACAGAAGGAGGAGTCTGTATTAAATGCGGAAACTGTTTGTTCAGTGGAGATACATTGTTTAGAGAATCCATAGGAAGAACGGATCTTTACGGTGGAAGCTATAGAGAGATTTTAAAATCCATAAAGGAAAAAATTTATACCCTGCCCGATGACACTGCAGTTTATCCCGGACATATGGGAACTACTACGGTAGGTCACGAGAAAAAGAGGAATCCTTTTGTTAGAGAATATTAAAATAAAGATTCATGGTTTCAGCAATACTGCAATTTTAAAAGATCTTATAGACGAATTTATTTCCCCGGATCAATATGAAATATGGGAAGATGACGGTTTTCTATACGACGACTGTATTCATATCAATAAAAAAATATCTAAGGACAAGGATGAGATAAAAAGAGAAATATTTACAAAGCTTGAGAGTATAACCGGTGTAAGACCGGGGTGGGGAATTTTGACAGGAGTAAGACCTGTAAAATTGGCAGGAGAGCTGCTTCAGAAGTTCGGCGACGAAAAATTGGTACGCTCCGTATTTATTGATGAATATTATTTGTCCGAAGAAAAGACGGATCTGATCATCGATACTTATAAAAGACAGAACAGCATGTGCGGTAAACCTGCTGAAAACTCCGCAGGAGTATACATCGGAATTCCTTTTTGTCCCACCAGATGCATATATTGTTCGTTTGCATCCAATCAGGTGGGCGATGATGAAATACAAAAATATATTCCTGCCTTACTCTGTGAAATAGAATATGTGGGAAAGGGAATAAAAGAAAACGGGCTTGAAGTGGAATCTCTTTATATAGGAGGCGGCACTCCAACGACTTTGACGCCAAATCAGCTGAGAGAGATTATAAGCGCAGCAAAAAAATCCTTTAATTTTTCAAAGATTAAAGAGTTTACCGTGGAAGCGGGAAGACCGGATACCATAACAGAGGAAAAACTGGATGTTTTATTAGAAGAAGGAGTGAGAAGAATAAGTATAAACCCGCAGTCCATGAAACAGAAAACATTGGATTTAATAGGACGGGCACATAGCCCGCAGGATATTCGCAATGCTTTCGGTATGGCAAATTCAAAAGGCTTTGAAATAATAAACGCAGACCTTATTGCAGGACTTCCGGAAGAAGATATGTCAGATTTCATAAAGACTCTTAATGAGGTTATAGAAATGGGAGCAAACAATATAACCATTCATACTTTAGCCGTAAAGAGAGCATCTAAACTAAAAAATATAGATAATAACTATCACTACACCGTTGCGGAAACTGTTTCCGAGATGCTGGAAGCAGGCAGAAAGATTTTGCTAAGAGAAGGATTTGTCCCTTATTACCTGTATAGACAGAAACATATGGCAGGTTCCTTTGAAAATACAGGTTACTGTAAAGGAAGAACCCAAGGACTGTATAATATAAGAATAATGGACGAGCATCAGAGCATTATTGCTTTGGGAGCGGGAGGAATCACAAAAAGATATTATCCTGAGACCGACAAACTTGTTCGTATTCCGAATGTAACTAATTATAAAGAGTATATTAATCGTATTGATGAAATGTGTGCTCGAAAAGAAAAGAATTTATGGAGGTAGAAAATGTTAACAAATGCACCAAAAGGCACAAAAGATGTATTACCTGATCAGGTCTATCGCTGGCATTATGTTGAAAAGAAGTTTGATGACATATGCAAACGCTATGGATATAAAGAAATAAGAACTCCAATATTTGAGCATACAGAGTTAATAAATAGGGGTGTTGGAGATACAACAGATATAGTCCAGAAGGAAATGTACACCTTTAATGACCACGGCGGAAGAAGTCTTACCCTTAGACCTGAGGGAACCTCTCCTGCAGTAAGGGCATTCGTTGAACACAGGATGTATGCAGAAGTACAGCCCACTAAACTTTACTACGATGCGGCTTGTTTCAGATATGAAAAACCCCAGTCAGGCAGACTGCGCCAGTTCCACCAGCTGGGAGTTGAAATCTTCGGAACACCCAATATGATGGCTGATGCGGATGTTATCTGTTTAGGCCATGATTTTCTTGAAGAAATGGGAATTAAAGATGTTGTCTTGGAGATAAACAGCGTGGGATGCCCGACATGCAGAGCCATATACAGAAAAGCGCTGCAGGATTTCTTGAAACCGCACTATGAAGCACTTTGCGATACTTGCAAGGGTCGATATGACAGAAATCCTATGAGAATCTTAGACTGCAAATCTCCGGAGGACCAGAAAATAGTAAAAGATGCCCCTGAGATGCTGGACTATCTTTGTGATGACTGTGCAAGCTCCTTTGAGGAGGTCAAAAATCACTTGGATGCAATGGGACTGGAATACAAGGTTAACCCGAGAATAGTCAGAGGTCTTGACTACTACACAAAGACGGCTTTTGAATTTGTCTCAAATAAGATAGGTGCCCAGGGAACCGTATGCGGAGGAGGAAGATATGATAATCTCTGTCAGGAAATAGGCGGGCCTCCGATTCCGGGAGTCGGATTCGGTCTGGGAAAGGAAAGGCTTTTGATGCTTATGGAAGCCAATGAAGTAGAAGCTCCTGAGGAAGACCCTTCCGATGTGTTTATCGTTACAATGGGGGATAACGCAAAAACAAAGGGATTGGAACTTTTAAGAGAACTTCACAAAAAGGGAATTTCTGCCCAAATGGACACACTTTCCAGAAATGTTAAAGGACAGTTCAAATACGCAGCGAGACTTAACGCAAGAAAGACTATTGTAATAGGCGATGAAGAGCTTGAAAAAGGTGTTGTGCAGATAAAAGACATGGATAAACATCAGCAGCAGGAAGTTGCCTTTGCGGATATCTTTGAGACGATAAAAAAAGCTTAATAAATTAAGGGAGTTAGATTTAATGTCAGAACTATTTAAAAGAACCCACATGTGTGGTACTTTGAATTTGGAAAATATTGGAGAAAATGTTGTACTGAACGGATGGGTAGCAAAACAGAGAAGGCTTGGCGGGCTGATTTTCGTTGACTTAAGAGACAAAACGGGAATCATACAAATTGCCTTTGACGACAGTACACCGAGAGAAGTTTTCAACTTGGCACAAAACCTTCGCGGAGAATTTGTAATCGGTATAAAAGGTGAGGTGAAGGAAAGAAGCGCAAAGAACGATGATTTAAAAACCGGAGCAATTGAAATTGCCGCAAGAGATCTCACAATCTATTCAAAGGCGGAAACACCTCCTATTTACATAAAAGACGATGATAATGTCGAAGATAATCTTAGACTGAAATACAGATACTTGGATCTTAGAAAAGTCAAAATGCAAAGGAATCTGACTTTCAGACACAAGATTACAAAGCTAACGAGAGATTATTTTGACGAACATGGATTCACAGATGTGGAAACTCCCGTTCTGGTTAGATCTACCCCTGAGGGCGCAAGAGACTACCTTGTTCCAAGCAGAGTGGATACGGGAAAGTTTTATGCTCTTCCCCAGTCACCGCAGCTTTTCAAACAGCTTCTGATGGTGGGTGGAACCGACAGATATATTCAAATCGCAAAATGTTTCAGAGATGAAGACCTTCGCGCAGACAGACAACCTGAATTTACTCAGATAGATATGGAAATGTCTTTCGTTGATGTAGATGATGTCTTAGAAATCCAGGAAGGATATCTTAAACGCTTGTTTAAGGAACTGATGAATATTGAAATTTCATTGCCTTTACCGAGACTTTCGTGGAAAGAAGCCATGGAGAGATTCGGTTCAGACAAACCCGATACAAGGTTTGGCTTTGAGTTACATCTTTTAAACGATGTTTCTTCAGTCGCAGGCACCGATTTTATGGTGTTTAAAAATGCAATGGATAACGGTGGAGATGTAAGAGGTATATGTATAGACGGAGGCTCCAAAGAGTTTTCAAGAAAAGACATAGACAAATTTATTGAAGCCGCCAAGGATTACGGTGCGAAGGGTCTTGTTTGGATTAGAGTTGAAGAAGGAGAACTCAAATCGTCGGTAAATAAATTTTTCAGCCAAGAACAGCTGAGGGAAATTGCCTCTGAGTTCAACGCAAAGGCAGGGGATCTTATTCTAATTGCGGCAGATAAGGCGAAGGTTGTGTTTGATTCATTAGGATTTTTACGAAGACACATAGCGGGAAAACTTGGCTTGCTTGACAGTAACAAATTCAATCTCCTTTGGGTTACGGAATTTCCCATGTTTGAAAAAGATGATGAAACCGGATGCGTAAAGGCTGTACACCATCCCTTCACACATCCTATGGAGGAAGATATTCACCTGCTTGAAACCGATCCCCTTTCAGTCAAAGCGGACGCATACGATATAATCATTAACGGTGTTGAACTTGGCGGAGGCAGTATCCGTATACACGATAGAGATCTGCAGAGCAAAATGTTTGACATTCTCGGCATTTCAAAGGAAGAAAGTGAACTGAAATTCGGATTTCTTCTTGAGGCTTTCAAATACGGAGTTCCTCCCCACGGCGGACTGGCATACGGACTTGACAGAATGGTAATGCTTCTTACAGGTGAACCCAGCATCAGAGAGGTTATGGCATTTCCTAAAAACCAAAATGCGCAGTGCATGGTCAGCGAGGCACCTAATGTTGTTGATGAAAGCCAGTTGGAGGAACTTGAGCTTAATATCAGAAAGTAAAAATATTTATCATGGAGAACATAGGCATATTAGGTGGAACTTTTGATCCGTTTCACTTGGGACATTTATCTGTGCTTGAGGCAGCCGTTGAAGAAGCTTGCTGCGACAGAATTATCTTACTTCCGGCAAAGGTGAGTCCTTTTAAAATTGAAAGAAGAATTACAGAGGACATACACAGAGTGGCCATGTTGTCTTGCGTGGCAAAGATGTACGATAATGTGGAAGTTTCTACTATCGAAATAGACGGTCCGGAAATTTCATACACCTACAACACGATGAAAGAAATTCAGAGAAAAAAACCGCCGGATAAGCTGCACTTCATTATGGGCAGCGACTCTCTTCTCACTTTAGAATCATGGTATAAAGGCCGTGAGCTTCTCAAGGAATTTTCTTTTATTCTGGCACCGAGACCGGGATATAATTATAGTGAGACAAAAAAAACAAAGATGTACCTTGAAAAAAAATACGGTACAGAGATAAAAGTCCTAAATAATAAATTGAGAAACATATCATCTACAGAGATTAAAGATGCTATTAAATGCGGAAAGGAAATAAATCACTTGGTGCCCACTGAAGTGGCGGTTTATATAAATGAACACAGATTGTATTTATAAATTTTTAAGAGAAAATTTGCCGGAAAAAAGGCTGAAACATATTGAGGGAGTAAAAAAAACCGCTGTATATTTAGCTGAAAAATATGGTGAAGATTCGCAAAAAGCCGAATTAGCCGCTTTATTTCACGATATGTACAGAAAACTTTCAGATGAAGATATAGACTTATATATAAAAAAGTTTAATCTGGATGAGCATAGGTATAAAAACAATACTAATCTAATCCATAGTAAGGTGGCTGCGGGAAATATGGAGGCATTATATGGAATGGAGGATGAGGATTTGATAAATTCTGTAAGCTTCCATACCACAGGGAGAGCGGGAATGTCAAATCTTGAGAAAATAATATTTATAGCAGATGCTATAGAACCTTCAAGGGAATATCCTGCAGTAAATATTTTGAGAAAACTGGCAGATGAGGATTTAGACTGTGCATGTCTTAAAATACTTGAATCTACCATAAGATACTTAAATAAAAAAGGAATTGAAATAGATAAAGATACTTTGGAAGCCCGAGAATATTTTAAAAAGATAACGGAGATAAAAAATGGAAAATAAAGAACTTGCTTTATTGGCAGCTAAAGCCATAGACAGTAAAAAAGGTATTGATATAAAAGTCATAGATATTGCGGCAAAATCATCTTTTGCAGACTATCTGATAGTTGCCGGCGGTTCAAACGACAGACAGGTGGGATCAATTGCAGATGCAGTTGAAGATGAATATGAAAAAATAGGAATAACTCCAAGAAGCATTGCAGGTAAAAATAATTCCGGATGGATTTTGATGGATTACGGTGACATTGTGGTTAATATATTTAACCCTGAGCTTCGCAGCAGATATAATCTTGAAAATGTTTGGGGAGATTGCGAGATTACAGATTATACAGGAGCATAAAAGCCTTTAGCCGGATATATGTACAAATCGATGAGGAGAAAAAAAGGAGAAAAATGGAGAAAAAATACGATTTCAAACGAATTGAAAAAAAATGGCAGAAATACTGGGAAGAAAATAACAGCTTTAAATCCACAGAGGATCCTTCAAAAGAAAAATATTATGTTCTTGAGATGTTTCCCTACCCATCCGGAAAACTCCACATGGGTCATGTGAGAAATTACTCTATAGGAGATGTAGTTGCCAGATTCAAGCATATGCAGGGTTTTAATGTCATGCATCCAATGGGATTTGACTCTTTTGGACTTCCGGCGGAAAATGCGGCTATTAAGCACGGAGCGCTTCCTGCTGAATGGACATGGAACAATATAGCCGAAATGGAGAAACAGTTTAAACAACTGGGGCTTTCATTTGATTGGGAGAGAGAAGTCCAGACCTGCAATCCTGATTACTATCGCTGGATGCAGTGGATATTTATTCAATTCTTTAACAAGGGTCTGGCATACAAGAAAGAAAATCCGGTTAACTGGTGTCCAAGCTGCCAAACTGTACTTGCAAATGAGCAGGTGGTTGACGGCGCATGTGAACGCTGCAAAACACCTGTAGGTAAGAAAAATTTGTCACAGTGGTATTTCAAAATAACAGATTACGCAGAGCAGCTTCTTGAGAATCTGGACGATCTTCCGGGATGGCCCAACAAAGTTAAGTTAATGCAGAAAAATTGGATCGGCAAATCCATCGGTGCAAATATAGATTTCAAAATTGACGAAACGGATAAGGTTCTTAAAGTATTTACGACTCGTGCAGATACATTGTTCGGATGTACATACATGGTAATGGCGCCTGAGCATCCTTTCGTAAAAGAACTTGTGGAAGGCACTGAATTTGAAAGCAAGGTAGAAGCCTACATCGAAAAGGTTCAGCACATGAACGAAATAGAGAGAACCTCTACAGCAAATGAAAAGACTGGTGTTTTCATCGGTAAATATGCAGTCAACCCTGTAAATCAAAAAAAGGTTCCGATCTTTATCTCAGACTATGTTTTGATGGGCTACGGAACAGGAGCAATCATGGCTGTCCCTGCACATGACCAGAGAGACTTTGATTTTGCGAAAAAGTTCGGCATTGAGATTATTCCCGTGGTAGACGGAAGTTCACCGGAAATTGATGTGAATAATCTGAAGGAAGCCTTTGCGGCAGAGGGAAACATGATAAATTCAGAGCAATTTACCGGAATGAATAATCGTAAGGCTATCCCTGAAATGATAAAATGGCTTTCCGAACAAAACATAGGTGAGGAGACGGTTAACTATAAACTGAGAGATTGGCTCATTTCCCGTCAGCGTTATTGGGGTACTCCAATTCCGATGATTTACTGTGAAGACTGTGGATGGGTTCCTGAAAAGGAAGAAAATCTCCCTGTTTTGCTGCCTACAGATGTTGAGTTTACAGGAAAGGGCGAATCGCCCCTTGCTACTTCCAAGACCTTTGCAAAATGCACATGTCCAAAGTGCGGCAAAGAAGCTAAGCGAGAACTCGATACGATGGATACATTCCTTGATTCTTCATGGTATTTCCTTCGTTACTGTGATCCAAATAACAGCGAAAAGGCATTTGATAAAGAAAAAGCGGATTATTGGATGAGTGTTGACCAATACATCGGAGGGGTGGAACATGCAATTCTTCACCTGATGTATGCAAGATTTTTCCAGATGGCGCTTCACGATTTGGGACTTGTAACAGGTAAAGAGCCTTTTGCAAATCTTTTGACTCAGGGAATGGTCAACAAGGATGGAAAGAAAATGAGTAAATCCATAGGAAATGTTGTAAGTCCTGAAGAAATTATAAATAAATACGGTGCAGATACAGCCAGACTGTTTATTTTATTTGCAGCTCCTCCTGAAAAAGAATTAGACTGGTCAGATACAGGAGTGGAGGGAAGTTATAGATTCCTGAATCGCGTGTGGCGTCTTGTCCACGAATTTATTGAAAAAGACTATCATAGCGACGAGGCTATAAAAATAAAGTCAGAGGATGACAAAAAATTAAATTTAACAATTAATGCAACAATAAAGAAGATTACCGAGGATGTGAGCAACAGGTTCAACTTCAACACAGCTATCAGCTCTATTATGGAATTGGTAAACGAACTTTACAAGTACAAGGAAAAGGATGATGTTAACATTCCTTTGCTTAAGGATGCAATTACAAAGCTTGTTACAATTCTTGCACCGTTCACACCTCACATATGTGAAGAAATGTGGCAAGAACTTGGACACAAAGAATCTCTCATCGATGTGAGCTGGCCTGATTATGATGAAAAAGCCTTGGTGGAAGACACTAAGACTATCATAGTCCAGATTAACGGAAAGTTAAAGGAAAAGCTTTCAATACCTGCAGGATTGAGCAGAGAAGATTTAGAAAATGCTGTCAGAGCAGATGAAAAGGTAATTGCTTTGATTTCAGATTTAAATGTGGTTAAAACCGTTGCAGTTCCTGATAAACTTGTTAATTTTGTTGCAAAGTAGAGAGGAACGAAAATGAAAGAAAATAATGACGATAAATCAGGTATCAGACCCTCAAGAAGAAGGCCCGATATCGGTGGAAGCAGGAATAAAACCACTGCTGTAAGGAAGAAGAATGTTAAAACTAACAGTATTAATTTAATTTCAGATACGAAAGCTTTGGGAGAAGAATTGGGGCTTAAACTTAAGAAAAAGCCTGTTTCAAAATCATCTGCCCAAAGAACTCCTAAGGTTTCAACAAGGAGAACTTCAAATAAGAATACAGAAAGGAAAACCAAGCAGGAGACATCAAAGAAAAAATCAAGGACTCCCGCAAAAAAAGCGAAAAATTTAAAAGTTTTCCCGATAGGAGGATTGGATGAAATCGGGAAAAATATGACAGCCTTTGAATACGATAATCAGATTATAGTTATCGACTGCGGTATGTCATTTCCCGAAGATGACATGTTTGGAATAGATGTGGTAATCCCTGACTTCAGCTATCTTATCGAAAATTCCAAGAAAGTAAAAGGTGTAATAATAACCCATGGACATGAGGATCATATAGGGGGAATACCATATCTTTTAAAACAGCTCAATGTCCCTATCTATGGAACTAAATTACCTTTGGGACTCATAAGAAATAAACTTGAGGAGCACAGGATAAATGCCGATTTGAGAACTATTACACCGGGAGAGAAGTTCAAGGTAGGAAAATTTAAGATTGAAGCGCTGAGAACTACCCATTCCATTGCCGATGCAGTCGGTCTTTTCGTAGAAACTCCGCCAGCCAACTTCTTTCATACCGGAGACTTTAAAATTGACTATACGCCTATAGACGGAGAGCCTATTGACTTTTCAAGGCTGGCGGAAATCGGAAAATCCGGTGTGGACCTGCTTATGGCAGACAGCACCAATGCTTTGAGACCGGGTTTTACCCCTTCTGAGCAAGTGGTTGGTCAAACCCTCGACGGCATATTCAGAGAAGCTGAAAACAGAATTATAATAGCGACATTTTCTTCAAATGTTCACAGGGTACAAAAGATAATCGAACTTGCTGTTAAATACGGGCGTAAATTTACCGTTTCAGGCAGAAGTATGGAAAATGTGGTGAAACTGGCTGTTGAACTGGGGTATTTAAAATATCCGGCAGGTTCCTTTGTTGAAATGAAAAAAATGCAAAACATCCCTGATAGAGAACTTGTTGTAATTACCACAGGAAGTCAGGGGGAACCTATGTCTGCGTTGACGAGAATGGCAGATGATGAACATAGAAATGTCAAATTAAAGAAAGGAGACATGGTTATTTTATCGTCAACTCCCGTTCCGGGTAACGAAAAAACCGTATCAAATGTCGTAAATAAACTTTATAAAAAAGAAGTAAATGTTATCTATAACGATATTGCAGATATTCATGTTTCAGGACACGCTTTTCAGGAAGATTTGAAGCTGATTCACGCTCTAATCAAACCGAAGATTTTTATGCCGGTGCACGGAGAGCACAGACATTTGGTCAGACATTCTCAGCTTGCTGAATCTTTAGGGATGAAACCTGAAAATGTATTTCTCATGGAAAACGGAGATCAGCTTACTGTCGATAAGCAAAAAGCTATCCAATACAAGCATGTCATAAACGCTGAAGATATTTTAGTTGACGGTTTGGGCATAGGTGATGTAGGAAATGTAGTCTTGAACGAACGGAAAGTTCTGTCGGAAGCAGGGCTTATAATCGTAGCTGCCACGATTGATTTAGATAATAGGATTATAGTTTCAGGTCCGGAACTGACTTCAAGAGGATTCGTCTATGTAAAGGAAAATGAAGAGATTATGAACGAGGCAAAGGAGAGAGCCTTTGAGTCATTGGAATATCATCTTCAAAACAATAAAGGCGATTGGAACGCTCTGAGGAACGGATTGAGAAATGACATGAGAAAACACATATTCAATAAAACAAAGAGAAGTCCGATGATTTTGCCGATTCTTATGGAAGGTTAACAATAGTAGGAGGTACCGAAATGAATGTATACGATCAGGCTCATGGCCTTGCAAATGCAATTAAAGCTTCACAAGAATATAAAGATTATGCCAGATTGAAGGCTGGAATTGATAAAAATGCTGAAGTTTCAAATATGCTGAAAGACTTTGAATCAAAGCAGATGGAACTTCAGACAAAACAGATGCTTGGAGAAGAAGTTACAGAGGAAGCTCAGAAAACAATTCAAGAACTGTATCAAATAGTAATGAGGGATCCCTCAGCTGCTGAATACTTACAGGCACAGATGAGATTCTCAATAATGATGAGCGATGTCTACAAAATACTGGGTGATGCGATGGGACTTGGCAATCAGGCTTAAATCTGTTATAATGACTGAGCATAACGAAATTGTTTAAATTATTAATATATAGAAAGTGAGACTGAACTAATGATAACAGCAGGAGATTTCAGAAAAGGTGTTACCTTTGAAATTAACGGTGAACCTCATGTTGTGCTGGATTTTCAGCATGTAAAGCCCGGCAAAGGAGCCGCCTTTGTAAGAACCAAGTATAAGAATGTTCTTACCGGTGCTATAAGAGAAGAAGCCTTCAATCCCAGTGATAAGTTCCCTAAGGCGCATATAGATACTAAGCAGATGCAGTATCTTTACAACGATGGAGAATTATATTATTTCATGGACGGAGAGACATTTGAGCAGGTGCCTATCAGCAAAGAAGATGTTGAAGATGCCATAATGTATCTCAGAGAAAATGACGAAGCAACTATCAAGTTCTACAAAGGTTCACCTTTTCAGGTAGAAGCTCCTAACTTCGTAGATTTGGAAGTCATAGACACTGAACCTGGAGTTAAAGGTGATACCGCAACGAATGTAACTAAGGCTGCCACCGTTGAAACCGGTGCAGTGATTCAGGTTCCTATCTTCATCGAAACCGGAGAAAAAATTCAGATTGATACCAGATCGGGCGAGTATCTGGGAAGATCAAAATAAAGGTGACCGCTTGCATATGGTCATACCCTTGAACCATTTAAATTTAACATAAGACAAATTTTACAAGGGACGTGTTATGCGTCCCTTAAATTTTTAATCTGATTTTTTAAAGAGACAAGTCTGGAGGATATAATGAGCAGAAGCAAAAAGGCTAAATCCAAAAGTAGAATGCCCCTAAAAATTTTCTTATTTTTTGTAACTATCGGTGTAGCAGTCATTCTCGGTTTGTTCATCTATGCAAACAGCATCGGCGGCAATATGAAGGATAAGAACGACAAAAATGAGATTCTTGTTACGGTGGAAAAAGGATCGAGTACTTCATCAATAAGTGATTTACTCAAGAAAAAAGGAATAATAGATTCTGCAGCTGCATTTAAAATTTATACAGCAATCAATAGATATGACGGTTCTTATCAGGCAGGATCCTATGCCTTTTCGCCGTCTATGACGACGGAGCAAATTGCTGATGCGCTTAAAACCGGTAAGACCAACGATATAACCTTTACCATACCTGAAGGATTTACGGAATATGATATAGCCGATAAGCTTGCAAAGATAGGACTTGTTAAACGGGATGAATTTGTAAATACCCTTGAGACAGCAGGCTTTGCTGCAGAGTTCCCTTTCTTAAAAAATGCACAGAAGGGAAAACACAGACTTGAAGGTTATTTGTTCCCAAGTACATATAAAATACCGGCGGCGTCAGATTACAATTTTATAATTACAACCATGCTCAAAGGTTATCAGGATAATTTCAGTCATGAAGACAGATCTCTTGCAAAGAAACTCGGTGTCGACGAAAACAAAATAATCATCATAGCATCTATAATAGAAAAAGAAGCTGCCGTTGATAAGGACAGAGATAAAGTGGCAAGTGTTATATACAACAGACTTAAGGCCAAGATGCCTCTTCAGATGGACTCCACCGTTCAGTATGTTCTCGGTTTAGACAATAACAGAAAAAAGGACCTGTCCATAGATGATACACAGGTCAAATCACCGTACAACACATACACCAATAAAGGGCTTCCTCCAGGACCTATATGCTGCCCGGGAAGAGCCTCCATTCACGCAGCCTTAAATCCTGCAAATACTAAGTACATGTATTTCATATTGAGCGACAAACTTGATGATTCCATGACATTCTCTGAAAAATACAGTCAGTTCTTAAAAGATAAGGATGCCTATTACAACGCCAGAGATAAAAAAGAAGGGAAGAACAACTGATGACAATTGATATTGTTAACTCAGAAGTCCGTAATTTTTTAAATCGAAGTTACACTCCGTTGGACTCTGAAATGGAAAAGCTTCGCAATATCGGTGAAAATGACAATGTGCCTATCATACTTAGAGAAACGGAAGAGCTTCTTGCAACTCTTCTAAAATTAAAAAAGCCGAAGAAAATCTTGGAAATAGGCACTGCAATAGGCTACTCTGCGTGTTTTTTTGCTAAGTATTGCAAGGACTCGCAGGTATATACAATTGAACACGACGAATTTGCATACACTGCTGCCATTAGAAACATAAAAAAAGCAGGTGTTGATGATAGAGTGCACACTTATTTTGGAGATGGAGAGGAGCAGATTGAAAAAATAAGAGATCAAGGCATTAACGGCTTTGATTTCGTTTTTATTGATGCATCAAAAAGCAGCTATAAACGGTTTATGGAAAGCTCTATTGAGGTATCGAGCAGCGGAGCGGTCATAGTATCGGATAATATACTCATCCACGGTTTGACGGTTTTTGAGGATATGGATCCGAAAGGAAAACATCGTACCCATAGAAGAAAAATGAGAGAATATATTGAATTTATAACCCATGACAAGAGACTCTCAACCACGCTTATGGCAGTAGGCGACGGTGTTGCAGTTTCAATACTAAGGTGATTATGGAAAAAATAGAATTATTAGCTCCTGCAGGAGATTTAGAAAAATTAAAGATTGCAGTTACCTACGGCGCAGATGCCGTGTATTTCGGCGGAGAAGCTTTCTCTTTGAGAGCCGGCGCAGGCAATTTTACCGTTGAAGAGATAGAGGATGGGGTAAAGTTTGCTCATCAAAGCGGATGCAAATGCTATATGACGCTGAACATATATGCGCATAACGAGGATATTAAGCCCCTTGAGAAATATCTAAAGAAGATAAAACATATTCCTATAGATGCATTTCTTATCTCAGATCCCGGTATCTTAAGCCTTGTAAAGGAAATCCTCCCGGGCGCGGAGCTGCATCTTTCTACACAGGCAAATATGACTAACTACAGAACGGCAAAGTTCTGGTATGACATGGGAGTAAGAAGGCTGGTAGTTGCACGGGAGCTTTCCATAGAGGAAATAAGAAAGCTGTCAGGCAAAATCCCTGAAGATATGACATTGGAATCATTCGTTCACGGAGCTATGTGCATATCCTATTCGGGAAGATGTCTTCTGAGCAATGTGATGACCCAAAGAGATGCAAACAGAGGACTCTGCGCACATCCCTGCAGATACAGGTATGCGGTTATGGAGGAAAAGAGACCCGGCGAATACTATCCTGTGGAGGAAGATGCAAGAGGAACCTACATCTTTAACTCTAAAGATTTGTGTATGATTAAACATATTCCAGAGCTTATTTCCTGCGGAATTGCAAGTGCAAAAATTGAAGGAAGAATCAAAAGTTTGTATTATGTGGCAACTGTGATACATGCATACAGGCAGGCGATAGATGCCTACTACGAAAATCCTGATAACTATACTTTCAAAGAAGAATGGTTTGAAGAACTTCAAAAGGCAAGTCACAGAGAATTTACCACGGGGTTCTATTTCAATAAAACCACACATGAGGATCAAAATTACGAAACCAGCGCATACATAAAGGAATATTCATTTATCGGAATCGTAAAAGAGTACGATCCCGAAAGCGGATATGCCGTTGTACAACAGAGAAATAAAATGGTGATAGGAGATGAAATCGAAATCTTCGGTCCTGCACCCGGCTTTTCTTCTCAAAAGCTGAGTGAAATGTATGATGCAGAAACCGGGGAAAAACTTGAATCGGCGCCTCATCCAAAGCAGCTTCTCAGGATAAAGATGGAGAAACCTGTTGCCGAAAATTATATTCTAAGAAAAAAGATCTAAGGAGAAAAAAATGTCTGATGACCCGATTAACTTATCAACTTTCACATATATAGTATTGGCTGCATCTATGGTCATTTTTAACGGTTTGATTACTTTAAGCAACAGTGCAATGGAGGCAGTCAGCCGAAGCAAGATTTCACAGTGGGTGGAGGATGATAAAAATGATATCAAAGCGAAACGGCTTCTTAAGTTTGCAGAGAGACCATATCTTTACAGGTATCCTAATAAACTTTTGAATTATGTTTTTATGTCTGCAGGTTTTCTTAGTATAATTCTGATGAGGGAGAAACTGATAATTTCTTTGATTATTTATTTTCTTTGTATAATATCTTTCAGTGAAATTTTCCCAAGAAAGCTTGCTAAACAGCATTCAGAAGGTTTGGCAAGAGGGCTGTCGGCTCTGCAAAACGCTGTCAGTATTTTGATGCTTCCTGTAATATGGATTGCTCTCAGATTTGCAAATTTGATATTATTGGTTTTCAAGTTGAAAACCGATGTCGACGAGCAGGAATATTCCGAAGATGAAATTATGTCAATTCTTGAGGTGGGACAACTGAACGGTTCTCTCAAGGAAGAGGGGAAAAAGATGATAGGAAGCATATTTCAGTTCGATGATGAGCGCGCTTACGAAATCATGACGCCGAGAACAGATGTTTTCATGATCGATATAACCGCACCGCCTGAGGAATATGTAGATCAGCTCATGCAGCTTAGATATACCAGAATGCCGGTCTGCAGAAACGGTTCAGACGATATTATAGGAATTCTTCATATAAAGGATTATCTTATCAAAGCAAGAGAAGCAGGTTTTGATAAAGTTAATATAGAAGAGATACTAAGAAAGCCCTACTTTGTTCCGGAGACAAAAAAAATAGATACTCTTTTTGTGGAACTTCAAAAAGAGCGCCAGCACATCGCTATTTTAATCGATGAATACGGCGGCTTCAGCGGTATAGTTACCGTCGAAGATATTATAGAAGAAATCGTAGGGGAGATAGATGATGAATACGATGAAGAAGAGGTTTATATTGAGAAGATAGAAGAAAATGTCTACCTTGTAGACGGCAATGTGGATTTGGACGATTTAAACGAAGAACTGGGGACAACTCTTTTTTCTGAAACAAGCGAAACCCTTGGAGGCTTTATTATCGATATTCTCGGTGAAATTCCAAAAGAGGGATATGTAAATCAAACTATAGAATTTGAGAACCTTTTGTTTACGATTCTATATGTTAAAGAAAGAAGAATTGAAAAAATAAAACTTAAGATTCTGAATAAGAAGGAAAAGGACGAGTTTACGGAGTATAGAAGCGTATTAGGAAGCGGTGACGATACCAATGAGCAGAGATAAAAAATTAGAAAATATAAATGAATTGATGGAATTTATCGCTGCGGAAACCTTGGCTACCGAGGGGGTAAGCAATATGGCAAGCAGCTTTACCGACCCTATACCGAAATTTGGCACGGCAGTTAAAGGCGTAAAGGCAACAGAAGAAAAAGAAGGAATATCCATAGAACTGTATGTAAAAGTTAAGTATCGTGTGAAAATCCCTCAGTTGGCGTGGGACATACAAAATAAAGTTAAGAACATCGTTAAAGAGAAATACAAAATGCCTGTAAAAGAGATTAATATTCATGTTCAGGGCGTTGAAATGATTGAGGAGGAGTAAATGACCAGAAAAGAAGCCAGAGAGTTTTTGATGCAAACCATATACCAAATGGACATTTCAAAGGATTTCTCGAAAAAAAGTTCTACAAGATACATAGGCGGAAAACATTCAGGCAAACAAAAAAACTACTGTACATCTCTTTTGGACAAACTATGTATGAACATAGAAGAAATAGACAAAAAAATAGAAAGAAACAGTCATAAATGGAAGATAGAGAGAATGCCAAAAACCGACATTTCCATATTGAGGCTGGCTGCATGTGAAATTTTATATATGGAGGATATTCCGACTGCGGTTTCTATAAACGAAGCTGTAGAACTTGCAAAGAAATACGGTACTGAGGACTCTCCCAAATTTATTAATGCGATTTTGGGCAGTATAACAAGAGAATAGATATGAATGAAAAAGATTTTTTTCTCGGCATAGATACGAGCAACTATAAGACCTCTGTAGCCGTAGTGGACGGTCTTGGGAGAACTATACTTGATGAAAGAAAGCTCATAGATGTAGCAAAAGGGGAAAGAGGAATCAGGCAGTCTGAAGCCGTTTTTCAACATACCAACAACTTTCCGCTTCTCATCAAGTCCATAAATAATTTTCCCGAAATAAAGGGCAATATAAAGGCAGTATCTGTTTCAAGCAAACCGAGACCTGTGCAAGGCTCATACATGCCGGTATTTAACTGTGGATACAGCTTAGGCAGCAGCTTAAGCTCGGTACTTGGAATACCGTTTTATGAATTTTCTCATCAAGAAGGTCATATTGAGGCTGTTAAATTTGGAAGTAAACTTGAAAACAGCCGGAGATTTATTGCTTTTCATTTTTCGGGAGGAACAACGGAAGCCGTTCTCGCGGTTCGCACCTCAGGTTCTGATAAAAACTATCAGATTGTAGGCGGAAGCAGAGATATTTCATATGGACAGCTTCTGGACAGGGTAGGAGTTGCCATGGGTATAAGTTTTCCGTGTGGAAGGGAAATGGATAAGACAGCGTCTTGCTTCGATGTGAACTCCGATTTTATAAAAATACCGAGAATTAATGTAAAGGACGGATATATAAATATATCGGGACAGGAAACATTTTGCTTAAGAGCAGTTGAAAATTCGGATTCCGACGGTTTGATTCATTCTTTATTTAAAGAAATAACTTATTCTATAAAGGAAATGACTATACAGCTTGCAAAAAAATATGAAGTCAACGATTTTATTTATGCGGGAGGAGTAGCATCGAGTCGTTTCATTAGAGAAAATTTAAAACTTGATTATAATATTTGCTTTGGAAATCCTGAACTGTCAGCTGATAATGCAGTGGGGATCGCTTTATTAGGAAGGAGCCGATATGGCATTGAAACCGATAACGGTAACTCAGCTAAATGAATATCTTGACAGAATAGTTAAAACAGATCCCATAATGTCAAATGTAGTAATTAAAGGGGAGCTTTCGGGGGTCAAATATCATTCTTCCGGTCATGTGTATTTTTCTCTTATAGATTCCAAGTCAAAATTGAATTGTTTCTATAACCAACGGCTTGTTTCAAATTTACAGGGGCAGCTATCCGACGGAATGGAGGTAACCTGCACCGGACGAATAGGAATATACACAGCCGGTGGAAGCTACTCTCTTTATGTTAACTCTTTGGAGATTGAGGGTTTAGGAAATTTGGCTTTGGAATTTGAGAAGTTAAAGTCAAAGCTAAACGAAGAAGGACTTTTTGACCCGAAATATAAGAAAAAACTTCCTTTTTTTCCTAAAAA
Source organism: uncultured Clostridia bacterium (assembly GCA_945830395.1). GTDB lineage: Bacteria > Bacillota > Clostridia > Peptostreptococcales > Anaerovoracaceae > Aminicella. The sequence continues at coordinate 55,136 of CALZYE010000003.1, forward strand.
AGTCGGGGTGATTACCGCAAGTACAGGCGCAGCTGTTCGAGACATTATCAAAACCGTCAAAATCAGAAACGATGTATGCGATATACTGATATTTCCAAGTGCCGTACAGGGAGCCTTTGCAGGTAAGGAGATTGCTGAAAGAATAAAGTTTGTAAACGAAAATCACGAAGATGTGGATGTCTTAATCGTAGGCAGAGGAGGCGGGTCTTCTGAAGATCTATGGGCATTCAACGAGGAAGTTGTAGCCAGGGCAATATTTGATTCCAAAATCCCCATAGTTTCCGCAGTAGGCCATGAGATTGATTTTTCAATTTCGGACTTGGTTGCAGATAAGAGGGCTGCAACTCCTACGGCGGCAGGACAGATGGTTGTACCGGATACCGGGGAACTTAGAGACAGGATTAACGATATAAAATATCAGCTTTTAAACCGGCTGAAAAATAACCTGAATTTCAATTCTTTGAGAACAAAAAATATAATGTCGGAAATGAAGAGCAATCTGAAATCCGATGTGGATAATAAGTTTTCCGAAATAAACAGGCTCAAAACAGTTTTAGAGGGAAACGATCCCAGAAGGATATTAAAAAACGGATATGCCATATTAGAAAATTCTCAAGGGAATATTGTGACAGGCATTAAAGACTTTAAAAAAGATAACGATTATAAAATAACTATGTTCGACGGCGTTGGACTTGTTAAATTTATTGAGGAGGCAGATTCCCATGAATGAAAAAATGAGTTTTGAAGAAGCTTTAAAAAAGCTAAATAAACTTGCAGAAAAGATTAAATCCTCAAATACCAATTTGGAGGAATCCATAGCATATTACGAAGAAGGAATGAAATATTACAACATATGCAATGAAATTTTATCTCAGGCTAATCAAAAAATAGAAACCTTTGATGCAGATTAGATTGGAGGATATGATGAGAGAAAACTACGATGAATACAAGGCTCTTGTTGAAGAACATCTATTGGATTTTATGCCTAATGTGGATTCTAAAAGTCAGATTTTATACGATGCGATGAAATACAGCCTTACTGCAGGAGGTAAGAGATTAAGACCTGTGCTTCTTCTTGCCGCCTGCGAATTTGCAGGGGGAAATTCGGCAAAAGCAATACCCTTTGCCTGTGCAATCGAATACATCCATACTTACTCTTTGATTCATGACGACCTTCCATGTATGGACGATGATGAAATGAGAAGAGGCAAACCTACGAATCATATGGTTTACGGCGATGGAATTGCAACCCTTGCAGGAGACGGACTTCTAAATTCCGCCTTTGAAATTATGAATAAAAACATGATGCTGTTTTTTGACGATATACCCGAACTAAAAAAAAGGATAAACGCATCTTATGCTATTTCAAAAGGCGCAGGCGTTCAGGGCATGATTGCAGGTCAGGTTTCGGATATTGAATCGGAAAACAAAAAATGTTCTGAGGAAATGCTTGAATATATACACTTGAACAAAACCGGAGAACTTTTGTCCGTGGCGATAATGGCAGGTCTGTTTTTAGGCGGGGCCGATCAGGAAATGATTTCGAAGATGAAAATATATGCAGAAAACATGGGACTTGCTTTTCAAATAGCCGATGATATATTGGATGTTACGGGAAATCCTGATGAAATGGGGAAAAAGCCATCTGAGGATATTAAACATAATAAGGTTACATATGTCTCCATGTACGGTCTTGAGAAATCCGAAAAAAAACTTCATGAGTTGACGGAAAAAGCCATTGAATCCATTGCTGATTACTACGATAATGCAGAATTTTTTAGAGATTTAGTTCTCAGATTAGAAAAAAGAACTAAATAAAGGTGTATCTTATGAAAAAAGAATTGACAGATTATGATTTTCCCAAAGACTTGAAAACTATGTCCTGTGATGAACTTGAGCTTTTAGGAATTTCCATAAGGGAGTTTCTTCTTAAGTCTCTTTCTAAAACGGGAGGGCACTTGGCATCCAATCTTGGAATAGTTGAATTATCTTTGGCAATACACAAAGTCTTTGACAGCCCGAAAGATAAGATAATATGGGATGTGGGTCACCAATCTTACATCCACAAGATTTTAACCGGCAGAGCCTCAAAATTTGACAAATTAAGGCAAACAGGAGGAATAAGCGGATTTCCTAAAAATTGTGAAAGCATACATGATTCCTATGACACAGGTCACTCAAGCACCTCCCTTTCCGTTGCGGCAGGAATGGCGGCGGCAAGAGATTTGAAAGGGGAGAACCATGACATAATCGCAGTAATAGGCGACGGTGCCATGACCGGCGGAATGGCTTTTGAAGCCTTGAATAATATAGGAGCATCCAAGTCAAAGGTTTTAATTATTTTAAATGACAACGGAATGTCCATATCCAAAAACATAGGAGGACTGTCAAATCATTTGAACAAGCTTAGAGCCTCCAGTCAGTATATATGTGCCAAAAAGAATATCAAAAGCAAGATAAAAAAGATACCCGTTATAGGTACAGGTTTGGCATCGGGAATTTCAGGAGCAAAGGATAAGGTAAAATATGCGCTTATTTCCGGTGGAGTAATCTTTGAAGAAATGGGATTTACATATCTTGGGCCTATAGATGGACATAATATTAGTTCTATGGTAAAAATTCTGGAAGATTCCAAAAATATAAGCGGCCCCGTAATACTTCATGTGATTACAAGCAAGGGCAAAGGATACCGAAATGCAGAAATTCATCCCAACAAATTTCACGGCATAGGTCCCTTCGATGTAGAAACAGGCGCTACGGAAAAGGAACCCGGTGTTTCATTTTCCAAGATTATGGGAGATACTGCAATCAAGTTGGCAAAAGATAACGATAAGATTGTTGCGATAACTGCAGCAATGGAGGAGGCCACCGGACTTGGCGAATTTGGGTATCTGTATCCGAAGCGAATCTTTGATGTGGGAATAGCCGAACAACATGCCGTTACATTTGCGGCAGGTCTTGCAAAAGCGGGAATGAAGCCTCTTGTAGCCATATATTCATCTTTTTTACAGAGAGCATACGATCAGATTATCGAGGATGTCTGTCTGCAGAATCTCGATGTGGTCTTTGCTGTGGACAGAGCAGGTATTGTCGGTGCAGACGGAGAAACTCATCACGGTCTGTTTGATTTATCTTATCTGTCTGCAATGCCAAATATGCAGATTTTGGCACCTTCAAACGGTATTGAGCTTGAGGCTATGATGAAGTGTGCCTTCAAAACATGCGGACCTGTTGCCGTCAGATACCCGAGGGGAAACTGCAATCTCTGTAAAGGTAACTCTGATTTTGAATTTACCGGCGGAAACAAAAGACTTTTTCCCGGAAAAGATGGAGATATTTGGGCAGTAGGAACCATGCTCAGCCATGCTTTGGAAGCCAGAGAAATCCTGCTGCAAAGAGGTATTTTAACGGGTGTTGTTTCTGTAAAATCTGTTAAACCCATTGATTTTTCATGTGTAAATCCTGAGTGCAAAAGTATTTTTACGGTGGAGGACGGCACTGTTTGCGGCGGCTTTGGAGAAAGAATGAAGGCTGAGTTTCGAGGAAACAGCGAGATAACTAATTACGGCTTTCCTGATAAATTCATTGAACACGGAAGTCAGAGGGACTTGTTTGATATATATAAGTTAAACGGAAACGGTCTTGCAGAAAGGATAAGTGACTATTTTGAAAGAAAGGCTTGATTTACTTCTGGTAAAAAACGGTTTCTTCACTTCAAGAGAAAAAGCTAAACGCTCGATTATGGCAGGAATTGTTTTTGTAGACGGACAAAGAAGCGATAAGGCCGGAAACATGGTTGACACCGAGGCGGAAATACAGGTAAAAGGAAATACATGTCCTTATGTAAGCCGCGGCGGCCTGAAACTGGAAAAATCCATCAATGAATTTAATATTGATCTTTCCGATAAATTTTGCATGGATATAGGCGCATCGACGGGAGGCTTTACAGACTGCATGCTTCAAAAAGGCGCCCGAAAAGTCTATTCCATAGATGTAGGTTACGGTCAGTTGGACTGGAAGCTCAGAAGCGATGAAAGAGTAGTCAATATAGAAAAATGCAATTTTAGATATATCGATAAAAGGTTGATAAAAGAACCTATGGACTTTATCAGCGTGGATGTTTCCTTTATCTCTTTAAAACTGATTTTCCCTGCGGCATCCGGATTTCTTTCAGAACAGGGGGAGATGGTTTGCCTTGTAAAACCGCAGTTTGAGGCGGGGAGAGAGCAGGTAGGAAAAAGGGGCATCGTAAAGGACATTGAGATTCACAAGGATGTAATAAAAAAAGTAATAGGATATGCTGAGTATAACGGACTTTATCCCTATAACATAACCCATTCGCCTATAACAGGAGCAAAAGGGAATATAGAATTCCTATTACATGTTGGCAAAAGAGCAAATTTGCGTTATAATTCAAGTAGCATTGACGATGTTGTAAAACACTCGCACGATATTTTATCACAATGATGTTATGTAAAGGAGAAATAGGGCAATGAACATTTCTAACAGAGTAGAATCAATGCAGTTTTCACCGATCAGAAAATTCAATCCGGTGGCAATTAAAGCTGAAAAAGCGGGAAAGAAAATCTATCACTTAAACATTGGACAGCCTGATGTAGAAACACCAGAATGTTTCATGGATGCTATCAGAAACTTTGACGAAAAGGTTATAGCATATGCAGAGTCCGGTGGTCGTCCTGAGCTTGTTGAAGCGGTTAAGGATTATTACAACACCTATGACATCAAGCTTGATGCATCGGATATTATGGTAACAAACGGCGGTTCAGAGGCTCTAAGCATGACTTTTATCACACTTTTGAACGAAGGTGATGAGGTACTGGTTCCTGAACCGTATTACACAAACTATTCAACATTTGCACTTATGGCGGGCGGAATCGTTAAGCCTATTACAACCGCTGCCGAAGACGGCTATTTTTATGCCGATGCCGCAAAAATTGAGGCTTGCATCACTCCTAAGACAAGGGCAATCTGTTGCCTTGAACCGGGCAATCCTACCGGAAATGTATTAACTTTGGATGAAATGAGAGTTATATGCGAAGTTGCGGAAAAACACGACTTGATGATTATAGCTGATGAAGTTTACAGAGAATTCGTTTATGACGGAAGAACTCCGGCTTCCTTCGGACAGCTTGAAGAATATGCAGACCGCGTAATCATAATAGATTCCGTCTCGAAGAGATTTTCTGCTTGCGGCGCAAGAATAGGTCTTTGCATTTCAAAGAACAAGGAATTCATGGCAGGAATCATGAAGATTGCTCAGGGAAGGCTTTGCGTTTCAACCGTTGATCAGATTGCTTCCGCAGCGCTTTTCCGTCTCCCTCAGTCTTATTACGACGAAGTTAAAGCAGAATACTGCGGAAGAAGAGATGTGGTTGTGGAAGAACTTAATAAGATCCCGGGATTCAGTGCAACAGTTCCCGGAGGAGCCTTCTATATGACATGTAAACTTCCCGTTGATGACATAGAAGACTTCCTGATGTTCCTATTGGAAGAATTTGAGGATAATGGCGAGTCCGTTATGTTTGCTCCGGCAGAGGGTTTTTATGCCACACCGGGACTTGGCAAGGATGAAATCCGAATCGCTTATGTTTTAAAACAGGAAGACATGAAGAGAGGCGTTGAGCTCATTCGTCTCGGACTTGAAGCCTACAACAAAAAATTAGGTAAATAATCGGAGGAAATCGGATGAAATTATCACCAATGATGGAGCAGTACATGGAAGTTAAAAAGCAGTACGAAGACTGCATACTGTTCTTTCGTCTGGGTGATTTCTATGAGATGTTTTTCGATGATGCCAAGTTGGTCTCCAGACTTCTTGAGCTGACTTTAACCGGTAAAAACTGCGGCTTGGAAGAGCGGGCTCCTATGTGCGGAGTTCCTTTCCATGCCGCTGATTCATATATTGAAAAATTAGTTAAGATGGGATACAAAGTTGCCATAGGAGAGCAGCTTGAAGATCCTGCAGAAACTAAAGGCATGGTTAAAAGAGGCGTTGTGAGAGTAGTGACCCCCGGAACCGTACTTTCAGATACAATGCTTAAGGAAAAGGAGAACAACTATCTGGCATCGGCTTATATTACCGGAAACGGAATGGCAGTTGCATACTGCGATATTTCCACCGGAGAATTATATATGACTGAGAAAATCGGCGGAAGCAATCTGTACGAGGATCTTATAAACGAACTGGTAAAAATAAATGCAAGCGAAATTCTCATAAACGAGGACTTCTTAGAAATTTATGACGAGCAGGAAATAGCGCTTTTGACAGATTCTTTCTTACATGGAATACCCGGCTCATATTATTCAAAAACAACGGCAGAAACGGCAATTAAAGCTCAGTTCGGCAATGTTTCCCTAACGACACTGGGACTTGACGGCCGTGATTTTTGCGTTTTTGCAATTGGCGCGCTTTTATCATATCTGCTGGAAACTCAAAAACAAAATTTAAAACAAATAACACAGTGCAGTTTCTACGAAATCGGAAACCACATGTCTTTAGACAAGGCCACTATCAGAAACCTTGAAATTACAGAGACATTATATGATAAAAACCTGAAAGGCTCACTGCTTTGGGTTCTGGATAAAACCTCCACGGCAATGGGAGGAAGAAAGTTAAAACAATGGCTCAGAGAACCTCTGAATAACTCCAAAGAGATAAATTTGAGACTTGACGCCGTGGAAACCTTGGTAAATAATCCGCTGCTTTTAAATGAAGCAAGAGAAAATCTCAAGCATATATATGATTTTGAGAGGCTTGCAGGCAGAATCGCATCGGGAAATGCCAACGGAAGAGATTTAATATCCCTTAGAAATTCAATAGGTCTTTTGCCCGACATCAAACACATTCTTTCCTCATTAGGCGATAGACTTCTTGAATCACTAAATGAGGATATAGACGGTTTGGAAGATGTTTTTAACATAATAAAAAGTTCGATAGTTGAAGTTCCTCCTTACACTGTTAAAGAAGGCGGCATAATAGCAGATGGATATTCCAAAGAGCTTGACGATCTGAAATTTTCCATAAAAGATGCCAAAGAATGGATTGCCCAGCTGGAACAGAAAGAAAAGGAGCGAACGGGAATCACTCATTTACGGGTGGGGTACAACAAGGTATTCGGATACTACATCGAAATCAGCAAATCAAATCTTGACCAGACTCCCGACGAGTATATAAGAAAGCAAACTTTAGTGGGAAAAGAGCGTTTTATCACGCCGAAACTGAAGGAAATGGAAAGCTTGGTGCTTAATGCCGAAACCAAAATCAACAAACTGGAATATGAAATATTCACAAGTTTGAGAGCGGAGATAGAAAGCTACATCAAGCTTATACAAAAAACATCTAAAAGTATTGCCATCCTCGATGTCCTTTGCTCATATGCTGTTTGCAGTATGAGACTTGGGTATGTTAAACCGAAGGTTGATGACAGCCTGATTTTAGAGATAAATAACGGAAGGCATCCCGTAATCGAGCAGACAACAGAGCAGGGACTTTTCGTTTCAAACAATACCTACATGGATGATGACAGCTCAGCCATGCTCATAATTACAGGTCCGAACATGGCAGGTAAATCCACATACATGAGACAAACTGCTCTTATAGTTCTGATGGCACAGACAGGGTGCTTTGTTCCTGCCGATTCAGCCCATATAGGCGTGTGCGACAGAATCTTTACAAGAATCGGCGCATCGGACAATCTCGCCCAAGGGCAATCGACTTTCTATGTGGAAATGAGCGAACTGGCATATATTCTCAGAAGTGCAAAGGAACGCAGTCTTATAATACTTGATGAGATAGGAAGAGGGACAAGTACATATGACGGACTTTCTATAGCCTGGGCAACGGTGGAATATCTTTGCAATGAAAAAAAGCATATAAGGACTTTATTTGCAACTCATTATCACGAATTGACCGTCCTTGAGGAACAGATTAAAGGCGTAGTGAATTTGAATGTTGAGGTTTCAGAAGATGGCGGCAATATTGTATTTTTACATAAAATAGTCCCCGGAAATGCAAATCAAAGTTACGGCGTTCATGTGGCAAAACTTGCAGGAGTTCCCAAGGTATTACTGGACAATGCGGAAAACAAACTTTTCAGGTTGGAAAGAAACAGCGAAAGCAATACCATAACCAAAAGTTTTACCTCTGAGAACAAAGATAACTTACATGCTGCAGAGCAGATTTCATTTTTTGCACCTGAATCAAACCCTGCAGTTGAAGAGCTTAAAAAGCTGAATCTAATGGAAATAACACCATCACAAGCCATCAGGATTTTAGAAGATTTAAAGGAAATGATAGATGATTAAAATACTTGAGAAACATATAGCCGATAAAATTGCCGCAGGAGAGGTAATAGAACGCCCTATATCAATCATCAAGGAACTTGTTGAAAATTCAATAGATGCAGGGGCAACATCCATAACCTGTGAGATAAAAAACGGAGGAAAAACTTATATAAGAGTAACCGATAACGGCTGCGGAATTCCAAAAGATGAATGCGAGACAGCTTTCTTTCGTCATGCCACCAGCAAAATATCTACGGTTAACGATTTAAAAGGAATAAAGAGCTTAGGTTTTAGGGGTGAAGCCCTTGCAAGCATAGCTGCGGTAACAAACACAACCCTTATAACTAAGACTGCAGAGTCCAAGATAGGATGCCGTCTCGTCATCCACGGCGGTGAAATTATTGAAAACACAGGGTTAGGATGTCCATCAGGCACAACCGTAATCGTAAACGACTTGTTTTATAATATGCCGGCAAGGAGAGAATTTCTTAAATCGGACGGGGCTGAAAGCAGCTTGATTATTCAGTTCATATCGGAAATGGCACTTGCTTATGCAAATATCAGATTTCAACTCATTAACAACGGGAAAATGCTTTTCTCTACCATGGGCGATGGAAATCTGAAGAATACTATAAATTCCGTTTATATGCAAAGGGAATATGACAATTTGATTGAAATTTCAAAGTCAAATCCACAATATAACATAAGGGGATGCATTTCAAGACCGTCTCTTTCCAGAACTACGAGGAAAAATCAGGTATATTTTGTAAACGGAAGAGTTGTAAAAAGTTCCGTTATGGAAAGGGGTGTATCAAGAGGCTATAAAGAGAGGCTTTTTGAGGGAAGATATCCGATTGCGTTTATTTTCCTATATGTAAATCCCGAAACAATAGATGTAAATATTCATCCCAACAAGAAAGAAATACGATTCCACAACGAAAATCTGATATCAAGCATTATAGAGTCTGCAATAACTGAAGCCTTGGCTGGAGAAGATGCCGTAATTGAAGTCAAAGATTATTTTAATACCAATCCTGTTAAAACTTCTTTTGAAAATGAAGATAAGTCAGAACAAGTTGACATAAAACATATATTGAAATCAAAAAGAGAAGAGCAGGTAAAGCCTTCTGCAGCCTATGAAAATCCTGAAGCAGCAGAGCCTGAAAACTTTTCTTTTGCAAACCGAGATTCAGAAAAAGAGCTTGACCATACAGGTTGTGAAGTTCTTGAAACTTCCCATAAGTACAGTGCCGAAGAGCCATATGCCGAAAATGAGACAGATAGACAAGGTCAAAATCAGGCAAGAAGTGATAAAGAAAAACCGGTTATAGAAATAGAAACTCCCGGCATCGTTCCCTTTGATTTTAATGCACTCAAGGTTACAGGGTGCATTTTCGACACATATATAACCGCATCGGATGGAAATAATTTTTATATGATAGATCAGCATGCGGCGCAGGAACGAATTTTTTATGAAAAACTGGTTGGGGAATATCTTTCTGACAACAAACCTTCACAAAGCATTTTGACTCCGATAATAATTGATGTAACGCCGGATATCAAGGAAGAAGAATATAACTGGCTGGATTCTCTATACGATATGGGATACCGCATAGAAGAGTTCGGCCCAAATTCCTATGTAATCAAAGAAATACCATATTTCATGGAGATTACGGAAGCTGAAAATTTCATAAAAGATTACATAGAACAAACACATTCCGGGATTAAAATTAATAATAAAGTTGTCATCGACAAACTTATTACAAGATCGTGCAAATCTGCAATTAAAGCTCACGACAAACTTTCATTTACGGAGATGGAACGCTTGATAAACGACCTGAGCGATTGCAGAAACCCTTTTTCTTGTCCTCACGGTAGACCTACATTCATAAGGTTTTCAACTTATGATATTGAAAAAATGTTCAAGAGGGCATAGGCATGGATAAAAAAATTATTGTAATATGCGGACCTACGGCAGTTGGTAAGACCAAATTTGCAATCGAGATTGCAAAATCATTTAACGGAGAAATTGTTTCCTGCGATTCGATGCAGCTATATAAGTACATGAACATAGGCAGTGCAAAGCCTACACCTTCTGAGCTTTCAGAAGTAAAACATTATCTGGTAGATGAAATCGAGCCCTCATACGATTTTTCCGCTGCACAATATCAAAGACTTGCAAAAAATGCTGTCAATAAAATTTTTCAAAAGAGTAAAATCCCTGTTATTGCAGGCGGTACCGGATTATATCTGAACTCCATTTTATACGATATGGATTTCAGCGCGCCACCTTCTGAAAATTCCGCACACAGCGCATACAGGCAGAAACTATACACTGAGGCGGAAAAGTTCGGAAGGCAGTTTGTACATGAAAAACTGTTAAAAGCTGATCCGGATGCTGCTAATAGGATACACCCTAATAATTTAAAAAAAGTTATAAGAGCGCTTGAAGCTGCAGAGTTCGGCAGGGGAATAAGAAACTTTGCCACCGATTTAAAAGAAACATCTGATTACAAGAGCATTAAATTATGTTTAACAAGAGAGCGGGAAGAACTCTATAAAAGAATTGATTCAAGAGTTGATGTTCTCATAGATGAAGGATTAGAAGCTGAGGTGAAATCTCTTATTTCAATGGGACTTTCAGAAAATAATATTTCTATGAAAGGGATAGGGTATAAAGAGCTGATATCATATTTCAACGGCGAATACGATAGGGAAGAAGCCATACGACTTATAAAGAGAAATACCCGGCACCTTGCTAAGAGACAGATAACCTGGTTTAAACGATACGAGAATATGAGGTGGTTTAACATATCTGAATACAAAAGCGAAAATGCATGTATAGAGGACATAAAACTATGGCTAAAATCAGCAATAAAAAAATAACTATACATAATAAGAGCGACAAGCCTGATAATATAGTTGCAAAGGAAAACGAGACAGTCATTGAGTGCGAATCCGTTGAGTCAGATCTTCCAAATTTTCTCAGGAGTTTTTTTGTGTATTTAAGGGGCAATGTGCTGCCCATGACAAGGCTTGCTTACCTAAGAGATATAAGGGTCTTTTTCAACTATTTAATTTCAGAAACCGATATTACGAGCGCCACTGATACAAAGAAGATTACATTAGAGGAAATCGATAAGATTAAAGCCATGGATGTAAATCTTTATCTTGATTTTTCAAGACGATATAAGGTGGAATCTGATAAAAGTATTACGGTGTATGAAAATCATAATAAAACTCTGGCAAGAAAAAAATCCTCATTATCCGTTATGTTCAAGCAACTGTACAGGGATGAACTGATTTCAAAAAATATTACCGACGGCTTTGATCCGATTAGAGTTCAAAAAGTTTCGGAAAGAGAAATCAAGGCCCTTGAAGATAACGAAGTTCTCAAGATGCTGGATGCTGTTTCCACCGGAAGGGGACTGACAGAACACGAAAAGGCATACTGGGAAAAAACTAAGAAAAGGGACAAAACAATTCTAATGCTTTTCCTAACATACGGTCTCAGATTATCTGAGCTTCAGCAGCTGAATATATCGTCGTTTAATTTCACAAGGGAAGAGTTTAAAATTTACAGAAAAAGGGGAAAAGAATCTGTTATGCCCCTAAATAACTCCGTTACTATCTCCATTACAGATTATATAAACAACGAGAGAAAATCCGATGAAGGACTGGAGCAGGAACATAAAGACGCCCTTTTTCTTTCGCTTCAGGGAAAGAGAATGACGCAGCGGCAGATTAGGGATTTAGTTAAAAAATACACTTCAATTGCACTGAAAACTTCCAGAAGCTCAGGATACAGTCCTCATAAACTCAGAGCCACAGCAGCCACAAGTCTCATAGGCAGGGGGAACTCCATATATGATGTAGCAGCGCTTTTGGATCATGAACAGGTTACGACAACGCAGCTTTATGCAAAACATAAAGCCAATGTTAAGAGGAATTTGGTTTCAGGGATGGAATGGGAGGAAGAACGGCTTGATACAAGTTCTTCACAAGCCGAATCCGAAGAAGAACGAAAAAGAAAAATGAAGAATAAGGACTAATAATTAATAATATTAATTAAGGGTACAGAAGAATAAATGATAAAGGAAATACTTGCCAAACAATACGATATAGAAGATAAACTTATAGATTTTGTCTATGAATGCGAAAGCAAACTCAATTTAAAATTCCAAGAGCTTGAGAAAATAAAGGAATATAATCAGTACAAGGTTTTATCGGCTTTGCAAAAAAACAGAATCTCCGATATGCATTTCGGGTGGAGAACAGGCTATGGCTACGATGATCCCGGAAGGGATGCCGCAGAAAAGGTTTATTCGGACATTTTCAATACAGAATCAGCTCTCGTAAGACCTACGATAGTAAACGGCACACATGCTCTGGGAATAACTCTTATGGGAATTTTGAGACCGGGAGATGAGGTTGTTTATTGCAGTAACGGACCCTATGACACCTTAGAAGAAGTTATAGGCCTTAGAAATACCGGAAAAGGCTCTCTTATAGACTACGGAATTTCCTATAAAGAGGTACGGCTAAAATCTGACGGAAGTATAGATTTAAATGAAATAAGAAAAGTTCTGACATATAAGACTAAAATGGTATGTGTGCAGCGTTCCACAGGATACAGCTGGAGAAAAGCTCTGACCGTTGAACAAATACGGAAATGGGCAGATTTTATTCACGAAAACAGGCCTGATATAATCTGCATGGTTGACAACTGCTACGGCGAATTTACCGATATTTTGGAGCCCACAGATGTGGGGGCGGACATAATGGCAGGCTCTTTGATAAAAAATCCCGGAGGAGGCCTTGCCTTATCGGGAGGATATGTATGCGGAAAAAAAGAACTTATCGACTTGGTAAGCTATAGAATGACATGTCCGGGAATAGGCGCAGAATGTGGACTTACTTTCGGTCAAACAAGAGCAACCCTTCAGGGAATCTTTCTTGCGCCATCAGTGGTAAACGGGGCACTTAAAAGTGCTGTTCTGTGCGGGAAGGTGTTTGGCGAACTGGGGTATGCGGTATGCCAGAAGTCTGATGACAGAAGAAGCGACATAATCCAGGCGATAGAATTGGGAAACGAAGATTCGGTAATTGCATTTTGTCAAGGTATTCAGGCTGCGGCGCCTGTGGATTCTTTCGTATCTCCGGAGCCTTGGGATATGCCGGGATACGATGACAAAGTGGTAATGGCGGCAGGCTCCTTTATACAGGGTTCCTCCATAGAGCTGAGCGCAGATGCGCCTATGAGAAAGCCGTTTATTGTTTATTTTCAGGGAGGTTTAACCTACGAACACGGAAAACTCGGAATATTGCTTGCATTAAGTAAACTTGCAAAAAAAGGATTGTTAAAAGGGGAAATCTGATGAGCACAGGAAAATTGAAGAAAATAACATTTAAACAGATATTCGATATGATTAAACTTGCCCTATTCTTAATCATAGTGATTGGAGTCCCCGTATATCTGATGTTTTTTAATCGAAATGTCATGGAGATGGCAGGGCAGTACAAGAATGTAGTCAAATATCTTCAGGAGAGGCCTGAAATAAGCATACTCCTCTATATCGGAATTGAAATTCTACAGGTTACCATCAGCTTCCTGCCGGGACAAGTATTTCAGATGGCTGCAGGTTCTGTATTTGGGGTATTTTACGGCTTGATTTTGACCTGTCTCGGAAAGCTTATAGGAGAAGTACTGGCATACTATTTAGCTAAACTGCTGGGCAGAGACGGAATAAAAATGATGGTGGGGGAAAAGAAGATGAACGAACTCATGGACGCCTTCAACAGCGAAAAAGCCTATGTATTCACTTTTTTATTTTACCTCATACCCGGTCTGCCAAAGGATGTATTGTGTTTTCCTGCCGGAATATCCAACATGAGATTCAAAGCTTTTATTATAATTTCTATGGTTGCCAGAATGCCTGCGCTGTTTGGCAGCATTTGGTTCGGCGATATGTACATGAAAAACGATTATCTCGGAATGGCGGTTCTAACTGCCGTTTGCACCGTTTTGTTTATTTTAGGCATTATTTTCAGGAAAAGACTTCATACTCTTGTAGATAAAATTTACACGAAATTGTCAAAATAAAATTTTGAATGAAAAAACTTTTGACAACCTCTGCACGAAAACTCATTAAAACACATGTAAAACCGTGGTTATCATACCTTCTTTACATTACCTGCGTTAGAAGTGTCATGGGCAATGAGCCTTTTTGTTGTTGAGTCTGCGGTTTGCTATAATATGGATGTATTGGAAGTATTTAATGGGATTTATTGACTTTCGCATTCATATTTGATAGAATCCAAATATAAAATATTGAGAAATTTTGCGTAGTATTTCAAAGAAAGGATTGAGAGTTGTTATGAGAAAAAGTATTTTAAAATTATTTGTTACAATCATTGCCGTGACAGTAGCCATGTCATTTTCCGGACTTGCGGCATTTGCAGGTGAAGATACTTCAGCAGGTGCAGCCAAAGCCAAGGCTGAAGCAGGTCAAATCGACGATTATGTTCTTCCGACGGCAGAAACCGATACAGACAACAGTACGACACTTGCAAACGGTGTGTACGAGATTGCTGCCGAAAACTTCATCTTTGAAGGCGGCACGAAAAAAGCAAAGTATTTTTGCACCAAGGTAATCGTAAAGAATGGGAAATCCTACGGAGAATTTGAAACAAACAGCAGTTACATGACCCATATTTTCTTGGGAGAGAAAAAAGGAGAAGGCGGCCTTGATTCCGATAACTTGGATTTGTTTAATCCTGAAACCAATGCTGTCGGAAAGGATGTATATCCTCTTAAAGACAAGAAGGTTATTATTCCCGTAAAACTAAACACAAAAACTCCTTTTGCAGGGAGAACAACTGCAATGTCGGAGCCGCATTGGATTCAGTACTGGTATACCGTTAAAATCGATGAACCTGAGGTGAATCCAGGCGAAGCTGCGGTACTTACGCCTACAAACAAGCTGAATATGTTTAAACTTGTAAGTGCAAGCGTAGTTACCGAAAACAAAGACTCATATCTGGTATTTGCTTTAAGCGGAAAAGGATATGAATATATAATAAAGGACAATGTAAACAGCGCCGCTGAAAAAGGTGATCACCCTGAAAACTGGACCAAATTCATGTTGAATCAAAAAGGCGAATATGAATTTAAAATTCCTTTCGACAAAAAAGAAACTAAAATTCCTTTAGTAGCCGTATCTAAGAAGTATTATGATAAGTTTAAAGCAGGTGAGGTTGATTTCTCAAGATGTCTATTTGCAAGGCAGGTTGAGGTGAACCTGGAAAAGAAAACCATAGTAAGCGACAATTACCACAACATCTTTGACTTAAAGATTGATAACAAAGTAAAAGAACTGTCGGTAAAGGGTGCCTCCATGGATGAAGTGGGAAGTCCTTTTGCAAACGATTTTTCAAGAAATCTAACTATAACAGTTAATGATGATTCCGTCGACAAGCTTTTCTTAGGAAGTGCTGCAGATGCTGAGAAAGCGGAAGATAAAGATGTTATAAAACTTGCAGAGAATGCGTTTGCCTTAAATAATCTGAAAAATGTATCCGACAAATTTCCGGTTGCTTTCCACAACAAGAAAGAGGGCAAGTGGTATGACAGATTTATGCATATTGCAGGCAAAACTCTTAAAATACAAAAAAGCAACGAAGAGACAATTCAGGACTTGGAGAAAGAAGTAGCTGATAAAGAAAAAGAGATAAAAGCTTTAAAGAACGAACTTGCTGCAGAAAAAGCCAAGCACATGACAGTAAGCAACCTGAAAATTAAGGCGGGCAAAAATTTAAAATTCACTTTAACTTGGAAGAAAAACAAGGATGCATCGGGCTATGTGGTACAGATTAAGAAGCCCGGCAGTAAAAAATATGTTGCCTTAAAGACTCTATCCGCCTCAAAGTATGTAACAGGAAAATACAAAAAAAATAAAAAGTATGGTTTCAGGATATGCACCTACAAGAAGATTGACGGAAAGAAGGTTTACGGCATTTGGAAAACCTACAAAACCATAAAATGTAAATAAAACCGAATTTTTAAATAAACCTGGCAAGCTTATGCTTGTTAGGTTTATTTTGCAGATAGGATAGTGTAAACAAGGAGGATAATGTGAGGAAATTTTCAAAATTCATATCGCTGGCTGTTATATTATGTTTAATTTCAGTCCCCGGTAATTTCGTTTTTGCAGAAGGCGCTCCGGAATCTGAAATAACAAAGGATATGCAGACCATCGGAAATGAGAGTTCTTCTTCAAAGAGGGATGACAATGTTCAAGAGGAAGCCGAAAACAATACTGAAAACAGCGAAAAAAGTTCAGGTGAAAACAGCTTAGATGAAACTTCTGAGAAGGGACAAAACGGTAACTCATCCCAAAGGAAGGCAAATTCTTCTTCAAAATCGGAGAAAGCCCAAGAAAAAGAAGCCCGCGTTTCTCAAAACTCAAAACTTAAAAAAGTACAAAAGAAATCAATAATTCCCGAAACCCCAAAGACGGATAACACTGCAGACATTGTAGACGGTCAGTTCATGCCCGACAAATTTTCTGCCATATCCAAAGGAAATAAGGTACAGGTAAAACTTCTGCATATAACGGTAAGGGATAACCGCGTTACCGCAAGTATTTACCTCATGGGCAAAAAATGGACAAAACTGGATACTAACGGAAAAATTTACAAAGGAAGCGTTAAGAATATTTTGAAACGCGGTTCAACAAAGACGGAAACGGTTACAGCCTATGAAATCCCGTTAAAGCTGAATGCCTATAACAGGCTCATTGCCTATGACACCTCTAACACAGGTAATGTAAAGAACGAAATTACTTTAAGGGCTTCCATGAGAACCTCCAACAAATTATCAAACGGTATCTACAAAGTCAGATCCGCTACAGATGAGATAATGTTTTATATGGTTCCTAAAGATGCTTCTGTAAAGTACAGCGCTCTTGAAGTTAAAAACGGTAAAATGTTTGCCACGGTAACCTTATCGGGAACGGGATACGACTACTTGTTTGCAGGAACTGCGGAGCAAGCCAAAACCGCCCCTAAGTCGAAGTGGTCCAAAGCGATTAAAAAGAACGGATATTTAACCTACAAAATTCCTGTATCACTGCTCGATACAAATATTATCGTGTCTGCACACTCGAAGCGAAACGGCGACAGAAATAAGGCGGAGAAAACTGACAAATACCAGGAATGGTTTCAGCACACCGCAATTTTCTATTCCAAGGGTGCGAAGAAGACTAAATCCGTTAAAACGCCAAATAAGAAACCACACAAAAAAATCAATAAAAAAATTAAAAATAATAATAAGAAGAAAGACAGATTATCAAGGTATAAAGACGACAGCAGCAAAAGCACCGTTGCCGTAAATAATTCCGTGAAGTTGAAAGACGGAGTGTACACTCCTGACAGCTCAAGCTGGTCCGGCGGTTCTGGAAGACTGCAGTATATCAAATGTACGAAAGTTACCATAACAGGCGGAAAATCCTACGGAACGGTGGTTTTCTCCAGCAGCAGCTACGATTCATTAAAAGCCAACGGTCAGGTTTATTCAAGGAAGGGCGGAGGACTGTCCACATTTGTAATTCCTATAAAATTAAATGCAAATAACACCATAATAGGCAGAACTACAAAGATGTCGCAGCCTCACTGGATAAAATATAATCTTTATGTTGCTTTATCCGCAGGCAGCAAAGGGAAAAGCATAGAGAAGAATAAACAAAAAGCTGTCAAAGAGTCTAAATTGAAAATAACTTCAAAGGCTCCTGCAATAACAGGTCTTAAATATAAGTCCACTACAAAGATTAAGCATGCAAAGTATTTCAAGATTTTTAATTACAACCACGGTGTAAAGTTAGTTGCCGTTGACATAAGCGGGGATACATCACTTAGAGATCTATATACTAAGAATGCGAAAAAGAACAATAAAATCGATAACAATGTAGAATACGACGAAGAGGGGAAAGCCATTGCAAAATCACAGCATGAGATTACGGAAGCTTTGTACCGGAACAATGTAGTCAATTATCTGCTCGTTCCTAAAAACTTTGATTTGCCTGCCGGACTCGATAAGGATTACATAATAATAAGGATTCCTAACAAAAAAGCCTATGTGGCTTCCGATGAAGCTTTAACCTTCATGGACAAGATAGGTGCAACTTCGCCTCTGAAATTTATAGGCATCAATTCTAAGAAAAAAATCTCTTCTGTTGCTGTGAGAAATGCATACAAGAAAAAGAAAATTAAGTATGCGGGAACCTGTAAAAAAATATCTTACAGAAAGCTTATTTTGGGGAAAATAACATTATCGGTACTGCCGTCTTCAGTATTACCTGTGAAGAATAAAAAGACGGAGATGTTCTCAGATAGAGAAAAAAATCAGGCGGAAAACCAGCGTAAACAGCTGGAGCAGATCGAAAGACGCATGACAACGCTTAATATTTCCTTAATCATAGACAGATCCTGTCATGAGAAATCCAAGCTTGCAAAAGCAGAATGGATTAAGTTGTACGGTGCAATATATAATAGAGAGAAGCAAGCAAAAATAATTTTTGACAAACAGGTTAAAAAGGAAAGAAAATCATGAAAAACAGTTCATTTAAACTCTTGGTTTTATTAATGGCTATGATGTTGGCGGCAGGAGCTTTGCTTACAGGCTGCGGAGGGAAAACAGATGATTCAGGTTCCTCAACAAGCTCCGCTCCGGAAATAAAGGGGATTAAGTACAGCAAAGCCATGAATCTGAAATACGCCAAAGAATTCAATGTATATTACTACGAAAACGGTTACAAGCTCATAGATATAAAGAAGGACGCCAAATACTTAATTGTTCCTAAGGGTGAGAAAGTTCCCGATAAACTTCCTAAAAAAGTTAAGGTTCTTAAAACCCCTGTAAATAATATTTATCTTGCTGCAACAGCCTCTATGGCACTTTTCTCTTCTATGGATGCAATGGATAATATAACTATGACTTCCCTTAAAGAGGACGGCTGGTCCTTTGATTCTGCAAAGAAAGCTCTTAGATCCGGAAAAATGAAGTTCTCAGGCAAGTACAGCGAGCCGGATTACGAGATGCTTATAGACAAAAAATGCAAGCTCGCAGTGGAATCCACAATGATATATCATACACCGGATGTAAAGGAAGCCATAGAAGATTTGGGCATACCTGTTATGGTAGACCGTTCAAGCTATGAAACCAATCCTCTCGGGCGCACCGAATGGATAAAACTTTACGGTGCTTTGGTCGGAAAAGAAGACAAGGCCGAGAAATTTTTCAAAAAACAGGTAAATAAGATAGAGAAAATAAAAAAAATCAAGAATACCGAAAAGACAATCGCGTTTTTTTATATTTCCACGGACGGAAAGGCAGTTGTCAGAAGAAGTACAGACTACATTCCGACAATGATTCAAATTGCAGGCGGCAGGTATATTTTCAAAGATTTGGATGACAAGGACGGCAAAACTTCCATACCTATGACGATGGAAAAATTTTATGATGTTGCAGCAGATGCAGATTATATAGTTTACAACGGAAGTATCGACCACTCCGTTAGAAACATGAAAGAGCTGGTGGAAAAAGACCCTATTATGAAAAAATTTAAGGCTGTTAAAACCGGAAACTGTTGGAGAACGGGAGCTTCCATGTATCAGCGCACCGACATAGTGGTGGATATGATTCTGGATTTCAATAAACTGTTGACTGCAAAAAATCCTGAAAACCTGAAATTCATAAGCAAATTGGAGTGATTATGGAAGAAAAAACACTAACAGAATACAGCAGCTTCAGACTTGAAAACATAAAGCGGCGAAGCCGCTATACGCTTGTGTTTTCCATGCTTATAGCGGCTTTGCTCGGGATGCTTGTTATAAATATCAACTCCGGAAATGTTCACATTCCCGTCAGCGATATAGTTAAAATAATATTCACCCGTACCGGCAGTATTAAAGATGTTAATATCATCTGGAAAATAAGGCTGCCAAGGATTATTATGGCAGCGCTCCTTGGAGGAGGTCTGTCTCTGTCAGGTTTTTTGCTGCAGACTTTTTTTGAGAATCCAATTGCCGGTCCCTTTGTTTTAGGTATTTCATCCGGAGCAAAAATGGTGGTGGCTTTTGTGATGATCATCAGCGTTCAGCACATAGAATACATAAACTCATACACCATGATTTCTGCTGCTTTTGTAGGCTCTATGATATCTATATTCTTTATACTTCTCGTAGCAAGAAAAATAAAGAATATGGCAGCTCTTTTGGTTGCAGGAATTATGATAGGCTACATCTGCTCAGCCGTAACAGATTTTATAGTTACCTTTGCCAGTGATTCTGATATCGCCAATCTTCACGGCTGGGCACAGGGAAGCTTTTCGGGTATGAGCTGGAGCAATGTTCAGATAGGCTCATCAGTAATCCTGATTACTTTTTTTATAACTATGGCACTCTCAAAGCCCATAGGCGCATATCAACTGGGAGAATCTTATGCCCAAAGCATAGGCGTCAACATCAAGATATTCAGGATTGCACTGATAGTAATTTCCAGTGTTTTTTCCGCCACGGTCACTGCCTTTGCAGGTCCCATTTCATTTGTCGGAATAGCCGTTCCTTTCTTAGTTAAAGGCGCCTTAAAAACATCTAAACCCCTGATTGTAATACCTGCGACTTTTTTGGGAGGCGCAGCATTCTGTATGTTCTGCGACCTTATAGCGAGGCTGGCCTTTGCCCCTCTTGAGCTGAATATCAGTACGGTAACATCTATTTTAGGAGCTCCAATCGTAATTTACATGATGATAAACAGAAGGAGAGGAATAAATGGCTAAAAAGTATTTTGAACTTGATAATCTTTCTGTCGGATACGGTAAGAGCATACTCATAAGAGATATTTGCTTCGGAATAGAAAAAGGAGAGATTGTAACTCTTATAGGTCCAAACGGAGCAGGAAAATCCACCATACTTAAAAGTATAACCAGACATCTTGAAACTATGGGCGGACATGTTTTCTTTGACGATTCCAATCTTCATGACATCTCCTATAAAGAATTGTCCAAAAAGATGGCGGTCGTTCTCACAGACAGACTGAAACCGGAGCTTATGACCTGTCACGACATAGTAGCCACAGGCAGATACCCCTATACCGGAAAACTCGGGATTTTATCCCATGAAGATGAAGATAAAGTCGATTCCGCCCTATCAGCCGTTCATGCTTTGGAGCTTGGGGGAAGGGACTTTAACGCTATAAGCGACGGACAAAAACAGAGAATACTGCTCGCAAGAGCAATATGCCAAGAACCCTCTGTAATCGTCTTGGATGAACCCACATCATTTTTAGATATACGATACAAACTTGAACTCTTAAGCATCCTTAGGAAAATGGCGAAAGAAAATGCTATTACTATTATTATGACGCTGCACGAAATCGACTTGGCACAAAAGATTTCCGATAAGATAGTATGTGTAAGCGGAAATCACATAACCAATTACGGAACGCCGGAGGAAATATTTAAAAAGGAAGTTATAAAAGAACTTTATAATATCGACAACGGTTTCTACGATCCCGTATTCGGCAGCATAGAGCTTGCCGCCCCCGATGGCGATAAACCTGAAGTATTCGTTATATCTTCAGGAGGAACGGGAATAAAGGTCTTTAGAAATCTGCAAAAAAATAACATTCCATTTGCAGCGGGAATTCTGTACAAGAACGACATAGACTATGAATTGGCGCAGCTTCTATCCTGCAAAGTAATTACGGAAAAACCGTTCTCAAAAATCTCTGATGAAACCATGAATATTGCTGTAGACACCGTGAAAGAATGCGATAAAGTAATATACGCAGGGGTGGAAGTGGGGGACAGCAACGAAAAAATTAAAGATTTGCTATCTTTGGCAAGGTCTGAAAACAAGCTGGAAGATCTCACAAAATAAAAACTTAATTGCCGTTACAAAAAATGCAGCTGAAATATTTCACAAACGAGATATTTTACGGCTGTATTTTTTAGAACAAATGTTCATTTTGCCGTTGACATCGAACACACATTCTGGTATTATACTCATATAGAACAAATGTTCACGAGGTGATTGATATGAGAAAGTACAGAGTAAAGTCGAAGTTTAGATTCACATTGTTTTTAGTGATAACAATTTTAGTGTTCGGTACAGTTTTTTCTATGCTGCTTGGAACAGGAACTGCAAACAGTGTTTCGTTTGATCAGTTTAAACCTGTTAAAGTAGAATCCGGAGAAACTCTGTGGACCATTGCAAAAGCAAATAATCCACATAATAAGGATATTCGTTCGGTAATTTACGAAATAAAGGAACTTAACAATCTTAAATCCGGTGAAATTACTGCCGGACAGAAGATTCTAATTCCTGTTTATAATTAATTTGTCCCATATTATTTTTCAAACAAGATTTCAACAAAATTTGTATTGAATTATTGTATTGAAAATTTGTTAATCCCGAATTTCAGTCTACGGTTTAAATTAATTTTAATTCGGGAATTTTTAAAAGTGATATAAAAAACCTGATGCCGCTTAAACATAAAGGCATCAGGTTTTTTGAAAGATATTTTGTACTTAGCTATAATTTTGTTTATAACTATTCCTAAAATCATAATTTTAGGAATAGTTATCTTCGTGTTTTTCTAATAAACGCAATCATAAGCGCTACTATCCTATTCTCACTTATCATGGTTAACTTCAGAAACAGTGAAACCGCAGCCCATGGTTTCAATTAAATCTACGATTTCACAGGCATCATTTTTGGAAAAGATAAACCTTCTGTTTATTACACCTTTATTAATATGCAATTCTATGTTAGGTGCGGATTTAACAGAATCCGTATGAACTGCTGCAATTTCTTCCCACTTCCATAAATTGTGAAAATCGTGATTCAGCACAGTATATATTATGTCCACTCCTTCTTTTGAAATAATTTGTCTTCTTGTGGAAAAAGTGGCTAATACAAGAATAATGCCAAAGGGTAAATAAAACCAGTTATTATACACATAAGCGTGATATGCAGTGTATGCAGCTGCTATAATAGCTGCTATTTTTACCCATAATTTTCGTTGTGGAATTATTCCGAAATATTTCATGTAATACCTCTTGCGCTATAAAACTAAATTACATATCTTTTATTATATCTCTCAATTAACAATCTCTTAAATGAGTACGAGTTATATACTCTTGTAAACCCCTGTTCTTCTTCTTTCTGCAAGAGCTTCCATAGCTTTCTTATGTGCATCTTCAGGAGCGCCTGCAGGTCCACGACCTTTTTTAAGTCTCCCAAACATAGTCGTTCTTGAACCGTCGGCGTACAGTATATTCCCTCCCCAGCTTGCTGTTATAATTGCAAACAACGGATTTATCAGGTTCATAAAGCAGAATGGCAGATAAGAGAGAGTAGGAACTCCCAGTACCGCCGAATGATAAGATCCGCAGGATGACCAAGGAACCAGAGGCGACCATAATGTTCCGCCATCCTCAAGTGTTCTTGAAAGCATGTTCCTTCCAAGTCCCATCTCATCGAAGTTTTCCTTGTACATAGATGATGGAATGATTAGTCCCAAGTACTGGTCACACATTGTTGTAATACAGAAAACAGATGTCAATATAGTTACCACTATCAGCTGGAACGGTGTCTTTACCTTATGGATTAAACTGCCCAGCAGCGACTCCACCGCACCGATTTTCTGCAAAATTCCACCAAAGGCTACAGCTACGATAACTAAATTATTTGTCCATAACATGCTGTTCATTCCACCTCTGTTTACAAGCTCGGTAAACAGCTTGTTATTTGATTCTGCTGAATATCCGTGATGAAGCATCTTGATGCAGTCTGCAATTCCTGCTCCTTGAAATATCACAGCAAAGACACATCCCAGAAGTGACAGCAAAACAATTGATGGAATAGCCGGCATTTTGATTACGGCTACTATTATTATCATCAATATAGGAATTAAAAGAAGCGGACTCATGTAAGCGTAATGACCCGTTATAGATGCCGACAGCTTGTTGGCAAGAGACGGATCGTACTTATCTACACTTGAGAAGGAAAAGAAAGCATAGATTATGATAGCAATCACAAGACTTGGAAAAGTTGTTGTAACCATTGCACCGACATGGTCGAAAAGCCCTGTCTGCGCGGAACCTGCAGCAAGGTTTGTCGAGTCGGAAAGAGGCGAAAATTTATCACCGCAACAAGCTCCCGAAAGAATTGCCCCTGCAATGAGAGCAGGATTTAAGCCCATAGTCGTACCGATTGCCATGAATGCGATACCCAGCGTAGCAGATACTGTCCATGCAGAGCCAAGTGCAATACCTACAACGGCACACATCACAGTTACAAACGGTAAGAACACTCCGGGGCTCAGAAGCTTAAGGCCGTAGTACACAACGGATGGAATTGTTCCACATGCTGTAAATGAGCCTATGAGACAACCAACCAACAAAATTATTATAATAGCTTCCAATGACTGATTTACAGCCTCAAGTCCTGCGGCAAGCATATCTTTATAGCTGTATCCGCAAAGCTTACCTATAACCATGGCTACTGCACATGATAGCGTTACAGGAATGTGAGGATCCTGTCCCCATCCCAACACATAGTTTGAAATCATTACCACAAGAAGAAAGGCAATCGGAATTATTGCCTCTATCTTATTGGGTAATCTTGGAGTTAAACCTTTCTCATTCATTTGACACCTCCAAAAAATAACTCAGAAATAATTGTAGCTACATAGTAATATTACATCCGTCAATGAAGTGTCAATAAAATAACAAATTTTCCATTTTACACCAAAATCACACCAAAGAATATTTTTCCAACTCTATTAAGGCATTGATTTCTTCGGCCCATGAATACTGTGCCATATATTCTCCATGATATAACTTCCTGCCCTCTTTTCTGTTTTCTATCCATTTAAAATAGTCACAATCTATGCATTCCAAATGAGTTAAGCCGATACTCCCCCGCTCGCTGTAAATAATTTCTCCGCACTTCAAATTCCCCAGGGTATCTTGCAAATCCTTTTTTAACATTCTGTAATAAGAGCTGTGACCTTCGTCCTCCCATAGTGTTGCCATCACTTCTTTATTTGTACATCGAGCACCTTTTTTATGAACGAGAAAAGCCATCAACTCCTTGGTTTTGTCAAACTTAAATTTCACAGGTTCATCGTCAATGAGCACATCGAAGTTGCCGAAGCATATTACCTTAATCTTATGGGATTTAACCTTCGGAATATCTTTCGTATATCTGAGGTTTTCTATTGCATGCTTCACCTGCTTGGAATTTGCCGGCTTCATTATATATCCGCTTGCATCAAGTTCAAAGGCGTTTCTCATATATTCCGAATAGCCTGTCACAAATATAAAATTGGTTTTCGGATATACACTCTTAAGCTTATCGGCGAACTCTATTCCATTAAGCCCCGGCATCTGTATGTCTATAAAACATACATCAAACTTTTCTTTGAATGCAATTTCCAAGGCTTTTACAGGATTATTCAAAACTGTGACTGCTGCACCTTCATCATTTTCTTTAATCAGTTCTGCCAAATAATTTGCGGCAATTATCTCATCGTCCAATACTATGTATTTCACGCCTATCACCTCTAAATTGTTTGATTTTAACCTTTTCTCCGGGGATTACGATGGTTACTCTCGTTCCGACTCCTACCATGCTGTATATTTCCATCTCGGTTTTTACGGTATTTTTCAGCCTTTCGTTTGCATTCTGAATACCTATATGCTCTTTTCCGTCGTTTAACTTCTCTTCAGGGTCAAAGCCTTCCCCGTTATCTGAGATAACGATAATGTTATCTCTCCCCTCTTTCCTTGTTTCAATCTTTACGGTACCGCCCTCAAGTCTCTTGCAAATCCCGTGTTTTACGGCATTTTCCACTATCGGCTGAAGTGTTAGAACGGGAACGCTGAAATCTTTCGATTTAATATCGTATTCCACATTTAATCTGTCGCCGAACCTAAGTTTTTCTATTTCCAAATATATCTTTATATGCTCCAGCTCTCTTTCAAAGGGATGGGTATCTGAAGTTTCCATGCTGTACATATTCTCCCTGAGATATTTTGAAAATTTAACCGTAGTTTCCTCGGCAAGCTTCGGGTTTGCCCTGCAAAGTGCTGTTATCGTGTTAAGGGTGTTATACAGAAAGTGAGGCTGTATCTGAGACAGCATCATGGAAAGCCTCTGCTCCCTCAGCTTTATATCCTTTTCCTCATTCACCTGCTGTGATATATGCACATGTATTATCAGATAATAAAGCAAAAAAGCAACTGCGTATGTTTTTATCAAAATCCCTTCTTTTATTCCGCAGGAATCCATAATATTCGCTGTCATTAAAACCGAAATATACAGAAAAATTCCTAAAGGATTGTTGTTTGACTCTCTATAGAATCTTATATTTAAAACACTCAAAAATATTATCCAATAGACCCACTCTGTAACTATGTAGAAATATCCTATGGGACCATGAAGCTGCATAACCGGTTCCGACATGACAGAATTTCTATTGAGTATGTAGTAAGATACATACACCAGCAAATTTATTACTGCAGGTATATAATTCTTTTTTGTGCTCTTATCCGCCATACTTATCAGAGCTACCATAGGCAGCGGTTTTGTTCCGTAATAAAAGATTTCGGAAAGTACTGCATTTATCCCTGTGGATCCGGATATTTTCAATGAATCCATATAAAATCCGTTAATCGAAATAAGGAGCAAAAGGGTCATATTAACTGCCATGTGTATTTTCAGGGATTTATCCACCGACGATTTCATGGAAACGATAAAGTATGTGCTCACTATTATCATTAGGAATATGAAATTATCTATCAAATATGTCTGTATGTGATTCATATGCAATCACCCGATAAAATTTTATTTAAAATACTCAACTGCTGATTCAAAGAGTTTCATATCATAATTCCCCGGAACATTTTTATAGAGGTTCTTCCCAATTCTTTCGGCATGACCCATCTTACCTATTATTCTGCCGTCAGGTGAAGTTATTCCTTCTATCCCATAGCATGAGCCGTTTGGATTAAACTGCACATCGCTTGTTACATTTCCGTCTAAATCCACATATTGGGTCAGAATCTGACCATTTTCCGCAAGCTCTTTTATCAATTTTTCAGAAGCAATAAATCTGCCTTCTCCATGGGATATAGGCACGCTGAAAATATCTCCCGCATTGATCTTATTTGTCCAAGGTGACATATTGGATGACAGTCTTACATTTACTATCTTTGACTGATGTCTTCTTATTTCGTTAAAAGTCAGGGTTGGACTGTTTTCGTCAATGTCCACAATTTTTCCATATGGTACCAGCCCCAGTTTTATGAGGGCCTGGAAGCCGTTGCATATACCTATCATAAGTCCTTCCCTGTTGTCCAGAAGATCCACTATAGCATCCTTAATTTCAGGATTTCTGAAGAATGCGGTTATAAACTTACCTGAACCGTCCGGTTCATCTCCGCCTGAAAATCCACCCGGTATGAAAATTATCTGGGATTTTCTTATCTTTGCTGCAAAAGTCTCAACGGATTTTGCAACTTCCTCGGAGTTCAAGTTATTTATGATAAATATATCCGTTTCCGCTCCCGCTTCGTCAAAGGCCTTTGCCGAGTCGTATTCGCAGTTGGTTCCCGGAAATACAGGAATCAAAACCTTGGGTTTTTCAACGGTATACGATGCATGTCTCACCTTCTTGGATTCGTATGAGAATTTTTCTAAAGGCTTTAGCTCATGTTCTATGTTACACCTATACACAGGCTCCAACTTATCCTCATAAGCCTTACTTAGAGTTTCAATGTTTATTACATATTCTCTCCATTCGATTACAAAGTCTTTTGTGGTCTTTCCTACCTCTATTATGTTTTCCGCCTCAATGCAAACATTGTCACCATCCACCTCTACAAGAATTCCTCCGTAGGCATATCCGAATATATCCTCAATCTCAAGGTTATCATTGAACTTAAATCCTATCCTATTTCCAATGCTCATTTTAAAAACTGCATCTGCAATTCCGCCTGCTCCGGGTGTGTATGCAGATTTCACTCCGCCCGTTTGATTTAACATATTCATTATATTGTAAACCATCTTTAATGACTCACCTGTAGGAAGTCCGCTTTCTGTATATTCAGGTGCGATGAAAAGGAGCTTGCTATCTTCTGATTTGAACTCAGGAGAAATAATTTTATCTGCGCAGTCAGTTGTTACCGCAAAGGAAATCAGCGTTGGCGGTACATCTATATCTTCAAAAGTTCCGCTCATGGAATCCTTTCCTCCGATGGCTGCAATTCCTAAATCTTTTTGAGCTCTAAACGCTCCCAGAACTGCTGCCATAGGTTTTCCCCAACGACCGGGCTTTGCCCCCGGTTTTTCAAAATACTCCTGAAATGACAGATAAATGTCCTTGTATGTGGCACCTGCAGCAATCAGCTTTGATACAGATTCAACAACGGCAAGATAAGCCCCGTGATATGGACTTGCACTTGAGATTTCCGGATTAAAACCCCATGACATAATTGAGCATGTATCGGTGTTCCCCTTCTCCATTGAAATGAGATTTACCATTGCCTGGTTCGGAGTTCTCTGATATTTTCCTCCAAAAGGCATCAAAACTGTCCCGGCACCGATTGTTGAATCAAATTCCTCCGAAAGTCCTCTTCTTGAGCAAGACTCAAGAGAAGAAACCGTTTTTTCGTATTCCGCCTTAAAGTCATGTGAGACTTTCTTTTTAAAATCTTTGTGCATAGGGATTTCAATGTTTATATGTTTTTCCGCACCGTTGGTATCCAGGAAAGCTCTGGACAAGTTAACTATTGTCTTGCCATTCCATCTTTCTCTCAAATATGGAGCCTCTGTCACCTTTGCAACTACCGTAGCTTCAAGATTTTCTTCCTGCGCAAGCTTTGAAAAAGCGTCTGCATCCTTTGCATCAACTACAACTGCCATTCTTTCCTGAGATTCACTGATGGCAAGCTCAGTTCCGTCAAGCCCTTCATACTTCTTGGGAACTGCATTCAAATTAATATCAAGGCCTTCTGCAAGTTCTCCGATTGCAACTGACACTCCGCCTGCACCGAAATCGTTGCATCTCTTTATCATTTTGGATGCTATAGGATTTCTGAACAATCTCTGAAGTTTTCGTTCCTCGGGAGCGTTTCCCTTTTGAACTTCCGCACCACAGGTCTCAAGAGACTCGGTCGTATGTTTCTTGGAGGAGCCGGTAGCGCCGCCGCAGCCGTCTCTTCCTGTTTTCCCGCCCAGAAGAATTACTATATCACCGGCTTCAGGCCTTTCTCTTCTAACATTTTCCGCAGGTGCAGCTGCAATTACCGCTCCCACTTCCATTCTCTTTGCAACATAGCCGGGATGATATATTTCATCCACCTGACCAGTTGCCAAGCCTATCTGATTCCCGTAGGAACTATATCCTGCTGCCGCTGTAGTAACAAGTTTTCTCTGTGGAAGTTTTCCTTCCATAGTTTCGGAAACAGGAATAAGAGGATCTGCTGCACCGGTGACTCTCATTGCACTGTAAACATAGCTTCTTCCCGAAAGAGGATCTCTTATCGCCCCTCCTATGCATGTTGCAGCTCCCCCGAAAGGTTCTATTTCCGTAGGATGATTGTGTGTCTCGTTCTTAAAAAGAAGCAGCCATTTCTCGTTGTTTCCATTGACATTAACATTGATTTTGACCGTGCATGCATTAATTTCATCGGATTCATCCAGATTATCCATCAGTCCCTTTGACTTCATATACTTTGCTACAATAGTTCCTATATCCATCAAAGTCACGGGTTTAACTCTGTTTAAACTTTTTCTTGTTGAAATATAGTCATCGTATGTCTTTTGAATTTCCGAATCTTCAAACTTTACGCTGTCAATGACGGTGTTGAAAGTTGTATGTCTGCAGTGGTCTGACCAATATGTATCTATAACCTTTATTTCGGTAATCGTAGGGTTTCTGTTTTCGCTCTTAAAATACTGCTGACAAAGCTTAAGATCTTCAATATCCATGGCAAGTGCTCTGTCTGAAAGAAAACTTTCAAGCTCAGACAGTTTCATGTCAATAAAACCTTCTATAACCTCTACTTCTTTCGGTATATCATATTGAATTTCCAAGGTATCAAAGGCAGTTAAAGCCGCTTCTCTCGCCTCTACCGGATTTATAACATATTTTTTTATTGCAGAAATTTCTTCTTTTTTGATTTTTCCTGAAAGTATATATACTTTAGCAGATCTCACAATAGGTCTGTCTCCTTTCGAGATAAGCTGTATACATTCAGCTGCAGAATTTGCTCTCTGATCAAACTGTCCCGGAAGATATTCCACCGCAAAAACAATATCATTCTCATCAACTGAGAGTTCTCTCATGGAATTGTCAACCTGAGGTTCTGAAAAAACTGTTCTAATCGAATTAGTAAACAGATCTTCTGTAATGTTTTCCACATCGTATCTGTTTACTATTCGCAGATTCTCCAAATTTTTAATTTGAAGCAGGTTAACAATTTCATTTTTTAATGAAGCTGCTTCACTTGCAAAATCCTTCTTTTTTTCTACATAAATTCTATATACCATTATGCTTCCTCCAGCGCCTTCAGCGCTTTTGCTCCAATGTCAGATCTGTAAAAGCCGTTGTCAAACTTGATTTTTCCTGTGGAAATATAGGCTTTACGGACGGCTTCTTTCAATGATTCTCCTCGTTCGGTTATTCCAAGAACCCTTCCTCCCTTTGAAAAGAGCTTACCTTCTTTTTGATTTGCTCCCGCAACAAATACATTTGAAACATCCTCGGGAATAACAAGTTCGCACCCGTTTTCGTATGAGCCGGGATATCCCTTCGATGCCATTACCACGCAGCAGGCATAATCCTTTGAAAATTCAACCTTTGCCTCGGATAAACAGCCCTTTGCAACACATTCCATAATTTCAAACAAGTCACTTTCAAGAAGAGGGAGAACGACCTGTGTCTCGGGATCTCCAAATCTGCAGTTGTATTCTATAACCTTAGGTCCATCCTTTGTAAGCATCAATCCAAAATAGAGACAGCCTTTGAAAGTTCTTCCCTCCCTGTTCATCGCAATCATAGTAGGAAGAAAAATTTCTTCTTCACACCTGGCTGCAATCTCCTTGGTATAATACGGATTAGGTGCTATAGTTCCCATTCCTCCTGTATTAAGTCCTTTGTCACCGTCCAAAGCCCTCTTGTGATCCATTGAGGAAATCATTGGAATAAGAACTTTTCCGTCTGTAAAACTTAAAACAGATACTTCGGGACCTTCCAAAAATTCCTCTATAACTACGCAGCTTCCACTTTCACCGAAGATTTTGTCCTCCATCATGGAATTAACCGCCTTCTTGGCATCCTCACAGGTCTCTGCAATAATAACACCTTTTCCCTTTGCAAGCCCGTCAGCCTTAATCACAACAGGAATTTTACATGTATCCAAATATTTAATTGCCATATCCCGTTCTGTGAAAACCTCATATTGAGCGGTGGGGATTCCATATTTTTTCATGAGTTCCTTTGAAAAAGCCTTGCTGCCCTCTATTATCGCAGCAGCCTTATTAGGTCCGAAACAGGAAATTCCTTTTTCCTCCAACATATCTACAAGTCCCATTACAAGAGGTTCATCCGGCGCTACAACTGCAAAGTCAATGGACTCTTTAACTGCAAAGTCCACAATTTCCGGCAAATTCTCAGAGTCTATATTGATACATGTTGCATCCTTTGCAATGCCCCCGTTACCCGGCAAAGCAAAAATTTTGGAAATTCTCGGATTTTCTTTCAACTTCTTTATTATGGCATGCTCTCGTCCGCCGCCACCGACTACCATTATTTTCATAAAAGTCTCCTTTTTAATGATGGAATAATCTCATTCCCGTAAAAACCATTGCCATATTGTACTTATCGCAGGTATCTATAACATGCCAGTCTCTCACAGAACCTCCCGGCTGAACTACAAATTCAACACCGCTCTTATAAGCTCTTTCTATATTATCGCCAAATGGGAAAAAGGCATCGCTTCCCAGTGTAACGCCTTTAACAGTTCTTAGATATTTTTTCTGTTCATCTCTTGTAAAAGGCTCAGGTTTCTTTTCAAAGAGTTCTTCCCACTTGCCGTCTGCAAGAATGTCCATATAGTCTTCGCCTAAATATGTGTCAATAGCATTATCTCTTGCAGGTCTTGCTACGCTTTCCTTGAAGGGAAGATTTATAACCTTGTCGTGCTGTCTTAGATTCCAAAAATCAGCCTTGTCGCCTGCAAGCCTTGTGCAGTGTATCCTCGATTGCTGGCCTGCGCCTACTCCTATCGCCTGACCGTCTTTAACATAGCACACGGAATTTGACTGAGTGTATTTCAAGGTTATGAGTGCAATTATCATATCCCTCTTGTTTTCTTCAGATAAAACTTTATTCTTTGTTACTGTTTCAGCAAGATTTTCAGAAGCAATTTTGTAGTCGTTTCTGGCCTGTTTAAAAGTGATTCCGTAAACATCTTTCTTTTCTTCGGATTTGGGAACATAATCGGAATCGATTAAAATTATATTGTAATTTCCCTTTTTCTTGCTTTTCAAAATATCCAACGCTTCGTCTGTATATCCTGGAGCAATGATTCCATCCGAGACTTCCCTTTTGATAATGGTTGCCGTCACCTTATCGCATGTGTCACTTAAAGCGATAAAATCTCCAAAAGATGACATCCTGTCAGTACCTCTGGCCCTTGCGTAAGCAGTTGCTATGGCAGAATCGTCAAGGCCTTCTATGTCCTCAACAAAGCATGCTTTCTTAAGCTTCTCCGGCATAGGAATCCCCACCGCTGCAGAGGTCGGACTGACATGTTTAAACGAAGTTGCGGCAGGCATGCCTAAAGCTTCCTTAATTTCAGAAACAAGCTGCCAGCTGTTGAAAGCATCTAAAAAGTTTATGTATCCCGGTCTTCCGTTCAAAATCTTAATAGGAAGCTCTGATCCGTCTTCCATAAAAATCTCAGCAGGCTTTTGATTGGGGTTGCAGCCGTATTTCAGTTCAAACTCTTTCATTACACCCTCCATTTATTTATAATACGCTTTTCATATTCACCTGTATCTATATCGGTATATCTCACATAGAGAGAAATTTTGTTATCTTCGTTGAGATTATCCCAAATTTCATTTGTCATCTCATCTATATCATCTGGCATCAGTAATCTCTTCGGCTCTCCCGTAAAGGATGGTATAGGGTTCCCATCCGTTACATATGTATGAATGAAGTGTCCTTGTCCGGCAATGCCCTGGTATTCAAAGAAATACCTGCTGCAGTAAGTTCCCTCGGGATCAGCACTCTTCAATATACTCATTTTATATGTAAAATCATCTTCAAGTGAAACTAAACCGCTGATTCTCGGTGTCCAATTCGGACCGTCAGGCTCAAAGCTTCTTGTCCTCAACGCGCATTGAAAACACATGCCTGTTTCCATGAAATCCTTAATTGTATCAGTCTGATCGCCGTTTGTTACTATAATTTTTTTATCGCAAACTCTTAAGGGGTAATATATTATAAGGGACGGATCTTCAACCTTGCTTTCATCAAAAGGCTTAATCATAACATCATCACCGATTTCCTCAAAGACTCTGTTTCTGCTGTTTGCAGACCTTCCCATTATAAAATACGCCGTCACAGCTTTCTTTCCGTCAGGACTTCTGCCTATTATGATGCCTCTTCCCACATAGGGGTTTCCTTCTATATAATCTTTGATATTCTTCGATTCGTATACATTCATCAGTTTAAACCTTTCTTTATCCTATACGCTAAATCCTCTGTCGCCTTGGGCAGCAAAATC
This sequence comes from uncultured Clostridia bacterium, assembly GCA_945830395.1. Taxonomy (GTDB): domain Bacteria; phylum Bacillota; class Clostridia; order Peptostreptococcales; family Anaerovoracaceae; genus Aminicella. The sequence continues at coordinate 89,305 of CALZYE010000003.1, forward strand.
CATTCCGCTTCCTCCATAACTCGTCTTTGGAGTGTTTTAGGGGTATCATCGGGCAAAACCTCCACAGCCTTTTGAGAAATGATTTTTCCTCCGTCGGTAATCTCATTTACATAATGCACTGTCGCTCCCGTAATCTTTACACCGTACTCCAACGCTTTTTCGTGAACATGCAGTCCGTAGCACCCCTTTCCGCAAAAAGACGGGATTAAAGACGGGTGAACATTAATTATTCTATTCTCGTACAGCTTGATTATCTTCGGCGATAAAATTTTTAAAAAACCGGCGAGAACTATCATATCTATATCTTTCGCTTTCAGCTTCTGAATAAATTCTTCTTCTCCATCTATCATACAGGTCTCTTTAAGATATTTATCAGCACGGACAAGTCCGTATGCAGAGGGATTGTCTGAGGCTACAAGGGTGATCTCACCGCTTTTAATATCTCCTCTTTTTTCCGCATCAAGCAGTGCCTGAAGATTAGTTCCGCCGCCTGAGATCAGAACACAGATTTTAGACTTTCTGTCTAACATATAATCACGCCCTCTTCCGAATCTAAAACCTCACCAAGTACATAGGCATCCTCACCTGCTGCATTTAGAACTTCTATTGCAGCCTGTGCATCTTCTTCTGAAACTATGCATGTCATTCCGACGCCCATGTTATATGTATTGAACATATCTCTTTCCGGAATGTTTCCTTTTGTTGCTAAAAGTTCAAATATAGGAAGAACTCTTATATCTTCTTTCTTAATTTTGACGCCCACTCCCTCCGGAAGACTTCTCGGTATATTTTCATAGAAACCGCCGCCCGTTATATGGGCAACGGATTTGACTTTTACCTTATCGAAAAGAGCCAGCATAGGTTTTACATAGATTTTAGTAGGGGTAAGAAGGGTTTCACCTAAAGTAGCTCCGTTAAGTTCTTCATACTTCTGATTTAAATCCGCCGATTCAACATCAAAAATTTTTCTGACGAGAGAAAATCCGTTGGAATGCACTCCAGATGATGGCAGTGCAATAACGATATCCCCTGCTTTAACTTTTGATTTGTCCAAAATCTTTGAGCGGTCGACAACACCTACAGAAAACCCTGCAAGATCGTATTCATCCTCAGGATAAAAACCGGGCATTTCCGCCGTTTCTCCACCTATCAATGCGGATTTAGACTGAACACAACCTTCTGCGACGCCGCTTACGATTTCAGCAATTTTTTCGGGATAATTTTTTCCACAGGCGATATAATCCAAGAAGAATAAAGGTTTTGCACCTACGCACAGAATATCATTTACACACATAGCCACGCAGTCGATACCGATTGTATCATGTTTATCCATAAGAAAAGCCAGCTTCAGCTTTGTTCCGACACCGTCGGTTCCGCTGACCAACACAGGATCGGAAAGTCCCTTCATATCCAAACCGAAAAGACCGCCAAAACCGCCTAAATCAGAAGTATCACCAAAACTCGCAGTTTTTTTTATGTGTTCTTTCATAAGTTCTACCGACTTATATCCCGCTGTAATATCTACTCCGGCTTTCTTATAGCTTTCGCTGAAACTCTTGCTCATTTCAATTCTCCTGTTAGTTACTTATTGTATTTTTTTTCAACTTTTTTGTTTTTTTCCAAAACTTTTTTCTCGGCATCTTTTCTTTGCTTATTTAATTTATCCGCAAGCTCCGCATCATCTATGGCAAGCATCTGTACAGCGAGAAGTCCTGCGTTCTGAGCTCCGTCGATTGCCACTGTAGCAACGGGAATTCCTCCCGGCATCTGAACTGTGGACAAGAGAGCATCAAGCCCGTCCAATGTAGATGACTTTACGGGAATACCTATTACAGGAAGTGTTGTGTTGGCTGCAACAGAACCTGCAAGATGCGCAGCCTTGCCTGCCGCTGCAATTATGACTCCAAAACCCTTTGCTCTTGCCGTCTGTGAAAACTCTTTTGCCTCCACAGGGGTTCTGTGTGCCGAGTATACATGAACCTCGTAGGGTACCTGAAATTCATCCAGCGCAATCATCGCTTTTTCTACAATTGGAAGGTCGCTGTCGCTTCCCATTAAAATGCCTACTTTTTTCATTTGTTATCTCCTTGTAAATTCATTCTGTGTGATTTTATATAGAACAAAACTTTCAACCTTACAAGCTAATGTTCGTCTTTTTTATAATTCGCACAAAAAAATTATTTGATATACTTCCTCTATACTTTAACATATCAATTAGGATGATTTCAACACTTTCCTTTATAAAGTATCCAAAAAAGATTGCAGAATTATTACTGCCGCCTGTTTATCAATGACTTCCCTGCGTTTGTTTCTGCGAACATCCGCCTGAATCATTATTCTCTCAGCTTGAACCGTTGTTAATCTCTCATCCTGCCAAACAATTTTTACACCCTTAATTCCGGTCGATTTCATTTTATTTTCTAACATCGTTCGGAATTCTCTCACTTTCACTGTTTGCTCGCTGTCGCTTCCGCTCATACTCAGCGGAAGTCCTATGACAACAGTATCACATTCATATTCCCTTATATAGTCGATAACTTTTCCCGAGTCTTTTCTTATTCCTACCCTTTCTATAGTTGTGACTCCTTGAGCTGTTATACCCAAGGGATCGCTAACCGCTACGCCGATAGTTCTGTCTCCCACATCAAGTCCGATTTTTCTCATATTCACCTCAAAAAACATAAAATGGCAGAGGAATCCCCCGCCATTAGTTATAACTTATTTCTTTAAATATTCCTTAAGAATCTCTTCAAGGAGGTCATCTCTGTCAATTCTGCTGATCATAAGACGCGCATTATTATGACTTGTTATATATGATGGATCTCCGGATAGCATGTAGCCGACCATCTGGTCGATTCCGTTGTAACCTCTTTCCTCAAGAGAAGCATATACGGTTTCTAAAACCTCTTTTGTAGTCCTCTGCTGAGTTTTGCCAGCATCAAACATTATAGTCTTTTTGTCCATGGTAAACCTCCTATTTCATTTATTTCACATAAATTATGTGTTTTTAATTATACTATGATAACAGTTCTTTGGCAACCTCAAAAGCTTTTGAAATTCCATCGGGGTTCTTTCCTCCTGCTTGTGCCATATCAGCTTTGCCGCCGCCGCCGCCGCCAATATGTTTTGCCAGTTCTTTTATAGTTTTGCCGGCATGGCAGCCTTTTTCCGAAAGGTCATCTGAAACTGAAACAAGCAGATTTATTTTACCGCCGGAAGTAGCTGCAAATACCATCATAACGGAAGTCGTCTTTTTCTTAATTGCATCTGAAATATCTCTGAGATCGTTTATGTTGTAATCTTTAAATTCCTTTGTAATCAGTTTAATACCGTTTACAATCTCTGCACCTGAAATTATATCATCAATTTCAGAACCGATATTTGCTTTTTTCAGCTCATCAATTTCCTTCCTTAAAGACTTATTCTCTTCAACCATCGATTTAACTTTAGAAACAGATTGGTCGACTTTCACCTTTAATATATCTGAAATCTGTAAAATTATATTTTCTTTTTCAAGATTATCCTTTAAAACAGCTGCACCTGTTATGGCTGTTATTCGTCTTGTTCCTGATGCAACTCCGGACTCTGATACAATTTTAAGACTTCCAATCTGCCCGGTATTTTGTACATGAGTTCCCCCACAAAGTTCAACGCTAAAATCTCCACATGACACTATGCGAACATTGCTTTTGTATTTTTCGCCGAAAAGAGCCATGGCTCCCATTTTTTTTGCCTCATCTATAGTGGTCTCACATGTTGTTACAGGTATAAATTTATTTATTTCATTGTTTACAATCTCCTGCACCCGTTTAATCTGCTCCAAGCTCATCGCTTCAAAGTGATTGAAGTCGAAGCGAAGTTCTTTCTCGTTTACTAATGAACCTGCCTGCTGCACATGGCTTCCCAAAACCTTTCTCAATGCCGCCTGCAATAAATGAGTTGCCGTATGGTTTTGAGCCGTTTTATTTCTCTTTATAACATCAATCTCCGATGTTAGTGAATCACCTACGGATATTCTGCCCTCTTTTATGATTGCGACATGCTTATATAAGCCCTTTGATTTGGATATGGACTTCACAAAAATCTCAGCATTATCATTATACATAAAACCTTTATCGGAAACCTGTCCGCCGCCTTCTGCATAAAAAGGTGTTTTGTCCAGATAAATCGTAACTTCGTCACCGCAAGCAGCTTCTTTTACAAGTTTTCCGCAGGATACAACTGCAAGAATTTCAGATTCTGTCATTGTCTTGGAATATCCTTCAAATACAGTCTCGGGAATATCCAAATCCAAATTTTCATCGCTCCACGCTGAATCGGAAGTGTCTTTTCTTCCTTTTCTTGCAGTCTCCTTCTGTTTTTTCATAGCTTCGGCAAAACCCTCTGTATCGGTCTTTATTCCGTTTTCCTGTAAAATCTCCTCTGTAAGCTCAAGTGGAAACCCGTAAGTATCATAAAGCTTGAAGGCCTTTTCTCCATCTAAAAGATTTTTCCCTTCTCTTTTTAATTCACAGATATACTCCTCGATGATGGATTCCCCTTGGGATAAGGTTGCCATAAACTGCTTTTCTTCCGCCAAAATTATTTTTTTAATATATTCTTTCTTTTCCACAAGTTCAGGATATGCTTCTCCGGAAACCTCTATGACCCTTTCTGCCATTTCTGCAAGAAAGCCTTCTGAAATTCCCAGCATCCTTCCGTGACGGGCAGCCCTTCTTATAAGTCTCCTGAGCACATAGCCTCTGCCCTCATTAGACGGCGTTATGGTATCGGCAATCATAAATACCATGGAACGAAGATGGTCTGTAATTATCCTCATAGATATATCGGCTTTTCGATTCCCGTCATTATATGTAATACCGGAGGCTTCTGAGACTCCATCTAAAATATATCTGATAGTGTCAACATCGAAAATTGAATCTACATTCTGCATGAGACATGCCATGCGCTCAAGACCCATTCCCGTATCGATGTTGGGATTTTCAAGATTGGAATAACTCCCGTCCTCTTCCTTTGAAAACTGACTGAATACATGGTTCCAAACTTCTATGAATCTGTCGCAATCACACCCGGGTTTGCAGTCAGGGTTGTCGCATTTGTACTCTTCTCCTCTGTCAAAGAAAATTTCCGAATCAGGACCGCAAGGACCAAGTCCTATTTCCCAGAAGTTGTCTTTCTTTCCCAGTTTGATAATGTGATCCTCTTTCATGCCTATATCTTTCCAAATTTCAAAGGCATCATCATCCTCCTCGTAAACCGTGGCCCAAAGTCTGTCTGCAGGCATCTCCATCACCTCGGTTAAAAATTCCCACCCCCAAGTAAGAGATTCTTTCTTGAAATAATCTCCGAAGGAAAAATTTCCGAGCATTTCAAAAAAAGTTCCGTGTCTTGAAGTCAAACCTACATTTTCTATATCTCCTGTTCTGATACATTTTTGACATGTAGTCATTCTCCTTGCGGGAGGATTTTCCTTTCCTAAGAAGTATGCCTTAAGGGGCGCCATTCCCGAATTAATGATTAAAAGTGACTTGTCATTTTTGGGAATAAGTGATGCGCTCGGTGCCGGATAATGACCTTTTTCCACATAAAAATTCTTGAATTTTTCTCTAATCTCATTTAAACCTAATTTTTTCATAAGTTGACATTCTCTCTTTCATAATATGTGTTTTAAATTTCCGTGGATCTCTTATAGTACTCCATGAGTTTTATTATATCTCTTTCCACAGAAGTCAAATCTCCCGTTTCATATGAGTAAATCTTTATTTTAGCTTCAGTCCCCGACGGTCTTATAAACAGACTGCATCCGTTTTCAAGAATGTACCCTATCACATCGGATTTTGGAAGAGATGTATCTGACATATAGTCGATTTTCTTTGCTATTTTTACTCCACCTATGGATTCATTTATGTTCTTTCTGAAATGGTTCATTATTTTGTCCATGGTAAATTTCCCGACAGCGCCGTTGAATACATAGTTTCTCGTTTTATCAAAGTAATTCCCGTACTCTTCGTAAATTTCGCCGAGTCTGTCTATCAAATCTTTTCCAAAGGCTTTATGAAAGGCTGCCATTTCAAGTGCAAGCATTGCACTGCTTACACCGTCTTTATCAGATATAAAAGGTTTAGCCAAATAGCCGTTGCTTTCTTCAAAGCCAAAATAATATTCATCCAAAGAGTTGTTATCTTCAAGTGAAGCTATTGTTTCTCCTATATACTTAAATCCTGTAAGAGTCTCAACAACTTCCAGATTGAATTTGCTTGAAATTCGGTCAACCAAAGGACTTGTTACAATGCTTTTATACACTTTCTGATTGTCCCCGGGCGGCCTTATATGGCACAAGTAATCCAGCAGCAATATTCCGAGCTGATTTCCTGTTATCAAAGTTCTGACACCTTCGTGATACAGAGCAACTCCTACTCTATCCGAGTCCGGATCCGTTGCAATGATAATATCACCTCCGGCGCTGTCCAAAAGACCGAAGGCCTCATTATACGCCAAAAGTTTTTCAGGATTTGGCTGAGGACATGTTTTAAAGTCGGAATCGGGAAATTCTTGAGATTTTACAACCTTATAATTGGAATAACCGATTAAATTGAATACTTTTTTTACGAAGCTGCCTCCTGCGCCGTTTAAAGGCGTGTAGACAGTCTCAAGATTGTTTAGAATATCCGAATTTATATTGGTGGATATATTTAATACTTCTTTAATAAATTCATTAGATACAGCTTCCGGAACATCATTAATCCCCTCATTTCTGTATTTAATTCCCGAAAAGAAATCGATTTTCTCTATTTCTTTCAGTATGTTTTCCGGCTCATCGCCCACAATCTGGTGACCGCGACCGTTGTAAACTTTATATCCGTTATAAATTTTGGGATTATGGCTGGCTGTAATCATAATTCCCATATCGCAGCCAAGAGCCTTTATTCCATAAGATAAAAGAGAAACCGGCACAATCTCATCGAAAAGATATGCCTTTATACCGTTTCCGTTTAAAACTGCCGCGGTCTCTCTTGCATAAAAAACCGAACCCTTTCTGCTGTCGTATCCGACCACAACTGAGGGATTTTCCTTATTTTTTAATAAATGATTTGCAATACCTTGAGTAGTCCTTCTGATGACAAAACCGTTTATTCTGTTTGTTCCCGGTCCTAAAATCCCCCTAAGACCTGAGGTTCCGAAAGCAAGCTCACTGTAAAAGGAATCAAGACACTCATCAGGGTTATCTCTGAGCTTCTGAAGATCATCGTAATACTCATCATCCGGTCTCAGATTATCAAGCCATCGCATATATTCATTTTCCGCTTTTTTTCTAATTTCACTAATATCCATAACGAGTATATTCTATCACAACGCATGTGAATATTAAACATGTTTTCTGTGAAAAAAGTTATTTACTTTCCCAGTTCAATCATCATGTTTATGGGTTTTCTTGCCAATTTAATCATATCTTCATCTATAAGGATTTCTTTTCCGCCTATTCCTCTTACGGCATTATATACATCCACAAGCGTGGTCATTCTCATATCGTGGCATATGGCTTTTTTCGATAAAGAATAGAATCTCTTTTCCGGACATTCAAACTGAAGATGCTGTACAATGCTGTTTTCTGTCCCTATAATAAATTCTTCGGATGTGCTCTCTCTTGCAAAATCCATAATTTCAGTTGTGCTTCCCACAAAATCCGCAAGCTCTGCCACAGTTTCCTTCGCCTCAGGATGAACCAGCACCAAAGCGTGGGGATGTTTCTCCTTTGCAATTTCCACATCCCTTCTTTCTATAGTCATATGTACAGGACATCCACCGTCAAACAATCTTATATTTTTGTCCGGAAGTTTCTTTCCAAGCCATCCGCCCAGATTAGGATCCGGTAAAAATATTATATTTTTATTTTCCATATTGTTTAATATCTTCACTGCTGATGAGGATGTAACTACCACATCGGCAGCAGTTTTCAGCTCGGCAGTGGTGTTTATATATGCTGCTACGGCATACTCAGGATATTTTCTTTTCAGCGCCTTAACCTTTTCTGCCGTATATTGCATTGCCATCGGACATGAGCTTGATTCACTTGCCAAAATAACCTTTTTTTCAGGAGATAGAATTTTAACTGTTTCAGCCATAAATTCCACGCCGCACATCACTACCGTTTTTGATTCGGTTTTCTCCGCTTTTTTGCTCAATCCAAAGGAGTCGCCTGTATAATCTGCAATTTCCAATATATCGTGACTCTGGTAAGCATGGGCAAGTATGCATATATCCTTTTCTTTCTTAATCTTTATAATCTTTCTTTGTAGACTTTTAGTATCCATTCTCCATACCTCAAAATATTTTTTGTGTAAACCTGCTCTATTTTTAAGCTGCATTCATAAGTTTATGCTCGCCTATTCTTTTTGTCAAGTTATATGACATATTTTTATTTACATATGTCTTGTCATTAAAATATTTTCATGCTACAATAGCTCTAATCGAATTTTAACGGCATTGTATTATTTGCGGAAAGAAAAATGATTAGAGAAAATTTATTAAAATCAAATAATGATTTTATAACGAAAACAGATATACTTTTGGTCGGCAGCGGCTGCTCTGCCCTGTATTTTGCTCTTAATGCCCCCAAGAATTTAAATATAACTTTGATTTCCAAATCCGATTTTGAAAGCAGCGGCTCTTTCCTTGCCCAAGGCGGAATATGCGTACTTCGAGATGAAAATGACTTTCATTCATTCTTTAACGATACCATGAAAGCCGGACATTTTGAAAACGACAGAAATTCTGTGGAAATAATGATTAATTCATCTAAAGATGTTATTAAAAAGCTGATAAGCTGCGGTGTTCCGTTTCAACAAAATACCGACGGAAGTTACGCTTTTACAAAAGAAGGCTGTCACTCAAGCCCAAGGATAATGTATCACAAGGATACAACGGGACAGGCTATCACAGAAACCTTGCTTAAAAAGGTAAAAAAGCTTTCAAATGTAAAAATGTATCAGCATACTGCCCTGATAGACATCATTTCTAAAGATAACATCTGCTGCGGTGGTGTAATCAGGACATGTGACGATAAAGTGAGATTGGTAAAAGCGAAAAATACCGTGCTTGCAACCGGAGGCATCGGAGGTCTATACAAATATTCCACAAATTTTCCCCATCTTACCGGAGATTCCATAGCCATTGCTATAAATCACAACATAGAACTAAAAGACATAAACTATATACAAGTACACCCTACAACTCTTTATTCAGATAAGGTGAATGAGCGAAGCTTTTTAATTTCGGAATCTGCAAGGGGCGAAGGTGCAAAGCTGTACGGAAAATCCATGGAAAGATTCACCGACGAACTTCTTCCCCGAGATATTCTCACCGCTAAAATAAGAGAAAAAATGAAGAAGGATAAAAGTCAATATGTCTGGGAAGACTTAAGAAAGATAGGCTCTGCAGAGCTTAAAAACCATTTTCCAAATATAATCAAATATTGCAGGGAAAAAGGCTATGATCCTCTAAAAGAATGTATACCCGTAGTTCCCGCACAACACTACTTCATGGGCGGCATTAAGACGGACTCCTGCGGGCATACATCAATGGATAATTTGTACGCCATAGGCGAAACTGCATGCAACGGTGTTCACGGAAAAAACAGGCTTGCCAGCAATTCTTTGCTTGAAGCAATGGTATTTGCCGAAAGAGCTGCAAAATCCCTTAAAAACAAAGATTTTGTGCCTTCTGCTCCTTTATACGGCATGGATATGAAAAAATATGAGAATCTTTCCGCTTTAAAAGCTAAATATGTGCTGGATATAAAAAAAGAGATACACAGAGCGAGCGGCGGAAAAAACAAGACAGGCGTACCGTACAGAAATGAGGAAATAGAGGAAATATATGTTTGATAATGTAACAATGAAACTCAGTATTGAACCGCTTTTACTTTCAGCACTAAAAGAAGACATCACCACCTGTGATTTATCGGCAGTCGGGATTATTCCACTCTCAAAACGCGGAAGATGCACCCTCACATGTAAAGATAACGGGATCTTATGCGGCCTTGATATTTTTAAAAAAGTATTTCGTCTTTTAGATAAATCTGTAACATTTTTAGATTTTGCTTCTGAGGGAGATACTGTTTTTAGCGGAGATAAGATAACCGTCGCTGAGGGAGACATGGCGTGTATTTTGTCAGCGGAGCGTACTGCGTTAAATTATTTGCAGAGAATGAGCGGCATAGCAACCTATACGAACAAGATGGTAAAAATATTGGAAAACAGCAATACAAAACTTATTGATACGAGAAAAACCACTCCCAACAACAGAATATTTGAAAAATATGCGGTAAAAACAGGAGGTGGATATAACCATCGTTTTAATCTGAGCACCGGAATAATGTTAAAGGATAATCACATAAGCGCTGCAGGAAGTATAAAAAAAGCTGTAGAGCTGGCAAGAACATCTGCGCCCTTCCTTCATAAAATAGAGCTTGAAGCTGAGGATATCAATATGGTTAGAGAAGCCTTGGATGCAGGTGTAGATGTAATTATGCTTGACAATATGTCCATAGATCTCATGAAAGAAGCTATTGAAATTATCGGCTCACAGACGGAAGTGGAGATCTCAGGTAATGTTACGGAAACAACTCTTCCGTTGTTAAAAAATCTGGGTGCCGATTATATTTCGATGGGAGCATTAACATATTCTGCCCAAATCTTAGATTTTTCTCTAAAAGATTTAAGGCCGATAGAATAATATGTATTGACTAAATGTATAAATTTATTATACTATATTCCTAATTCATTGGGAGGTATTTGTGTAATGAAGAAAAAAATAGCCCTAACGCCTATTCAAATCCTTGCTATAGGTTTCGGGCTTATTATTTTGGTCGGAGGAATCCTGCTGTCGCTTCCGATATGCAATAACAACGGTAAATGTACCCCATTTATAAACGGTTTGTTTACCGCAACATCCTCTACCTGTGTTACCGGATTGTCTGTTTATGACATATATAGCCAATATAATCTGTTTGGTCAATTTATAATATTAGTTTTAATTCAGGTCGGCGGTCTGGGATTTATAGCTGTAGCTATGATTTTTTCCAGTCTTTTGGGAAGCAAAATAACCCTCAGACAAAAAACTTTAATAGCCGAAAGTATAGGCGCAACCAAGTATAACGGCCTGATTTTAACCATAAAAAGAATGTTCTGCGGTACGGTTTTAATTGAAGGTATCGGCGCCATAATAATTGCTTCAAGACTCATGTCGGACTTAGGATTCAAGCAGGCAACCTGGTTTGGAATATTCCATTCCGTCTCTGCGTTTTGCAATGCGGGATTTGATTTGTTCGGAAAGTTTGCACCGGGAAGTTCCATAATAACAAAAAACAATGATCTCTATATTGAGTTTACCGTAATGTTTTTGATAGTATCAGGCGGCATCGGTTTCATAGTATGGAATGATATGGCAAAATACAAATTTAATTTCAAAAAATATCCTTTGCACAGCAAAATAATGCTGACATTTACAGCCGCTTTAATACTCGTAGGTGCAATATTCTTCTACATGCTTGAACATAACAACGCCTTTTCGGAAATGACCTTGAGTGAGAAAATCACAAATTCGCTGTTTGCTTCTGTCACACCGAGAACCGCAGGCTTTGCTTCTGTCGACTACAGCAATATGTCTGCAGCAAGCCGCGGCTTGACTATGATTCTCATGCTGATAGGTGCAGGACCGGGATCAACGGGAGGCGGAATGAAAGTCACCACTATCATTGTGGTCATTCTCGGCATTCAGGCAAGTGTACTGAACTATAATGATTACAGTATTTTTAGAAGGAGAATACCTGACTCTGTAAAGGTTCGTGCATTTTCAAATGCCGGCGCATACATGTCCCTGTTATTTTTAACTATATTCCTCCTCTTAATTTTAAACCCGTCGGTATCCTTTGAAGCAATAATGTACGAAGCAATATCTGCTCTTGGAACTGTTGGCCTTACTTTGGGATTGACTCCCGGCTTATCGGTAACATCAAAAATATTACTTATTTCTTTAATGTATTTAGGCAGACTTGGAAGTTTATCGATTGCTATGGCAGTTGCAAGAAAAAAATTCATACCGAAGATAAGCTATCCTGAAGAAAACATAACCGTTTAATTTTTTATAGGAGAAAAAAATGAGATCAGTTTTAGTTATAGGATTGGGCCATTTTGGAAGCAATTTGGCAGAGACATTAGAAAAACAGGGAAATGAAGTGATGGCAATAGATATAGATGAAAATGCCGTCAACAAAGTAGCGCCCTATGTTACCGCCGCTCAGATTGGCGACTGTACAAATGAGCTTGTAATAGAGGATTTGGATGTTGAGGGTTTCGACATATGTTTTGTGTGTATAAGCAAAAATCTGGAAACAGCCCTTGTAATTACAACCCTGTTAAATGAAAACAATTCAAAAAAAGTTGTCGCAAAAGTTCATACTGAAATACACGCGAAACTGCTTCTTAAAAACGGAGCTGCTGATGTAGTTTATCCCGATAAGGACATGGCCATCAGAACCGCTATGAAGTATAGTGCAGACAAGGCCTTTGACTATGTTGAATTAAATGAGAATTACGGGATATTTGAGGTGGAAACTCCTGAAAACTGGATTGGATATACCTTGTCGGATATAGGTGTAAGAAAAAATTACAAGGTTAATATTATAGCCTACAAAAATGGCAGCGACATCGTGGGACTTGACAGAGAGGCGTACATTTTTAAACCGGATGACCATCTCATAATTGCCGGTAATCGATTAAATTTCAACAAACTGATTGCAAAAAATCTCAAGTAACCGCATCACAAAAGAGGTTTCAGATGGGCTGCCCCATTTGAAACCTCTTTTATTTAACCTGCCAGCTGTTTTTTGTCCTATAACCCTTTTATTCTCCACGGATTTACTCTTCTGCTACATGATCGTGATCATCTTCCTCTTCATTCGGATCAAATCCTTCAAGTCCTTTATATTTCTTTCCGTTCTTTTCCGCATACTCGTAAATTGCACATTTTATTGCGTGATCTGCAAGAACTGAGCAATGAACTTTCACTGGAGGAAGTCCTCCAAGTTCATCGATAATGGTTTTATTGCTTATAGCAAGGGCTTCATCAATAGTTTTCCCTATAATCATCTCCGTAGCCATGCTTGAAGATGCAATCGCACTTCCGCATCCGAAGGTTTTAAACTTTGCATCGACGATTACATCATTTTCAACCTTAATCTGCACCTGCATCATATCTCCACATACGGGGCTTCCGTAAACTCCTGTTCCGTCAGGATTCTCCAATTCTCCAACATTTCTTGGATTCATGAAATGATCCATTACTTTATCATTATATAGTCCCATTTTAGTTCCATCCTTTTTCACTGTTCACTGGAGACAGTTCTCTCAGCTTTTCAACTACTTCTACTAATTTTTCGACTGCAAAATCAATTTCTTCTTTGGTTGTATAATCTCCCGTTGTAAACCTGATGCTTCCATGAATCATCTCATGGGGAATTCCTATAGCCGAAAGCACATGGGAGGGATTAAGCGACTTGGAGGAACATGCCGATCCTGTTGAAACCGCTACACCGTACATATCCATGAGAAGGAGAATTGATTCTCCCTCAATATACTCAAATGTTATATTTGCATTGCCGGGATGCCGGTGCTTCCTGCTTCCGTTAACGAATACCTTTGGAATTTTCTTTTCAATTTCGCTTACAAGGTAATCGCGAAGTTCACTGCAATGTCTTATGTGATTGTCAAGATTCGTCCTTGCCATCTCAGCAGCTTTGCCGAATCCCACAATTCCTGCCATATTCTCGGTGCCGGCTCTCTTTCCCATTTCCTGTGCGCCACCGTGTATAAAGTTTGAGATTCTCACGCCTCTCCTAATATACAGAGCGCCCTGACCCTTAGGTCCGTAAATTTTGTGGGCAGACATCGACAGCATATCCACCCCTAAATCTTTAACATCAATTTCAACATTTCCCAACGCCTGTACGGCATCTGTATGAAACAGTACCTTATGTCTGCGGGCAACTTCAGCAAGCTCTTTAATGGGTTCGATGGTTCCGATTTCGTTGTTGACAAACATTATACTGATCAAAACGGTTTCGTCTTTTATAGCCTTTTCCAGGTCTTCCGGCGAAACAAATCCTTCTTTATCCACATCTAAATAAGTCACCTCGAATCCCTGTTTCTCAAGATATTCACATGTATGTAGCACCGCATGATGTTCTATACAGCTTGTTATAATGTGATTGCCTTTGCCCTTTGCTCTCATGTCAAAAGCGGTGCTTTCCAACGCCCAGTTATCCGCCTCGCTTCCGCTTCCCGTGAAATAAATTTCCTTGGGAGAGGCTCCGACTAAATTTGCCACCTGTTCCCTCGCTTTATCGAGAGCTGATTTGGACTCAAGTCCAATGGTATATAAGCTGGAAGCATTACCGTAATGCTCTATGAAATATGGTATCATTTCTTTCAAAACTTCTTCTTTAACCGGTGTGGTTGCCGAATAGTCAAGATATACATTTTTATATTCTGCCATGAGTTTGACTCCTTTACTAAAAACTATTTTTTTTATACCATACATTTACAAAATTAAACAATAACGGGCAAAAAATCGGTTAAAATAAATGTCCAAAAAACGGCTGTAGCCTTTTAAAACTTAACAAAGAAAAAAGTATATCGCCATATATGCTCTATACCTGTAAATTTCTTTAAGATTTTTTATTGTCATCTACAAATTCTATATTCTCAAGCTGCGATCTGAGATTAGCCTTAAAAGCGTCAATATACTCTTCTCTAAGCAATCCCTGCTCCAGTTTTTCTTCCTCCGTCAAACCTTCTTTTTTTGATTTCCTGGCAAGCTCGTTTATCCTGTCTATTTTTTCCTGTGTAATCATATAATTCCTCCATGATGATTATATCAAAGTATAATCATCATGGCAATACACTAAACTAAATCGTCACATATGGCTGCATTTTCTTAAATGTCTTATCTCCTATGCCGCTTATCTTTTTCAATTCTTCTATGGACTTGAACCCTCCGTTTGAGCTTCTGAATTGAAGAATTTTTTCTGCAGTTGACGGTCCTACTCCTGATATTTTCTGAAGTTCTTTGGCATCGGCACTGTTTATGTTTATTTTCTTTTCCCCTTCACCGTTAGAATTATTTGCAGACGCTGCACCTCCTGCGCCTGCACCGGACATGGAATTACCTTCATTCTTGCGTGGAACAATGATTTTCTGTCCATCCTTAACCGTTTCAGCCTGATTTATAGTTCCGGTATCGGCTTTCTTTGTAAGTCCGCCGGCTTTTTCAATGGCCTCAAATATTCGAGACTCTGCCGAAATCTCATATACTCCCGGCATTTTAACTTCTCCGCTTACATCTACATAGATTTTTCCGGAATTATTTTTATCCGCAGCGCCTTCTTCTTTAGTAACCGCGCTACCGCTGTCCTTACCTTTTTCTAAAGTAATTGAGTCATTTTCCCCTTTAGGTCCAAAAAGCAGAAATGCAGTGATAATAAGAATTATCACTGCCAATATTTTAAAAATATGCTCATGCTCAACTGCTTTTCGGAAAACTTCTCTGAGTTTATCCATCGCTTTCCTCCATAAATATATTTACCATTATTTTACATCCACTTTATTCCGTAGTCAACAGGCAAAATTAATTTATCTCTGCAAACTTCAATTTCATGCCTTTCAACATCCAGTTTCCCAAACTCCAAAAATGTTTCAATTACAAGTTCCACACTGAGATTGGACCTGCTTCCACAGTCAAGAAGCACCATAAGTTTTACATCATTTTCCTCTGTATACTTAAGAGTGATTTTTTGAATTTTGTCCCTAATATCAACTTCTTTTAATTCTTTGCTCTTCTTCTGCCTTTTGAATGCCGTTATTTTTGCCTGCCTTAAATAATTTTCAACTGTCTTTTCAATATTGTCATCTACTCTTGAAAAAGGGAGAGTAACTTCATATTCTGCCGATATTACGGCAGCTGCAACAGTTTTCTTTTTTTCAAGAATGCTGCCGAAATTGACAATCCCAATACCCTCCGGTAAATTTGCCAAAAGCTCATCCATAATCTTGCTTTTGCTGACAGGTTCTTTTGTTTCAAACTCCAACAGTTCACCCCGGGCTTCGTATCCCAGTGACAATGGCTGTGCAAATCCCATTTTAGGGTGCGGGTTGAATCCCTGACTGTACGCCAAATCTATTCCGCAGCGTCTGAAAGCACGCTTAAAAAGTCTTTGCATATCCAGGTGGGATGTGTATTTTATGTATCCTTTCTTGGAAAATGACAAAACATATTTACACATACATACCTCCCTGCCTGCAAACCGTCCTTTGATTAACTCCACATCCCGTGCATCCGTATCTGCAGTCATGGGTTGTCTTTTCGCCTACAGCTTTTTCATTTTCCGATTTGAGATACGACTTGGTTACACCGGAATCAATTATATCCCAAGGTAAGAACTCATTGTAGTCTCTATGACGCTGAACATAGAATTTATAGTCCTGCGTCCACTCATTTAAAAGTTTATTCCATACATCTCTTTTATAATGCTCACTCCATCCGTCGAACTTACATCCCGCTTTATGAGCCATGATAAGAAGTTCTCCCATCTTCCTGTCACCTTTTGCAAATACGGCTTCGCATGTGCTTACGGCATCGTCGTGGTAGTTGAATGTAACATTTTTTATTTTAAGTATACCGGAAAGATAATTGTGCTTTTCTGTAAATGTTTCTGTCGAGTTCTGACCAAACCACTGAAAAGGAGTGTGGGGTTTTGGAACGAAGTTGGAAACACTTACGGTCACATTAAATCTTCCTCCTCTGCCGGATTTCTTATGAATTTCTATTATGTGCTTTGCAATCTCGGCTATTGCATCCAAATCCTTTTTCGTCTCTGTAGGAAGACCAATCATAAAGTACAGTTTGACATGTCTCCACCCAAGTTCTATGGCCTGTTCTACAGCACTGTAAATATCCTCTTCCGTAATACCCTTGTTTATAACATCTCTCAATCTCTGAGTTCCCGCTTCGGGAGCAAATGTAAGCCCCGACTTTTTATATCCCTGAATTTCATCAAGAACTTTAAATGAAAAGTTGTCCAACCTAAGTGAAGGCAACGACAGTGAAACATTTCTCTCTTTGCAGTATCTCGTTAAGTCAATTGCAAGATTCTCAAATTCCGAATAATCGCTTGTAGAAAGTGAGAGTATGGACAGTTCATCATGCCCCGTGTTTTTTAACTGCTCTGCCGCCAGATTCATTATGTTTTCTTTTTTCCGTTCTCTTATAGGCCTGTATATCATACCTGCCTGACAAAACCTGCACCCGCGAGTGCAGCCTCTGAAGGTTTCCACTACGGCTCTGTCATGGACCGTTTCTATCAGCGGAACAATATTTTCTGTAGGATAAACCGCCATATTCAAGTCGTGAATCATAGCTTTCTTTACTTTATCCGGAGCTTTCTCATAAAGCTTCTTATACTCCGTAATCCTGCCCTTTTCATCGTACAGCGGCTCATAAAATGACGGTATATAAACACCTTCAAGCCTGCAGCATTCTTTAAACAGCGTCTCTTTTGTCCATCCTTTCTTTTTTCTGCAGTCGACGAGTTCTATAATCTTCGGTAAAAGTTCTTCGCCGTCACCTATGAGAAAAATATCGATGAAAGGCGCCAAGGGCTCCGGATTAAAAGCACAAGGTCCGCCGGCAATTACAATCGGATAGGAATCATCTCTGTCCCGGGCAAGCATGGGAATTTTGCCCAGTTCAAGCATATTTAAAATATTTGTAAATGACATTTCATATTGGAGCGTAAATCCGAAAATATCCATATCCCTTACAGGAGTTTTGCTTTCCAGAGTAAAAAGCGGATAGTTGTACTTTCGCATTATATCTTCCATATCCGCTGCGGGTGCAAAAACTCTTTCACAGGAGGCATTTTCCACTTTATTAACGAGATTATAGATGATTTGAAGCCCCATATACGACATTCCTATTTCATATAAATCCGGAAAAGCAAAAGCGAAGGCAACATCAATATCCCTGTGATCTTTCATAATACAGTTTATTTCGTTTCCCGTATATCTGGCAGGTTTTTCGACTTGTTTCAGGAGATAATCAATTGAAGGAAGAAACAGGCTGTCAATGGATTTACCTATTTTTTTTTCGATTGCTCTCATGTAATTATTTATTTCAATCTTTGCATTTATGAGACGCTCCGTTCTTTCAATATTTTCACCGGGCTTGTGAATTAAGTAATCAATTCTTTCATCTATGCCTGCATATTTGTCTTCTTTGACCAGTCTGTCACCAAGGCAAACAAGATCGGTTTCGCTGATATCCTTAATGTCTCCGAATCTATAATTCATATGTGTTCTGACAATCTCAGACTCTCTGGTAAATCCCAAGTTCAAAAGAATATCGGCTCCAACCGTTTCATGGTGCTTCTCCGTTCTTGCCACATCATGAATCAGACCTGAAACTTTAATGAGATTCAGGTCAAGATTACATCCGTTCTTATTAAGTTCTTCTCCTATTCTAAATGCTGTATCGCTTACTGCCTCACAATGTTTTATCACATGTTCCGGAGTGTTGTATTTTTTGAATAACTTATAACACTCTTTTACAGTCAAATTCTTGTATTCTGCCATAGCACTTCATTCCTCTTAGAATTAATACTCATCGTAGTATTCAAACTCATAACCAAATACTCTTATGGTATCTCCTTCTTTCATTCCCATCTCAATCATCTTGTCGATGGCTCCTTTTTTTTCCATATACTTATACAAATATCTCAAAGAGCCGAAATCATTGAAGTTCGTTGAGTCAAATATTTTCTTAAGCTGCTTTCCGGTAACCACATAAGCACCGTCTGCCATGGAAACTTCAACATTCTTGTACTCCGGATCTCTGTCGTCAAGTTCAAAATCAAAATACTCTGCTTCAGGTTCCTCCGGCGGCAGTTCTTCAACTTTTTTAAGTTCCGATAAAGCTTCGTTCAATATTTCAGAGACACCGTAATTAATAGGTGCGGACATAGGAAAAACTTTATAGCCTTTTCCTTCGACATACTCTTTAAAGGCCTTATATTCTTCACCCTTCTCATCTATCAGGTCAATCTTATTTGCAGCGACAATCATCGGCTTCTTTGCAACCGCCTTGCTGTACTGATTCAGTTCATTGTTAATCTTGTCAAAATCCTCAATAGGATTTCTTCCTTCCGAACCTGCAACATCCACCACATGTATCAATACCTTAGTTCTTTCGATGTGCTTTAAAAACTTAAGACCCAATCCCAGCCCTCTGTGTGCTCCTTCTATTATGCCGGCAATATCTGCCATAACAAAGGCGGTATCGTGCAGTTTCACCACACCTAAATTAGGGTCAATTGTAGTAAAATGATAATTTTCTATCCTCGGCTTTGCACTTGTTGACACTGCCAATAAACTTGATTTGCCCACATTGGGAAATCCCACCAGACCCACATCGGCAATCATCTTCAGTTCCAAGATTACCGTTCTTTCCTTGGCAGCCGTTCCCGCTTCTGCAAAATTGGGAGCCTGCCTTACGGAGTTTTTAAAGTGGGTATTTCCTTTTCCGCCTCTGCCCCCCTTTGCTGCAACGATAAAATCTCCGTCTTCAAGTAAATCTTTCATGATTTTACCGGAATCACAATCTATTACAACAGTTCCCTTCGGAACTTTTATTATCAAATCCTTACCGTCCTTGCCAAAACGCTTCTTTCTCATGCCGTCTTGACCGTTTTCAGCTTCGTATTTCCTTTTGTACTTAAAGTCCATAAGGGTCCTAAGGTTTTTATCAGCCTTGATAATTATATCTCCGCCTTTTCCGCCATCTCCGCCATCGGGACCTCCTTCAGGGACAAAAGGCTCTCTGCGAAAGGATACGGCGCCATTGCCGCCTTTCCCCGATGCGATTTCTATTTTCGCTCTATCTACAAACATGTTTTTTCTCCACAATGAAAAACAAGCCCCTACATACATAGGGGCTCCAAGTATTTATGCTTCTTTCGGATAAACGCTAACCTGTTTTCTGGTTTTGCCTTTTCTCTCGAATTTTACAGCGCCATCGATCTTAGCAAACAATGTGTCATCACCGCCGATACCTACATTGTTGCCAGGATGAAGTTTGGTTCCTCTCTGTCTAACCAAAATGCTTCCGGCTGTAACGAACTGACCGTCACCAGTCTTGACGCCTAAACGTTTGGACTCGGACTCCCGTCCGTTCTTAGAGCTTCCTACTCCCTTTTTACTTGCCATAGACCAGACACCTCCTTACTGAATGACAATCCTTATTTCTCTGCGTTCTGAATTGTTTCGATGATTACAGCTTTAGTCGCTTTCTCATCTACTTCGATATTGTTTTCCTTGGCATAAGCGATCAATTCATCTTTTTTCATGGATGAAGAAACCTTTGTCGCTTTAGCTTCTGACTTTGCAGGTGCTGCAACCTTCTTCACTTCTCCTGTCAAACTTGTGATTTCAACTGTTGTGAAGGGCTGTCTGTGACCCTGCTTCTTTCTGTAGTCTTTCTTGTTCTTGTACTTAAAGATGATGATTTTAGGTCCTTTTCCATTCTTTTTGACTTCTGCAACCACCTTAGCTCCTTCAACATAAGGAGTACCAAATTTAGTTTCTGAGTCGTTGTTAAGAACCAAAACCTTATCGAATTCAACTGATTTGCCTTCTTCGATTCCCAGTTTTTCAATGTTTAGAACATCACCTTCCTGTACGCGATACTGTTTTCCACCGGTTTCAATTACTGCATACATGATTCTTTTACCTCCTCTTTCCAGTCTCGCCTTTTCAGGTAGTACCAATAAATCAGGCACTTTAAAACCTTTGCCGTGCGGTCTAACTCAATAAGAATAACATATAACAAATGTTATGTCAAATTATAATTGGAATTCGACGGTGTCAACTTCTATGATTGCCAAACATATGTTACAAAACCCATCCGGCAAGCCGAAATTTCAGTTTGAACTTTTCTTCGACTTCAACTTTTTGATAAGTGTAACGATCATGTATACTATTATAATTATGTATGGCAGGAAAAATACTATAACATCTAACCAACCGTCCATTCCCACAAGTACACCAAGTGAACCTAAAATTATCAGTATATAAACTGTTAAATGCTTTGCAATGGACAGCCGCAACTATGCCAACTGAGTATGCACCTATTGTCATAGGATTTACCACTACAAAAAACTTAGTTAACTTCTGCGTGAATACCTCACCTGACAACTGAAATGTCCAGCAAACGAAGGCTATCACATACACCGTTGCCAATATGTCCAAAACGACTGCAATCTTCCTTAAAGCAGTAATATACTTAGGATTATTCATTTTCTCCATGAGAACCACCCTCCATTCTTTGTGACCCGAGTAGAATAAAGATATCTCTTAACTAAAGTATATAATAAAAAAGGAATATGCAAGCCAAATTTACATTTTATGGGTTTTGAAATTTACAAAAACTATAAAACTAAAGAAAATACTGATTAATTTAATATTTCTATAATGATTGTAATTCTCCTCTACTAAGCGGATTTTAACCTAAGGACATTAAACTCGTTATGTATTTCAATTTCGACAGATGTTAAAAATAAAAATATCATGCAAGTTCCCTTACTCAGGCATCCGTTCTATTCCAATATAACACCGTCCTCGTCGAAATTCAGTTCTTCCGGTATATCAGAGTTCATGTTATTCAGTTCTTCTTCAATCTCTTCAGCATCCTTAAGCAGTTCAAGAACTTTCAATCTTATTTCTTCCAAAATCTCAGGATTTTCTTCCAGCCAGTTCTTAACATTTTCTCTGCCCTGACCTATTCTGTCACCGTTATAACTGAACCACGAGCCTGCCTTCTTTACGATGTCCTGCTCAACCGCGCAGTCAAGCACATCTCCGCTGACAGAAATCCCCTTACCGTACATAATATCGAACTCAGCTTTCTTAAAGGGCGGAGCAACCTTATTCTTTACAATTTTCACCCTTGTTCTGTTGCCCAGCATCTGATCGCCCTGTTTTATAGTTTCCACTCTTCTGACATCGAATCTCATAGATGAATAAAACTTAAGAGCACGACCTCCCGTAGTGACTTCAGGATTTCCGAACATAACTCCTACTTTCTCACGAAGCTGGTTTATAAATATCACACATGTATTGGTTCTGTTCACCGTTCCTGTAAGCTTTCTGAGAGCCTGTGACATGAGTCTGGCCTGTAAGCCTACATGGGAATCTCCCATATCTCCTTGAATTTCCGCTTTGGGAACTAATGCTGCAACGGAGTCTATTACGATTAAGTCTATTGCACCGCTGCTTGCAAGCATATCGCATATTTCCAGAGCTTGCTCCCCTGTATCAGGCTGAGATACCAAAAGTTCATCTATGTCAACTCCCAAATTTCTGGCATAAACAGGATCCAAAGCATGTTCTGCATCTATAAAAGCCGCTTTTCCTCCCTTCTTCTGCGCTTCCGCAACGATATGAAGGGTAAGCGTAGTCTTACCCGAAGATTCGGGACCGAAAATCTCAATGATTCTGCCCTTAGGAACTCCTCCGACTCCGGTGGCAATATCCAAGCTCAAAGAACCTGTCGATATTGTATCTATATTCAGATTTGCAGATGCATCTCCAAGTTTCATTATGGAGCCTTGTCCAAACTGCTTTTGAATTCTAAAAAGCGCATCCTCCAATGCCTTATCTCTGTCTGATTGTGTATTTTGTAACTTTGCTTTTGCCATCTCTACCTCCGTGCGAACATTTGTTCTGCTTATATTCTAATATATTATTCTGATTTGTCAAGGCTTATATTTTGTAAATAATTGGTAATTTAAATGCTATCATTTTCCCCATATAAGGTCAATAAAAATTCTTATATATTTTTATTAATTATATTCAGCATCCATAAAACCATGTATTTGCGGTTCCTGTCTCTATTCATATTTCTGCCGTTTATCCTTGTAACAAAACTTTTTTTATTATATTTAAACCCCACATAGGCAGAGCCGGGTCTAAAGTCCTCTTTGCCGCCCTCAGGACCTGCAACTCCGGTAATAGAAATGCATATATCACTTCCCGTCTTTTTATAAAGTCCCTGAACCATTTCCATAGCCACCTCGCTGCTGTAAACTGTCTTTTCTTCTATGGTTCTTGGATTTACATGAAGTTCATCTATTTTGGCTTTTTCGGTATAGGTCGTAATACCTCTGTCAAACACTTTGGAGATGCCCGGAACTGAAGTCAGTGTTTCTGCAAACATCCCTCCCGTACATGACTCGCAACAGGATATGCTTAAATTTTTTTCTATCAATTTTTTGCCCACAACTTCTGCAAATTCTTCGTCGTCATAGCTGAAAATGTATTCACCCAGCCTGTTTTTTATCTCGGAAACCACATCATCTATAGCCTCACAGGCTTCTTCTTCCGAGTCTCTTTTTGATGCAACGCGAACCGAACATTCACCTTCTTTCGCGTAGGTTGCAATGGTGGGATCGGTTTGATTGTCAATCAGGTCAATAAGTTCCGTTTCGATGGATGATTCTCCTTTTCCGAAGAATCTTAAAGTCCTATAACAAATAACACTCTCCTGAAACTGCTTGAGAAAGTTTTTAACTTTTTTATCAAACATCTCCGTCATTTCTCCGGGTGGTCCCGGAAGGGCAATGGCGTATTTCCCCTTCAGCTCAAGAGCAAAGCCCGGAGCCGTTCCTCTGTCATTATGAAAAACTGTTGCCCTGGAAGGCATTAGCGTCTGTTTGTAGTTATTCTGCGTAAGTTTTCCGTAGTTTCTCTCCTTGGCGATGTTCTCAAGCGCCTTTCGGGAAGGTTTATGTTCTACTAATACATCTTCAAATACACTGCAAATGGTTTCCTTTGTCATATCATCCTCTGTGGGTCCGAGCCCTCCTGTAGTTATGATAATATCGCAGTCCTTCAGAGATGCTTTAATTATCTCACTCAACCTGCTCTCATTGTCCCCTACCGTATGGTGATAAAGAACATCAAAACCCAGCAGATTTAACTGCCGGGATAAGAAAACCGAATTTGTATTTGTAATTTGTCCGAACAGTATTTCTGTTCCTACACTGATAATAGATGCCTTCATAACTTCCTTCTTCGTTTTTACTGCTTGAATACATACTTATTTTTTATAACATATTCCGTCCCCGAGTACACATTCATTACGACAGATGCATAAATTAAGAACTGGGCGAAATACAGCACATATGTGTAGTACTCCGACTCCTTCATTGAGAGTGCAAGAATCAGCGTAGGTACGGCAACCATCTGCACAACGGTCTTAAGCTTTCCCGACATGCCTGCGGCAATTACGGTACCATGGGAAGCTGCTACGGTTCTCATACCTGCAATCAGAAATTCTCTTGCCAAAATTATGATAAATGCCCATGAAGGAATTATGGAATCTCCCACCAAAAGACAAAAAGCCGAATACACCAGTACCTTGTCCGCCAGCGGATCCATAATCTTTCCAAAGTCCGTTACTAAATTATACTTTCTTGCAATTTTTCCGTCAGCCAAGTCGGTTAACGATGCCAAAATAAATATGGCTAAAGCGATGATAAACATATCAAGCATGTAAGCTGCAATAAATAGTGGCGTCATAAAAATCCTCGCCATAGTTAATTTATTTGGTAAATTCATTTCTGTACCTCTCTACCTTCCAAATCATAATCATAAGCTTCTACTATTTCTACCGGTACAATATCCCCCGGTCTATACTTCTTATCAGATGTAAAGATAACCGAGTTGTCAATTTCCGGGGCGTCGTACCTCGTTCTGCCCGAGTAAGAACCGTCATCTTCTGCGGAATCCACCATAACCTCAAAAACCTTTCCAATCTTGCTTCTGTTTCCTTCCAATGAAATTTCCATCTGTTTCATCATTATGTGGTCAAGTCGCTGCTGTTTTATATCCTCAGGAATTTGGTTTTTCATTGTTGCCGCAACCGTTCCTTCCTCCTTTGAGTAAGGGAATACTCCGAGCCTTGAGAATTTCTGGTCTGAAACAAAATCCGATAAAACTTGAAAATCTTCTTCCGTTTCCCCCGGAAATCCTACTATGAGAGTAGTTCTTATATGTATGTCCGGAATTTCTCTGTGCAATTTTGAAAGAGTATTGTACAAAGACTCATTGGTGGTATCTCTGTTCATTTCATTGAGAATTCTGTCGCTTGCATGTTGGATGGGAATGTCGATGTAATTGCATATTTTCTCTTCGGAAGCGATGGTCCGAATCAGTTCATCATCAATCCTTTCTTCGTAGCAGTAAAGCAGCCTTATCCACCGAAGTTCTTCAATCCTGCAAAGCTCTCTGAGCAGTGATGAAAGCATAGGTTTTCCGTAATTGTCCATGCCGTAATAAGTCAAATCCTGTGCAATGAGAATCAGTTCCCTGCACCCTGCTTCTGCCAACATTCTCGCTTCCTTTAAAATATCAGCAATGGTTCTGCTTCTGTACGGTCCTCTTATTTCAGGGATTATACAGTAGGAGCAAATATTGTCGCAGCCTTCTGCAATCTTCAAATACGCCGTATACGGATTCTTAGGCAGATGTCTAATGGAAACTTCCATTTTCGTCAGGTTGCAAGGATTATTTGCTAAAAATCTTTCTTTTCCGTCTTCCAGACCTTTCAGTAAATCCGGCAGCTTATCATAATCGTTTACACCTATAAATCCGTCTGCTTCCGGAATCTCTTCGTAAAGTTCTTCTGCATATCTTTGTACAAGGCACCCCGAAACGATAAGTTTCTTTCCTTCCGCCTTGTAGGATGCCATGGTGAATATTTCATCTATGGATTCCTTCTTTGCATCTTCGATAAATCCACATGTGTTAACAACGATAGTGTCTGCATCCTTTGGCGAATCAACTATGGTAAAGCCTCTGCCTTCCAAATTGCCCATGGCAACTTCACTGTCGTTGATATTCTTTGGACACCCGAGTGTGTCAAAATATACTTTCATTCTTTTTCCTTTTACTTATATAATTCTTCAAATTCTTCTTCGCTTATCAAAACCTGTCTCGGCCTTGCACCGTCCTGGGGACCTACTATCCCCCGCGCTTCCATCTGATCGACTATTCTTGCAGCTCTGTTATAGCCGACCCTGAATCTTCTTTGAATCATAGAGGTTGAAGCTTGTCCCTGCATAACAACGCATTCTATTGCTTCTGCCAAAAGGCTGTCGGCGTCGTCTCCATCATTTTCAGGCGTCATAACATTGGCATTTTCAATTGTGTCAATTACTTCGTCCGAATATTCTATTTCATCAGCTTGACTTTTCACATGTTCTATTACTCTTTGAACTTCTTTGTCAGATACAAAAGTTCCTTGTACTCTCATGTTTCCGCCGCCTAACGGATTAAAAAGCATATCGCCTTTTCCCACAAGATGTTCTGCTCCGCCCTTACCTAAAATAGTTCTGGAATCGGCTTGGGATGATACTGCAAAGGCAATTCTTGATGGGATGTTTGCCTTAATAAGACCTGTAATTATATCCACAGAAGGTCTTTGTGTCGCAACTATCAAATGCATTCCCGCAGCTCGCGCCATCTGTGCCAGTCTGCATATTGAATCTTCCACCTGGTTTGGAGCCACCATCATCAAGTCTGCAAGCTCGTCTATAATTATCACAATCTGAGGCATGAACAAATCGTTTTTTTCTTCTTCTATCATCTTGGCATTATATGATGCCAAATCTTTTACATTTTCTTCAGCAAAGAGCTTATACCTGTTGGTCATTTCAACAACCGCCCAGTTAAGAGCTGCCGCCGCTTTGGAAGGCTCCGTAACCACAGGAATCAAAAGATGTGGGATACCGTTGTAATTTCCGAGTTCCACCACCTTGGGATCAATCAGTACAAGCTTTACTTCATCAGGGTTTGCCTTGTAAAGCAGACTTGTAATTATACTGTTAATGCATACGCTCTTTCCCGAGCCTGTGGAGCCTGCAATCAAAAGATGGGGCATATCCTTTAGATTAGCCACTATAGGTTTCCCGGTGATATCTTTTCCAACTGCAAATTCAATTTTCGATTGCGCCGATTTAAATTCCTTTGAATCTATGATTTCCCTTAAGGTAACCATATTTATTTTCTCGTTTTCAATTTCTATCCCGACTGCTGCTTTGCCCGGAATAGGCGCCTCCATTCTAATGCTCTTTGCCCTTAAATTCAAAGCGATATCATCGGAAAGACTTACAATCTTGCTTACTTTAACGCCTGTGTTAGGCTGAATCTCAAATCTGGTTACAGCCGGACCCTGAGTAACCTGTATAACTTTAGCATCTACATTGAAGTTTCTCAGAGTTTCTTCAAGAAGCCTTGCTTTTTCTTTCAGACTTTTGCTGATACCGCTTCTGTCTATATTTAAAGGCGGAGTTAACAACTCTATTGACGGGTGCTTATACTTACTTGTAAGCTTTTTATCAACAGCTTTAGTTAACGCCTTATCACCTGCACCAAGTCCAAGCTCTGCACCTATCTTTGCTGCATCCTTTGCAATTTCCGACCTGCTGGGCT
Organism: uncultured Clostridia bacterium; assembly: GCA_945830395.1. Taxonomy (GTDB): domain Bacteria; phylum Bacillota; class Clostridia; order Peptostreptococcales; family Anaerovoracaceae; genus Aminicella. Next base: position 116,904 of record CALZYE010000003.1, read on the forward strand.
GCTTATTTTCATAAATATCTGCATCGACCTGATTAGAATCAAGATTATCAAGCCCATATCCCTTTAAAATCGGCTCACTCTGCTCCTTGTTATCTGAACCTGCAGATTCAGGCTCAACGCCGAACTTCTCGTCTTTTTTCATGAAGTCCATTATATTACTTTTAGCCTTCCGCATTCTGCCGACTTTTTCTTCAGCAAAAGGTACAGATTTAAATTCGGACGATATTTCATCGTCACTATCCGTTTCTTCCATAGACTCTCGCAAAAGTTTCTTTTCTTCCCTTTTGTCTCTAACCTTTTCAATCCAAGCAGAAATAGGATTATTCATGGTGATTAAGCCGCATATCAATATGATAACGATTGAAAAGATATACAATCCGGCTCTTCCTATTAGTTTTATCAGCAAAATTCCCAAAGTCATGCCGAAAAAACCGCCGCCCTCCAATTTCGTTCCGCCTATGTAGAAAATTTTAGGGTATAGCTCAAGAATATCATCGTGAATAAACCTTGCAGAATTTAATAGGCAAAAGGCAATCAGAAGCAGTACAAATCCCGATAAGGTTTTCCATGTAAAATGGTTTGATTTTCCGAAAATTAAAAGTCCTCCTACTATCACCAGATACCATGGGAAAACATACCCTATATGACCTAAAAGACCTTTAAGTACCGTCGCAAATCCGTTGCCCAACGCTCCTGCAGCATTAAACTGCATAGCTGCAAAGATAAAAAGTCCAATCGCAACAAAAACTATTCCCCAGATTGTGTCATAAAAACGCTTGTCTTTATTTCTGGCCTCCTGCATCTTGCGAATTTCCATGCGTTTTTCCTCGTTTTTAGGAGAACTTTTCTTTGCCGGTTTCTTCCCTTTACCCGTATTCTTTTTTCCTTTTCCCGCTTTATTTGCCAAAGATTTGACCTTTCACTTATTTACCTGTAATCAGACTGTATCCGATTACACCGGCAGCCAACAACCATACATAATATGAAAAATATTTCAGTTTCTGAGCGACTACAACTTTTATCATAGCCTTGATGGCTAAAATCCCTGAAATAACTGCAACAATTATTCCTGCTATCATCGGGCCCACAGCCAGCGCTCCGGTGTTTGCCTGATGAACGGCATCCGGAATTTCCAGCACCGCAGCCCCTAAAATGGTAGGAATGGATATGAGAAATGCGTATCTTACGGCAAATTCCCTGTCAAGTCCCGTAAGAAGCCCTCCAACCATGGTTGAGCCTGATCTTGAGACCCCCGGGCATATTGCAATTCCCTGCATTACTCCTATGAAAAAACCATTTCTGAAGTTCATTTTTTCTATATTATTTTTACCTTTGTTCAGTCTTTCGGCTAAATATAAAATAGTACCTGTGAAAATCCAAGCAATTCCTATTGCCAAAATATTGCTGTTCAGACTTTCAAAAAATTTGTTCATCGTCAAACCCATAACAGTTGTAGGTACAGTAGTCCATATTATCATTATTCCAAGTTTACGAACCGGTCTTTCGTCAAGCCTTAACCCTTTTCCTGTGCACAAGTCCTTAATTGTCAAAAACAGTTCCTTTATCAGTTCCCAAATGTCTTTCCAGTACATTATAAAAACCGAAACCAATGTTCCTATGTGCAATAAAACCGTAAACACCAGCACCTTGTCTCCCTCTATTCCGAAAAAGTGCTGTAATATGGCAAGATGCCCGCTGCTGCTCACCGGTAAAAATTCTGTCAATCCCTGTACTAACCCCAATATAATTGATTCAATATAAGTCACTGATTATCTCCCTTTATTTTGATTTGATATACCCTAATTCCACCAATGCCTCTGCTGAAAGGACAGCCCCTCCCGCAGCACCTCTGACCGTGTTATGTGCAAGACCTATAAATTTATAATCGAAAATCGTATCTTTTCTCAGTCTGCCCACCGTGATACCGAAACCTCTTTCGTAATCCACATCCAGTTTAACCTGTGGTCTGTCCTCCTCGGTCATGTACTTTATAAACTGTTTAGGCGCACTTGGTAAATCCGCCTTTTGAGGAAGTCCCTGAAATTCTGTAAGTTTTTCTATCAACTGCTCCTTTGTAACTTCTTTTCTGAATTTAACCGATACCGCTGCAGTATGTCCGTCCAAAACGGGAACCCTGATGCACTGGGCGGAAATGACCATCTCACTGCTCTTTACAATTTGCTCATTTTCCAAATGACCGAATATGCGAAGAGGTTCCATCTCACTCTTCTCTTCTTCGCTTCCGATATAAGGAATAATGTTCTCCACCATTTCCGGCCAATCAGAAAAAGTTTTACCTGCTCCTGAAATCGCCTGGTAGGTGCAAACATTAACCATCTCCGGCTCAAATTCTCTCCAAGCGGCAAGCACCGGCACATATCCCTGAATTGAACAGTTAGGCTTTACGGCTATGAAGCCTCTTTCAGTTCCAAGTCTGCGTTTCTGATATTCAATAACATCGTAATGCTCCGGATTGATTTCCGGAATCACCATAGGAACATCCTCTGTCCATCTGTGAGCACTGTTGTTTGAAACAACCGGAGTTTCTGAACGGGCATAGGCTTCTTCTATGGCCTTTATTTCATCTTTGCTCATATCCACGGCACTGAATACAAAGTCAACTGAATTTGAAACCGTTTCAATATCGTTAACATCCAAAACAACTAAGTCTTTAACGCTCTTTGGCATTTCAGCCGCCATTTTCCATCTATCACCTGCCGCTTCTTCATAGCGCTTGCCGGCACTTCTTGAACTTGCAGCTATGGTGGTTACCTGAAACCATGGATGATTATCGAGAAGTGAAATAAATCTCTGACCAACCATTCCGGTTCCGCCTAATATACCCACTCTTAATTTCTTATCTAATTTTCTCATATATAACCTCCCGGCAAAAGATAATGCTAAACCAATTTATTATAACATTGTGGCGTTTTTTTTTCAAATAAATTCCAAAATAAACCCTGTTTCCTTCTATGTAATAGAAAAGCAGGCTGAAAAGCCTGCTTTTAAAACAACAATCTGAATTTAACTATGCCTCTGCACTTACATCCTGAGCATCGCTTATGACGCTCTTTCCATCGTAGTAGTTGCAATTAGGGCACACTCTATGTGGAAGTTTTGGCTGATGACACTGCGGACAAATCGAAAGCCCTGGAGCTGTCATCTTCATATTTGCAGATTTTCTTTTGTCTCTTCTGGCTTTAGATGTTTTCCTCTTTGGAACTGCCATTGTCTACACCTCCTCGTAAAAAGTTATATACAAAATTATATTTTTTCGTTAACTTCTAAAGTATATACTTTTAATACCACTGTGTCAACCTTTTTACATATCTTTTTCCCCTGTAAACTAAGCTTTTTTTACAAGTTCATCGGTTTCACGAGCGATAACAAGCTCCTCGTTTGCAGGAATAAGCATAATCTTAACCTTGGAATCGTCAGCTGAAAGCATTGTCTGTTTTCCTCTAACCTTGTTCTTCTCCTTATCCAGTTTGATTCCAAGGTTGCCCATGTTGGCACATATAACTTCTCTCATATATGCATCGTTTTCGCCTATTCCGCCTGTAAACACAATGGCATCAACGCCGTTCATTTCAGCAATGTATGCACCGATGTAGAAGCGAACTCTGTGTGCAAATATTTTGAGGGCGAGTTCTGCTCTCTTGTTTCCTTCTTCCATAGCCTCTTCTAAATCACGGAAATCGCTTGATATTCCGGAAATACCTAAAACTCCGGATTCCTTGTTGAGAATATCTGTTACTTTGTCAAGTCCGACTCCTAATTTCTCGGCCAGAAGCGTAACGATGGATGGATCCAAATCTCCGCAGCGGGTTCCCATGACAAGACCCTCAAGAGGGGTGAATCCCATTGAAGTTTCCACACTTCTGCCGTGCTTAATAGCTGATACGGAAGCTCCGTTTCCAAGATGGCATGTGATAAGCTTAAGATCATTAACATCAATATTCAGCATTTCCGCCGCTTCTATAGCCATGTACTTGTGTGATGTGCCGTGGAAACCGTATTTACGAATTCTGTGTTTTTCATACATTTCGTAAGGAATGGCATACAGGTACGCTTCAGGGCGCATTGTCTGGTGGAATGCCGTATCAAATACACCCACATTAGGAACTCCCGGCATCAATCTTTCGCAAGCTCTTACACCTGCCAGATTAGGCGGGTTGTGAAGAGGTGCAAGTTCTGCACATTCCTCAAGTGCCGCAATCACATCATCGTTTATGATAATTGAGTTTGCGTATTTTTCGCCTGCATGAACAACTCTGTGCCCAACGGCTTTGATTTCACTAAGCTCTTTAATCGCACCGTGCTCCGGATGTGTGATAGCATCCATAACATGACCGATTGCTGCATTATGATCCTCCATAGGTGTTGTCAGAACATATTTTTCCTTGCCGATAGTCTCGTGATTGATTACGGAGCCTTCATTTCCGATTCTCTCTACAAGACCCTTTGCCATAAGTGTTTCAGTTGTCATTTCGAGCAACTGGTATTTAAGGGATGAACTCCCGCAGTTGATAACTAGTACTAACATAAATCCTCCAATCTCTAACTGTCAGTGCTGTACATTACAAACCTATAATATAAAAGGTTTTTTGATATAATCCGAATGATCGTACAGATCATTCATAGTCAACAAATTATAAATATCGGAAGCCAAAATATCCTTTTCCATCAAAGGAATAACTTCCGGTAGATCATCCAATTCTTTATTTATATTAGTAATTATAGGTAAAGTGTTAGATTCTGTTCGTTTCACTTCTTTGATAAAGCTTGCTCCCCTGCTGTCAAAGGCTAAAATCCTAATGTAATTCGCAGGATTTTCCGGCAGGTTTTTCTCAATACCCAGAAGAATTTGCGCCAGTAATCTGGACACTCTTGTTTCAGTATACCCCTTTGTTTTTATTTTTTCAATTAGATTCTCGATATTCGACGAGTATCTTATTCTTTTTTTCAGTCTCCCTGTTAAACCGGAATCCGATAAAAAAATTTTTTCGAGCTCTTTTACATCGCTTTCAAGAATCTTTGCAGTCACCAAATTGTAGTAATTTCTATCCATCGTTTCATATTTTCCAGGATAAAGTCTCTGAAGCTTCTTTCTCTCTTCACTGCCTGAAGTATGATAAGACAATCCTCGCCTTCTTATAGTGACAGGCTCAAGATTCTTTATCTTTCTCAAATATTCTATTGCCAAAATATTGTTGGGCGCAGCTATAAGCTCCTTGTCAAGATTGGAAATAATACTGTCTAAAGCCATCTCGCGGGCTTTAGGGTAGCTTATGCCCTCCTTTATACTCTTAACAGCCTTCGCCTTTATATCATCGTCATAACGATTGATAGCATCCGCTATTGATTTTAATTTATTTATGTCCCCAGCTTCACTTCCGAAAATTATCTTGTCGATTGCCCCAAAGCCTTCAAGAATCTCTACAGCACCTTTTGCAAAAAATTCCGCGCTGTTGCAGGCAAAAACCACAGGCAACTCTACAACCAAATTGACCCCGTTCTTTACGGCACATTCCGCTCTCTTCCATTTATCAAAGGCTGCCGGCATTCCTCTTTGAGTAAAGTTACCGCTCATAACCGCAACTGTCGTTCCGTTTTGGGAAATTTCCTTCGCCTTTTCTATGAGATAACCGTGACCTTCATGAAAAGGGTTAAATTCTGCAATTATTCCAATAGAAGACATAAGCTACTGATCCTTGTTATACAGCCAATCTTCACCATTTTTCGTCCGCGATGCCATCTCCTTAAGCTCCGCTCTGTTCTGTTCCAAAACTTCGTTTGTACTTTGAAATGTCTTTTCCATATAAGCAAAAAGCTCGTTCAGATATTTTCCGTTAAGTTCTTCAAATTTTCCCTGCATTTCATAAAGGGTATTATCGAGGTAATCATAAGTTTTAAGTTTCAGCATGGTGGAATATTCCTGTGCCTCTTTTTGCATTCCGTCAGCCTTTTTTTGCGCTTTCAGCACTATCTCATGTTCATCGATAAGAAAATCCGCATGTTTCTTCGCCTCAATCTGAACTTTTTCATATTCCTGCTTGGCTTCAGCAAGTATGTTGTCCTTCTGATCTTTTATCCATTTTGCCTGCTGTACATCATCAGGCAAACTCTGGCGAATTTCTTTGACGATTTCTACAATTTCGCTTCCATCAACCATGATTTTATTCGTAAGCGGAACTGTCGAGGCTGTTTCCACTATTTCATCCAATTCATCCAATAAATCTAAAACTGTCATTTTGTCCTCCTTTTATTTCTCATACTTTTTCTTTATTTCTTTCAAAATCTCCTTAGGAACAAGTCCGTGGACAGAACCGTTCAGGGAAACCACTTCTTTAATCATGCTGGAGCTGATAAAAGAGTATTCCGGGCTTGTCATGAGAAACACCGACTCTATCCCCTTATTAAAAAGTCTCGCATTCATCTGTGCCATCTGAATTTCATATTCAAAGTCTGTGGTGGCTCTAAGCCCTCTTACCACTGCATCGAAGTTGTTTTCATTTACATAGTCTGCCAAAAGGCCTCTAAAACAGTCCACCCTGACATTTTGCAGGTGGCTTGTAACCTTTTCTATCATTTTTACTCGTTCTTCCTTTGAAAATAAAGGTGATTTCCCCGGATTCACGATAACGCCTACCACAAGTTCATCGAACATTTTAGATGATCTTGTAATGATGTCCATGTGACCGTTTGTCATGGGATCGAATGAGCCTGTATACAGAGCCTTTGTCATTAAAATTCCTCCCGGCTTTCTTCTGTCTCTTTCATTAAATCGGCTTCATTTCTGTATATGCTTACAGTTGTTTTTCCATATCTTCGCCGGCGTACTCTAACGATTTTTCCCACTCTTTCGGGAATTTCGTCATGAGAGCCGTGTTCTGCTATTATTATACCGTTTACTGCCAATAAATCAAGATTTTCTATTATTTCCAGGCATCTTTTGTACAATCCTTCTCCGTAAGGCGGATCCAACAAAAAAACATCTATTTTCTCCCTGATCCTGTTCAGATTCCTCGTGAAATCCCCCTGCAAAACAACAGCCCTATCCTCCGCACCGCAGTGCTTTATATTCCTCTTGGCTATTCCTATACTATCTCTGCTCTTATCACAGAAATAGCATAATTTTGCCCCTCTTGAGAGAGCCTCCAAGCCTAAGCTTCCCGTACCTGTGAAAAGGTCGCAGAAAACATTTTCATAAGTATCGTTCATTAATAAATTGAATATGGATTCTCTAACCTTGTCAGATGTGGGTCTTATATCGTATCCTGCAGGAGTTTCCAGCTTCCTGCCTCTGTATTCACCCGTAATTATTCTCATTTTTCACCTATTTTCGTCTATAATTTCAGATTTATGTCTTCACCGAACATTTTTTCAACTCTGCGTCTAAGTTCTCTGTTCTCATCAGAACTCAGAGAAGAATCCCTATTTAAAATGTCTGAAGCAATTTCCTTTGATTTTTCTAAAATTTCCTTATGTCTTATTATATCTGCAATGTGCATTTCCGGAAGTCCGTGCTGCTTTGTACCGAATATCTCTCCTGGGCCTCTAAGTTTCAAATCCTCCTCTGCAATATCAAAACCGTCTGAGTTTCCGCATAGAATATCCACTCTTTTCTTTGCAACCTCCGTTTCTTTGTTTAGGATGAGATAACAATATGATGCGTCATCTCCTCTCCCGACCCGTCCTCTCAGCTGATGCATCTGTGCAAGTCCAAAACGCTCACAGTTCTCAATAACCATAACGGTGGCATTTGGAACATTAATCCCTATTTCGATGACAACAGTTGCTACCAATACCTGAATATCACCGGCTACAAAAGACTCCATCACAGAATCTTTTTCTTCCTGAGATAGATTGCCGTGGAGCAGTTCAACTCTGTGGGGTTTATATAATCTTTTCAGTTCCTTGTATACTGTTTCTGCCGACTTTGCATCAACAGCCTCTGAGTCCTCTATGAGAGGTGCAACAACATAGACCTGATGTCCTGAGTCCATTTCCCCTTTAATTTTCTTATAAACTGACTTTCGCTGTTCTTTTGAACAAGCAATTGTCCTTATCTTTTTTCGTCCCGCCGGCATGGTATCAATTATCGAAATATCCAGTTCGCCGTACAAAATCACCGCAAGCGTTCTCGGTATAGGTGTTGCCGTCATCACTAAAACATTTGGTCTTTCTCCTTTCACGGAAAGTTTATACCTTTGTTCCACTCCGAACCTATGCTGTTCATCGGTTATGACAAGTCCCAGCCTTCTGAACTCCACATCTTTTTGTATCAAGGCGTGGGTTCCCACAATAACATCTATCTCTCCTGATCTTAACCCGGACAGAATGTCCCGTTTTTCAGAAGCCTTCATGCTTCCCACAAGAAGCTTCACATTGACACCGAATTTATCAAAATCTCTTTTAAGAGAGAAAAAATGCTGTTTTGAAAGAATCTCCGTAGGTGCCATCATGGCCGACTGGTATCCCGATTTAAAAGAAGTATAAATTGCCGTTTCTGCAATTACAGTTTTACCTGATCCTACATCTCCCTGCACCAGCCTGTTCATAGCTTTGTTGCCCTTCAAATCGGAGCTTATTTCTTCCCAAACCTTTTTCTGTCCTTTTGTAAAGTCAAAATCAAGGCTTGTTATAAACTCATCCGCTTCTGATATATCAAAATTTATGCCTGAATTTTCACACCCCTCATCCCGTTTCATATAAAGAAGCCCTGTTTGCAAAGCCAGAAGTTCCTCAAAGATAAACCTGTATTTTGCCATAAGAACACTCTTGCTCCCGGCAGGAAAATGTATATTCTCTATTGCAAATTTGCAGTCCGCGATCCTGTTTTCCGTTATAACCTTCTTCGGCAGCCATTCTTTTATATCTTCAACTAATGGTAAAATCAAGTTCAGATAACTTCTGATTTCTTTTTGGGAAATACCGTCAATTTTCTTATATACGGGAAAAACACCTCTGACATCCTCATCGCTGCCTCTCATAGCCGCCATAGGATGAACCATTTGCAGCCTGCCGTGGTTTTCCGTCATTTTTCCGAAAAAAACATAATCTTCGTTGATTTTTAGGGTATTTGCCATATATTTGGCATTAAAATACACAGCTTCCATCATCTCTCCGTCGCCTTGGATAAGAAATGATACCGGAACATTTTTCATATACGGATTACCGCCGTATCTTCTCGATATAACTTTCCCCGAAACCAGAACTTCTCGTCCTTGCAGCTTCTTTGAAATCGGATGAATTGTCCTTCTGTCTTCGTATTTCACGGGGAAATTCCATATTAGGTCTTCCAGTGTAAATATTCCACGCTTGTTGAAAGCTTTTTTTTTCTTGGGTCCTATTCCTTTTAATACGGAGATTTCGTCCTTAAGCTTCATATCTGTACATTACCTTGGTGTTTCTTCTTGCTTTTTGCTTCGATTTGACACCTACAATATTAATTGTTATTTCCACATTACCCTCTCCAAAATAATCGTTCATATTTTTGTATATAAAATCTGACAACAGCCTTGTTGTTTTCTTAATGCTGATTCCAAATCTAACTATTGCATTAAACTCCAGCACAACAATTCGTTTTTCGTTAAAACAGCAGTTTATATACATGGACAGCTCGCTGTCCGTAAAACGCGAAACCATGCCAATCTGCCTTCCTCTTGGCGTTGCAGGCCATATTTTGTCTTCCAAATTAAGATTTTCCACACCTTTATATATAGTCTGTGCAATTATAGTATTTGAAATTTTCATTTGTCCCAGTTCATTTTCAATCTTAAGACTCATGCATCATCCTCCCAGTTGAAAGCTCTGTTCTTTGAAAACAATATTAGCCATGGCTCTGCCAAACACCATCTGCATCAGCATCAAATCCTTGAGGTACATATACTCGCCCGGCTTATGTCTCATATCCTCTCTGCCTTTTATGGTGGGACCGAACACAATGGTATTTGGCACTATTTGAGCGTATGTGCCGGGTGCATTGACCCCAAATTCGCAGTCTTTCCTCAAAACATTGGTATAAGCTTCCTGCAACTCCTTTATAAATGGCAGTCCCCTGCTGGCCTCAGACGGATGCCTCGTTGAAACTCTTTCAATTCTAACTATTTCATTCTTGAAGAACTTGCTTATACTTTTAACCAGGTATGCATCGGTGGTGTCAGGCGTATAATGACAGTTTATGTTGATGTACAGCCTGTCTTTATGGCAGAAAATCCCTGTAGGTGCAACTCTGTTTTTTCCCCATTTTTTTCTTTCCTTGTTGGGCATAGATGCAACTCCCAAGTGAATTCCCGTTCCGTCTGAAAAGCCCTGTTCCAACTTTTGAAGAACTCTATATATGAGGTCGTCCTGCATTTCGGCCTTTGCTCTGCGCTTCAGTTTTGCCAGAGTTCTTGCCATTTCTAAAATCGCATTTTTATAAAGCTGCGGCTCTGACGCATGACCTGCCACACCCTTTGTTGCAAAAATTCTTCCATCCTTAAGCTTGATTTTACATATATCAGGTATAGTTTCCCTATTGCTTCCCGCCTTTATATCCTTGATCTGGGTATTTTCATCGTAGAGGGGAAAGGAAAGGAGTAAATCAAGTGTTCCCATCTGAAGATTGCAGATTTTAAAGTTTCCGTCCGGAGTAAAACTGTATGTGGGAGCAGGCTTTTCGAGAAGGTACTCTCTCATATCTCCCGCGCCGTTTTTCTGCTGGGTACCTACTATGAGCCTAATCTTTTTATTCATAGGAACTTTATGCTTTTTACTGGCCTCAAGAACATCTTTCATGGCAAAAAGCGCAGATATGGTAGGGCCTTTATCGTCTACAACCCCTCTTCCGTAAATCTTTCCTCCTCCCAATACCGGCGTAAAAGGATTATGCTCCCATTTGGAAAAATCACCGGGATGCGCGACATCCACATGTGTAAGCACTCCTAAGGTTTCACTGCCTTTTCCTATTTCTATGAAACCTATTCTTCCTCCTGCAGCCTTACCTGTTTTGAATCCAAATTCTCTGCCAAGGTCCAGTACATACTCCAAAGCCTCATTACAGGCCTCTTGATCACCTGAAACGCTTGGGATTCTTATTAATTCTGATAGAGATTCAATTAGCCCGTACATCGTGTTTCCTCCTGCATAAAATCAATTAATTTACCATTATTATAAGGTAAACCTAAAAAAATTGCCATACTGAATATCTCAGTATGGCGGCAAAATTCGTTATGATCAAATTAAAGGGCACGGTCTACTTTACCGGATCTCAAGCACTGTGTACAAACTTTTGCTTTTCTAACAGTACCGTTTTCGTTGATCCTAACAGTCTGAATATTTGCATTCCACTTTCTTCTCGTGTGTCTGTTTGAATGGGATACATTATTTCCGGAAACCTGACCTTTTCCGCAAATCTCACATTTTCTGGACATCTTCCGCACCTCCTAACATTTATCGTAAATTTATTTAGTCTCGTTTTCAAATTCATCTGTGATATGAAGCACATCACACGGATAGCATTATAGCACACTTTACCTGTGTATTACAAGTCTTTTTTTATTTAAGGTGTATCCTGTCATAGTACTCGACCCTGAGCATGGACATCAACTCCATATCGTAATATTTCCCGTCTTTCTTACCTGAATGACGCATCTTACCCTCATCTTCAAAACCTATCTTTCTGTAGAGATAATGCGCTGCTTCATTATCGGCAAAGTGGTCTATGGTAACCCTCTCCATATGCAAATTTATAAAAGCATATTCAAGGATTGCTCTTATAGCTTCCTCTCCATAACCTCTGTTTCTGTATTTCTCATCACCGATATAGATTCTCGTTAAGTCTAAAGAATCCAGTTTCGTATTTATCTTGGAAAGGTATACCCTGCCTATAACCTTTGACTCAGACTTGAGAACAATGGAAAAATATCTCTTGCTTTCCTTTCCGATGTTAGTGAAGTATTCCCTTACAATGTCCTCATAGCCGTGGCTGCTGTCTATGGAAAGATACCGGTTCACATCCTCTCTGGATTCCCAGTCTGCAAAAAGCATACAATCATCAAAGGTTGTCTCCCTCAGTATCAGATTCTTAGATTCAATCATTGTCCGCTCCTATCTATATAAGGTTAATCTTCATATAACTACTACATTTTTTAAAATTAATATGGTATTATTATATCGTATTTTTGCAAGAAATGAAAGAGGAGAATGATTGATGATAAATAAAAAAAAGCATATTTTTACATTCGTATCGGTACTGATAATTCTCTGCCTGACGCTGACAGCCTGTGACAAGAAAGGTAAAGATAACGATACTTCCGATGTGAAAGCATTGAATGAAAAAATAACAAAAAAACTTGACGCTTACCAAACAGACCTTTTGGACAACAAAACCTCCATGAAGACTAATGACGCCATAAAAAGCTATCTTGTAAGTTGGGGAAATGCCAAGGGAATTTCTCATGAAACAGATAAGCACGGAAATATTATTATGAAAGTAGGTGCCTCGAAAAAATACGCCAAGGCGGCGCCTACCGTTATAATATGCCCTTATGACAGCATGAATTATGAAGCTTTGATTCCTGCAATTTCCACCTCTCTTTATACCGTTAAGAACAATGAAAACACCGGAGATTTGACAGTCATATTCACCGAAGAGTCCGGACATGATTTTTCAAAACTAAAAAAACTCTCACCCAAGTATTTTACAGACAACACGAGGGTTTTCACATTGAACTCGGGAGAAAAAGGTATAGCTTCTCTAAAATCAGGAGCTTCTTCGACATATAAGTTTATTCAGTCTGTAACACATGTTGCGCCAAAAAATTCCAAGGCATACAAAATAAAAATCGAAGGGTTTCCAATTAACCAGCCTGATCAGCTTATAAACGAGAGGACAAACCCCATAACAAAATTGGAAAGTCTTTTGGTTTCCTTAAAGACAAAGGGCATCGACTATGAAATAGCCGATTTCACAAGTGGAATTTCGCCTAACTTATATTCTCCGTCCGCCACTTTAATTCTCACAATCGATGAAAATAAAGACGAAATATTTAAAGAGAAGATGAATACCGAAACTGCGGAATGGAATGAGGATATTACCGATAAATATCCAAATGCCAAATATTCTTTCAAGAAGGTATCTGTTCCCGAAAGAGTCATATCTGCCCAAGACACTAATAAATTTGTAAACTTCATGTATACCACTTTGAACGGAGTATACGAAAAAGACGAAAAAACGGGAAACATAATATCCATAAGCAATATTTCGCAAATCTCGATAAATGATACCGAACTGATTTTAACGGCAATTTCTCACGCTTTAGACGAACATAAGCTCAAGACCATTGACACAGATGTAAAAACTTTATGCAACCTGTCAGATATTAAATTTATGAAAACAGACGCCATACCATTATGGACTGGAAAGAAAGATAGTAAATTTTCCAAAGCTTTTGCAGACGCTTACAAGAATGCGACCGAAAAATCTTTAAAGTATTCCGACTCGATAGCTTCCACAAAGGCATCCTTTATAAGTCAAAAAAACGGCAAAACGGAAATTATAAACCTGGCTATAAACAAAGACACGGTGCTGGAATGCACCGAAGCCATCATCAATCTGCTTCTCACTTCCAATAAAAACGAATGAATACCAGAAAAAGTCCAAGGATAAAAACTTAACCTTGGACTTTTTATTTTACCGGATTGCAGATTCAATCCGTATCTTTAAGAAGCTGAACCCTCACAATCTACCTATTGATGAATCTTATATTAAGGTCCACTCTCTTCTTTATTCCCGGTACCCTTCCGCTTTCACTGTACTGCCACATAACAAATTTGTTGGAATATGTGGTTTTCTTTGCATAATGAGCAAGCCATGTTCCATATTCCGTCAGATACTCCATGTCAAGCTTTGTTGTTAACCAATGAACATTACCGTAAACCATTGCTTCATAGCCGTGGTCCTTCACAATGGAACAGAATGCGTCTGTTATCTCTGTACGCTCTTTATTGGATAATCCGTTTATCCTTGAGCCTTCTGAAGGCTCCATGTCGTATGCTACCGGATATTCAATACCCTTACGCCTTATATTTCTGATTACATACTTACCTTCTTCAACGGCTTCATCAGTCGTTACAGCTTGTGAAAAAAAGTACACTCCAACCTTTATCCCTGCCGCCTTCGCACCTTCCAGATTCTTCTGAAAGTTTTCATCTTTGAAGATTTTACCCGTATCCGAACCGCTGTATCCAAGCCTTATCATAGCAAAATTTACACCGGATTTTTTCACCTTTTTCCAATCTATATTCCCCTGAAAGACAGATACATCTATACCCTTCTCGGAGGTGTATTTATCATCCTCATATTGCAAGAAGTTATTATCGTAAAAATAATTACTCTGATTTAATGTATTAGGCTGCAATGCTTTCTTCTCCCCAAGTCCGTTGTAATTACCTATCACCACATATGTGATACAAAACAGAAAAACACAGGTGACCCATATGACGATTATAGAAATCAGCAAAAGAATATGAAATTGTTTTTTGTTTTTTCTTCTTCTATTATTTATCATAGGAATACTTTACCACATAACCTGTTTCATAAAAAGTGTATTTTAAGAAAATTTGACTAATATATTTAATTTGAGGTATTATGTTCTTGGAGAGGTATTAAAAATGAAAAGTAGGAATGAAATTATTTTAGAATTGACAAGATACCGGCGTGATTTACATCAAATTCCCGAACTGGGTTTTTTCGTCTATCAAACCGGAGAATATATAAAAAATGTATTGTCCCAATATGATTGTGAGATTGGAACTATTGCAAAAACAGGGATAACTGCTTTTTTTGACTTCGGAAAAAAAGAAACTCTCTGTTTTAGGGCGGATATGGACGCCCTTCCCATTACTGAAGAAACAGGTCTTCCTTTTGCATCTAAAAACGACGGATGTATGCATGCCTGCGGGCATGACGGACATATGGCAAATGCCCTGTCCTTTGCCGGAATACTTAATGAATATAAAAAAGAGAACATAACATTTAACTATAATGCTCTCCTCCTTTTTCAGCCTGCTGAAGAAACGATAGACGGTGCAAAGATAATATGCGGTACAAATGTTTTTCAAGATTTTAATGTAAAGGCTATATTCGGGCTGCACATGTGGCCCTTTCTTGAAAAGGGTGAAATTGCAACAAAACCCAAGTCTATGATGGCAAAATCAACAACTGTGAAGGTTGAAATAGAGGGATTGAGTTCCCACTGCGGCGAACCCGAAAAAGGACATGATGCTCTTGTAGCCGCATGTAAATTTATAGATTTGCTTTACGACTACAAGGATAATCACATACGAGAGCGTTCCATTCTAAAGTTCGGCAAAATGCAAAGCGGTACAGTTTTAAATGCAATCTCCGATTATTCAAGATTGGACGGAACCATGCGTACCTTTGAGGAATCCACATGGAAAAAGCTTGTAAACGCCATGCATCACTATGCAAAGCAAATTGCCGGAAAATATAATGTGAAGTTTCTGATAGACACCTCAAAATTCCACCCTGCCGTTGTGAATGATGAGGATTTGTACAATAGAATTAAGCCTAAATTACTGGATAAACACATAAATTTTGTTGAACTGAGGCGCCCTGTAATGATAGCAGAGGACTTTTCCTTCTTTGAAGAGGTTATGCCCGGAATATTTTTCTTCTTAGGTACAGGAACCGGTACACCACTTCACAGCAATGACTTTAATTTTGATGAAGCCGTTCTGATTGAAGGAGTAAATCTGTTTAACACGATTTTTACCGAACTTTAAAATTCCTTTGCTATGGATTTACCGTCTGTTGGCACATGTTTTCGCTGTATATAAACACAAAAACCAAAGGGAGATCAATACTCTCTTTGGTTCTCATCGCTATATATTGCAAAAGTGCAAAATCAAATGTCATTTCACCTAATGAAGCAAATCAAATCATATCATATCAATTTCTAATTATGCCGAATTAGATCCAATTATATTTTTGACAGTTTTGATATTTGCAAATGCTACAGTTCTTCTTTTTCCTCCGCCTTATCTGCAGCATATGCCGCATAAAGAACTATAGCTGCCGCTGTACAAATGCTGAAAATTGTCCATGCTTTTCTCATAAGTATGTCCTCCTTTTCTTATTTAAAATATTATACATCGTATATACTTTATTTGCAAGGAATTACATGTTATAATGGTATTGTATTTATATTGGGCGCGCACCTATAGCTCAGTTGGATAGAGTAGCACACTCCGAATGTGAAGGTCAGGAGTTCAAGTCTCCTTAGGTGCACCATATATTAAAAAAGCGGCTGTTTGAGCAGCCGCTTTTCTCTTGCAGCTGCTTTGTCACAGGTTCACCAAACGAATGTAAGATAAAAAGCAAACCACCGAAGTCGGTGGTCATGATTTCTCATATGAAGTTATATATCATTACCCATGAACAATTATAGGCATTCCCGCTTCTATACTTCCATATAAGGCGAGAGCTTTCGATGGCGGCATATTTATGCATCCATGACTGCCATTTTTAAGGTATATTCCGCCTCCGAATGATTTTCTCCAAGGCGCGTCATGGAATCCGCATCCTGCAAAGAACGGCATCCAGTAGTTAACCTTGGTCTTATATTTGGATCCGTCGTTATTTTCTCCCTCCAAGGTTGCCGGAGATGTCTTATAAAGCAAGGAAAAAGTTCCATATGGTGTACCGTTTCCCTGTGCAATATTTCCTGTAACTACCGGCGTGGAAACGATGGTTCTGCCTTCTTTCACCATCCAAACATACTGGCTTCCTATACTCACTTCCACATAGGTGTTTCCTATGTCGTTCTCCTTGGTAAAGCCCCATCCCTTCTGTTCATATTCCGCCTTCAACTTCTGATTTTCACCTGTTGCCAAAGCCTTCATGAGAGATTTTACCTGTTTCTTCTTATCCATGTCATAACCGTAGTTTCCACCTGTGACGGTTACGCTTCCGCCCACCAGATTCAGCCTTCGTGTTGCGCCTATGGTTGAGAAGAAATCGTATTTTTTATCCACAAATTTTTCAACAGCTCTTTTATTTACCGTTATCTTCTCGTTATTGACAGAAATCATTCTGTCCAAATCAATCGGTTTTAATTTATATTTTTTCCCTGCTCCCGTTATGGTTATTTCAGTTGTCAAATACTTATTGGCATACTCTATCTTATCTTTGATTTCAGGGCTGTTGGATCTGATTGTAGGCACAGAAAAATATTTTCCCGGTACATACTTAAATTCTCTGTCCCCGCAGGCAATCGACTTTAAAATTGCTTTTTCAAGCTTTGTGCTGTCCAAATTGTCTCCAAAAACTTCTTTTATAACCTGAAAGTTGGTGTCTTTTAAATCTACATATGCATTTCTGGTCTTTGTCTTTCCTTTGCCGTTCTTAACAACACTTAATTTTTCAAACTGGCTGTGAAAAGCTTCAGACGGTTTTGCATTCATCTTAACATCATATTTTCTATATTTTTTACTTACCGTTCTGCCAAGCTTTTTGACAAAGCCGGGATTCAGCGCTTCATCAATTTGATCGTCAATATCATATGTCAACCCGAAATTTTTTATAACGCCTATGGTTTTTCTGTCTTGAACAATTCTAATCTGCCTTTTGTTCCATATTTTAGTCAGTTTAGCTTTAGTTTGCTTTGCATCTAAATTTGAAACATCTATCCCGTTTATAAAGGAATTGCTTTGGAATTTCTCAAGTACCAAAATGTCTTTATTAAGTTTATATCCGCCTAAAATCATCAAGATAACTGCAGCCACAGCTATCACTAAAACTTTATTTAAAACGCCCTGTTTTTTAACTCTGCTTCTCAACCTTGCGGCATCGTGTTTGCTCAATTCTTTATACCTTCCATAATAATACTATCCCCAAAATTATACCTTAAATAATCTTCAAATTCAACAAAAGATAAAAAATACCATCTTAAAATTCGATGTTTTATTTGTAACTTTTCTGCACGCAGAAAGACACCTCAGAACTATGGCGAATTCTGAGGTGCAATGATTTATTATGGATTCTATATACTGGCTTATAAATTCATTTCAAGAAAGCCTATGAGTTAAATAATACTAACATCTCTTTTAAAAAATATGCCTAAACAAATAGGCAAATTCAAACCTTGGTTAAATATCTTTAACTAAGATCATTATACACACTAATTTCGGTATTGTAAATAGCTTTTTTGAAAAAAATTAAATATTTTTCAAAAAAACTTCCTTCATATCTTTTTCTACCGCAACTCCTAATTTCTCAAGGGTTTTGCCTAAAGCCTCAAGTGTCTCCGCAACGCCAGATTCGGTACAGTTTTCTCCCATATGACCTATTCTTAAAACCTTGCCTGCAAGTACATCAAAGCATCCGGAAATCATAATACCGTGTTCTTTGCACATGGAATCCAAAATATCCTTATCTGTAACTTTCTCAGGAACATTAAATACCGTAACAGTATTTGACCATCCTTCTTCCAAGTACAAACTTATCCCCCCTTCTGTCAGGGCAATTCTTGTGGCATTTGCTATCACTTTATGACGATGAAATATATCTTTATCTTCTAAGTAATTTTCTATTGCGACTCTAAGACCGTTGATATCGCTTATAGGCATGGTATACGGGAACCATTTGTTTTTGTAGTAGTCTTTAAATACAAGAATGTTGGTATAATAACCGGCAATAGGTGTTTTACGCTTTTCCATTACATCAAAAGCTCTTTCGCTGACCCAAACCATGGTAAGTCCCGGAGGTGCAGACAGAGCTTTCTGGGATCCGCCGCACAGAATATCTATTTTGCTGTCTGATAAGTCAAGGGGTTCTCCAAACATACCTGCAACGGAATCTACAACTGACATTATTCCGTATTCATCTAAAATTTTGCTTATTTCCTGAACATCGTTAAGTACTCCGCTGGGCGTATCGCAGTGAACAACAGTAGCAAATTTGAAATCGGAGTCTTTCTCCAAGAAAGTTCTAAGATCGTTTACATTAACAGGCCTGTGGTAGTCTGTGGTGAATAAGACCGGAATCCCGCCGTAAATATTTACAAAGCCCTCAAAACCCTTGCCAAATATCCCGTTATCAATTACTAAAACTCTGTCTCCCGGTTCGATTAAAGATGCGCACGCCGCCTCTAATCCCAGTATACCTTCTCCGCCCATTATAAAAGCCTCATTTTCCGTATTCATAGCCTTTGAAAAAAGCTGACAGGTTTCTCTGTAAAAATCATAAAACTCCAAATCCAAATCAGGATTGGTACATTCCATGCTTCTTGCCAATCTGACATTTTCCCTTACGCGGGTGGGACCCGCCGTCATTATTTTATACATAACTCATCCTCAAATACTTCAAACGGGCCGTAATCCAAATGATTCAGCCCTTAACTCACACATCCTGCAGCGATAAACTCAGTGAACATATTTTTTAAGTTTTTCTATTACTAAAAATACAACTGCTCCTGCAACTCCAACTTGTATAATATTCCCCGGGATTGAACCAAATGGTGCAATCCAGTTTCCTGTTAAAACAAGCTCTGCAAAATAATATCCTACAACTTTTATTATTATCGCAACGAGTATTGCCGCCGCATTATTGACATGCACATTCTTCAGCGGTCCTTTCTCTGCGAACCATCCAACGGCATAGCCCATAAAACCTACTATTATAAAAGTAAAAGGTGCCCACGCAGTCCATCCGCTGGTTATATCGAACAAAGCCATCCCGAAGGCTCCGCAAATTGCTCCCGTCTTTCGTCCAAACAGAAATGCTCCTAAGAAAAGAGGCAAATTACCAAGATGAATAAGTCCGCCAGTTCCCATAAAAGGTAATCTTATCTGGACCTGCCAGGTACACACATAAACCAATGCTATAAACAGCGCTGCAATAACCATTTCCTGAACATTGCTTCTGCCTGCGTTTCTCATGCTCTTTTCTGATGACATATTTCCTCCAAAACATTAAACCAAACATAATAAATCAAATATAACTTTCTTAAACATCGCATATACATATTACTATATTTTCCCATATAACAAAATACGCAAAAAATGATATTTTTGCGTATACAGTAGTTGATATTTAATTGTTACAAGAAACTGTATATATGTTTTACTATAAAAACAGCATATACACTTCCTATGGATTTCTCAATATGTACTTTTTATATATTAAATACTATTCTGTAATTTTCATTATTTTATTATAATATTCATCTGAAATATCCCATATCCCCCCATATGGTTTTTCCATGTATTTCTTTCCTCCTTTTTCATAGAAATGAAATATAGCGGCTTTATCCGCATTTGAATATATTGACACGGTAAAAAATTTATCCGTATTTACAGGAGTCTCATTTGTTGACTCCTCTCCCCTATCTTTTTCTTTTTTTAAAGTATCTTTAATGATATTCATTATGTCTTTAGTGACGGATCCCGGTTTGATCAAAATTCCGTTTTTATCTTTGGATGTGCTTAGTTCAATCCCCGTAACCTTATCATGACTTGGCAATTTCGGAGTATCTATTTTTTTTGAGGTGCACCCTAAAACTAAGGCTGCAGCCGTAATGCACATCACAGCAGTCAATATCTTTTTCATTCTTCAATCCCCCTTCAATCTATTAAGCAGTCTCCTGTTATTTTAAAACTAATCTGCGCTGTCTGCTTAATTTCATCTGCTTATATATAATATCGTACAGTCTATCGCATCCGTAAATTCCACCTGCAATCAGAGTGAACATTATTATAAACAACTGTATTGGGTTGAAATTGAAAGAAAATAATTTAGGCAAGTTCATCAGATAACCGTAATTACTGTTAAATGCGCGGTTAACAATTACTAAAACTATGTTCATACTCAGGGTATATATCCCTATTACGCTTGCTTTAAGGTTTCCACAGCCCTCAGATATAATAATCAAAGATGACATTCCGATAAAAATATGCATACATATGTAAGTTACATTTGTTAAATGAGGCCAAACAAAAGGTGCAGGATCAGGAAAAGAAAAGGCTATTATTGCACCTATCATACCTAACCACGCAAAATATCTCGTCATGCTTTTTTGCTTTAAAGTATATCCGACGGCAGTCATTACAGCCGCAATCCTGCAATGATATAAAGGTAAACCCTCCTTTAAAAATAAAGTTTTATCTCCTGCATACCACGCAAACATTAAAATCTGCATTATCACACTGCCTGTTATGGTCATAAGCAATACATTCTTTTTCTTTCTGAGCTTATACGCTAAACACAGCATCACTACAAATGTAATCCGTATAAGTAACATGTTCATAGTTATAAATCCATCCGGTTCATACCGAAAAAAATAGGACATATAGACTCACTCCTCATATTCATTCAATATATTAAACTCTATCTCTGTAACGTATGAATCATTATACTAAAATTACAGCCTTGTTTCAAGATTAAGAAAGGTTTGCGGATATTTCCATGCCAGATGGATTGCCTGCATATTATATTCTACACGATTTTGCATGAAATTATATACTGTGTTATACTTAACATGTATCATATGGGAAATTCCTTTTATCAGGGTACTTACGAGTACTTAAAAATAAAATCTGTTTTTCCCGCTTATTTTTTTGTATAGAAAGGGTTTATAAAAACGATATATGCTGTATGTAAATGAAGTACTGAAAAAAATATTCATAGAGCTTAAGACCTTTAAGCAAAATCTATGGACCTATGTTAAGTTTTTTATTATTGTCAAATCCCTATTAGCTTTTCTTCTCATTCCTATTTACCGTGTATTAATGAACCACTTAATAGAATCCACCGGAGAAAAAGCCCTGTCAAGCGGTAATTTTAAGGCTGTCATGATGACAACTCCCGGAGTTCTAATTCTGATTATAACATTCCTGTTCTTCCTTGTGTATATCAGCTTGGACATCAATACCTCTATACTTGTCAGCTCCGCTATACACAATAAGGATGAAAAAATCAAACTCCTTCCCATTCTAAAGGAAGGATTAGGCTCAATGAATATTTTTGTATCTCCCGCAGGATTTCTCATCATGCTCTACATAATTCTCATCGTACCCTTAGTTGGTATAGGGCTGACCGTTTCAGCAGTAAAAAACTTTAGAATACCCAATTTTATTACTTCGGTTATCTTCGATAATAACTTTTATTTTGCATTGTATGTCGGCGTTTTAACTGTTTTGACCCTGATGAGTTTCTTTTCAATTTTCAGCTTCCATTATGCACTTCTCAAAAAAGAGAAACTTACAGATTCCATAAAAAAATCTATCCTTCTGGTATCAAAGCACAAAAAGGAGCTTTTGGCACATATAACTTTCTTGACTTTTGGGCTTGTACTCTTTGAGTTTGCCATAACAGTATTGAGCAATACAGCTTTGGAAGCAATAAGTTCTGCCCTTCCTGCAGGTTCTTTCCCATCGCGATTTTTGATGTTGTCGACTTTGGTTTTATGTATTGAATCCATACAAATATTTATTTTGCTGTTTGTTCCAATAGAGGTTCATACTCTCACTGCAGCGTTTTATGAATACACGGAGGAATCCTTTTCAGCTCCGGGTTCAAATTTCAAATCCAAGGAAAATAACAGGTTCAAGCTGCTTATCGTTGTATTCCTGCTCTTTATATTCAATCTCTCCGTAAGTATCATTGGAACGGTATATTTTGACGAATTCTTTTACAGCAAAGCAAATATAATGATTGTGGCCCATCGCGGCGGCGGTGACCTTGGACCGGAAAATACCATTAAAGGTATAAATGCTGCAAGTAAATTTGGAGCTGAATGGAGCGAAATAGATGTTCAAAGAACTAAGGACGAAAAATATATTATAAATCACGACAATACCTTTGAAAGACTGACGGGAAACGAAAATTCTCCCGGGGAAATGACCCTGAGCCGGATAAAAAAATTAAAGGTGAAGGACACATTTTCTCCCCATCGAAAGTGGGGGAAAATTCCGACCTTGGAAGAAACCTTGGATTTTTCAAAAGGCAAAATCGGGCTTTTGGTTGAGCTGAAAGGAAAAAGCGCAGACAGGAAAATGGCTGATGATGTTGTAAAAGCTATATCAAGCAGAAAGATGACAAAGGAATGCGTTGTAATAAGTTTGGATTACAAGCTGATAGAATATGTCAAAAAGAAGTATCCTCAAATAAAGACAGGGTATTTGTATTTCTTCGTCTTTGGTGATGCCTCAAGATTCAATGCAGATTATCTCATAATGGAGGAAGATATCGTAAACGAAAATATAGTTCGCCGTCTGCACGAGGATAATAAAAAAGTTCTTGCATGGACCGTAAATGAAGAAGAGACTGTTCACCGTCTGGCAGAGGCTCATGTAGACGGAATAATCACAGATAATGTAAAGGGAATTCGAAAAGCTTTGGATTCAGAGAAGAAAAAAAATGATATTGATATAATTATGGAGGAATTGATGAGTCACTTTTAATAGAAAAACTCCGGTGAGAAATCGCCGGAGCAAAAGTCTAACTCTTGGGAGTACCTCAGTCAAAATGACATCGCCTCCTTTTTTATATGCAAAGATTCAAAGGCCTTGCCTGTCGGTTTTCTTTATGTAATCCACTATAATTTCCAGTTGGCTGCCCGTTCTCTCGCCTTAATAAACGCTGAGTAAATGCCTTCATCATTTATCAAATCTTCATGTTTTCCTTCTTGTACCAGCTTGCCGTTATCAATTACCAAGATCCTATCCGCCCTTCTCACGGTAGAAAGTCTGTGGGCTATGGAAATCACAGTATGTCCTTTGGATAATTCTTCAATAGCTGCCAAAATCTCACTTTCATTTTCAGGATCTACCGAACTGGTCGCTTCATCTAAAAGGATAACGGGTGCATTTTTAAGCAAGGCTCTGGCAATGGAAACTCTTTGCTTTTCTCCGCCGGAAAGAGAGCTTCCACCCTCTCCGACCATAGTTTTGTAGCCATCTGGAAGCTCCATGATAAACTCATGGCAATGGGCCTTTTTGGCAGCCTCCACTATTTCCTCATGGCTTGCCTTGGGATTTGCAAAGCGAATATTATTTTCTATGGTATCCTGAAAGAGATACACATCTTGAAAAACAAGAGAAAGATTTTTAAGCAATGTTTCAACCTTATAATCTCGTATATCCTTACCTCCCAAGCTGATTTCACCGCTGTCAACATCATAAAAACGGGATATTAAATTGATAATTGTAGTTTTTCCTGAGCCTGAGGGACCTACTATAGCCGTCTTTGAACCTTGAGGAATAGTAAATGATATGTTTTTTAGAACAGAATTTCTTTTATCGTAGCTAAAACTCACATTCTCAAACACAATGTCTTGATTTTCCATAACTTCCAAAGCGCCGTCACTTATTTCGGGAATATCTAAAACCTCATCTAAATACTGCATATTGGCAGGATTTTTAACCATCAGTATTGCTGCGTTTTCAAGTTGTTTCAAACCGCCGAAAAGCATAAAACCCGCCGCCGAAACAGTAAGTGCCTGCGGTAATAAAACTTCACCCTTAGTATAAAGGTAACAGGAAAACAGTGTTACAAATAAACTCGAAAGATTGATAATTGTTGTGAAAATTCTCGAATAAATAACAAACACTATCTCAAAATGTACTTGAGAAAGCCTAAGTTCCTCAGAAGAGTTTTTCAAGTTAGAATGAATTTCTTCCACAACCCCTGCATCAACCAAAGGAAAACTGCGAAGCACGGGAACACCGCAGATACTGTCTATAAGAGCGTCATTCACCTTGGTAATCGCAGCGTGTTCACGGCTGACCTCTTTCTTGGATTGATTTACCATAAGTAATACGCAAATCCAAATGAGAATTAAGCAAATTAAAGTCAAAATCCCGATTTTAACATTTATGCCAAACATCCCGATTAAGAGGAAAAATGATATTGATATGCCGGAAAAAGCAAAGTCAATGCTCATTGAAGAGTAATTTTCAAGGCTTTTCATAACATTGGTAAATGCCGCCATAATTCTTGAAAGACTTTGTTCTGCAAAATATCCCATAGGAGCTTTTTTGAGTTTTTCGCCGACTGTAAGCCTGTAGTCTTTAAAGATGCCAAAAAAAACGCCGTCGCTGAAACCGCTTTTTGCCCATCCTGTCAGG
Source organism: uncultured Clostridia bacterium (assembly GCA_945830395.1). Taxonomy (GTDB): domain Bacteria; phylum Bacillota; class Clostridia; order Peptostreptococcales; family Anaerovoracaceae; genus Aminicella. Next base: position 142,041 of record CALZYE010000003.1, read on the forward strand.
AAATTAAACAGGAAGGAAATAAACAGCACTCCGAAAATCATCAAAATATGACGATTACTGGTTTCTTTCATCCAACTAAACGAAAGAAAAAGGGCAACGAATCCGAATAAAACCGAAGCATTTTGTAGAAAAATAAGGATTATTCCGGCTTTAAGACGGTTTTTATATTGTCCTGCTAATTTAAACGATAATTTAATAAATTTCATATCCTATTCCTCCCCTAAATATTTTTTCCAAAGGCCTGCATAAAGCGGTTCCTTCATCAATTCATCGTGTCTGCCCTTTGCTGCAATTTTACCTTTATCAATTAAGATAATTTGATGTGCCTGCTTGATTGTATTCAACCTATGAGCAACTATCAGAAGGTTTTTTCCTTTTACAAGATGTGATATTGCTTCTTGAATAAGGGCCTCGTTTTCCGGGTCGGCATAAGCGGTCGCCTCATCTAAGATAATTGTGGAAGCCGGCTTCAAAATAGCCCTGGCAAGTGTTATGCGCTGGCGTTCACCGCCCGACATCAATCCGCCCGCATCGCCTGCCTTTGTGTTATATCCCTCAGGCAGCGCCATGATAAACTCATGACAATGAGCAGCCTTTGCCGCTTCGATAATTTCTTCTTCGGCGGCATTCGGTTTTCCAAGACGGATATTGTCCTTTATGCTCACATCAAACAGAAAGTTATCTTGAGAAACGAAGGAAATTTCTTCAGTAAGTTGTTTAAATGAAATATTTTTTGTATCTGCACCGCCGATGGAAATCATGCCCGATGACTGATCCCAAAAGCCCGCCAGAAGTTTTGCAATTGTCGATTTTCCACCGCCTGAAGGACCTACAAGCGCAGTTACTTCGCCCGGCTTGGTCTCAAAAGATATGTTATGTAATATTTCATTATCCTCATGATATGAAAAACTTACATTCTCAAATTTTATTCCCTTATTCTTATCGAGAGCCGCTCTGTTTTGGGCATCAGGGCGTTTTTGAACAGGCATGTCAAGCAATTCCTTTATAGGCACCCAGTTGTTGGAAGCCATCTGAAAGAGTTCAAAGCTCATTATTATTGCAAAAGCCTGTGGCAGTATGGAAATAGGCAGAATAAGGGATAAGAGCAAAGTTTCAATACCTATTTGACCCTGCCCGTAGAAATGAAATGCTAACGGCATGCTGACCAGCTGCGGTGTCATCATTGCCGCAGTCATCAATGCTTTGCCAAGCCAACTTTGCTTCCACCACTTCATCGTAGAGAAATGATAAAATTTTACGGCATCAGCAAACTTTCCGTAAGAAGCCTTGTCCTGTGCAAAGGCTTTTATTACAGGAATTCCACGAACATATTCGGCACTTCTATCTGCTACATTGGCATAGCTTGACAGCCAAACTGCCATTCTGCCGCGATATTGGTACATCATCGTCCCCATACCGATGACTGCAATAGGAAGAGGTGCAAAAATTGATAGACCTATGCGCCAATCCAAGAAGAATAAAATTATTATGCAAAGCAGCGGGTGCAAAAGGCGACTTGGCAGCTCCGGCATGAGATGTGCTACCCAATCTTCCATATCAGCCACTCGCTCCATGATAATAACCTTAATCTTTCCTACAGGGTTATCTACCAAATATCCCATTGGGATTACCTTCAATTTATCAAATAAAGTCTGTCTGAGCTTTGCAAGTATAGCAAACGATGTTTTATGTGAAATAACAGTACTAAAGCCGGTGAATATAAAATAAAGCAGCAATGAACCCATTGCCAAAAAAGCATATTTTAAAAGTTCATCAAATCCTGTGGGATTTCCATAGGCACGTTTTATAAGCCAACCTGCTGCGTATGCACTGAAAAAATAAGTGGCAAAACTAAAAAGCTCTCCAATGCAGGCAAGAACAATGGAAATACGCATCCTGCCCCTGCACTCCGGAGCAACGCTCATCAGCTGCCTGCTCAAACCGACCATGCTGATTTGCGGTTGCTTCTCACTTTGCTGAACATCATTTTCAATTCTTCTCATAACCTCATCTGGAACATCAAGATTCAGACTTTCAATCTCCGCGATTAAGTCTTCAGTTTTATTGACCTTTTTGTTATCCAAAGTGCAATCAGGCGTTTCATCAAAATTACCTTTTTTATTTTTCATATTAAATCACTCCTTTTTTAGTCATAACCAAATTATGCGAAAAAATTATTTTATTTTGCCTTTTTCATAGCAGTCGATAAACAGCTTGACTGCTTCCACAAAAAAATCCCTGTTTTTTGCAAAGTTATCCCTCGCTCCATCCAAAATTTCACAGCCGAGAATTATTGTATTCATAAAAAATATCAAAAAATCATTTGAGAAATACTCGTAGCCGTCAGCTTCCGCCCCTTTAACTCCTTTACATGTGGTTTTTAATGTTTCTTCCACCAATATTGGAAACAAATCCCTTAGTTCTTTGCTGTTTTTTTGAGCCTGAAGATAGATTGCATATACGCTCATAAGCTCACTTTCGTCAAGGGCTTTATCAACAATGAGCTGTGCTACGACATTTTTGTCTAAATCCCCTGAATAGTCCTTCAAAAATTCATTAATCTTGTATATACGGTAAGCCATGCCTTCCCGCATCAAATCATGTAATATTTCCACTTTATTTTTATAATGGTAATACACCCCTCCTCTGGACAGCGATGTTTCAGTGATAATATCTTCCATTACCGTGTCAGCAAATCCTTTCCTTAAAAAGACCTTTTTAGCTGCATCTAATATCTCTTTTTTTCTAATCTGACCGACTTTCTGCTTTTTCTCTTCCATGATAAACCTCTCTCGCTAACAAAATGCCGATAACCGTCCATCGGTGCATCCGGTTGTTTCAGACTGCGTGAAAAGGTTTATACAGTCCAAAAACTGACAGCTATGTCGGTTTTCATTATAACACCCGGCTTAGTTAGAGTCAACTAACTATTTAATCTTCATACACAAGAAGCTTTTGTGATCATCAAGGGAAAATGTAACTATGTAAACTATCAAGAAAAAATCTCCCACCCATAACTCAAATGATCAATGTGTCAAAAACTGATCCCCTTCAAAATTTGCAATCGAAAAGACGATAGTTTTTTCTATCGCCTTTGGTAAATATTTCTATGATTTTTTTTATTTTACAAAAAAATTGTTATTTTGTTATACTGTTTTCTTAGCAATCATCACTCCAACCGGTGCAAGTCCTCCATACACCAATTTCATTTCGACTGCTGAAAATCCATAACTTTCAACAAAATCACAAAACTGTTTTTTATTCCATTCTCTATACATCTTAAATCCGGCAATTGACATCAACGTTTTTATAAATTTTTTTGACTTCCCTTCCGTCCATAAAAAAGTTGGAGCAAATAAAACTCCATCTGGTTTCAATACTCTATTTATTTCGAGCATTACTTTCTCCGGCGTTGGCATAATATGAAGTGCGTTAGCTATCACTACACAGTCAAATTTATGTTCTTCAAATGACAACGAAGTTGCATCAGCCACATCAAACCTAAGTCCCCGGCAATTCCCACGCTTTCTTGCCTCCGAAATCATTCTCTCGGAAAAATCTGTTCCAAGCCAGCTTTTACTATATCGGGAAAGCTCAAATGACAGTTGACCTGAACCGCAAGCAAGTTCAAGCACATCCATATCATCGTTTAAGTATTTACGAATATTTTTACAAATCTCTCCGTAAAACAACTTATCCTTTTCCATTAAAGGAGCATACAATTTTGCAACTCTATCCCAAAACTTCTTATTGCTCTCATTCTTCATTCTGAATATCCTTTTAACATCTTACTCACATTAGCTACCTTGGTTAGTACAATTTAAAGATTTTTTTGCAATCAATCCCATATTTCTCATTCTCTGACCGAAAGTCTTTTTTACAACACAATTATAACACATACAGGTGAAAATTTGCATTAGGTTAAATTCAAGGTTTATATTATCAAGTGCTATTTCTCCATCTTCCCACCAGTAAGAAACATTTTTAAGCAATATCATAGCTGCACCCCATACTGAGCTTTCCATAATTTTGTGTAGTAGCTATCTTTCTCAAGAAGTTCCCCATGCTTTCCTTTTTCAAGTAAATTTCCTTTTTGAAATACGAGAATTTGGTCAGCTTTTTGAATTGTTTTTAAATGATGAGCCACTACAAGTACAGTTCTATTCTTTGCAAGTTCTGTAATAGCATCCTGTATCAAAGATTCATTTACAGGATCAACATTACTTGTCATTTCATCAAGAATTAAAATCGGTGCATCTTTTAGAAAAGCTCTTGCAATAGATATTCTTTGTCTTTGTCCACCTGATAAAATTCCTCCATTTTCGCCAATATCAGTTTCATAACCTTTCGGTAAACTCATAATGAAATTATGTATTCTTGCTTTCTTTGCAGCTTCTATCACTTCTTCTTTTGTCGCTCCTTTTTTACCTACTCTGATATTTTCTTCAACCGTGTTATCAAACAGCTCCACATTCTGCATAACAATGCTGATACGATCTAAAAGCTCATCATAAGGAATATCTCTAATATCCACACCGCCAAGTGTAATTTTGCCTTGCTGCACATCATAAAATCTTAGAAGCAAGTTGGTTATCGTCGTCTTGCCACTTCCTGACTCACCAACCAGTGCAGTCATTGTTTTTTCATCAATATCAAAACTTAAATTTTCCATTTTGAACTCATCTTTTTCATAGGAAAAACCAATGTTCTCAAAAGCTATATCATTATCTTTCGGAACAATCCCATCCACTTTATCCGGTATTACATCTGCATATAAAATTCTTGAAAGTCTTTCGTAACTATCTATCGCCGAAACATAGTACATATAGTGTTGTTCCATAGAAGCGAACGGCTTATAAAACTCTTTTGAAATTACT
>CALZYE010000004.1 GCA_945830395.1 uncultured Clostridia bacterium
AGATGTAGAGAGGTCTCGTGGGCTCGGAGATGTGTATAAGAGACAGTCTTAATATATGATAAAATTAAATGAAGATAAAAAGAAGGTAGGTTCAACAGATTTTCATTATTTTGTATCAGGAGGCGGAGCATGATTAAGAGTATGACCGGATTTGGTCGCGGTGAATTTACAGATGGAAAGAGGAACATAACGGTGGAGATAAAGTCTTTAAATCACAGATACAGCGATATCAATATCAGAATGCCGAGAAGATACTCATTTGTTGAGGACCACATAAAAAAGGAAATTAAAGAGTTTGCAAAGAGGGGAAAGATAGATGTTTCGATTATGGTTGAAAATATTACGGAAAGTGATATTACCGTTAAATTGAACGAACCTATTGCAGCTCAGTATATAGAAAATTTAAATCATCTTCAGAATATATTTGAGATTGACGGAGAGGTAGATATCCGACTTATTGCAGGACTTCCGGAAGTTTTCAAGCAGATTCCGGATGTGGAGGATGAAGAAGCCATTAAGATAGCGGTTCTGACTCCCGTTAGACAGGCGGCGGAGAACCTGGACAGGATGCGCAGAATTGAAGGTGAGGAACTTGCAGAGGATCTTTTGTATCGTGGAAATTACATCCTCGATATAGTAACCCGGATTGAAGAAAAGGCAGAGGATGTTCCCAAAGAATACGCTGAAAAACTGAAAACCCGCATCGAAGAGCTTTTGGAGGGGAGCGTAGAGGTTCCTGAGGACAGAATTTTATTAGAGGCGGCTATGTTTGCCGACAAGTGCAACATCACAGAGGAACTCACAAGACTGAAAAGCCATATGGTGCAGCTGGAGAAAATTATTACTGCAGGAAAAGGCTCAGACGGAAAGAAATTGGACTTTCTGGTTCAGGAAATGAACAGGGAAGCCAATACAATAGGCTCGAAAGCCAACAACATAGATATTACGAACATGATGCTGCAGATAAAGGCGGAAATAGAAAAGATAAGAGAGCAGGTGCAGAACATAGAGTAACTTGTATGACGAAGGATATACTCTAAGAGAATGAGGGGAACTTTATGACAACAGGAAAGCTTTTAGTAGTGATGGAGATTTCTTTATGACAGAAAATCCTTTATGCGAGAGGAAACCGCTGAATAATATCTTGAAGGGATCAATCTTGCGTGATATAATTATTTTTCAGATTTGAAAAAGAGAGGTAACCAATGGCGTCATACGATAAACATCCGGGAAAGCTTTTTATAATATCAGGACCCTCCGGAGCAGGTAAGGGAACGATATGCAAACGACTCATAGAAGACAGCGATGCGGGAAAGATTGAACTTTCGATTTCAATGACTACCAGAGAGAAGAGAGTTGGGGAAGTCGACGGAAAGAGCTACTACTTTGTATCCAAGGAGAGTTTTATAGAGAAAATTTCAGAGGGAGGTTTCCTTGAGCATGCAGAGGTGTATGGGAACTACTACGGAACACCTAAGGAAAAGGTGCTGGCAAAATTGTCTGAGGGAATCGATGTTGTGCTGGAAATTGATATTCAGGGAGCCCTTAAAGTTAAAGAGGTATACCCCAACGGAATTTTCATCTTTATATTGCCGCCGTCAATGTCCATTTTGAGGAAAAGGTTGACGGGGAGAGGCACCGACAGCATGGAAACCATTGATATGAGGCTTGCCCAAACCTTAGATGAACTTTCATACATAGAAGAATACGATTATGTAGTCGTAAATGGAGAACTTGAGGAGGCTGTGAACCGTGTAAAGGCTGTGGTTACGGCAGAACACTCAAGAGTTACAAAGAATATAAAAAAGCTTTTAATGGATAAATATAAGGAGGAAGCATAGATGTTATACCCATCAATTAACAAAATCAGAAAAAAAGTAGACAGCAGATACACATTGGTAATTTTGGCAGCGCAGAGAGCCAGGGACTTAATTGATGGCAAGCCGATGCTCGCAGACTGTGAAGTTGCAAGACCTGTTTCCATTGCAGCCAAGGAAATTGCAGATGAGCAAATCAAACATAAGCGCGAAAGCGATGCAATGGATGATGCAAGAGATACCGTAATGGAAAAGCATAGACAGGAAACGGAAGGATAAATTTCAGTATGCGGGCATGTTGTACTCAACCGAGGTAGTCAAAGCCCGTATGGAAAATATGTTTTTTATGTTACTTGAGCGTTAAGCGAGAATCGAATTCTGCATTAGGTCGGATTCGATTCTTTTTTTGTTTCCATAAATCCCGAAATGTTGAGGATGAGAAAAAAATTATACCGACGCATATTGCGATAGCTCTAAGGTTTGAAAATAGTCAGCTGCTCAGCACCCTGACAAGTGCTAAGGCAAAATAGATATCGTATTTAAAAGGCATTCGGTTGAAGTCATTCCCAAGAAGATTCTTTGCTTTATTCAATCTGTATATTACCGTATTTCTGTGAAGAAAGGTCAGCTTTGCAGTTATGTTAAGCTGCGAATCAGCATCAATAAGATAAACCGACAGTGTGCTTACCAAATCAGGGTAATCTTTTATCGGATCGATTAGGGACAGATGTGCCTGCAATTTTCGGGAATTTTGCGAGAGAAGAAGATTTCTACACTTTTCTGCCAGTGAAAGCTGGGAGATATTAAAGGTGTTTTCGTAAGGATATATTTTTTTAGCTAAGGCAATATTATTATCTACAAGGGAATGTGCCTGCTTATCGAGAAAAACAGCTTCCATAACATCAGAGATAACATCGCTGTAGCTCAGCGAAATATTGTCTTCCGGAAGGACTATGAGAGGAAAAGAAATATTATTTGCCGTGTCAAGGAGTTTGGAATCAATACCGTGCATGATTATATCTGAATAGAAGAGAATCATGGCGACATCACCGCTTTTCTTTGAATGCTCCAGAATGCGACATTGTTCATTTACATCATCTTTCACGGAATAAAATGATGTGATTACAATCTCGTTTGAAGTAAAGAAATCATCCCGATAATCGTCAAATTCAATTACAGATATTTTATCCACAATGCTGTCAAGTCCCTTGTGACCGGCAACAAGTTTCGCTCTCATAAGGCAAGGAAGCTTGAGACAGTCATGTACAGTTACGCTCATCTGATTATACCTCCGCACAATTATTATAAATGAACTATGGTGTTCTAACAAGGAAAAACGATGAAAATTTGTAATAAAGCACAAAAATTGAGATTCGATTAGGGCATGGATACATAGAAATTGAGGCAATGTGAATGATAAAATGTTACCAAAGATAATCGGTTTGATATTATTGAGTGAGGAGGATATTATGAGTGAGAGAAAAGTTGAAGCTAATGCTTTAACGCCAAAAACGCAGGACGAACGGCAAAGCTGGATTTCTCTGGCATTTGTACAGGCAGGTATTTGTGTATGTGTTCCTTCGTTCCTTGAGGGCGCACTGTTGGCAGAAGCGATGCCTTTCCGACAGGCTATTGCCGCAGGAATCGTAGGAAATGTGATTGTTGTAATTTTAATGTCTATATTGGGATTCATCGGCTCCGATCTGGGACGAGCTTCCTGCACTCTGGCAGAGTCAACCTTCGGGACAAAAGGAGCAAGATATATTATTAGCGCAGTGTATGCTATAAATCTTATAGGCTGGTTTGGTATTAATAATGAAGAGTGCGGGATGGCTTTTTCAAATTTCATGGACTCTGCCTTCGGAATTCCAATCCCTTACCAGTTTTCAAGCATTGGATGGGGAATCATCATGTTGGTTACCGCGGTATTTGGAATGAGTGCCATTGAAAAGCTTAATTACATCTCGGTTCCGCTTTTGGTAATAGTTATGTTTGCGGGAACTGTAATGGCAACGAAGACATATGGCTTTTCTTCTCTGAATAACGAGGTGGAGCAGACCATGAGTTTTGCCGCAGGAGTTGGCCTTGCCTTTGATTTTTATGCGGTAGGTGTAATCACTGCAGCTGATGTGACCAGATTTCAGAAATCGAGAAAAGATACGGTAAAGTCAACATTAGTAGGTGTTCTTCCAATGGCTGTTGTAAATCTGACGCTTGGAGCCATGTTAGCTAAAATGTCAGGCGATTATAATATCAGCTCAGTTCTTATTACGGTAGGATTGCCTCTTATGGGTGTTTTATCGCTGGTTCTTTCAACATGGACAACAAATGTATCGAACGCATACTGTGCAGGTCTTAACTTGGTAATGACCTTTAACACACCGGATAATCGCAGAAGAGAGGTAACTTTGATATGCGGCATTATAGGAATCGCTCTTGGCGTTGTCGGTGTACTTGGAAGAATTCAGGATGTACTTGATCTTTTGGCATATCTCGTATGTCCTGTTGGAGGTGTGATGCTTGCCGACTACTTTATTATCGGCAAAGGCAAGCCGGAAAATTGGCATTCTGTTAAAGGCTGGAACCCGGCGGGAGTAATTTCTTGGGTAATATCTGTGTTTTTCTGTTATTTACTTAAGATAGACTACATGGGAATTCTCTTTTCAGCCATATTATATTTGATTCTGGAACGCTTTATTCCATCACAGTCAAGACCTGAAAATAAAGATAAATCGGATGCAGAGGGGCTTGGTAAAGAGGAAGGAGATATCTTAAAATGAGACAATTGTCGAAAGAAAATATTATAGATCTGCTCACAGGATGCACCGTGCTTGGTACAGGTGGCGGCGGAGACCTTGCACGGGGTATAGCACTTATGGAAGATGATTTTGCAAAAAAAAGACCGTTGAACCTGATGACAGTTGATGAGATCCCTGACGAGGCACTTATAGGAACACCTTACGGATGCGGTGCACCTAAAACAGGTGAAGCAAAAGAAAGCGATCGCTTTCAGACACTGCCGCATCTGAAAGATTCTGCAGCAACATATGCTTTTAAGCGTATGGAAGAGTACATGGGGAAAAAATTCACTGCGGTTTCCACAACAGAACTTGGGGGAGAGAATACTGCTGAAGCTCTACATATTGCATGTATGCTGGGACTTCCGGTAATGGATGCCGATCCTGCAGGAAGAGCTGTCCCTGAATTGCAGCATTCGACATATTTCATTAAAGGATTGCCGATCTGTCCCGCTGCAGTTGCGACAAACTTCGGAGAATCTATGATTCTGGAAAAGGCTTGTGATGATTTTCGCGCCGAGGAAATAATCAGATCAATTGCAGTTGTCAGCGATAATGAAGTCGGTGTCGTCGACCACCCGTTAAGCGGCAAAGTTTATCGCGACAGCGTTATCGCAGGTGCAATAACTACGGCAGAAAAAATCGGCAAAATCGTGCGTGAGAAATGTAGAGAGGGAGGCCGCATAGTCGCAGAGACTATCGCAAAAGAAAATAGCGGCAGATATTTATTTAGGGGAAGACTCACAGATGCTCCGTGGGAGATGAGCGGCGGATTCAATAAGGGTAAAATCATTATAGAAGGTATCTGCGATTTCTCGGGAAAGAAATATGAAATTGCCTTCAAAAATGAAACGATGGTCTCATATATAGACGGAAAAGCGGATGTCATGATTCCGGATTTAATATGCATGATAGACGGAAATGGGAAACCGTTTACCATTCCAAATTTCAAAGACGGAATGGAAATAAATGTTTTTGCTCTGCCGGCGCACGAATACTGGAGAAGCGAGAAGGGAATTTCAATATTCGGGCCGCGTGCAATGGGGTATGATTTAGATTACAGACCATTTGAGAAATAAAAAATGATAAATGCTCTGTGAAAAAGACGGAAAAACGACATAAATTTACGGAATTTACAAAAAAATCTTGACTTATTCCTTTTTTGATTGTATAAGAAAAAGTATAAATTGGAAAATTATCCTAATTATATAAGAAATGTCTTGTAAAAATCATAGCTGCAATAAACTTTGAGTAAGTGTATCAATAGGTTAAATTAAAGGAGGAAATAATATGGCAAATGATTTTTTACCGGTAATAACGAGGAATATTTCAAGAAAAGTTATGCTAAAAGATGTTCTGATCATAGACAGGAACAATAGGACAATTCATATAATCTCGGAGAAGGGGAATTTTGCATATTACGAGAAGATGGAGAATGTCTGCAAATACTTGGATGACAGATTTTGCAGATGTATGAAGGGCTTCGTCATTAACATGGATAAGGTTGATATGATGACTGACTCCAAAGTGTTTTTTTCAAATGGCCGCAAGTTGATTTTGGCCAGAGATGCTTTTCTGGTCGCCAAGAAAGCATATAATAATTATATAAGGAGTAAACAACTTATGTGACTGTACATTTTTGGTAAATTTCCAAAGCAAGTTATGTTATCTTCAGAAGCTGCGATTATACATTTTTTATAAAAAGTTCTTTTAAACTCTTGAAATTTCAGCTTATTTTTAATATAATAGTCGGTGTTCGCATTTAGAACAATACTATTAATTATCACACGGGATTGAAGCAGTATGGTGCCGACATAATTGCCAAAGGTGTCGGTTTTGTGCGTAGAGAAATCCTGTGGATGGAAAAAACCAGGAGGAATTTAAAAATGGCAGTAATTTCAATGAAACAACTATTGGAAGCAGGTGTACATTTCGGACACCAGACGAGAAGATGGAACCCTAAGATGGCTCCATACATTTTTACGGAAAGAAACGGAATCTATATCATAGACCTGCAGAAGACCGTAAAGAAGATTGAAGAAGCGTATGCTTTTATGAAGGAAGTCGGAGAGTCCGGAAAACCTATTCTATTTGTTGGGACCAAGAAACAGGCGCAGAATGCGATTGCTGACGAAGCAAAGAGATGCGGTCAATACTTTGTTAACCAGAGATGGCTTGGCGGTATGCTCACCAACTACCAGACAATCAGCAAGAGAATTAAAAGACTTGCGGAAATTGAAGTTATGGAAGAAGACGGCACATTTGAAAAGCTGTCAAAGAAAGAAGTTACTAAGCTGCGTCAGGAACACGAAAAACTTGAAAGATTCTTAGGCGGAATTCGTGACATGAAAGGAATGCCCGGAGCACTTTTCATAGTTGATCCTAAGAAAGAAAAGATTGCAGTTAAGGAAGCTCGTATTCTTAACATTCCTATTGTAGGAATCGTAGATACAAACTGTGATCCTGATGATGTTGATTATGTAATCCCTGCAAATGATGACGCCATCAGAGCCGTAAAACTTATTACAGGCAAGATGGCAGACGCTGTCATCGAAGGCAACCAGGGTGAAAGTTTTGATGAAGGTCCTGCAGAGGAAGTAGAAGTAGAAGAAACAGTTGCAGAAGCAGAGGAAGCTGCGGCTGAAGAGACTGTTGATGCTGAATAGTTTGGAGGGATAGACATGGCAGTAACTGCAAAATTAGTAAAAGAATTAAGAGAAAAGACAGGTGCCGGAATGATGGACTGCAAGAAAGCCCTTGTAGAAACAGACGGCGATATTGATAAAGCTATAGATGTACTTCGTGAAAAGGGACTGTCAAAAGCAGCAAAGAAGGCTGACCGTATTGCAGCGGAAGGACTTGTAAGAATTGCGTTTTCAGAGGATCACAGCCGTGCGGCAGTTGTTGAAGTTAACTCAGAGACGGACTTTGTTGCAAAGAACCCCGAGTTTATCGAGTTTGTGGAAAAACTTGCAGAAATGGCATTGGAGGCTGAAAGCGATTCCATAGATGCTTTTATGGATCTTACTTACGGTGAAGAAGGAACTGTTAAGGAAGCCTTAACAGCTAAAATAAGCAAAATCGGTGAGAACATGAACATCAGAAGAATCCACAAGGTTGGAACTTCCGGAACAGTTTATACAGGCTATATGCACGGCGGCGGTACAATCGGAGTAATCGTTGGAATTAAGACAGAGGCTGGGGCAGCAGAAGTTGAGACCACAGGTAAGGATGTCGCGATGCAGGTTGCTTCCATGAACCCTAAGTTCGTAAATGAAACGGAAGTTGACAAGGCTTGGTTGGAAAATGAAAAAGAAATTGCTAAACAGCAGCTTCTGAACGAAGGCAAGCCTGAACATCTGCTTGACAAAATTATTCCGGGAAAGGTTAAGGCTATCTTGAAGGAAGTTTGCCTGGTAGATCAGAAATTCGTTAAGAACGGAGATCAGACTGTTGCGGAATATGTAAACGAATCTGCAAAATCACTTGGAAAAGATATGGTTGTTACGGAAATGGTTCGTTTTGAAGTTGGTGAAGGAATCGAGAAGAAAGAAGAGGACTTTGCAGCTGAAGTAGCAGCGCAGATGAATAAATAATGTTGCTGTAATCGCTAAGAATAGACAAGAACAGTTTTGAAACCCTTGAAAACGCAGAATCTGCGTTTTCAAGGGTCTTTTACTAATTATATAAATAGTGTAAAATGAAATTTAGTAAAAGTTACGCATGAAGGGTCAAAAATGACTTTTTATAAAGAGAGGATGATTAATGAACCGATACAGACTGTCTCAATTTAAACTGAATATAGGCGAAGATATAAGTGAAATCTCAGATAAACTCATAAGGTTATACGGGAAAAGTAAAACTGATAAGAAGATGAAAGTTTCAGACATAAAAATTGTGAAACATTCAATTGATGCCAGAAGAAAAGATAATGTTTATCATGTATATACATTGGATTTTTCCACTAATTTCAGACTTAAGCTGCCTGCCCCAAATGACAGCATGTATCAGGGCGTTGAGTGCGGGGATTTGCCCATGGAGGACTCTCCTGTAATTGTAGGATTTGGTCCCTGCGGCATGTTTGCAGCCCTTGTTTTAGCGGAGAGAGGATATAAGCCTGTAGTAGTTGAGAGGGGTTCTTCTATTGAAGAGAGAGTTTTAAAGGTGGATAAATTCTGGACAAAGGGAATTCTCAATACTGAATGCAATGTTCAGTTTGGAGAGGGTGGCGCAGGAACATTTTCAGACGGCAAGCTGACTTCCGGAATTAAGGACCCCAGGAAGAGAAAAGTTTTGGAATCCTTTGTGGAGTTTGGAGCAAATCCTGAAATCATGTATGAGCAGAAACCCCATATAGGTACAGACATACTAAGGAGCGTGGTTAGAAATCTTAGAAAAAGGATTACAGACCTTGGAGGAAAGGTTCTGTTTGATACGAGGTTAGAAGACATAGAAATAACAGATGGAAAAGTTCAGGGTATAGAGGTTTTTAATGGAGATAAAAGGAATTTTATTAAAACCTCAAACTTGATTCTTGCCATAGGACATAGCGCAAGAGATACATTCTCCATGTTGAAAGATATAGGGCTTGAGATGGAGCAGAAACCCTTTTCCATAGGCGTTAGAATTGAGCATCCGCAAAAGGTTATAGATGAGGGGCAATATGGAGATTTTGCAAGGTTCACACATTCTCACGGAAATCGCAGCGAAGCTGAAGCGCTGCTGCCTCCTGCAGTGTATAACTTGGTGCATCACTGCAAAAACGGCAGAGGTGTATACACTTTCTGCATGTGCCCCGGTGGAGAGGTGATTGCCGCAGCCTCTGAAGAAAACGGTGTTGTGACCAACGGCATGAGCTACAGCAGAAGAAACAGCGGAACGGCAAACAGCGGGCTTCTTGTGGATGTACGGATAAGTGATTTTGGAAGCGACGATGTACTTGCAGGTGTAGAGTTTCAGCGAAAATATGAAAAGCTTGCCTTTTCCAACAGCGAAGGAGGATATAGACCTGTGGAAGCCACATGGGGAGATATAAAATCCGAAAATGAAAAAGGTATGAAATTGATCAATTCTCTGCCGAAATTTGCCATAGAATCCATGAAGGAGGCGATGCCTAACCTGGGGAAAAAGCTGAAAGGCTTTGACAGTGACAAAAGTGTATTGAAGGCTGTGGAGACAAGGAGCTCATCGCCGGTCAGGCTTTTGAGAAATAAAGAGCTGGAGAGCAATATTAGAGGTCTGATGCCGGGAGGTGAAGGCGCAGGCTATGCAGGAGGTATTATGAGCTCCGCCGTTGACGGAATAAAACTTGCGGAAAAAATCATATCCAAATATAGAAATTTCTAAACCGGGCAAATACGGCTGAGCTGGGAAGAGCAGAGAAATTTTTAAACTCAACCGAAAGTTCCTGTTAAAAAATGAAGTTTTGTTGTAGTCTTTAGCAAGGAAGGAGGTGCCCGATATGGATCAGGTTAAAATCGGAAAATTTATAGCCCTTTGCAGAAAAGAGAAAGGCATGACCCAGGCAGATTTGGCAGAAAAGCTTGGAATCAGCGATAGAGCCGTATCGAAATGGGAAACGGGAAAATCCCTTCCCGATTCCGGAAATATGTTGGAGCTGTGTGAATATATAGGTATCACCGTTAATGAACTTCTGTCGGGCGAAAAAATTATGACGGAGGACTTTGGGAAAGCCGCTGATGAGAATTTGCTGAAGTTAAAAAAAGAAAATGAAGAGCAGGTAAAACGAATGTTGAATCTGGAAAATGTCATAGGCTATTTATCAGCTATTTCATTTTTGATTTTAATTTTTACGGCATCCTATGTAAAAATGGAGATGTTGGCGCGAGTTATTCTCATTTTGCTCGGTATTACAATTTTTGTTGTGGGAGTTGTCTACTGCATTTTGATTGAGCAGAAGGCGGGCTACTACCGGTGCGGAGAATGTGGAAACAGATATGTTCCTACCTATAAGCAGGTACTTTTTGCTCGCCATAGGGGGAGAACCCGTTATATGACCTGTCCGCAATGCGGAAAAAGAACATGGCAGAAGAAAGTGACAGGCAGGGAATAACAGAACAATGAGATGAACCCCTTCCGCCGGATAAAGTCTGACGGAAGGGGTTTTGCGATAAAAGGCTGATGTGCATAAAAATCCCACGGTCTAAGCCGACCTTAAAATGTTAGACAGATAAGGCGATGCAATTAAGCACCCAACAGTGGATTTTATTTTTTTACCAGTGAATTTCCCGTCATCTCTTTCGGGATTTCAAGCCCCATGAGATCCAGCATGGTGGGAGCTATGTCCGCAAGTTTTCCGCCGTCTGAAAGCATGGAAGGGCTATGGCTTATGTGGACAAGAGGTACCTTGTTTAAGGAGTGGGATGTGACCGCATTTCCGTCGCTGTCAAGCATTACATCTGCATTGCCATGGTCTGCGGTGAGCAGTATCTGACCGCCTGCTTCAAGGACCGCCGCCTCAATTTGAGGTATGCAGGAATCCAGCGTTTCTATGGCTTTTATTGCGGCATCCATGACCCCTGTATGCCCTACCATGTCAGCATTGGCGAAATTCAGTATAATCATGTCGTATATATCTTTTTCGATGGCGTAAATGACCTTTGATGTGACCTTCTGTGCGCACATTTCGGGTTGGAGATCGTAGGTGGCAACCTTTGGAGAGGGAACAAGGATTCTGTCCTCGTTGTCATTTGGTTCTTCCACACCTCCGTTGAAGAAAAATGTCACATGGGCATATTTTTCGGTTTCTGCAATCCTGAGCTGGTGCATGCCCAGGCTTGCGATATATTCGCCGAGGGTGTTTTTATATGTTTCCGGAGGATAAGCGATTTTTACATTGGGCATCGAGGCATCGTATTCCGTCATGCATACATAGGTAAGGTCTTTTAATGTTTTAGTCCTTTCAAAACCGTCGAAATTTTCATCTACGAAAGCTCGAGTTATTTCACGGGCGCGGTCAGGACGGAAGTTGAACATGATTACGGAGTCGCCGTCCTGCACAGTAGTCCTTGCGACTACTGTGGGGAAAACGAATTCATCGTTTTCCCCGCGCCCGTAGGCATTGTCGATGGCTTGGGTTGCAGTTGAAGCTGACTTCCCCTGACCGAGAGTCATCGCATCATAGGCTGACTTCACCCTTTCCCATCGCTTATCTCTGTCCATAGCATAGTAACGACCGGAAATTGTTGCGATTTCACCAATCCCCAGCTCTGAAATCTTTGTTTCCAAGGTAGATATATATTCCTTTGCACACCTTGGCGGCACATCTCTTCCGTCTAAGAAGCAATGAAGAGCAACCTTGGTGAGACCTTTATTCTCAGCCATCTCCATCAGGGAGAACAGATGGTCTATGTGACTGTGGACTCCTCCATCTGAAAGAAGCCCGAAAAAATGAAGAGTTTTATCTGCCTTTTTTGCATTTTCCATAGCTTCCGACAAAGCTTTATTTTTAAATAGAGCGCCGTTTTCCGCCTCCTTCGTAATCCTGGTCAAATCCTGATATATTATTCTGCCGGCGCCTATGTTGAGATGACCGACTTCGGAATTTCCCATTTGGCCCTTCGGAAGTCCGACAAACTCCCCGCAGGCGTTCAGTTTTGTCATGGGATATTTTGAAAAAATTCTATCAAGATTAGGCCTCTTTGCCTGAGAAATAGCATTTCCATAGCTGTTTTCATTCAGACCGAAACCGTCCATTATTAAAAGCATCATAGGTTTTTTTGTAGACATATTACACCTCTTGTCAAATTTCAGTAATACTTGGATTTCTTTTAAAATCATACCATATTGATTGCAATTCAACAATGTTTGAGGAACAAAAATGTGGTATACTTGAGGGGCGAAGGAGGAAGCTTATGCCTAATTGGACGAGAGAGCAGAAACAGACTATAGAGCAGCGAGATAAGAACATTCTCGTTGCAGCCGCAGCAGGCTCAGGTAAAACGGCAGTTCTTGTTGAGAGAATAAAGAAAATGGTTACAGAGGAAGAGATTCCCATTAATTCTATGCTGATAGTCACATTTACAAATGCCGCCGCATCTGAAATGCGTGAGAAGATTAGAAAGGCTTTGAAAAAGAAGATTGTGGATAATCCCAAGCTTAAAGAACAGCTTGATATTTTGCCAAGGGCTAATATAAGCACATTCCACGCCTTTGCGCTGGAGGTTATAAGGCAGTTCAGCTACGAAATAGATTTAGACCCGGATTTTTCCATATGCGATGAGGCGCAGGCGGCAGTGCTGATAGAGGACAGCCTTGAACAGCTTCTTGAAGAATACTACGAGGAATTTTCACCGGAATTTATACAGTTTTTAGACTGGTACGGCAGTGAAAAGAGCAACGAGGGCATAAAAGATATAATCAGAAATTTATATAGGACCTTAATGTCCATGCCCGAGCCTTTCTCTGAGATGAAAAAACGAATAGAAGAACTTAAAACCCCCGGGGATTTTAAGAGCACAACCGGCTATGCTTTTTTGCTGGAAATTCTCAGAGACTCCTTCCGGAAGGCCTTTGAATTTTCCAAAGAGGCGCAGGAACAGCTTCTTGAGATGAATCTGGACAGGCTGGCAGATGCAGTTCGGGAGGAAGTGGATTTTTATCATAAGTTGGAGCAAATGGCTCGGGAGGAAAAAATTGAGGACATAGAACTGTATATAAAGAATAAACCGCAAGTAACTCTGAGAGCAAACAAAGAAGAAAAGGAAATCTACGGGGATATAAAGGATGCGGTAAGTGATAAAAGGAAGGCGGCAAAGCAAATCGCAGATGGGATAAGAGATAAATTTTTCCCTCAGAAAATCAATTTGAGGATTGATTCCTTGAAGTTATGCTACCCCGTTGCACGGACTTTGCAAAAGCTTATTCTGGACTTTGACGGTATTTTTCATGAAAAAAAAGCTGAGAAAAAGATAATAGATTTTAACGATATTGAGCATTATTGTTACGAAATATTGAAAAAAGAAGCTGTGGGGGACTTCTACAGGGAAAAATTCACATACATATTTATTGACGAATACCAGGACACAAGTCTTCTGCAAGAGGCGATTATCGGCAAAATATCAAGAAAAAATAATTTGTTCATGGTGGGAGATATTAAGCAGAGCATATATAAATTCAGACTGGCGGAGCCTGAGATTTTTCAGAAAAAATATGAAAAATATGCAGAGGCGGAAGAAGAATTGTCCGTGAAAATCGACTTAAACAGGAACTTCAGAAGCAAACCCGTTATTTTAGATTGGATTAACGCCAGGTTCAAAGACACCATGACCGGATACGATGAGGACGCCTATCTTTATCACGGGAAGGAGTACCGGGGAAAATATTCTTTTGAGCCTGAACTGAGGCTGATTGAAACTGCAGGAGATGATGTCTGCGAAGAGATAAGGGATATGAAAGCGGCAGAGCTTGAGGCTCTTGAGGTTTGCAGACTGATTAGGGAGAACTTGGGGAAGGAATACGAAACTTTGGAGGAAATAGACGGAACTTCTGTGGCTGCCCTGCATAAGATAAAGTTTAGAGACATAGTTATACTTATGCGCTCCCTTACAAAAGCCGGAATTTTCATGGACGCAATGAAAAAATGCGGGATTCCCTGTTACGCCGACGATTCGGAAAACTATTTTGACACAGTGGAAATAAATGTATTCATGAATTTGCTCAAGCTCATGGACAACAAGTACCGGGACATACCGTTTTTAAGCGTTTTGAGGTCGGAAATTTTCGGATTTACCACTGATGAATTGGCAAAGATCAGAATTTTGCACAGCAAAGATTCGTATGTGGAGGCATTTCTTGCCGCAGCAAATGATGAAAAGTCGCAAGATGAATTTGTCCTAAAGTGCAAGGGAGTTATCAAGCATCTGGAGAAGTGGAAGGCATGGAGCATGTCCATGCCGCTTCCGGAATTTGTATGGAAACTGCTTTTGGAAACCGGGTACTACATGGCTTGCGGGGCAATGCCCGGCGGCAGTCAGAGACAGGCAAATTTAAGGGCTTTGTGCGATAAGACTCAGAGTTTTGCTGAGGGAGGTCAAAGTTCGCTGTACGGATTTTTGCAGTATATAGAAAATGTTAAAAAGAACAAAGTTAAGATGGGACAGGTTAAGCTCCTCGGTGAAAATGATGATGTTGTAAGGATTATGACGATTCATAAGAGCAAGGGACTGGAATTTCCCGTCGTTATATGCGCAGGAATGGGAAACAGACTGAATTACACGAAGAGGTCAGACAAAGTTGTTTTCCACAAAGACATCGGGATAGGCATGTGTATAGAGGACACGGAAAAAGGCATTGAAAATAAATCCCTAATCTACGACATAATTATGAACCGATTCAAAAAAGAGGAGGTTGAGGAGAATATAAGAGTGCTTTATGTCGCCTTTACTCGTGCGAAAGAAAAACTCTATTTGACGGGAACGGTCAGCAGTACAGAAAAATATTTAAACAAAAAGGAAAATGGCTTTGTAAGTGATACTGATTATCTTGGAATTTTAGGAAAAATTCCAAATACAGTGCAGGTGGATATGAGCACCTTGCCGGATTTTGACTGCGATGACGGAGAAGATGCGCAGGCGGAAGAAGGCGCCGGGGAAGAAAACATGGAAATTGTAGGCAGAATTTTAGACTACAAATATCCTCATGAGAAAGCCCTGAATATACGCTCAAAGTATTCTGTCAGCAGCATAAACAAGAAGGCTCATAAACCGACTGTATCTAAAAGCGACGAAGCAGAAGACGGGTATTTGGCAAAAGAAAATACATACCTTGATGATGAAAAGCCTGCTGAATCGCAATTTAATCCGTTTCCCTTTGAAACAGAATTTCCTGTACCTGACTTCATGAAGGGTGAAAGAAAGATAACTCCTGCAGAAAGAGGGACTGTTTATCACAGCGTATTGGAGAAACTGGACTTTGTGAAAGCCTATGAGAATGGAATAGATTACATAGAAGATACAGTAAGAAATCTTGTGAAGCGGGGAATTTTATCGGAAAATGAGTCAAAAGAAATTTCGGCCGCTAAAGTTATGGGATTTTTTGAGTCTGATTTAGGAAAAAGAGCTGCCAGAGCCGCCAAACAAGGACTTTTATACAAGGAACAGCCCTTCAACCTGCTTCTAAAGCAGGATGATGAGGATGTCATGGTTCAGGGTATAATCGACTGTTATTTTGAGGAAGACAGTGACCTTGTGTTACTGGATTACAAGACGAATCGGATTGATAATAAAAAAGATTTTTCTGGTGAGTCTGAGAGAATGGAGAAACTGTACGGAGGGCAGCTGAATCTGTACAGAAAGGCCATTGAACTTGCGACAGGGAAAACGGTCAAGCAAGTTTTCTTATATTTGATTTCCGCAGAAAAGGAAGTTGAAATTTTGCCACAAAGTATAAACCTGTGAGAAAAATATATTTGGAGGTGCTATGGAACTTTTTCAAATCGCTCATATGGAATCCAAGTATAAGGAGAAATTCGGGATTTCCAGACAGGCAGGTCTGGTTAAGCATGCTGCAGGGCGGATCGTATTTGAGGATTTGTATAGAGAACTTGACAGTGTTCGCGGTCTTGAAGAATTCTCACATATTTGGATTTTGTGGGGATTTCACAAGAACCCTTCTAAGCGAAGAGGAGAATGGTCGCCGACAGTGAGACCTCCGAAGCTTGGCGGAAGGCTTCGCAAAGGAGTGTTTGCCACCAGATCGCCTAATCGTCCCAATCCTATAGGGCTTTCCTGTGTGGAAATTTTCGATATAGATATAAATTCGCCGGGAGGTCCCTTTATCTATGTTTCGGGCGTGGATCTTCTGGACGGAACGCCTATATACGATATTAAACCCTTTATACCCTATGCAGATAATCATCCGGATGCCAAGGGAGGATTTTCGGAGGCTTCCGCAAAGAAAAATGTCGATGTGGTGGTAAGATGCCCGGAGTTTCAAATGCTTCAAGCCGTTGACAGCAATGCGATTGTGGAAATCCTGAAGCAGGATCCCAGAGACGCATACGAGAAGAAAGAAAATCATGAGTACGGAATCTTTTACGGTGAATATAATGTAAAATTTCATGCAGAAAATGATACCATATACATCGACAAGATAGAAAAAGACTCCTTCACAATGACTAAATAAGGGATATAATGAATATTATTTACTGTTTTTATGTGAATATTGAATAGAAATATGCGTATAAAATGAATAAATATACTATAAAAGCCAATGCATAGTAATAAGGGATTAATACAGAGAAATCTGATTTTGCATTTAAACTCTTGCTTTATTTTTAATAAATAAACGCAGGAGTTTTTTGTTGGAAATTTCACAATTACATTATTTAAAACAGCAGTTGATTGAAAGACCGCAGTAATTTCAATACAAATGCCGCAAAGCCCCCGGAACCTGCCATATGGAAACAAATGGTATGGAAAGAAAAACGGTAATGTATAAAATGCAGAGCAGGCGCTTTCTTTTTACAAGGTATGAATTCATGTATTTTTTTAAGAACTTAAGCAAACTATTCTATCTATACATAGAAATAAAGAATATTTATTTGTTATAAGTTATGGAAATACGATTGACAAATATGATTAACTGGTGTATATTTTGGATAATGAATGAATGAAAGGAGAAGTTATTATGGGAAATGAAACAACATCTCAGGGTAGACAACCCAAAATATGGCATGCGTTAATATCATTCTTTGCGCTTGTACTGGTTATGTCAATAGGTATCGCTTATTATCATGTGGATCCACATATTCCAATGTTTATTGGAGTAATCATAGCGGCTGTGGTGTCTCTTTCACTGGGATTCAAGTGGGGAGAAATTGAAGGAATGATGATTTCCGGAATTTCCAAAGCTATGCAGGCCATCCTGATTCTCGCCATCGTGGGAATGATGATAGGAGTGTGGCTGGTATCCGGAACTATTCCGACAATGATTTATTACGGACTTAAATTACTTTCACCGTCAATTTTTCTGATTGCAGCGTTATTGGTATGTTCCATCACATCCCTTGCAACAGGTACATCGTGGGGAACAGCAGGAACTATGGGTCTTGCACTTATGGGTATAGCACAGGGTCTGGGAATGCCTTTGGGGGCAACAGCGGGAGCTATTCTGTCCGGAGCATACTTCGGAGATAAGCTGTCACCTTTATCAGATACGACAAACTTGGCGCCTGCTATGGCAGGAACCGATGTATTTACTCATGTTAAATACATGCTTAAAGCTACGGCAGTTGCTTATGTGATAGCAATTATATTCTTCGGTGTTTATGGATTCCAGCATGCAGCAAGCGGAAATGCAGATCTGTCGCAGGCTGAGGTCCTTTCCAAAGGGCTGTGGGATACATTTAATATCAACCCTGTATTGCTGCTGCCTCCTATCGTTGTAATCGCAGCAATTACCCTTAAGGTTCCGGCTATACCGGGAATAACGCTGGGACTTATTACAGGAGCTGTACTGGCACCTATTTTCCAAGGCAATTTAGCTATATTTGAACATGAAACTCTTAAATTCTTGCACACGGGAGTAAACTTTGGTGATGTTCTGTTAATCGCAAGGGACGGCTTCGTTTGTAACACGGATATAAAATCTTTAAACAGTTTATTGAGCAACGGCGGTTTGATGAATATGTCATCATCCATATTGATGTCGGTTATAGCTATGATGTTCGGAGGCATCATGGAAGGCACCGGACAACTGTCAGTTGTTATCGATGCTATCACTAAGCTTGTTAAGAGCGGTCCCGGACTTATCATCGCAACGGAGATTACCTGTATTCTG
This sequence comes from uncultured Clostridia bacterium, assembly GCA_945830395.1. Classification (GTDB taxonomy): domain Bacteria; phylum Bacillota; class Clostridia; order Peptostreptococcales; family Anaerovoracaceae; genus Aminicella. The sequence continues at coordinate 18,416 of CALZYE010000004.1, forward strand.
TCAAATGTAACGATGCCGGAGCAGTACATTTCAATTCTGATTCCCGGAAGAATGTTTGCGCCTGCATATCGTAAGGCGGGTCTTCATCCTAAGTGCCTGTCCAATGCACTTGAATCGGCAGGAACGGTTTCATCACCTGCAATTCCGTGGAACACATGCGGTATGTTCATGGCGGCAACGCTGGGCATTAAGGTTTATACATATATGCCATATCTGATATTTAACTATGCAATGATGATTTCTACAATAGTTCTTGCCTTCGTTGGAGTTACAGTTACTAAGATGACTCCTGAAGAACAGGCAAGGGCAGACGCCGGAGAGCTTGTATAAGTTATTAAGTCATTAGAATTTTGATTTATCCATTCATACTGTCGAGAGGCTTTTAGCCTCTCGATTTTTTTTAAACCAAGAAAGCCCTGCGTTTTACGCATGGATAGTTTTTAAAGGATTTTACGGTATAATATATTTCTTAGTAAATTGATATTGTTTGAAATATAGCAAAAGTATTGAATTATGTGTAAGAATATGGTATATAAGTTAAAAGAAGATAACTGCAAGTATAGTTACAAGAATAGCCCTGAAAGGATAAATGTTATTAAATGCTATAGTTAGTTGAAGGAGGATGTAAAATGAAAAAAATCAAAAAATCTTTAGTCGTTTTGGGAATCATCGTTTTCGCTTTAACGGTTGTGACTCCGTTGCATAATACGGCAGAAGCAAAACAAAAAACGACAAAAACGAAAACAAACTTCCCTGTCACAAAGAAGTTTAGAAAGAGTACTATTTTAGTTGGATATAAATATGACAATATTCTTGCAAAAGCTACAGTGAATAAAAAAGATATAAGAAGAGTTTACAAAGCATTAGATAAAGCCCGGTTCAGAAAGATTTCCAAGAAGAAGTATAATAAAATCACAAATAAAATAATCGGTTCTTGGAGCCTTGTCGTTTACACAAAAAACAAAGAAAAGAACTATCGTTTCGTTCGAGACTGTGTGATGATAAACGGCAAGTATTATCAAGCAAAACATGAGGTGAAAATGTACAAATATTTTGGAATAAAATAAGTGTGCTTAACATCGAAAAATGATGCAATTATCAAAATAAGATACAGCAGAAAATGCCGTAGTTTATAAAAAATACTACGGAAAAAGCACTCCTAAACGAGAAAATCCCAAAAAGTCTAACTTTTTGGGGTCGATACAAAGAGGGAGTGTTTTTTGTTACATAGGGAGTGTTTTTCATTAAAATACCGCCTCCCTGATTGTTGGATTTTTAGGTCTAATTTTAGGGAGACGGTACATTTAGACAGAGGTGCTTTTTAGGTTTGATTATATGGAGTATATTTTATTTGGAATTTGGATTTTTTCTCTGTCGTATTTAACTACATTTTAGCCCTGTCGTACTTAGGGTATCTGCTGAAATAGTCTTTCACAAGTCCGAAGAAGGTTTTGCTGAGCAGGAGAACCGCAATCAGGTTGGGAATAACCATAAGGCCGTTGAATGTTTCTGAAACTCCCCAAATGGCTTTTAAATCCGCAGTAGCTCCTATGATTGCAACAAATGCGTAGACTACGGCAAAAGGCTTCAATACCTTTGAGCCGAAGATGTATTCAATACATCTTGAACCGTAAAGCCCCCATCCCAAGGTGGTGGAGAATGCAAAGCATACCAGAGCTACGGCAGTGAACAGCGACACCCAATTTCCGTAAGTGGTTATGAAACCGTTAATTGTCAGCTCCGCTCCTGCAGCTGACCCGTATTTGATCTGGATACCGCTGCATAGAATTACAAGGGCTGTGAGGGTGCATATTACTATTGTATCCGCAAATACTTCAAAAACTCCCATAAGTCCCTGTCTTACAGGCTCATCGGTGTCCGCTGAAGCGTGGGATATGGAGCCTGTACCGAGCCCGGCTTCATTGGAGAAGATTCCTCTGGATACACCTTTTTTTATGCTGGTGAACATGACGCCGACAGCTCCTCCCGTAACAGAAGCAGGGTGAAAAGCTCCTTTGAATATCATTCCGAACACGGTAGGTATATTCTTTAAGTTGATGATTAGAACTCCTATGGCAAGGAGGATATATACGAAAGCCATGAAAGGAACCAACTTCTCTGTAACGGAACCGATTCGCTTGATTCCCCCCAGAAGAATTATAAGAATCAGTGTGGTAATTGCAATCCCTATGATGAGGTTTATCATCTTTATGGATGAAGAAGAAACCACATTGTAGCTTAGAAGGGCAGAGTCGATGGCAGTTGTAATCGTATTTACCTGAGTGGCATTACCCGTACCGAATACGGTAAGCACGCCGAAGGCGGAAAAGAGATATGCCAGCCATTGCCATTTCTTGGGCAGACCGTTCTTAATGTAGTACATAGGTCCTCCGACCCAGTCGCCATGAGTATTTCTCTCCCTGAAATGAACGGCTAAGGTTACTTCTGCAAACTTTGTACACATACCCAGTATGGCAGCTATCCACATCCAGAAAACCGCACCTGCACCGCCTATTGCTATTGCGCCTGCCACACCGGCAATGTTTCCCGTTCCCACAGTTGCGGCAAGAGCGGTGGTCAATGACTGAAAAGGCGTTGTCGCCCCTTCGGCAGCTTCCGTTTTGGTAAAAATCTTTCCCAAAGCAATTTTAAGAGCGTAGCCAAGTTTCCTGAACTGAATGAAACCGCTGAATAAACTCAGGTAGGTTCCCACGCCGATTACGCAAATCATTGCAGGAACACCCCACACAAGGTTGTTGATGATTTCGTTAATATGAACGATAGTTGACACCATGAATATAATCTCCTTTCAAACGGCTTGAAATTAAAGAATCAGTATAATATAAAAATGTGTAAAATTAAGATATTTACACATTCATATTATACCATGTGTAAGGGGCAAAAACCAGTGCCGTGTCCGATGTGTTATGTATACATACCATAATTTCAAGTAATTTCAAGAAACCTTAGAAAAAAGCTTGAATTTTTTCTTTTCAAGTGATAGGATAAGGATAATACGATGATGAGACGAGTAGGGCGCCTCACCGGCAAAGAGAGAGGAATGGATGGTGGAATCATTCTTGCCGAAGCGTACCGAAGACCAGCTCGGAGTGGCACCAATCATGCCCGCGAAGACCTTGCGTTATAGGTAAAAAAGTGTCAGGACATTTCCCGGGTGGACCGATTTTGGATGGTACCTTCTGTTTATCAGCAGGTTATCCTGTTTGGTTACCGATTAGGAAGATGTATGTCTTGGAAGACGGGTGGAACCGCGAATACAGATAGTATGCGTCCCTTCTGGCAGAGCAATTCTGCTGGCAGGGATTTTTTGTTTAAGAATTTAATTTTTGTTCAGAAATTTAGAGAAAAGAGGAAAACAATATGATTATTACATTGAAAGACGGCAGCATGAAAGAATATGCAGAACCCATGTCGGTATACGACATTGCAAGAGACATAAGCGAAGGTCTTGCACGCATGGCATGTGTGGGGGAGGTTGACGGGAAAGTTGTGGATCTCAGAACCGTTGTAGAAAAAGATTGCACCCTCAACATATTGACTTTTGACTCGGAAGAGGGTAAGAAGGCATATCGTCACACCTGCTCTCATGTTCTGGCAGAGGCTGTAAAGAATCTTTATCCGGAAGCGAAAATGACAATCGGACCTTCCATAGACAACGGATTTTATTATGACTTTGATATGCCGCCTTTGACAAGAGAAGACTTGGATAAGATTGAAGCGGAGATGAAGAAAATCATTAAGAGGGGAGATAAGCTGGAAAGCTTCACTTTGCCCAGAGAAGAAGCGATAAGGATGATGGAGGAAAGGGGGGAACCTTACAAGGTTGAACTGATTCAGGATCTTCCCGAAGATGCGGTAATATCATTTTATCGGCAGGGAGATTTTATCGAACTTTGTGCAGGTCCTCATCTCATGAGCACCAAGCAGATAAAAGCTTTTAAACTTATTTCCACTTCGGGAGCATACTGGAGAGGTGATGAGCACAATAAGATGCTCACAAGAATTTACGGTACGGCATATACGAAGAAGGCTGATCTAAAGGAGTATCTTGATTATCTCGAGGACATTAAAAAGAGGGACCACAATAAACTCGGTCGTGAGATGGAGCTGTTCACAACTGTTGATGTTCTGGGACAGGGATTGCCTCTGTTTATGCCTAAGGGTACAAGGATTATCCAGAAAATGCAAAGATGGATTGAGGATCTTGAGGACTATGAGTGGGGATATGTGAGAACCCGTACTCCTCTGATGGCAAAATCCACGTTATATAAGATTTCCGACCACTGGTATCATTACAAAGACGGTATGTTCGTTTTCGGATATGAGAACAGGGAAGACTTGGACAATGTGGCAAGTGAGGAAAGAGAAATCAGAGGGCTTGAAGATTTGCATCTGATTGAAAACGATCCGGACAGCAATGTATATGCACTTCGTCCTATGACATGTCCATTCCAATATTATGTTTATAAGGCAAGACAGAGAAGCTACAGAGATCTTCCTTACCGTATGGGAGAAACCTCCACTCTCTTTAGAAACGAAGATTCAGGGGAAATGCACGGACTGACCCGCGTTCGACAGTTCACCATTTCGGAAGGACATTTGGTATGTACACCTGAGCAGGTAAATGAGGAGTTTAAGAACTGCGTAAAACTGGCAAAGTACTGTTTGACAACGCTGGGGCTTCATGATGATGTAACCTATCGTTTCTCAAAATGGGATCCCGAGGATTCTGAGAAGTACCTGGGAACTGCCGAGCAGTGGGATAATGTGGAAGCTGCCATGAGGGATATTCTTGACGAAATAGGTCTTGAATACACGGAAGCTTCCGGAGAAGCGGCATTCTACGGTCCTAAGCTGGATATTCAGGCAAAAAATGTATATGGAAAAGAAGATACGATGATTACAATTCAGCTGGATATGTTCCTGGCTGAAAGATATGACATGTATTATATAGACAAAGACGGCGGGAGAAAGAGGCCTTACATAATTCACAGAACCTCTCTGGGCTGCTATGAGAGAACTCTTGCATGGCTTATTGAAAAGTATGCGGGAAAATTCCCTACTTGGCTTTGTCCTGAGCAGGTCAGAGTTCTTCCGGTATCTGAAAAATATGCAGACTATGCACAGGAGGTATACAGTGAACTTCGCAGAAACGGTGTGGATGTTACCGTTGACAACAGCGCAGAAAGAGTCGGATACAAAATCAGACAGGCACAGCTTGACAAACTGCCATATATGTTGGTAGTCGGTGCGCAGGAAGAGGAGGATAAGACAGTTTCAGTAAGAAGCAGATATGCAGGAGATGAAGGAATCAAACCTCTCACTAAGTTCGTAGATGAGATTTGCAGGGAAATAAGGACAAAGGAAATAAGAAAAGAAGTTGCTGAATAAGTAAAAACCCCGCGTTAATGTGTTGACCGCCCCAAATATCAGACATGAAAATCTGATATTTGGGGCATCACAGCGCGGGGTTGATTTTTCACAGCTGAGAATGTTCGATATTTCCTAAAATCTTTTTTGTAGATCTGTTTAGGCTTATAGTTGAGATTTCATTTGTTCAAACATTCTTTTTACAGGCGGGAGATTTATTACCGCAAGTGTAACAGCCCCTTCTGCGAAAATGTAAGTCCCGTTGTAGAACAGCGACCAGCTTAGAGCGTTAAAGCCCTCGGGAGCGTAGGAGGCAAAGAAAATAACTCCGGATAAAACGGCAAAGAAATATCTTCCTAAGATTCCGATAAGATATGAAATGGTTAAGCCGTTTTTTCTGTCTCTGAAAAATCCGCCAAGTCCCATTGCTCCAAAAGCCATAGGATAATCCAAAAGCAGCTGAGCAGGGTGGATTACATAAGGCCCGAATACCAGATTTACAAGTCCCAAAGCTATGCCGGCAATTACACCTTTTCTCGTTCCCAAAAGATAGGAGCAGAGAGCTATAGGAAGCAGTGAAAACAAGGTTACCGAACCGCCATAAGGCATTGAATATACCTTTATCTGCGATAGAATCATGGCCAGTGCGATTAGCACCGCAGATATCGTAAGGGCTTTAACATCCGGTTTATTAGACCGGGAGCTGTTTCTGCCGGGTAAGAAAATCAGCAGAAGCAGAAATACGATTACAGCAATAACGGAAGCTTTTCCAACTGTGGATTCAAAAAAACTTTGCATAATACATTCTCCTTTATTAAATAAATAAAAATATTAGTTGAACTCAGTTTCAGACTCTTCGTAGCCTTTATCATTATCCAGATAAACTCCGGATTTAGGAAGACTCCATCTGAAGTGAGCAGCTATAAGCCTTAACGCAATTACGGTGAACATCCCCAAGGAAACGGAAATCGCCGGGCCAAAATATATATGAGCGCTTACACAGACTACGGCACCGATAAGGGAGGCGCTGGCATAGAAGTGTTTTACAAATATATAAGGTTTATCACCCAGCATCACATCACGAAGCACGCCGCCGCCAACACCGGTTACAACGCCTACAAAGGCGAAAAGAAAGTAGTTGGCATCAGGCGTTACATGCATTGCTATCTCTATTCCGTTTACTGTGAATATGCCAAGTCCGATTGAGTCGGTAATGAGCATAAATCTTCCGTAATATATGGGGTTGTTTATTATAATTTTCTGAACCCAAGGAATGAAAACCACTAAAGTTGTAGCTATGGCAACTATCAGATATACAGGAGTCTTAAAAGTAGCAGGGGGATTTATTCCCAGAATTAAATCCCGTATTATTCCGCCGCCTACAGCGCTGGTCATTCCAAGGAAGGTTACGCCGAACAAGTCCATCTGCTTTTGGCAGGCAGCGACGGCGCCCGATATGGCAAAGGCGATTGTGCCTATTATTTCAAATACAAAGATTGCGTCTAACATTCATGTTCCTTTTATATAAAAATCGTCTATTCTTACGGTGCCATAACATTATACCATAATATCAAATCTTTGCGTTACAAATTTTAACTGCGGGGGTAGAATAGTACTATTGGATTTTTTGATGTATCGAAGAAAGACGGCACAGGTAAGATATGGATAAAATTAGGAAGACTAAGCAGGATATGGACCTTCTGACAGGACCTATTTGGAATAAGATGTTGAAATTTGCAATTCCTCTTGCGGCAACCAGCATACTGCAGCAGCTTTTCAATGCGGCGGATGTTGCAGTTGTCGGGAAATTTGCAGGAAAAACCGCCACTGCTGCTGTGGGGAGCAATGCGCCTCTGATAGGACTTTTGGTGAATATTTTCATCGGACTTGCTCTTGGAGCAAATGTTGTGATTGCGCGTTTCATAGGTGCAAAGGACGAGGCACAGATTAGAAAGGGTATACATACAGCCATCGTAGTAGGCGGGGTGGGGGGACTTATTTTGATGCTGACAGGGATATTGATGACACCGTATATGTTGGATTTAGTCAAGGTTCCCGGCAATGTAAAGCCACTTGCAAATACATATCTGAGAATTTTTTTCTTGGGCATGCCTTTTTCCGTTATATATAATTTTGAATCTGCAATCTTCAGAAGCCGGGGCAATACCAAAACGCCCCTATATTGTCTCACCGTGTCCGGAATTATAAATGTACTTTTGAATTTATTCTTGGTTGCAAAACTAAACATGAGCGTTGCGGGAGTTGCGACGGCTACGACCATTGCAATGGCTGTGAGCAGCGGACTTCTTTTTATGATACTTTTGAGAGAGAAGGGAACTTACGGTATCAGATTCAAAGAACTTAGAGTCGAAAAAAGTATATTTGTCAATATAATGAAAATCGGTTTGCCGTCCGGCATTCAGGGAATGGTTTTTTCTCTGTCGAATCTGGTCATACAGTCAGCCATAAACAGCCTGGGTGCAGATACCATGGCGGCATCGGCAATAGCGTTTTATATTGATATTTCAATATTCTTTGTACTTTCTGCCTTCAGCCAGGCGACCACAACCTTTATAAGCCAGAATTACGGAGCAGGCAAGTTAAAAAGGTGCAGAGATGTGGCAAAGGTGGGCATTACCATGAACCTGTTTTTTACCGTCACACTTTCGCTGCTGCTTCTATATTTTGATAAAAATATATTAAGGGTATTTACAAGCGATGCTGCGGTTTTGGCTCTGGCGCATACGAGACTTTTCATACTGTTTACGACGCAGGGGCTTAACTGCACAAATGAAACCATGTCGGCTATACTGAGGGGACTGGGCAATTCCTTCAGCCCTGCCGTAATTTCATTGATATTTATATGTGGAACGAGAATTTTGTGGGTGTACACGGGATTTCAGCATTTCAAGACATTCCAATCTCTGATTTTCTCTTATCCTATAAGCTGGGGCTTGAGCCTGGTTCTTCTGATATTGATTTATGCGAGAGTCAGGAGAGAAAAATTATTGACAAATAAGGACACGGGTGATAAAATTGCTAACATAGTTAATAATTAACGGTGTTAAATATTTCCGCTGAAAATTATTTTCGGCGGGATTTTTTATTTGGAGGTATGGAAGTGAAGGCGGAACAGAAACGATTCGTTGAAATTATGGAGAAGTTTAGAGCGCTTCCCATGAAAAATCTGCTGGATAAAGATGTGATAAGAGGAGAGTGGCATCTCTTAAATGCTATACATGTGATGTCTAAGGAAAATGAAGAAAAGGGAATTAAGATTTCGGACATCATAAAATACAGATGTGTTCCTGCGCCGGCAGTGTCCAGAAGCTTGGGAAAACTTGAAGAAAAAGGAATGGTAGAGCGTTTCGCGGACAAGAGCGACAGAAGAAATACCATTGTAAAACTGACGGAAAAGGGAATTAGAGCTACCGAGAAGACAGAAAAAAATCTGGAGGAATGTTTTGATACGGTGTTCGACAGATTTGGAGAAGAAGAGAGCAAAGCGCTTTTAAATAAGTTGGACAAGTTTTATAAAATTGTGGCTGAAGAGGTAAAAAAAGAGGGGAAACCGGAAAGGAAGAGGGTAAATAATGAGGCAGCTGATTAGAAATCTTAAACCTTATCGCGTGCAGGTTTTGATAATTGCCCTATTTCTGGGACTGCAGGCGTATGCAGATCTGTCTTTGCCTACATATACGCAGGACATCATAGATGTGGGTATTCAAAACAAAGGGATAGAGCATATTTTGCCGGAAAAGACTACAAAAGAGGAATATGAGAACGCTCAAATTTTCATGAACGAAGACGAAAAGAAGCTTTGGAGATCCTCATATAAAAGAGAGGGCAGGCTCTATGCCAGATCAGAAAACAGAGAAGACAGGCTGAATGAAGCTGATGATAAGCTTTTAACTCCCATAGTTCTAACCTATCAGCTGGGTCACACCTCTGTAAAAGACTTTAAATCCATGGTCAAATCCTCTATGGAAAAGAGCGGCGAGCAGGAAGCGAAATTGATGTCCGCGAAGGTTGACGATATGTCGGTTGAGGAGCTGGAAAAGCTCTTGAAGCGGGACATAAAAACCTTTAAGGCAGAGGATGAAAAGGGTAAAGTCAAAACCTATGTAGATACCAGAATTATATTGTCAGACATGATTTCATCGGGGCAGATGGATAAAAGTGCCGTAGCGAAGATAAAGAAGCAGACGGAAAGGACGGTGGAAGCCGTCGGACAGAGAACCCTGAAGTCCATGGCCATTACCTATGCACATGACAGCGATAAGGCGGCAGGCGTGAATGTTGACAAGGTTCAGAAGGACTATCTTTGGTCTTCCGGGATCAGGATGTTTATCATGGCGCTTGTCATGTTTTTGGCGGCAGGTGTTGCAGCGGCAGTTGCATCCGGAGTCGGCGCAAATATAGGCAGAGATTTGAGAAGGAAAGTTTTCGCAAATGTTATGAATTTCTCGGGGGAGGACATGGATAAATTTTCAACAGCCTCCCTCATTACCAGAAGTACAAACGATGTTCAGCAGGTTCAGAATGTTACTACGATGATGCTGAGAATGGTGATGTTTGCACCGATTATGGGAATCTGGGGAATAGTCAAAGTGATCCGGACAGGAGCGAACATGGGATACATACTGGCTGTGGGTGTTGCCCTGATTATGATGTTTGTTCTGTTCATATTTGCAGTCACGATGCCCAAATTTAAGCTGATGCAGGATCTTGTAGACGGAGTCAACAGGGTTGCGCGAGAGATTCTCACAGGTTTGAGCGTAATAAGAGCCTTTGGAAGAGAGAGGGAGTCAGCGAAAAGGTTTGAGGCGGAAAATGAGAGGTTGAAGAGGACGCAGCTTTTTACCACAAGGGTAATGTCCATGATGCAGCCAAGCATGCAGCTTTTCATGTTTGCACTTGTCATCGTAGTTACATGGGTTTCTTCCCACAGAATCGACTCAGGGGAACTTGAAGTCGGAGCTATGACCGCTTTCATCACATATTCCATGATGATTGTTATGTCCTTCGTACTGCTTACGGTAATGTCCATAATTCTTCCGAGGGCAGGAGTTGCGGCGAAGCGAATCAGCGAAGTTATAGAGGTGGAGCCATCTGTTAAGGAAGTAGAAAACCCTGATAAAATTCAGAACCCTGAAGGTTTGATTAAGTTTGAGAATGTAAGTTTCAAATATCCCGATGCGGATAAGGAGGTTTTGTCGGAAATCAGTTTTGAAGCGAAACCGGGAGAAACTACAGCAATTATCGGAAGTACCGGTTCGGGGAAAAGCTCGTTGATAAACTTGATTCCCAGATTCTTTGATGTAACCTGTGGAAAAATTACCGTTGACGGTGTGGATATCAGGAAGCTGGGGCTGAAAGAGCTTAGAAGCTATATAGGTCTTGTTCCGCAAAAAGGCGTTCTGTTTTCGGGAACTGTTGAATCCAATATAAAATTTGGAAATGACAGTGCAAGTTATGAGGAAATTGCAGAGGCGGCAGAAATATCCCAAGCCATGGAGTTTATCGAGGAGAAAGAGGATCGCTTTCAGAGTGAGATTTCTCAAGGGGGAAGCAATGTTTCCGGCGGTCAAAAACAGAGACTTGCCATTGCAAGAGCCATAGCAGGGAAACCTAAAATTCTGATATTTGACGACAGTTTTTCCGCGCTGGATATGAAGACTGATAAAAAGGTGAGACGAAAGCTCTCGGAAAAAGCAGGCAAAGCTACAAAAATCATAATAGCTCAAAGGGTAAGCACCATCTTGAAGGCGGAGCAGATTTTGGTTTTAGATGAAGGAAGGATTGCATGCAAAGGAACGCATCAGGAACTTATGAAAAATTGTGAGATCTACAGACAGATTACTTTGTCACAGCTTTCAAATAAGGAATTGGAGGAACTGTAATGGCTAAAAATAAAGTGATTAAAAATGCCGGGCAAATGGGCGGTGGCGGACCGGGAAATGCAGCTATGAGCATAACCGAAAAACCTGATAATATGAAAAAGGCCTTTGCAGATTTACTCAGATACATGGGAGGCTATAAGATTGCACTCTTTTTCATAGTGATATTCGCCATAAGTTCAACGATCTTTCAGGTGATAGGTCCTAAGATAATGGGAAATGCCACAACTGAAATTGCAAACGGGCTCATGAGGAAAATAGCAGGAACAGGAGGAATTGATTTTTCCGCTATCGGAAGGATTTTGCTTATTACAGCAGGTCTTTACGGTGCAAGCTCTATTTTTGGATGGCTTCAAGGCTGGATGATGGCGGGAATAACACAAAAAACGGTATATAGGATGCGCAAAGAAATTGTCGAGAAGATTAACAGAATGCCTATGAAGTATTTTGAGAGCAGACCTTACGGCGAAGTTCTTTCAAGGATAACCAATGATGTGGACACCTTGGGAACAGGTCTTAACCAAAGTTTTACGCAGATTCTTACTTCTACCGCAACAATCGCAGGTGTAATTATTATGATGCTGACAATTTCGCCTCTGATGACTGTCATCGCTCTTTGTATACTGCCATTGGCGGGACTGCTTCTGGGCATGTTGATTAGATTTTCTCAGAAGTACTTTAAATCTCAGCAGGAGTATCTTGGCAAGATAAACGGCCGAATTGAAGAGACCTTTTCCGGTCAGAATGTAGTAAAAGCTTTCAACAAAGAAGAGGATTTTATAAAGGACTTTGATGAAATAAATGAGGTTTTGTATTCGGCAGCATGGAAATCTCAGTGCTTTTCGGGAATTATGATGCCGCTTATGAATTTTGTGGGGAACCTGGGTTATGCGGGAGTAGCTATTTCCGGAGGGTTGCTTGCAATCAAGGGAACCATTGGAATAGGAGATATTCAGGCGTTTATTCAGTATGTAAAGAATATGACACAGCCCATTGCCCAGATCGCTCAGGTTATGAATCAGGTTCAGTCCATGACGGCGGCTTCAGAGAGAGTTTTCGCTTTTCTGAATGAAGAAGAGGAGGTACAGGGCGAAGTCATACCGCTGAATCAGAAGGATGTAAAAGGTCTTGTAGAATTTCAGCATGTGAGGTTCGGATACGGTGAGGAGCAGGTGGTTATAGGGGATTTCAGCGCAAAGATTTGTCCGGGGCAGAAAGTTGCCATAGTAGGTCCTACGGGAGCCGGCAAAACCACCATCGTAAAGCTTCTAATGAGATATTACGATGTGAATAAAGGTGAAATTAAACTTGACGGTGTGGATGTGAGAAAGCTGGACAAACACGAAATGCGTAAGAACTTTGGAATGGTTCTTCAGGATATTTGGCTGTATGCAGGAACTGTTCGTGAAAATATCCGCTTCGGAAATACCGATGCAACGGATGAAGAGGTGGAAAATGCGGCAAAGGCTGCCCACGCTCATCACTTTATAAAGACACTTCCCGGCGGATATGACATGATGATAAATGAAGATGCAACAAATCTTTCGCAAGGGCAGAAACAACTTATCACAATCGCAAGAGCCATATTGGCAAACACCAAGGTTATGATTTTAGACGAGGCAACCTCCTCTGTGGACACAAGAACCGAGGTTCAGATTCAGAAGGCCATGGATAACCTCATGGAGGGCCGTACCAGCTTCATCATCGCCCATCGCCTTTCTACTATACGAAACGCCGATTTGATCTTGGTAATGAACCACGGAGATATTGTGGAGCAGGGAACCCATGATGAACTGATTTCACTGGGAGGAGTCTATGCAGGACTTTATAACTCGCAGTTTGAGGGAGATATTGCTTAGAGAGGATTATGAGGCTGTTACCTGCAGCACGAGAGATGGGCATGATTTGGATTTCAGACAAAAAAGCAGACAGCAGATATTGTTAGTAATATCTGCTGTCTATGGTGGAGATGATGGGAGTCGAACCCATGTCCGAAAGCATGTTCAAAGCACTTTCTCCGAGCGCAGCCGATAATTTGAATTTCGCTCATCCAAGCGCCAATCGGCAGGCTCTCAAACTCACTATCCCGTAAGTCCCTTGTGAATCCGGGAAATTTCACAAGGTTTCCCGTATGATTCGAGGTTAGATTTTCAGCCTACAGGAAAACTGAAGCTAACCGCACGCTGCTTAGGCAGCCAGTGCAAAATTATTATTTTCTTTAGCGTTTATATTTAAACGGCCCTTTTTTGCGTAGACCGGGCGACTACGGCTCGCTTATGCTTCTTCTACACCCCCGTCGAAACCTTTACATCCCCGCGAAAGTATATCTACATACATTATACACAAATGATTACAAAAATAAAAGCATTGCAAGGCAGATTTTTCCCCCTGCCCCTGAGCGAAAATAAGGGAACCCTCAAAGTGAGCTCTCCCTACTTTTTTTATTTGCAGAAAACTTCAACTTTTAACTACATGCTAAAACATGATATAATTAAAAAAGATTAGGAATCGTATGCTTGCGCAAGGAGTGATTTTTTGCAGCGGGCTGAAAAAACAGCATAAAACAGTTGCATGAGGATGAATACTTAATGAAAGGATATATTTTAAGAGAAAAATGAGAATTTTAGTTGTAGAGGATGAAATTCAGCTGCTGGAAAGCATCGCAGAGGGGCTGAGGCTTTCAGGATACATTGTAGATACTGCCGAAAACGGTGCAGATGGTGAAGAGATGTGCTATATACAGGATTACGACTTGGTTATACTCGATATAAATCTTCCCAAAATGGACGGTTTTCAGGTGCTTAAACGGGTTCGGGAGCATAATAAAAAGCTGAATATAATATTATTGACCGCCCGTTCTGATGTCAGCGACCGTGTAAAGGGACTTGACTACGGAGCAAATGACTATGTTGTAAAGCCTTTTTATTTTGCAGAACTTGAAGCCAGAATAAGGGCATTGCTAAGGCGTAAGGCCATTCAGCCGGAGGCGGATTTGTGCTGTGGTCCTTTAAGATTCGATACGGCAAAACGCAGAGCCTATGTGAAAGATAAAGAGCTGAAGTTGACCAAGAAGGAGCTTGGAATTTTAGAATATTTATTGATGAATATGGGAACTCATATTACTCAGTACGAAATTTTGGAACATGTGTGGGGAGATGAGGCAGACAGCTTCAGTAATACCGTGAGAGTACACATGGTTTCCTTAAGGAAAAAGCTTAAGCAGGCAACAGGTTATAACATGATAGAAAATACTATAAGTAAAGGATACATAATAGATGAAAATAAGTAATCATGCAGCCAATGTGAGAAAAACCATCGTATATAAGCTTGTAGTGGCGGTTATGGTCATATTTTTGGCAATGATAGGCATCCTGTATATAAGCATAAATTATTACCAGCACTACGCAATGTCGGGTCTTGTTGACAGACTCGAAAATGAGCTTAACAAAGCAGAAAAGTCCAAGGATAACGGAATTTTAATACTAAAGCAGGACGAGGGTATTTCGAGAACCGAGTTTGTTATTCACACCGCAATAATCTCCCTAAGCGTTATATGCCTTGGAGCAATAACTTTCTATATTGTGATTTCGGGAGTTATGAAGCCTTTGAGACAGCTTACGGAGAAAGTCTCAAACATCGACATTGAGCGGGCAAGCTACGAAAAAAATTATATTTTAATCGAGAACGGAGGTCTGGAGATCAAGGACCTTTCCAGGACACTTGACAGAGCTTTTCAGGAAATTTATGAGGGATACGAAAGGCAAAAAAAATTCAGCATAAATGTAGCCCACGAGGTGAGAACGCCGCTTGCCGTACTGTCTGCGAAGATCGATGTTTTTAAAAAGAAAAACACAAAAGGAGACAGGGAAATAACCGAGTTTGTAAACTCTATGGAAAAAAATATAGCCCACCTTTCGGACATGGTTGAGGGACTCATGCTGTTAAGCGGCAATCAACCGGTGCAAAAGAAAATGGTGCATATTAACGAACTGCTGGACGAAATTTTCTTTGACATGGAGGATAGGGCGCTGGAGAAGGACTTGAAACTTACGATGCAGGGTGAAGATGTAATAATAAATACCGACGATCAAATTCTGGAAAGGGCGCTTTTTAACCTTATTGAAAACGGAATAAAGTACAGTGAAAAGGGAGGAAGCATTCAAGCCTGTATGAAAACTGTAAGCGACAAGGCTGTCATAAAAATTTCAGATGAGGGCGTGGGAATTTCAGATGAGGACAAAGCCCATATATTCGACCTGTTCTACAGGGTGGACCAATCAAGAAGCAGAGAAACGGGAGGCCACGGAATAGGGCTGGCGCTTGTAATGCATATAGTAAACCGACTGGGCGGAACTGTTTCCGTTAAAGACAACATCCCGAAGGGAAGTGTATTTGAAATAATTTTGCCGATTAATTAGAGATTTAATTTTTCTTAACATAAACTTTATGTCCCATATGTTATTCTATCTAAGGGGGAGGTGATGTAATTGACAGGAAAATCAAGAAAAGCTGTCAGTATAGGTGTTTTTGCGATAGGCATTCTGTTTATAATATATGGAGTCCATCGCGGGGAGGTAGACACTGTTTTCTCAAAAGCCGTTAGAATTTGTTTAGAATGTGTGGGGATTGGTTAATTGGAAAAGTTTTTTAGATGGATAAGAGAAAAAAATTATTTCTCTGTGCTCAGAAAGAACAGAGGAATTGTTCAAGGTGCGGCAGCGTTGATGACAAATGCTCATCTTGGAAATTTTTTAAAGGGCACAATATATACAGGCGGAGCAAAGCAGGTATGCGTTCCAGGGCTAAACTGCTATTCGTGCCCGGGAGCTGCGGGAGCCTGTCCCGTAGGTTCGTTTCAAGCGGTAGTTGGAAGCTCAAAATTTAATTTTTCTTACTACATAGCCGGCATTCTGATTCTTTTCGGAACGCTGATGGGCAGGCTTATTTGCGGATTCCTGTGCCCCTTTGGATGGTTTCAGGATTTGATTCATAAGATTCCTTCAAAGAAAATAAGCACAGAAAAATTAAAGTATTTAAGATATCTTAAATATGTGATACTGGTGGTAACGGTCTGGCTTTTAGGAGTTTTGATTGTAAACGAGGTCGGAGGATCGAATCCGTACTTTTGTAAGTATATCTGTCCTCAGGGAATACTTGAGGGGGGAATTCCTCTATCTATTGCAAATGCATCCATCAGGGCTACACTGGGCAAGCTGTTTTCGTGGAAGCTTTTTATTCTTTTGAGCGTTGTGGTGCTTTCGATATTCTTCTACAGACCGTTTTGTAAATGGATTTGTCCGCTGGGAGCGTTTTATGCACTGTTTAACAAGATATCTTTCTATAAGTACCATGTGGATGAGTCCTTATGTGTGCACTGCGGCAAATGTAAGAGAACCTGCAAAATGGATGTGGATATGTCCACAAACCAGAGTGCTTTGGAATGTATAAGGTGCGGTAAATGTGTGGATGTATGTCCTACAGGAGCAATATCAACATCACTTTCAGTCTGTTCAAGCTGTAAGGGAAAAAGCACCTGTAAAAGCAACAAAAGTTAGATCAAACAAAATAAAGGAAAATTTTTTAAAAAAATTGGATAGGAGATAGTATGAAAAAGGGATTTAAAAAATTTATATGTATTATATCGGCGATGCTGCTGCTGGTTCCTCTTGCAGCGTGCGGTTCAAAGGACATTGCGGCGGATTCTCAATTTCCGGCGTTTAAGGCAGAGGACTTTTCAGGCAATAATTATACAGAAAAAGTTTTCGGCGAAAGCGATGCAACCGTTATAAACTTCTGGTATACAGGGTGCCAGTCATGCATAACGGAAATGCCCGATTTAGAAAAAACCGCTAAAAAACTCGCAGAGAAGAATGTGAAGTTCCTTGGAATATGCACAGATGCAGGAGAAGAAGGCGTTGATAAGGAAGTAAGGAAAATTTTAAAGACAAGCAAGGTAACATTCCCTACTCTGAAAATTAAAGAGGGTGAAAAAATGAATGAACTTGTGAAATCGATAAACTCTTTCCCAACGACGGTAGTAGTCGACAAGAAAGGAAAAATTGTGGGCGATCCTATCTTAGGCGCAATCAATGATGCGAAACAGGAAAAGGAGATAAACGAAAGAATTGAAAAGGCCAAGAGCCGCAACAAATAGACAGAAAATGTGAAAAGACACAAGGCTTATTCCAAAACTGTACCTTGCAAGGTGCCGGTATATGGAATAGGCCTTCTTGCTTATGTAATAAATGCTCATTCTGTTTAATATGTAACAGATGTCTGTTATGTTTAAAAGATTGGGGCAATTTGAACAGGGGGAGGCTCTTTAAATAAAAGTAACGGTTTGATTATATTAAGTAAATAGTTGCAAAATGGGAAAGACGGGTGTTATTATGGTTGTAGGCAAAGAGTGAATCCGGATTTTAGGTGACGCCAAGCTGCTGCTTGCAGGCACAGGACACCGGCAAACTCTTGTGGCAGTACATTCTGTTATTAAAAAAGACTTAATTATAACTATAATGTGAATAGGATAATATGAAGAGGATCTTATGCAGCAATATTTCAGTGACTATCCGCTCCGGGTCGGAGAGGAATACTATTTCAAACCTAAGCAGGCTCATCATGCCAAGAATGTGGTGAGGCTGAAAAATGAAAAAGTTCGCTTAGTTCACCACGGCACAGGGTATTTTGCAACATGCTACGGCAAGGGAAATGATTTTGTGGCGATGGTGGACTCAGTGGACGACAGAATAAATGAAATCGGAGTTGATATTACTTTGGCTGTTGCGATGATTCGCAAAGAAAAGTTGGAGTTTGTTTTACAGAAGGCTGCTGAACTTGGGGTGAGCAGAATAGTTCCCTTTGAGTCCTCACGGTGCGTGGCAAAATACAAAAGAGAAAAAGGAGATAAACTTCTCAAAAGGTACAAGGAAATTTTGCTTGAGGCAAGTGAACAGTGCAAAAGAAACATAATCCCCGAAATTGTTTTGCCCGTTAAGCTTTCAGAACTTGATGAATACACTTCGGAGCTTAATTTCGTGCCTTATGAAGATGCATACGGAAAAGGTGAGTTTCTGTCAGATTTTTTAAAAGAGAAAAAATCGGTTACCGTAGCCATAGGGCCGGAAGGCGGATTCAGCGATGAGGAAATAGGAGAGTTGTCAAATAAAGGGTTTGAGCAGGTAACCTTAGGTTCAAGGATACTGAGGGCGGAAACGGCGGCAATATATGCGTGCAGTGTAATCAGTGAAAGATTTGAGATGCTTTAAGGAGTTTTGAAAGGAGGACACATGTGGGAGATTTTTAAAGAGCCTATGTGGTTTTGGCTGATTACAGCCATCGTATTTTTGGTAATTGAGTTGCTGACCTTGGGTCTGACTACTATATGGTTTACAGGCGGTGCGGTTGCGGCTCTGATATGCGCTGCTGTAGGGCTTGGCTGGGTTATATCCATAATAGTTTTTTTTTCCGTATCCGTAGGGCTGCTGTTACTTGTCAGACCTGTGGCGCGAAAGAGCTTCAATAATAAACGGATAAAAACCAATGCAGAAAGTCTTGTAGGTAAGACAGGAGTGGTTTTTGAAGAGATTGATAATATCAATGCCGGAGGGCGAGTTAAAATTTCAGGACAGGAATGGGCGGCTCGAAGTGTTTCAGACAGTTGTGTAATTCGCAGCGGAGCTAAGGTGAAAGTGTTATCAATTAAAGGGGTAAAGCTGATTGTAGAAGAAGTGAATTAGTGGAGGTTGATTATGTTTACAGGAGCGATTTTTATAATTCTTGCAGTTGTCGTACTTGCGGTTCTCATATCCTGCATAAGGATTGTACCGCAGGCAAACTCGTATGTTGTGGAGCGTTTAGGCACATATCAGGATACATGGAATGTGGGACTGCATTTTAAGGTTCCGATTATTGACCGCGTTGCAAAGAAGGTCTTGTTAAAAGAGCAGGTAGTTGATTTTCAGCCGCAGCCGGTTATTACAAAGGACAATGTTACGATGCGGATAGACACCGTCGTATTTTATCAGATTACAGATCCGAAATTATTTGCTTATGGCGTAGAGCATCCGATTATGGCAATAGAAAATTTGACGGCAACAACTCTGAGAAATATTATAGGCGATTTGGAGCTGGATGAAACATTGACATCCCGTGAGACTATCAATACAAAAATGCGTTCGTCCTTGGATCTTGCAACAGACCCGTGGGGAATAAAAGTGAATCGAGTGGAATTGAAAAATATAATTCCTCCGCAGGCTATTCAGGATGCGATGGAAAAGCAGATGAAGGCGGAAAGAGAGAGGAGAGAAGCGATTCTTCGTGCCGAGGGAGAAAAGAAATCTACAATTCTCGTTGCCGAGGGACAGAAGGAGTCTGCCATTCTCGATGCCGAGGCGGAAAAACAGGCGGCAATCCTTCGCGCCGAGGCGAAAAAGGAAGCTACAATCCGCGAGGCGGAAGGTCAGGCGGAGGCAATCTTAAGAATTCAGCAGGCAAATGCCAACGGATTGAGATTCTTAAAAGAAGCTCAGCCGGATGAAAGCGTATTAAGGCTCAAGAGCTTGGAAGCCTTTGCAAAGGCTGCGGACGGAAAAGCTTCAAAAATCATTATTCCTTCAGAAATTCAAGGGATTGCAGGCTTAGCAAAATCGGTTATGGAAGTGGCAAAGGACGAAAAAGCAGAATAGAATTTGCTGATTTATACTGATAAACAGCAGGTTGACGATGAACAAGGTTTAAAGACAAAGGGCTATTCACATTTCATTATGAACTGAGAGTAGCCCCCTCTTTTTAGTTCCCTTTACAATAAACCGTAAGAACAGACTCCCGTAAAACCTGTGAAATACTCAATACTCTGTGCGCATTGTAAGGAATTAACTTTTATTTATATCCCAATTCGGATTTATAGGTTTATTTCCGAATATATCTTATAAACGCTGTAACTGCAATATTTAATAATGTGCCGGCGATAATCGCGCCGAATGATACTATAGCTATATGTTTAAGTGATGAAAAATCGTAATGCTCATGTGCAGAATAAAGTAAAGCTGCGGCAGTTCCTATGATGTACATAAACAGTATCACTAAAAATTGTTTTTTTTTCTACACTTTTATCTCTATCCTTATTTTGTTTCGACATTTTTAATTACCTCTCTTTTTGGGATTTTTTTTAATATAAGCTACAGACTCTTTTTCATAAATATATCCGCTGTTTTTACCGCCATCTTAAAATAAAATTTTATTACATAAAGGTGCTTTCATTCTCCTACATGACTTACTGATATTCTTAACACGGATAGACAGGCATGTCAAACAAACCACCCGGTGTCAACTTAGGGCTGCAGGCGCGCAGCCCAAGAAATTAATTCCGTGAGTTGAGCATATCCATTTTAAAATAAATTCATATACAGTATAGTTTTTCTTTTCGTTTAGAATTTCATGGCGCATGTTTGGGAACAATTTCAGCTCTGCATCAGTGGCGTTTACATAGTTTTTATAAACTTCCTCTACCGCCTTGCCCAAGTTTCCTACGGGATCGCTTTCGCCGGATACGAACAGGCAGGGAGCGGTAACGGAAGGTGAGGTCTCAAGTCCGGATATTTCTTTCATACCGTTCATGAAATCTGAATAAAACCCGTTGGTGATTGGAATATTGCAAAAAGGATCCTCTATATACCGCTGAACTTGGTTTTCGTCGGCAGACAGCCAATCAAGAGGTGTTTGAGGTTTTTTTATACCTTTATTGAAGCCGCCGAAGGCAAGGGAATGAATGAGCTTTGAAGGAGATTTTTTGTTCAGGAATTTTAATACCAGCCTTGCGAGGCCGTATGCAGGATCGTTTGCCTTTCCGGTTCCCATTATTATGCAGCTGTCAAAATCTGCAGGATATTTATTGATGTAATGCCTTGCAAAATATGACCCCATGCTGTGTCCCAGCAGGCAGAAAGGGCTGCCTGAGTATTTTATCCTAAACAAATCGTGTAAATCTTTTTGGTCTTTAAGCACTTTGTTCCAGCCGTCTTCATCTGCAAAATATCCTAAGGAGTCTGCATTTGATCCTGTCTGTCCATGTCCCCTTACATTCATACCATAGACGAGAATTCCGTAACTGGAAAGAAATTCAGCAAAGTCTTTATATCGACAGATGTGCTCGCTCATTCCGTGAAAAATTTGTAAAACAAGTTTGGGATTTTCGGTATTTCCCCATGTCTCATAGTAAATATCTATATCTTTCTTTAAAATATCCATATCAACCTCGCTGATAAAGTATCAATATTGAAATAGCTGTGTGAAACGGCGAAATATCAGTTTACTTATTAATTCTAACAGTACCATCTAAATTATATATTTTAATAATATCACAGTCAATATTTCCGGCGAACTATTATATTAAGGTGGACGGTTTGCCATACTCCTACAGGTTTTGGAATAGAAAAATTTCTGTGTATAAGGACATGATTGCAGATATTTAATGGTAGTGCATTTGACTGAGAAATATGATATTATTTTATCAGCAGGAAATGTTTGCGCGCAAATTTATATTTGCGCAGAATCTGATGTAAGAGGCTTGCAATAATAAAATACCCTCATGTGATTAGGAGAAACCTTTTATGAATAAGTTTATCATGGCACTTGATGCAGGTACTACCAGTACAAGGGCGATTTTGTTCGACAGAAATTCCAATATAGCAGCAACAAGTCAGCAGGAATTCACCCAGTATTATCCCAAGTCGGGATGGGTGGAGCATGATCCCATGGAAATACTTTCGGCGACGATAGAGGTGAGCAGGGATGTGATTCAGAGAGCGGGGATTTCCGAGAAGCAGGTGAGCGCCATCGGAATCACAAATCAAAGGGAAACTACCGTAGTATGGGACAAATCCACAGGAAAACCCATATATAATGCAATTGTGTGGCAGTGCAGAAGAACAGCCGAAATCTGTGAGGACCTTAAGGCAAAGGGGCTGGCAGAGCCTTTCAGGACCAAAACGGGTTTGGTTCTGGACGCATATTTTTCTGCAACCAAACTGAAGTGGATTCTTGACAATGTTGAAGGTGCAAGGGATAGAGCAAATGATGGCGAGCTTTTATTTGGAACGATAGATACATGGCTTCTCTGGAACTTGTCCAAGGAGAATGTTCATGTTACGGACTTTTCAAATGCCAGCAGAACTATGATGTTCAACATCCACGATTTAAAGTGGGATGAAGAGATTTTAGCTGAATTGGAAATTCCCAAATGCATGCTTCCCGAGGTCAGAAACTCAAGTGAGGTATACGCTTATACAGATGAAATGTATTTTGATAAGAATGCGATTCCCATAGCTGCAATGGCAGGGGATCAGCAGGCAGCGCTTTTCGGGCAGACATGCTTTTATCCGGGAATGCTTAAGAATACTTACGGTACAGGCTGCTTTCTTCTGATGAATACAGGGGATGTGGCGGTGGACTCCTCAAACGGAATTATAACAACCATAGCATGGGGAATAGACGGAAAAGTGAGCTACGCCCTTGAGGGTTCTGTTTTTAACGGCGGCTCGGCAATCCAGTGGCTCAGGGACGAACTGAAAATCGTATACGATGCTCCTATGAGCGAGTATTATGCAAACCTTGTGGAGGACTCGGCAGGTGTCTATGTGGTGCCGGCATTTACAGGTATAGGCGCCCCTTATTGGGATATGTACGCAAGGGGAGGAATCTTGGGTGTGACCCGTGGAACCAAGCGTGAACACATTGTGAGAGCAACGCTTGAGGCCCTTGCTTACCAGTCCAAAGATATAATTGAAGCCATGATGGAGGACAGCGAAATGGAACTTCCAAGGCTTAGAGTTGACGGAGGAGCGTCCCAAAATGATTTTTTGATGCAATTTCAGGCGGATATATTGGGAGTTGAGGTGGACAGACCTATAATCGTTGAAACCACAGCGCTGGGCGTTGCATATATGGCAGGACTTGCTACGGGATATTGGACCGGCATGGACGAGATATACAGGAACTTCAATGTTGATAAATCATTTAAGCCTGACATGAGTGAAGAGGTTCGTCACGAAAAATACGGCTATTGGAAGAAGGCGGTGCAGAGGACCTTGAACTGGCTGGACTGATACTATTTTCGTTTATTGATACCGTCTTTGTTTAACATAGTTTACTGGCATTTATAGAATCTTAGGTGTATAATATCTATAGGGAGATGAAGATGAGAGAATTTCCATTTATATAAAGGAGTAGAATAATGAAAAGGCTCATTACGATCAGTCGTGAATATGGAAGCGGAGGAAGGCTTATCGGAGCAAAGGTTGCCGATAAACTGGAAATCCCCATATATGACAGGGAACTTATAGACTTGGCGGTGGAAAGAAGCGGTCTTTCCAGGGAGATTATAGAATCTGCGGAGCTTCAGGCAAAGAGCGGTTTTGCATATTCCCTGGCAAATTCCTTTGATTTCGGAATAGGTATTTCGCCGGAACCAAGCTCCATTGACGAAGAACTTTTTACGACTCAGTTTGAAATCATCGAGCAGATAGGAAGAACGGGAGAAGGTGTAATCATAGGAAGATGTGCCGACTACATTTTAAAAAATATTCCCAATGTGACAAATATATTTATATGTGGAGAACCGGAAGACAGAATCAGGAGGTGCGTGGAGAACTACGGAGAGACACATGAAGATGCGAAGAAGAGAATCGCAGATTATGACAAGGCTCGCGCCAACTACTATAACTATCATACCTGTCAAAGATGGGGAGATTATCACAACTATAACTTAATGATAAACAGCAGCTTTATGGATGAAGATGCTATTGCAGATTTGATCGTTGAATTTGTAAAAAATAGAAAGATGAAAGTTGTGGAAGGAGAAAATCATGAGTAAAATCAGCAGAAACAAAGCAGACAAAGGCAGAAAAAAGACATCTAAGCAGGCAAAGATTGCACTTGCAGTACTGGGCGTAGGCGTTATCAGCGGAGCTACGGTAGTTATCGGATTGAATCGCATTATGAGAAAAATTTTTATTAATGAAGACTGGCCCGATGAAGAATGGTCAAGTGACGATTGGGCAGGAGAGGATTTGGAATAGGATATGCAGTTTATAAGGCAAAAGGGCTTAGGGATTTTGTTGTGCCTTGGAATTTCCATTCCGGCATGGTTTTTAGGCAGGATGTTTCCAATTGTGGGAGGTCCTATTTTTGGAATTTTAATGGGAATGGTGCTTTGTTTAGTTATAAGAGACAGAGAAAGCTTTGATGCAGGCATAAGCTTTGTGTCGAAGAAACTTTTGCAAAGCGCTGTGGTACTTTTGGGCTTTGGGTTAAATCTCAGAGTGATTGCAGAGACGGGGAAACAGTCCCTTCCCATCATTGTGGTTACCATTGCAACATCACTTATTGTGGCGTGGATACTACAGAAAACCATGAAAATTGATGAAGATATTTCCATGCTTATAGGCGTCGGCTCATCTATATGCGGCGGTTCTGCGGTGGCGGCTACGGCAAGCGTGATTAAGGCGGGTGACGAGGATATTTCACAGGCAATATCGGTTATTTTCTTCTTCAATGTCGTGGCGGCTTTGGTTTTCCCTCAGCTTGGCAGTTTGCTGGGATTCAGTACAGGTTCAGGTGATGCCTTCGGAGTGTTTGCCGGTACTGCGGTAAACGATACTTCTTCAGTTACGGCGACGGCGGCAACTTGGGATAATATGTGGGGGCTTGGAACTGCAACTCTCAATAAGGCGGTGACGGTGAAACTTACAAGGACCCTTGCCATTATACCTATATCTCTGGGGCTGGCGCTTATGAGGAGCAAAAAAGAAGCAAAAGCAGGTGATGGAGAAAAGATTTCTGTTAAGAAAATTTTCCCTATGTTTATACTGTACTTCATATTGGCATCTGTTATTACCACAGCCGCAACAGGATTGGGCATTCCCGCATCTGCATTTGACCCTGTAAAAACGCTGAGCAAATTCCTTATAGTTATGGCTATGACGGCTGTAGGTCTGAACACAAATGTAGTGAAACTGATAAAGAACAGCGGGAAACCGATTTTTATGGGATTGTGCTGTTGGGTGGCGATAACGACAGTCAGCATTATGATGCAGAAAGCAATGGGAATTTGGTAAGTGTCAAGAATGTATTTATATGGTAAAAAAAGTAAAAAATATGGTTGCTGAGTATTGGCTTGTTGAAATTTCAACGAGCCTTTTTCTTTGGTATGTTTTATAATATTTTGAAAATGACTGAACCTCTCTAAGTTTTGAAATTAAAGGGGTAGGGCATTTTATTGTATATGAAAAAAAACAAGAAAAATCTTCTTCTTTTCTTGACGGTGTCCATATCCGAGTGGTAATATTTATGTATACAAGATACAAATACTATACAGGACGCAATTATTATTTATTTTTAAACAAATTAGGACAGACTTTGTATCTTAATTATCGATATGTCTGTAATTTGTAAGCTGATTTGGATGAGGAGGACATTATGAGAAAAGAATGGGAAGGTTTTAAAGAAGGACTTTGGCAGGAAACTATTTATGTGGATGACTTTATCAATCTGAATTATCATCAGTATGACGGGGAGAGCGATTTTCTTGCGGGGCCGACGGCAAGAACCACAGAATGTAACGACAAAGTAAAGGATTTATTGGTTCAGGAAAGAAAAAACGGCGGAACTCTTAAGGTGGATGCCAGCAAGATCATGAGAATAACTACATACGATCCGGGCTATATAATTGAGGGAAAGGATATCATAGTGGGGCTTCAGACTGATGAACCTCTTAAGAGAGGAATTTGCCCCTTTGGCGGAATCAAGATGGTCAGATCCGAGGTTGCAGAATACGGAGAGGAACTTCCCGAGGACATTGAGTTCCTGTTTAAATATATGACATCCCACAACGACGGCGTATTTAAAGCATATTCTCCTGAAATGAGGAAAGCAAGACACTTAGGTTTCATCACAGGTCTTCCCGACGCTTACGGCAGAGGAAGAATCATCGGTGACTACAGAAGAGCGGCGCTTTACGGAATAGATTATCTTATCGAAGAAAAGCAGAAAGATCACGATGAAATCGCATCAAGAGATGAAATGACGGAGGAGAATGTAAGACTTGCAGAGGAAGTATGGAACCAGATTGCCGCACTTAAAGAGATTAAGGTTATGGCGGAGAAATACGGGTTTGATATTTCAGGACCTGCATCCGATGTAAAAGAGGCGATTCAGTGGACATACTTTGCATATCTTGCAGGAATCAAAGAAGAAAACGGGGCGGCGATGTCGCTGGGAAGGACGGCAACTTTCCTTGATGTCTATGCAGAAAGAGACCTTGAGTCGGGAAGATATACAGAAGAAGAAATTCAGGAATTTGTGGATGATTTCATCCTTAAGCTGAGAGTTGCAAGGCATTTGAGAACTACAGAGTACAATGAACTGTTCGGCGGAGATCCTATGTGGATTACAGAAGGCCTTGGAGGCATAGGCGCTGACGGAAGGCACAGAGTTACGAAAATGACATATCGCTACCTGAATACACTTTATAACTTAGGACCTGCACCGGAACCGAACCTGACAGTTTTGTGGTCGGAAAAACTTCCTGAGCCGTTTAAGAGATTTTGCGCCCGTGTATCCATAGACACAGACTCGATTCAGTATGAAAATGACGATAAGATGAGACCTAACTACGGTGACGATTATTCCATCGCTTGCTGTGTATCTGCGATTCAGATGGGCGAACAGATGCAGTTCTTCGGCGCAAGGTGTAACCTGGCCAAGTGTCTGCTGCTTGCAATTAACGGCGGTATTGACGAGAGAACGGGGGAACACCTGGGACCGCAGATGGAACCTGTGGGAGACGGACCTTTGGACTTCGATGAGGTTTGGAGAAGATATAATATTTATCTTGAGTGGCTCATGGGAGTATATGCAAGAATAATGAATATCATTCACTTCATGCACGATAAATACGACTACGAAAGATCGCAGATGGCATTTCTTGACTCAGAGGTTAAACGCCTGATGGCATTTGGTGTTGCAGGCTTTTCCGTTGCGGCAGATTCACTGTCAGCCATTAAATACGCAAAGGTAACGCCGATTCGTGACGAAAACGGAATTATTGTTGACTACAAGACGGAAGGGGATTTCCCTAAGTACGGTAACGATGATGACAGGGTAGACAATATTGCCGTTGCAATATCAGAAAAATCTATTACAGAGCTCAGAAAACATAAATCATACAGAGATGCGGTAACGACACTGTCTGTTCTTACAATTACATCAAATGTAATGTATGGAAAGAAAACAGGAAACACACCTGACGGAAGAAGAGCTGCTACGCCTTTTGCTCCCGGTGCAAATCCAATGCATCAGAGAGACACCCACGGTGCCGTTGCTTCTTTGAACTCAGTTGCCAAAATTGACTGGGAAACATGTCAGGACGGAATTTCAAATACATTCAGCATCGTTCCGGAATCTCTTGGAAAGGATCAGAAACAGAGAGTTGACAATCTTGTAACTCTTCTAAGCGGATATTTTGGACAGGGAGCACACCACCTGAATGTAAATGTACTCAACAGAGACACTCTCATAGATGCATATCACAATCCTGACAAATATCCAAGTCTCACAATCCGTGTATCCGGATATGCAGTCAGATTTAACGCTTTATCAAAAGCTCACCAGAAGGAAGTTATCGAAAGAACTTTCCATGAAGCGATTTAGGCAGGTTGAATTATGGCAATAGGAAGATTACACTCCGTTGAAACCTTTGGAGCGTTGGACGGACCCGGGATAAGGACGGTATTCTTTTTGCAGGGCTGTCCTGCACGGTGTATGTATTGCCACAATCCCGACACTTGGAATGAAGATGACGGAGAGCAGGTTACTGTCGGCGAAGTGGTCAGCAGGGCAAGGAGAGGAAGACCGTATTACGGAGAAAACGGCGGTGTCACCTTTTCCGGAGGAGAACCTCTATTGCAGGCCGACTTTCTCATAGAGGCTATGGATGCTCTGAGAAGAGATGGAATAGCTTCTGCCATAGATACCAGCGGAACATATTTCGACGATAAGTCGGAGGATGTAATTTCTCACTGTGATATGGTGCTGCTGGATATTAAGCACATAGATCCGTCAGGATTCAAAGAGCTTACAGGCAGAGAACAGGGAACTCTGAGACTTTTAATCGATGCTATAAACAGACAGGAAAAACCTGTTTGGATTAGGCAGGTTATCGTTCCGGGTTTCAATGACGACGAGGAATACATACATGAATTAAATGAATTCCTGACCCGAATTAAAGATATAAGGAAAATTGAGCTTTTAGGTTATCACAATATGGCAGAGCCGAAGTACGACAGGCTGGGCATAAAGTACAGGCTCAAAGGCGTTAAACCTATGAACTCCGAATCCTTGGAAAAATTAAGCGATCTTACTAAAATTAAATAAACATTATCAAGCTTGAGAAAAAGCAGGTCATAGGGCCTGTTTTTTCTTTTATAAGCTGAGAGTATGGATTTTTTGAAAGTTTTCTTTAGAGTTTTTTATATTCATATCCATATATTAACCGTAGCTTTTTTATGCATATCGCCACCGTTACTATGTGTCAGGAATGTTGTAACACTGATTTTATGTAAAATTTTTCTGTAATCGCCCAAAGCTATTGAAATCCAAAGTGTAACCGTCACAAAGGAAAGATTTTTCTTTGCTTTGTCTAAAACCCACAAATAATTCATCGTACAACTAACACAATTACAAGGCTGGCAAACAAACATACATTCCGCATAAATATCCGCTTCATTCATCACAATCATTTTGATTTGAGCATTTGTCTACAGCCTGAACTATAATAACGTTGTAATTTATCATATTTTTAGCATAATAAAAAGAACTTATGCTAAGCAAGGTAAGAAGCACACTTTCTATAATATATACTCCATACAGAAAGTTGACAAAATATTAATATACACGAGGCACATGAAATGATTAAATTAATAAATTATCTACAACTAACTCTATTATCGTTCTTACTGATTATAAGAATATTCCTAATTGGTAAACCGATACCTAATTTTGTATTAACATCAATATTGAGTTTAATATTTTTGTCTATTTGCATATCGAATTATCAGATTTGTATAAATATTAGTGCGCATTCAAACAAACTTTCACTATATGCTTTCCATTTATGTATTATCAATTTGTCATATATGGTAATGTTTATGTATATTATCTTAGCAATAAATCACTGAAAAGTTGCAATATAACATGAACATAGTGCATGCACCTTGGTACTTATAGAATAAGAGAATACCGTTGGAAAAGCTAAGTTTTTTGGTACAACTCTTATTCTTTTTTATTTTATAAAATTATAACAATATAAACCCCTTTCAATAACTAAATAGCATAAGGAAAACTGCTATAATTATGTTAAGTAGTATAACACATATGTTACCTTTGTCTTATGGTTTGGATTTTACCTTATCTCAAAAGATTTTATATATTCTTGTAGATCTTATATGCTCTTATGGGATTGTAATTATACTGTTTATACGGTAAAATGTCTCGTGAGAATATGGGAAATCTCCTTTTTACAAGGGGGACAGAATGGAAAAATTAAATGCTGAACTTACTATGTCCGATGGATGTAGAATTTCTTATGATGTTAAAGGAAGTGGAGAGCCGATAGTATTTGTACATGGATGGTCGGCAAATCGAGAGTTCTTTTCTGAGCAAGTAGAGTATTTATCAAAAAAATTCATGGTTATAACCTATGACCTGAGAGGTCACGGTAAGTCTGACAAGAGGATGGAAATTTTGGAAAACAACCTTACCATAGAACGACTTGCCTTAGATTTAAAGGAAATTATAGAAGCCTTAAATCTACACTCGGTACATCTGTGCGGCTGGTCAATGGGGACAAGCGTTCTGCTTTCGTATGTGGAGCAGTTCCGTCATAAATACGCAAGGTCATTGACTTTTGTGGATATGACACCAAAGCTCATCAATGATGATTCTTGGAATTTGGGTGACTTTGATGCCGAGGAGAATCTCAGGTTCACTCAGAGCTTGGCAGTGGATTGGAGAAATGTCTCCGGGGAACTTGTGGAGAGCCTGTTTGCAAGGAATACTGATAAGAACGGTCCCAAGTATTTGTGGGTAAAGAAGCAGGTTAGAGAGAATATACCTTTTGTGATGGTGGCGCTTCAGATCTCCATGGCACTGGGTGATTACAGAAGTGTGTTATCTTGCATTGATGTGCCGACATTTCTGGCATACAGCAATGGTGGTGATATGTATAACAGAACTCATGGAGAATATATGCATGAGAACATAAGAACTTCAAAACTTTCTATTTATGAAGATTGCGGACATTCGTTATTTATAGAGGATCCGAATAAATTTAATCGGGAGTATGAGGAGTTTGTTTTGAGCATTTAAGCTGCGCAAGGAATCTGGACTTATTGAAATACATTAAACCTGTGAGACAGAGCCCATGAAGTTTTGACTAAAGGGTTGTTTTTTGGTATATTAAATACACTAAGCCTTATCTCATTTGATAGAGGCATAAGAAAGGAATGATATGATGTCAAAAGTAAGGAAAAACAAGGGTAAATACTATATAACAACCCCTATCTATTATCCAAGTGCAAACCTTCATATAGGTCACACCTATTGCACGGTAATGGCAGATGCAATGGCGAGATTTAAGAGATTGTCGGGCTACGATGTTCACTTTCTAACGGGAACGGATGAACATGGACTTAAAATACAGGAAATCGCAGAGAAGCAGGGGGTTACGCCTCAGGCTTATGTAGACGGCGTGGTTTCCGGAATCAAAGACCTTTGGAAAACTATGGAAATTTCCTATGATGATTTCATCAGAACCACTGAAGAAAGACA
Organism: uncultured Clostridia bacterium; assembly: GCA_945830395.1. Lineage (GTDB taxonomy): Bacteria > Bacillota > Clostridia > Peptostreptococcales > Anaerovoracaceae > Aminicella. The sequence continues at coordinate 49,588 of CALZYE010000004.1, forward strand.
TGTCAGCCGTGTTCAGGAAATTTTCAATAAGATGAATGAAAAAGGTGATATATATAAGAGCGAATATGAAGGGTGGTACTGCACGCCGTGTGAGTCTTTTTGGACGGAAAGCCAGCTCGTGGACGGCTGCTGCCCGGACTGCGGGCGCCAAGTGAAAAAAGCACAGGAAGAAGCGTATTTTTTCCGCATGTCCAATTATCAGGACAAGATTCTGCAGCTTTTTGAGAAGCACCCTGAATTTTTGATGCCGGATACCAGAAGAAACGAGATGAAAGCCTTTGTTGAACAGGGTCTTGAGGATTTGTGTATTTCCCGTTCCACTTTTGATTGGGGTATTCCGGTGCCTGTTGATACCAAACATGTTATATATGTTTGGCTGGATGCGCTTACAAACTATATTACGGCTTTAGGCTATCCGGATTCACCTGAAATTTTTGAAAAATATTGGCCTGCGGATGTCCATCTCGTAGGAAAAGAGATCGTCAGATTCCACTCCATAATATGGCCTGCAATGCTTATGTCCTTGGATTTACCTTTGCCTAAGCAGGTTCTGGGGCATGGATGGCTTTTAATCGACGGCGGAAAGATGAGCAAATCAAAGGGAAATGTAGTCGACCCCGTGGTTTTGATAGACAGATACGGAATTGATTCTTTGAAATATTTCTTGCTCAGGGAGTACACCTTCGGTCAGGACGGAGTGTTCACAAACGAAGTTATGCTTAAGAGGATGAACTTTGACCTTGCAAACGATTTGGGCAATTTGGTTTCAAGAACTACGGCGATGATTGAAAAATACTGCGGGGGAGTTACACCTCCGGCAAAGACGGAAGATGACTTTGATAGAGATTTGAAAGAAGTTGCTGTGGGGGCAGCACCTAATGTCGAAAAACACATGGACAAGTTCTCCTTTAACAATGCCCTCGAAAGCATTTGGATTCTCGTACGCAGAGCCAATAAATATATCGACGAAAAAACTCCTTGGATACTGGCAAAGGATGAAGATAAAAAGGCTGAACTGGACACATGCATGCACAATCTTGCCGAGGTGCTGCGCATCGTTTCGATTTTGATTTATCCTTTCATGCATACAACTACGGAAAAAATAAGAGAGCAGCTGGGAATCCGAGGCAAAATCAGGTGGGAAGATGCGTTTGTTTTCGGAGAACTTCAAGGAAATGAGGTTCGGAGAGGAGAAGCTATTTTCCCAAGGCTTGACATTGAAAAAGAACTTAAGGCGCTGGATGAACTAAAAAGGAGCGATGAGCCTGAAAACATTCCCCTTGACCTTAAGCCCGAAATTCAGTTTGAGGATTTCGACAAGATAGACTTGAGAGTAGGCACAATTATTTCTGCAGAAAAACACCCTGACGCAGATAAACTGTTGGTGTTTCAGGTGAAGATGGATACAGAGACAAGACAGATTATTTCAGGTGTGGCAAATGACTTTTCGCCGGAGGAAATGGTTGGCAAAAAGGTAATAGTTGTGGCAAACCTTAAACATAGAAAACTTCGCGGAATGGAATCAAAGGGAATGCTTCTCTTTGCGGAGAACGGCAAAAAACTTGAGTTGGTCAGCACGAAAGCGCCTGACGGAAGCGTTGTAGGTTAGGAAGATGGTCGATAAGAACATGGATAAGATATTGTTTGATGCTCATGCTCATATCAATGAATTGCGGTTTTCTGAAGCTGACAGAGATGCCTTGGCAAAGGAAATAGAGGATTCGCAGGTTGCCTATGTAATGGACGCAGCTTTCAGTATTCCGTCATCGCGGCAGGCAGTTTATGATGCGGAAAAATATCCATGGTGCTATGCTATAGTCGGTATTCATCCCCATGACAGCAAAGACCTTGATGATAAGGCAATGGAAGAGATTCGTGAGATGGCAAAGCACCCCAAGGTAAAGGGGATAGGCGAGATAGGTCTTGATTTCTACTATGATCATTCGGATAGAGATATTCAGAGAGAAGGTTTCAGAAAGCAGATTTGCCTTGCCAATGAACTTAAAATGCCTATAGTGATTCATTCCAGAGATGCAGAGGAAGAAACCATGGAGATCCTCAAGGAGGAGGGTGCTTTCAGTGAGGAACGCCAAAGTTTTTTCCCTCCAAGGAAAAATGAAAAAGGTGAAGAGGTGCCGGACAGCAGAGTGCTGATTCATTGCTTTTCCGGAAGTGTGGAAACTGCACGCCAATATGTGAAATTGGGTGCTACTGTTTCAATATGCGGACCTGTAACCTTTAAGAATAACAGAAAGACAAGCCTGGTGGCAGCCGATATTCCCATTGAATTTTTAACGGTTGAAACAGACTCACCTTACCTTGCTCCCGTGCCGAAACGGGGAAAGCAAAATATGTCCCCATATGTTGAATATGTTGCGCGGAGAGTTGCTGTTATCAAAGGCATGGAATATGAGGAAGTTGCGAGAATAACCTGTGATAATGCAAAGCGATTTTATGGGATAGATTAATTTAAGATTTTAAGATATAGTATCAAAATAGGAAGTATCGGTTATCACCTTTACTTCCTTTATTATTAAATCGAAACTTATAAGAAATTTTTTATGATACGCGCTAAATCTTTAGGATTCTCCCAAGCCATAGAATGACCGGCATTTTTTATGATTGCAATATTTTCGTGCTTGAATGTAAGATCGTCGTAATCTTCATCAGGCAATGATTTTTCGCCGAATATAAAACACCTTGGGAATTCAAAGCTGAATAGAGTTGTTTTCCACGAAGGAATTCCTCCGGATACAGCGTTTTTTGACATTTCATGAATTGCTTTTGGCAGACAATTCTTTAAAGAGGATGCCCACATTGTATTCCCGGATTCCATATATTCTTTTATTTTCTCTAAAATTTCAGAGTCCAGATTTTTATTATTTAATTGAGAAAGTTCCCAGCTCGCAGAACCTTTTGTACTTGGAGCTAAATTTGGCTCACTGAGTATTAACTTTTTGACTTTATCTCTGCATAAATTGCAAAGTTCTATCGCAATGGGACCGCCTAAACTATGTCCAAAGATTACTAACTCTCCTAATCCTATATCATCAATAAATTCATTCAGATATTCTGCATGGGAATTTACGCTATATGTGAAATTTGGTGGTTTATCGCTATATCCGGCCCCAAGCAAATCGACAACTATTTTTCTATGTTCTGACAAGTCATCTTGAAAAGCTACATCAATATAGTCAAATGAACCTGCACATCCAAGACCATGTATGAATAAAATAGGTGTTTTATTCCCGTAAAAATCAAAATACCGCAACTTGAATTCATTTCCTCGTATTGTATATTCTTTCATTTAATTTACCTCTGTCATGTAATTTCGTACAAAACGATTTTCTTTTGCTTCATGGTTTTGTTCATATCTATAACTCTTTGATTGCTGCTTCCCCTATATTGAAGTGTCAAGTCTTTGAGGGGATTTATGAACCTTCCGTCTATAAGTACATCGACTAAACTTAGAAGAGAGGCAAGGGCAACCTTATGTTGTTTTTTTGATGAAAAGTTTTTACCAATGTTATTTTCACCTGTTTCATCTGCACCCAATGCTGTATTCTCTGTATCCTCTGCGCTTGAGCCTGCTGTATTATTGATGTCATAAGGTCTGAATTTTCCAAGGTCTGAAAGGCTTACTTCCGCATAGCTTAAAAGTTCATCCAAAGTATATCCCGAATACATCCAGATGTTTAAACCCCTCTTTTTTACTTCCTCTGCAATCCTCAAAAAGGCTGCAGGCTGGTGACTCGGCTCACCTCCGCTGAAAGTGACCCCGGAAAGAAGCGGGTTTGCGTCAATTGCATCTAAGATTTTTTGAATAGCGCAATCGTATCCGCCGTTGAAATCATGTGTTTCAGGATTGTGGCATTCAGGACAGTTGTGAGGGCAGCCTTGGCAGAATATGGTAAATCTCAGCCCGGGTCCGTCCACAATTGATTCTTTAACAACTCCCGCAAGTCTGAGACTTACGGGAGCTTCGTTTTTGCTGTTTTGAAATTTATTTTTCATTTTCTCTTTACATATGGGTTTTGTCGTCTTCAGGGTATAAATAACCGAAGAAGAATTTCTCAAAACGATCACAAGGATGTTATATCTTTTCAAATCCCGTTACGGCTTCGTGTTTCACGCGGTCCTTTTCTTCGCTGCTCTTGGCGTCGTTCCAGTTATCCATAGTTCCAACGAGATAGCCTGTAATCCTGCGGATACGCTCAAACTGAGGTCCTCCGTCATGCTCTTTGCGTCCGCAGTTAGGGCATTTGTTATCGATGATGCCGGTGTATCCGCAGCAAGGGTCACGATCAACAGGGTGGTTGATTGAGCCGTACCCGATACCGTTTTCTTTCATGCATCGAACCACGCTTTCGTAAGCCTCTAAATTCTTCTGAGGATCTCCGTCAAGCTCTATATATGATATATGTCCTCCGTTTGTCAGATCGTGGAAAGGCGCTTCCTTTCTGATTTTGTCAAAAGCATTGATTTCATAGTAAACAGGAACATGGAAACTGTTGGTATAGTAATCTCTGTCGGTGATTCCCGGAATACTTCCAAAGCGCTTTCTGTCCATTCTTACAAAACGACCGGAAAGTCCTTCTGCAGGAGTTGCTATTACTGACCAGTTCAGCCCTGTCTTGCGAGCCTCTTCGTCCATTCTCTTTCTCATGTATGCAACGATTTCAATTCCAAGCTGTTCTGCTCTGTCGGATTCGCCGTGATGCTGGCCGATGAGAGCCTTAAGGCATTCTGCAAGGCCGATGAAACCGATGGTAAGGGTTCCGTGTTTAATGACCTCTTCTATAGTATCCTCAGGCTTGAGTTTGCCGGAGTCGATCCATACGCCCTGCCCCATGAGGAACGGGAAGTTTTTAGCCTTTTTCTGCCCCTGGATCTTAAATCTTTCGTTTAACTGACCTATACACAAATCGATCATATGGTCGAGACTTTCAAAGAATGCCTCTATGTCTCCCTTTGCCTTGATTCCGAGGCGAGGCAGGTTTATAGATGTGAAGGAAAGATTTCCCCTGCCGTAAACGACTTCTCTTGAAGGATCGTATTGATTACCCATTACACGCGTTCGACAGCCCATGTAGGCACATTCTGTTTCAGGATGGCCCGGTTTGTAATACTGCTTGTTGAAAGGCGCATCCAGAAAAGAGAAATTTGGGAAGAGTCTCTTTGCACTGGTCTTGCACGCAAGTTTGAACAAATCGTAGTTAGGATCCTCAGGATTGTAGCTTACACCTTCCTTTACCTTGAAAATTTGGATTGGAAATATCGGTGTCTCACCGTTTCCGAGACCTGCGTCGGTGGCTTCCATAACGCACTTCATCACAAGGCGCCCTTCAGGGGAGGTATCGGTTCCGTAATTTATTGAGCTGAACGGAACCTGAGCACCGGCTCTTGAATGCATGGTGTTCAAATTGTGAATCAGAGCCTCCATCGCCTGATAGGTTTTTCTTACGATTTCCCTGTCTGCAAATTTCGTAGCCTGCTCCTGAAGTCTCTTGACAGTTGCGGCATCTGCAAACTTTGAGAGGAAAGAAGCCTCAGCCTTCTTATAGTCATCGTCATGGGACATACAAGGATATACATTATATTTTTCCTCGGTATCCTTAACGAAGGCTTTCATAACGGCAGGTCCGTCTTCAATTCCGAACAGAAGCTCTATCATTTTCCCCATATTTGAGGAATACAGTCTCTTGTAGCTTTTGCGAACACCGGGAGCCATGCCGTAGTCGAAGTTTGGAACGGACTGACCTCCGTGCTGATCGTTTTGGTTGGACTGAATTGCTATGCACGCCAGCGCCGAATAGCTTTCAATGTCGTTAGGTTCTCTCAAATGACCGTGTCCCGTGGAAAAACCGTTCTTTAGGAGACTTACCAAGTCGATCTGACAGCATGTCATGGTCAGAGTGTAAAAATCCATATCGTGAATATGAATATCGCCATTGTTGTGAGCTTTACCGTATTTCGGGTCGATTACATACATCTTGTAAAACTCTTTAGCTCCCTCGGAACCGTACTTAAGCATGGTTCCCATGGCGGTATTTCCGTCGATATTCGCATTCTCGCGTTTAACATCGTTATCCTTTGCCTCTTTGAAGGTCAAATCTTCATATATGTGCATCAGCTGAGTATCCATATCGCGTATGCGAGTCCTTTCCGCACGATAAAGAATGTATTCCTTTGCCGTTCTGGCATGACCGTTTTCGATAAGGATCTTTTCCACGGCATCCTGGGTCTGCTCAACTGTAGGAATCGATGTGTGACAAACCTCAAGAAGATACAATTCGACCTGCTTCGCAAGATATTCCGCCATCTCTCTGTCTCTGCCACCCAAAACTTTGGCGGCATTAAAGATTGCGTCTGCGATTTTGTCCACACTAAACTCTACGACCCTGCCGTCACGCTTGATAATGCGTTGTATTTTGTCCATTTTCCATAACTCCTTCTCTTATATCAAATATACTACATTATACTATATGTTGTGCTTATTTCGCACCTGTTGAATAAAAGTATACTACTTAAACTGTGGCAGGTCAATGGATATAATATATATTTAACAAAAACTTCAAACTTGGTCAAAATTGATACAGTTATTGACGGCAAGCCTTTTTTGAATATTTGGTGAAGAGAACATGGTTTGTTTGAAAAAAAGTGAATAAAGTGGTAAAATTATGTGAATCAAAAGATAGGAAAAGAGAGATGAATAATAAGAAGTACAGTAAAAAATTATATGAAGTAAGAGAAGCGTCGGATTTAAAGGACATTATTCTCAAGAGTACAAGCCTCTTTGCAGACAAGACGGCTTATTTGGTAAAAAACCGCAAGGCAGGGAAGTTTGTACCAATAACTTACGGCAAAGTTAAGGAGGATTTGGACGGACTTGGAACCAAACTCATGGATCTGGGACTGTATGGGAAGAAGATTGCAGTTATAGGTGAAAGCAGCTATTACTGGATTTTGACATACTTCACCACCGTTGCAGGTGTGGGAGCCATAGTTCCTTTGGATAAGAACCTTCCGGGAGAAGAATTGATGGGTCTGATTGAAAGATCGGGCGCAAGCGCTATTGTGTATTCGGACAAGGTGAAGAAGAGCATACAGCCTGTTTTTGAAAATCCTCATAATATAGAATTTTTTATTTCCATGGACTCTGAAGAGGACACGGAGGAAGCATTGTCCATGAGCGGCCTTATTGAAGAAGGAAGGGAGCTTTTGGCTTCGGGAAATAAAGATTATGTGAACGCAAATGTCGATCCGGATCAGATGGCTACTCTTTTGTTCACCTCGGGAACTACAGGCATGGCAAAGGGTGTTATGATGTCCCAGAGGAATATTGCGGCAAACTGTGTCAATATGTCCAAATATTTTCAGATTCCTGAGCCGGGCATAGTGCTTTCCATTCTGCCGATTCATCATGCCTACGAAATGACCTGCGACATCTGGACTACTTTCTATCAGGGCAAGACCATTGCAATTTGTGAGGGCCTGCGCTATATCCAAAAAAATATGGCGGAGGTAAAGGCAAATGTACTTCTGGGAGTACCTCTCGTATTTGAAAAGATGTACAAAGGAATGTGGAAACAGGCAGAGAGCAGAGGTGAGGCGGAGAAACTGAGAACCGCTATAGACCTTTCCAGAAAGCTTAAATTATACAACAATAAATCCATCTGTAAGCGTATGTTTAAGGCAATCCATCAGTCCTTTGGCGGTGCCATGGAAAAATTTGTTGCCGGAGGAGCGGCGATAGATCCCAAGGTTATTGAGGACTTTGAGGCCATGGGTTTCACCATGATTCAAGGCTACGGAATGACGGAAAACGGTCCTATCGTTTGTGTTAACCAGGACAGGTACAGCAAGGCAGCCTCCGTAGGAAAGCCTATGCCGAAAACGGAGGTAAGAATAATCAATTCCGATGAAGATGGAATTGGAGAGATTATATGTAAAGGTCCGTCGGTGATGCTGGGCTATTATGAGAATCAGGAAGCTACCGATGAGGTTTTGAGAAACGGCTGGCTTCATACAGGGGATCTGGGCTACATGGATGAAGAAGGCTTTGTCTATATCACAGGGCGAAAGAAAACGGTAATCGTAACCAAGGGAGGAAAAAATATTTTCCCTGAAGAACTTGAAGCGGTTTTGATGGAAGATGAGCGCATACAGGAAGTTCTTGTTCATGGAGTGGATGACGAGAGAGTGGGAAATGTTGTAATTACAGCTGATATATATCCTAATTACAAGCTTTTGACATCTACGGAAGGGAAGCTCAGTTCTTCCGAGGTATACCACTTCTATAAGGAGTTGGTTGAGGTAATAAATAAAAAATTCCCGCCTAACAAGAGGATTAAGAGAATCAATATCAGAACCGAGGAGTTTGTAAAAACCACAACGGGGAAGATTAAGCGCTTCGGAAATAATACGGAAACTGCATCGGTTGGCGAATCCCATCCGGAATGCTCCGGGGAAATGAGGAAAAAACAGGATAAGAAGGCGAAATCAAAGATTAAGTCACTTGCCATGAATGAATATGAGGGTGTTTCATATCACAATGTAAGACCGATTCCTGAGCTTAAGACCATGCTGGAAACCAGCGCGGATATTTATGGTGACAGACCCGCCGTTTATCAGAAATTTGACAGCAAGAAGCCTTATGTGGAAATCACATACAAACAGCTTTTGTCAGATGTGAATTCTTTGGGAACAGCGCTTTTAAACAGAAATTTCAAGGATAAGAAGATTGCAGTTATAGGAAATAACTGTTATCAGTGGGCGGTAAGCTATCTTGCGGCGGTATGCGGAACCGGGGTTTGTGTTCCTCTGGATAAGGAACTTCCTGCCCATGAACTGAAGCAGCTTGTAGTCGATGCAGATGTCAGCTGCGTACTTTCGGATAAAGATTATGAGAAAATCTTTTGTGATATGAAGGCGGAGGGTGACACGAATCTGGAACTTCTGGTTAACTTTGACTATGGAGAGAATGAGAGCAGCAAGGAAGGCGTAATGACTCTTAAGGCGCTCATAGAAGAGGGACAGAAGCAGATTGCAACAGGAGACAGACAGTTTTTAGATGCTGAGATTGATGCGGAAAAAATGGCGGTAATACTTTACACTTCGGGAACCACGGGAGTTGCCAAAGGAGTAATGCTGTCGCACAGCAACATATGCGATAACCTTATGGGGGCACCTACTTTCATGAAGATTTGTGAAGAAGATATTTTCTTTTCCGTGCTTCCTCTCCATCATACATATGAGTGTACCTGCGGTCTTTTGATTCCTCTTTACATGGGAGCTTCAATCGCCTACTGTCAGGGACTTCGCTATATAGAAAAGAATATGAAGGAAATCAAACCTACAATTTTCTTAGGCGTTCCGCTGCTCCTTGAGGGGCTGTACAAGAAAATCCGGAAAGAAATTCAGAGACAGGGTAAAGAAAAGGCCTTTAAGCGAATTCTTATGGCTAACAGATTGAGTAGGAAAGTTAAAATCAATCTGGTGAAGCCTTTTGTGAAAGATATTCATAAGGTGTTTGGAGGCAGAATGAGAATCTTAATCGCAGGAGGTTCAGCCATAGATCCTAAGGTTTTAGACTTTTTCAACGATATAGGATTAACTGCAGTTCAGGGGTATGGATTGACGGAATGCAGTCCCCTTGCGGCGCTTAACCCGGATAAACCGTGGCTGATGCGCAGCAACTCCGCAGGTCATGTGATGCCGGGCATGGAGGTTAAGGTTGTCAACAAAGGAAGCGACGGTGTAGGTGAAATCGTTCTAAAGGGAGCCAGCGTAATGCTCGGATACTACAACAACCGGGCAGCCACAGATGAGGTTCTGAAAAACGGATGGTTCTATACAGGAGATCTGGGCTATGTGGATAAGGACGGCTACATATATATAACCGGACGGCTGAAAAATGTCATAATCACTCAGAACGGCAAGAATGTGTACCCGGAAGAGCTTGAAAACTATCTGAAGAATATTTCCTGTATAGAGGAAGTGATGGTCTGGGGACAAAGCAGCGAACTGGACGAAAAGGATATTATAATTGCAGCTACCGTGACCGTAGATGAAGAACTTCTTGCACAGGCAATCGGAAGCGACTATACGGAGGAGGAAAAGAGAGATTTCATCTGGGAAGAGGTGGACAAGATTAATGAGAGTTTGCCTCTATTCAAAAAGATAAAGAAGGTTGTAATAAAAGAAGACGAGTTTGAAAAAACCACAGCAAAAAAGATAAAAAGATTTGTCAGCAGTAATAAAGAAAGCTAAATTGCCGCAAGCGTTGACATTAACTGCCTTGTAGGATATAATTTCTTGCAAGGTTTAATTAGAAAATGGAGGAATCAAATGGTAGAAGAAGTGCTGTTAACCCAAGGGGATTACGAAGATATAGAGAATCAGAGAGATCATCTCGTTTCCGTAAAGAGAAAAGAGGTATCTCAAAGATTGAAAGAAGCTATTTCCTACGGAGATTTGTCCGAGAACGCAGAGTACACGGCGGCAAAGGACGAGCAGGCTGAACTTGAGGCGGAAATCACAAGGCTTGAGATGATGATGCGAAACGCCAGAATCATCAATTCAGAAGAGATAGATGTCGATAAAGTAAATGTAGGGTTGTTGGTAACTGTGAAGTGCAAGGAAGATGGGGAAACGGAAATCTTTGAAATAGTAGGCTCTACAGGAGCAGATCCTTTTGCGGAACCTGCAAAAATTTCAAATGAGTCTCCAATCGCATCAGCTCTCATCGGTCACAGAAAGGGCGAGGAGGTAGAGGTCTCGCTGCCTGATGGAGCTATTCATTACAGCATTTTAGAAATTGCAAAGAAAAATTAGGAGTATGTAAAAGATGAGTACGGACAATATTAACAATATCAACGCTGAGCCAGAAAGCGAAATGTATGAAGAAGATCTTAATGAGCAAAGACAGATTCGCCGTCAGAAATTAAAAGATTTGCAGGAGGCAGGCCGTAATCCTTATATCCATGAAACATGGAATGTGACGGCTCACAGCAAGGACATTAAAGACAACTTCGATGCTCTTGAGGACGAGGAAGTATCCTGTGCCGGAAGAATTATGAGCAAGCGCGTAATGGGAAAAGCTGCTTTCTTTGATTTGCAGGACAAGCAGGGCAGAATCCAGTGCTATGTAAAAAGAGATGAAATCGGTGCAGAGGAATACAAATGGTTTAAGACCTATGATATTGGAGATATAGTTGGAATTGAGGGAAGGGTTTTTAAAACCAAGACTGAGGAAATTTCAATCCACATTACTAATCTTGTGTTACTGTCAAAATCTCTGCAGGTGCTTCCCGACAAGTGGAACGGTCTGAAGGATACAGATATTCGCTACCGCCGGCGCTATGTGGATCTAATCATGAATCAGGATGTAAGAGATACATTTATCAAGCGTTCCAAGATTATTCACGAGATGAAAAGGGTGCTTGAGGAAGACTACGGTTATCTGGAAGTGGATACGCCTATTTTAACTGCAATTGCAGGCGGTGCAAATGCAAGACCTTTTGAGACTCACCACAATACTCTCGATATGGATTTGAGAATGAGAATATCCAACGAGCTGTATCTTAAGAGGCTTATCGTTGGAGGCCTCGACCGTGTCTACGAAATGGGAAAGATGTTCAGAAACGAGGGAATGGACAGAAACCATAACCCGGAATTTACTTCTATGGAATGTTACATGGCATACGGAAATATGGAAAACACCATGGAAGTTACCGAGCAGCTGGTATACAAGGCTCAGATGGAGGTTAACGGAACGCCGATTATATCCTATCAGGGCAAGGAGTTTGATGTTACTCCGCCTTGGCGCCGTCTGAACATGGCAGATGCCGTTAAGGAGATTACAGGTGTTGACTTCGCAAAGATAGACACCGATGAAGAAGCCAGGTCAGCGGCAATCGCTTACGGAATGGATGCAGATGAAATAAAGGGCTTCACAAGAGGAAAGCTGATTGCCGAGATGTTTGAGGAATATTGTGAAGATGTTCCGGGGTATTTGGACGGACCTGTATTTATTGTAGGTCATCCCGTTGAAGTCTCCCCACTTGCAAAGAGGGATCCGGAAGATCCGAGAATAACCCGCCGTTTTGAAGCATATATCAACGGATGGGAGATTGCCAATGCTTTTTCGGAGCTGAATGACCCTATCGATCAGTTTGAGAGATTTTCAGAGCAGCAGGCAGAACTTGATGCGGGCATAGATGATGAAGCTCATCCGATGGATATGGACTTCGTAAATGCTTTGGAAGTTGCAATGCCTCCTACAGGCGGACTTGGAGTTGGAATAGACCGCGTAATCATGTTGATTAGCGACTCTGCAAGTATCAGAGATGTACTGCTGTTCCCTACGATGAAGCCTTTAGGTGCAGGCAAGGCGGAAAAAGAGTCAAGAAAAATTGACCTGTCAAAGGTGAAGATTGAACCTCTCTTTGAAGAGACAGTTGATTTCGATACATTCAGAAGGTCGGATTTCAGAGTGGTGAAGGTTAAGGACTGCGTGGAAGTACCTAAGAGTAAGAAACTTTTAAAATTTACTTTGGATGACGGATCCGGTGTTGAAAGGACTATACTTTCAGGGATTAAGGACAATTATTCCGCAGAGGAATTGATAGGTAAATCCCTTGTGGCGATAACAAACCTGCCGCCGAGAAAGATGATGGGAATCGAATCTTGCGGAATGCTTCTTTCGGCAGTTTGCGATTACGAAGATGGAGAACTTTTGAATCTCGTTATGGTTGATGAAAATATACCGGCAGGATCGAAGCTGTACTAAGCAGGAGAAGTTAAGGATTCTGAAAAGAGCAGGTATACAAGTTAATAAGTTAGAAAAAAGAGATTGAGGTTAATCAATCTCTTTTTCATTATTATGAAGAACCGGAGCATTCTTTGTATATTTTTTAATATCCTTAGGATAAAATCCTTTGTATTTTTTGAAACAGATACTAAATTTGCTGTGAGAAGAATAGCCTACAGTTTCCGCTATATCCTGAATTTTAAGGGAGGAGTTCAATAAAAGAATTTCCGCCATATTCATTCGCCGTCTTTGAGTATATTCTGTAATTGTGCATTGATATTTTTGCTTAAATAATTTTTTTAGTTTTGTACCGCTCATAGTGGATATTTTCTCTAAAGTATCTTGTGAGATGGATGTTGCATAATGGTCATCTATATAGTCAGCAACATTTTTTAAAGCTTCATCATCAGCAATAGATATAGGATTACCGTATTTATTCAAAAACGAGTCTATTGTAATGCTTAACCATTCTTTCGCTTTTGATTCAAAAAAGATTTCAGCGGCGGGAGCTGTCATTTTACAATTAAGTATATGCTTGATGCAGATTTAGCTGAAATATATGGTTATGAAACTAAAAACTTTAATAGACAAGTAAAAAATAATATTGAGAAGTTTGAAGGTGAAGATTTTATGTTTCAACTTACCGATGAAGAAATATTAGAACTTTCAAGAGCTGCAAGAGATAATACCCAAGTTACAGTCTTTAGTGATAATGTGAGAAACAAGGATATGCTTACAAAAAATATCTTAAATGATTTTAGAAAAGATTATCCTAATATAGACATGAAACTGAAGATAGCAGGTAAAGCATATCACGATAGATACATTGTTTGGTGGAATGTTAAACAATTAGAATTTGAAAATTTAATATACAGATAACAGATTAAACAGCCATACTTAACAAAAAAGCCTTAATGGGCAGAAATTTTCAATGATGAGTTTGAGAAATACCGGGGTGTTAACAATTTGAACTGAACCCGAAATGTTAGACAAAATCTAACGAAAGGGATTCACTTCATTTCGTGACACCTCTTTTCTTTTGCAAAAAAAACATATCTGAAATTTTTGATATACAGATAATCACCGTCGATTGCAAAGATTGCTGAAACCATTGGCATTACTGAAGGTATGGCATGCAGATACTTACATTTGCATGAGAACTCAATATTATATGTCTGTTACATTGAATAAATATAAAAAAATGTTACAATATAAAAGGTATTTGGGAAGATTTTATTTATAGAAGATAGACATATTTAGGAAAGTGGAAGGACAGATTTAGTTGATACTGGTTTTAGATAATTACGATTCATATGTGTATAATCTTGTAGCATATCTGAAAGAAGCAGGTGAAAATGTGGTTGTGAGAACTCCTGAAAATTTTCGGGAAGATGAGGTATGTGGCTTCGGTATTTCAGGAGTTTTATTATCTCCGGGGCCGGGACATCCGGAAGAATCACAGGTGATGAAGAAGATTATGGATGATTTTGCAGGGCGCACCCCTATTTTGGGAGTTTGTCTCGGACATCAGTTTATTGCCACATATTACGGCGGTGAGGTAATAAGAGGAGAAAGACCTATGCACGGCAAACTTACCAAAGTGTGTATAGAAAACGGTGCTGATGAGGAGGAAATAGGAATTTTTCAGGGGATTCCAAAGGAATTTACGGTTACGAGGTACCATTCTCTTGTGGCGACAGAGCCTTTGCCGAAGATGCTTAAGGTTACTGCAAGGGATGAAGACGGGGTTATCATGGGACTTTCTCACAGGGAGATTCCCGTATTCGGAGTTCAGTTTCATCCGGAGGCGCTGCAGACAGAATACGGGCATGAATTGATAAACAACTTTATAAGGATTTGCAATGAAAACTAAGACAGAAAGATGCATCAGGGAAATCAGAGGAATAACAGCTTTTGAAATATTTGAAAGGCTAAGGGAAAAAGGGGATTTTTTATTGGAATCTTCGCTTAAAAATCAGCTGGGAAAGTTTACGATTGCAGGATTTAAGCCCTATTTATCCATTGAAGAGTGCGGCAGAGGGTTTACGGTCAACGGGAAAGCTTTTCAAGGTGATATTTTGTCGTATATAAAAAAATATTTGAAAGAGAATGGCATAACTGAAAAAGATCTTGAAATGATGGGAATTTCCGGGGAAGATATTCCTTTTGTGGACGGCTGCATAGGATACTTTACCTACGGTTTCGGAATGGGGCAGATGGGCATTAAGTCGAAGCATCGCGAGAAAATTAAGATGCCGAAGGCTATGTTTAAGTTCTATGATTTTGTTGTAGTGGAAAACCATGAGGAAAATAGGATTTTCCTAATTTGTAACGGTAAGACCAATGACAGCAGAGAGCTTATGGAGGAAGTTTCCCGAAAAATTGAAGCCCTTAAACACGATATAGACCGCGGGGAAGAGAGGAACCGGAAGGAAGTAAATTACTTTCAGAAAGAAGGAAAGCACCTTAGAAATGGTGAAAAACTTTGCTTCGGGAATAAGAACAGCTGGAAATGTGATTTTAGTAAGGAAGAATATAAGAGGGCCGTTTCCCACATGATTGAACGCATATGTGCAGGCGACATATATGTGGTAAATATGACTCAGCAGTTGAATATTTCCGGCGAAAAAAAGCCGTTTCAGGTATACACCTCGTTGAGAGAAAGAAATCCTGCGCCCTTTTCTGCATTTCTTGAGGAGGATGAGTATTCAATCCTCTGTGCATCCCCTGAAAGATTCCTGAAGTGTGAGTCGGGAAGGGTGTGGACGAGACCTATTAAGGGGACAAGGCGCAGGGGCGTGACAGAACAAGAGGATCTTCAGTTTAGGGAGGAACTTGCAAACTCAGAAAAAGACAGGTGCGAGCTGCGGATGATTGTGGATCTTGAGCGCAACGATTTCAATAAGGTGTGTGCTCCGGGGAGTGTAAAGGTTCCGCGAATGTTTGATATTGAAGAATATGCAACGGTTTTTCACCTGTCATCGACAGTTGAGGGAACCTTGGGAGACAGTGATGTCACAGACTTAATTTCTGCATCATTTCCGGGGGGCTCCATTACCGGAGCTCCGAAGAGAAGAGCCATGGAACTCATTGACGATATAGAAAAGTCTTCCAGAGGTCTTTATACAGGATGCATAGGATATATAGGACTTGACGGAAACTGCGATTTTAATATAGTAATCAGGACGGCGGTATATCAGGACGGCATATATCAGATGGGCGCCGGCGGAGGCATAACATGGGAGTCGGAGCTTGAGTTTGAGTATGAAGAAGTCTTTCAAAAGGCGCTTGCCCTTGAGAAAGCCATAGTGGAGTGAAAAAGAAATTTCGGAAAACTTACGACGAACCGGAATTACTCTTGAGGGAGATATATTGGATTAAGAGGACATATAAAAAATGAAGTTTGACAGCGGATATGCATTTGGAATAGGAGCTTTTGAAACCATATCTATTTACAAGGGGAAACCTGTGCTTTTCGATATGCACTTGGAGAGACTGAACGGAACCCTTAATTTTCTTGGCATCAATAAGTATATTGAGGCAAGGGATGTTCTTGAATTCTGCTTTGCAGGCGGGGAGAAAGAGGATTTTTCTCTAAGAGAATACTGCAGGAAACCTCACAGTTTTTTCAGGGACAAAGGCGTGCTTAAGTTGATGGTTTCTCAGGAAAATAATATTTTTTCGGTAAGAGAGAATCCTTACGATATTTCAGACATGAACAGCGCAGTTTCTCTGGGAGTGCCTGATGTTATCAGAAATGAAACCTCTCCGTTTGTAAATCATAAGACATTTAATTACGGTGAAAATCTCTTTCTGAAGAAAGATGCCGTAGAAAATGGATTGCACGATTACCTTTTTTTAAATTCTAAGGGAAATGTTGCAGAAACCTCTACAGGAAATATTTTCTTTGTGAGAGAGGGAAAACTTTTTACACCCGGGGCAGAGGACGGAATTTTGCCGGGAGTTATGAGGCGCTTTGTTTTGGAAAGAAGTGAAGACATTGTTGAAACTGAGATTGCTTTTTCGGAGCTTGACAGCTTTGAAGAGTGTTTTGTCACCAACTCCCTTACAGGTATTTTGCCGGTGATAAGGGTGGAGGGTTTTTCCTTTGAAGTCGGGGAAAAAACTGCGGAGTTAAAGAAGCTCTATTTAAATTATCTGGAAGAATTTGACGGAAAAAATATTTTATAAAAAATTTACTTGACAACTAAACAGAAAAGAATTAAACTACAGTTGAACAATAATTCAACTGTTTGTTTTTTGTGAGAGGATTTACAGATATTATGTGCAGGATGTTTTGTAATTGGAGGTAATATGGCGTCTAAGAAGAATGAGGATATGTATCGCTGTGACTGCAATGTGATTCACGAAGAAGTTATTGAGAAGGTTGGAGAACACATGCCTGAGGATGATACTCTGATGGATCTGGCAGATGCCTTTAAGGTTTTCAGCGACTCCACGAGGCTGAAGATTTTATGTGCGCTTTTGCAGGAGGAGATGTGCGTATGTGACATTTCTTCGCTATTGGGAATGTCAAAATCGGCAGTTTCACATCAGCTTCGCACTTTGAAGCAGACGAACTTGGTGAAAAACAGAAGAAGCGGGAAGGAAGTATACTATTCTATTGCTGACAAGCATGTGGAAACCATTATAAATAACGGTATGGAACATGTTTTGGAATGATAAAATCGTATGTTTTCGTAAACCGTAGCGTCAGATTTGGCACTACGAAATTGTATCGGGGAGGTAAAAAATGAAAAAGAAATTTAAGATGGATGAACTGCAGTGTGCAAACTGCGCAGCTAAGATGGAAGCTGCAATCAAAGAAATTCCGGGTGTTTTGAATGCAAATATGAATTTTATCATGCAAAAGCTGACACTGGAGGCCGATGATGACAAATTTGAGGAAATCATAGAGGAAGCTCAAAAAATATGCGATAAGTTTGAGCCGGGAATTAAAATCGTTAGATAAGAAATTTGCCGAAGTAAACCGGTTATTTCGGCATTACCCTTACCAAAGAAGCAGTATAAAGAGGCAGTATTGAGATGGATAAGAACAAGAAGAAGCTAATCAGATTTATAATTTGCGCAGTCTTATTTGCAGGAATTGAAGTAATACGAAGAACGCTGTTAAAAAGTTATTTTAACGAAGAAATTTGGATAGGATATTTTCTGTATGTTCCCACATATCTTTTGGCTGCATACGATATTCTCTTCAAAGCGTTTAAGAATATATCGAGAGGACAGATATTCGATGAAAACTTTTTGATGATGATAGCGACATTCGGGGCTTTCGGAATAAGGGAATTTTCTGAGGCGCTGGCGGTTATATTGTTTTATCAGCTTGGAGAACTTTTTCAGGATTATGCGCTGGGTAAGAGCAGAAACTCAATTAAGGAACTGATGGAGATATGTCCTGAATATGCAAATTTGGAGACGGAGTCATCGGTAGAGACGGTAGATCCTGATGATGTTCCTGTGGGAAGCATAATTGTAGTTAAGCCGGGTGAGAGAATCGCCCTTGACGGACTGGTTATAGAGGGAGATTCCATGGTTGATACATCTTCTCTCACCGGAGAATCTGTACCTGCAAGAGTGACCAAGGGAGATGAGGTTATAAGCGGCTGCGTAAACGGAAGCGGTCTTCTGAGAGTGAAAACTACCAAAGAGTTTGAGGATTCAACAGTTTCAAGAATACTTGAACTTGTGGAAAATGCCACGGGGAAGAAGGCAAAAGTGGAGAACTTTATAACACGATTTGCAAGGGTATATACACCGATTGTAACTGTAGGTGCAGTGCTTCTTGCCACCGTTCCGCTGCTATTTTTCGGCGGTGCTTTCTCAGACTGGCTGCAAAGGGCATGTGTATTTCTGGTTATATCCTGTCCCTGCGCTTTGGTTATTTCCGTTCCGCTGGGATTCTTCGGCGGTATAGGAGCCGCATCTAAAGCAGGTATCCTTGTTAAAGGCGGAAATTATATTGAAGCAATATCGAAGATGAATACGATGGTGTTTGATAAAACGGGAACACTGACTGAAGGAAATTTTGTGGTCAGCGAAGTTGCGCCTGAAAACATGTCAAAGGAAGAGCTTATTTGCATCGCGGCACTTGCGGAAGGCTATTCCAATCACCCTATAGCACTTTCTGTCAAAGAGGCTGCCAAAGCTGAGCCGGATTTATCCAAGGTAAAGAGTATTGAAGACATTTCCGGGAAGGGAATTGTTGCAGAGACCGAAAATGGAAGTATAATTCTGGGTAATCCAAGGATTATGGAGGAAAATGGAATAAAGATCCGAGAAAACGATGCACCGGGGACTGTAATCTATGTTGCAGAGAACCAAACCTTTTTGGGAAGTATCGTGATTTCAGATACGGTAAAAAAGGGTGCAAAAGAGGCGATTCAAAATGCAAAGGAAATGGGAATAGAAAACTGCATAATGCTTACCGGAGACAAGAAGCAGGTTGCAGAAAGCGTGTGCAGAGAACTTGGGATAGACGAGTGGTACAGTGAGCTTTTGCCTCAGGATAAAGTTGAAATAATGGACCGAATTCTGAAAAAGACACATGCTAAAGGATTTTTAGGCTTTGCAGGAGACGGTATTAATGATGCTCCCGTACTTGCCCGTGCAGATGTAGGCTTTGCAATGGGCAGCATGGGCTCAGATGCAGCTATTGAGGCTGCAGATGTTGTGATAATGGACGATGATTTGGATAAGATAGGCAGAATAATTCGCATATCGAGAAAGACCATGTCCATAGTAAAAGCAAATATTGTATTTGCAATCGGAGTAAAATTTCTGGTCCTCGGACTGGGAGCTTTGGGCATTGCCAACATGTGGTCGGCGGTATTTGCAGATGTGGGAGTTGCAACCCTGTGCATTCTTAATTCCATGAGAATGCTCAGGTATGGATGAACATGAGATTGCAGGTAAGAAACAGGCTTTTAGCTGCAATTTTTCAGGTAAAACAGATAACAAAGAAAGGGACGGAGAGGTTAACTCAAAGTTCCTTTTTTTCTTTTTCTAAGCAGAAAGCAGAAAGTAGAAATTAAAATTAGGACAAAACTTATATATTGCGAGGTGGATACACCCCAATATACACCTCTTACGGAATCAAAACGAAGAAATTCTATCAAAACTCTAATGAGACCATAGAGAAAAAGGTAAATTTCTATATTGTATGAGGATTTACTTTTTTTACTAAGAGTATAGAGAATTACTGAAAGAAGAAATAAAAGGATTGATTCCAGCAATTGTACGGGAAACAGTGAAATGTTGTGAGGTGCAAAAGAATTGGAGGGAAACTGCACAGCACCTATTTTTGAATAGGGTATGCCATAGCAGCATCCTACGAAAAAACACCCTAATCTTCCAAAAGCATGGGCTAAAGGTATTGCAAAAATATATTTTTTTAAAAAATCAATGGTTTGTATCTTATGAATTTTACCACATGAAAGTGATGTAAAAACTCCCAAAATCAGACCGCCATAGAATACAAAACCGCCATTTATTATCAGAGGAATATTTTTTGGTTGAAAAAGAGTATCCCAACCTATTTGGTTTAGAAGTACTGCGATGTACATGAGTTTTGCTCCTATAAATCCGCCGATAAGCCCGTATCCCTCGAGAATAATAATATCATCAATAGAATCCCTATTTTTTTTCGCCATATGAAAAACGGATATATTTGCGATTATAATTCCGGATGCAATTAAAATTCCGTATGTTGAAATTTTGCTGTTTAGAATATTTATATATGGTAACATGAGTCTTTTGATATTAAATAAAAAAGTACTGAAGTGTCAAATAGACACTCCAGTCTTTAAATAAATTACAACTAATTTCCACTTAATACTGAGTTTAATGATGTAGCCGTACCGCTTGCACAAGCTACACAAGCAGCATATAAAACTACACCCAGTACCAGTCCTATGATTGAACAGATAAGTCCGGCTGTTGCAATTGACTTTGTTTCAGCATTTTTTCTGCCTAAAGCACCTAAAATAGTTCCTATAGCGCCGATGATGGATCCCAGCCATCCAAATACCCCGGCAGAAAAAACTCCGCATAGAATAGATACAATTCCTAATACTAATGATGCGACTCCCATTCTGTTTCCTTATCCTTTCTCTCTTCTGAATTACTCCTCTGTACTGGTTACTTTAGCCAACTTCTTATTTATGCGTGTCATTACTTTGGTGTAGTATTTGGCATCTTCCTCTGAAAGCTTAGATTGATCAATTTTTTCAAGTTTTTCCATCATTTTGGTATACTTGGTCAGATAGTTTGTGTAGTCTGTAATCATACCTAATGCATCGTCAGAATTTTGATACTTGTTCATAAAGCTAACATACTCATCAAAGAAATCTTCGTAAGAATCCATTAATTTTTTAAACTTCTTACTAACCGTAGGCTTTTTTTGTTCTGTCTGCGCCGTTTTCTTTTTCTCTTTGGATTCTGATGAATTTTTTCCCGCGCATCCCACCAGCAGACCGGTGCAGAGAAGTGATGACAGCAAAATTACCATTGCCTTCTTCATTGATACCTCCATAAAAATTTAGATAGATAAAACCGCTCAGCACATCCAGTATATATATATATAGTCAAGACTTTTCGGAAAAATTTTATAAGAAAATTGGATAAACTTACCACAAGAAAAAGGCAGCTTATAAAAAAGTGAGATTCGTATGCCTTGGAAGCACACAAATCTCACCATGTCTTTGACCTATCAAATTGATAATTTCACCTTCCTTTGAAAAATCGCAAGTTGCCACAGGTGTTTTCAATATTGGAAGTCAATTACTGCGATTTCACTCTTAGTCCCTATCCTTATAGGCGCCCCGGAGGTTCCTATTCCCGATGTTACGACGCTGTATACATTGTGAATAGTCTTTAACCCATAGGGATTTTCATATAGAAAACGGTCTATTATATTGCCGGGAAAATACTGCCCGTCTCTGGTATGCCCGCTTAGAGCAACATCGACACCGCTTTCCTGAAAACGCTTGAAGTCATCGGGCCTGTTCTGAAGCACAAAAATCGGCATGCGGCTATCCAGAGAACCGGTAAGCGCCGAAACGGATGCACGCTTCTGAGTACTGTAGGAATCATCGGTTCTTGCCACAATCTGCACCCCGTTAATATAGATGGTAATATCCTCAAGAATCTGAAAACCGCTGTCGGTCATATATTTGCTCATCTGTTCTCTGCTTGGATTCGGAGTATTGGGCATCAGGGTGAAGCCTGCGAAAAGAGGCTGTTCAATGTCGGTGTTGCCATATACGGCATAGACTCCCTGTTTAGCTTTTATTCCTTTCAAAATTTCTGAATACAGGTCGGGATTCTTAAGAGAACTTAAGTAACTGCTGAATGTATTTCCGGCAACGAATACCGCATCCGCATCCTGCTTATTTATCTCTCTGACCATTGCTTTCAGCTGTTCCACATGGGTATTTGCACCTAACTGAAGGTCAGATATGAGCACTACCTTCAGCTTGCCGGAGGATGTGGTCTTTTTTGACGAGGTTATGTTATATTTGGTTGTTCTGACCTTATGAGAATTTACATGTCCGAAAACATTCAGTGACATGGAGACCAAAACGCATATACTCAGAACCGTAACGCCTATCCAAGGTGCAACAACTGCTTTGTCGGGATTCTTATGGTTGATTATCCAAGCGATTCCTCTGAATACATGAAAGATAATCAGACAGCCCGTAAAATAAATAAGGAAGCCGAACCACAGGTTTCCGTTGGTTTCCAAAATATTTCTCAGAGAGCCTTCCCCTAAAAAAGCAGCTCCCACAGGCATAAGACCTAAAGCGATAAAGATTAAATCGGTTAAAATTCTGGGAATTACGCTTTTTGATATGAGTTTAAGCCAGTGATTCAGCTGTAAAATCGTATATATGTATAATATTGAATATAGTGCAATTATTATAAGTACTTTCATAGTTTCTCCTTTCGACTGTTATAGTATTTTACAAAAATTTTATATAAAATACAATGTTATTTATATGAAATATGATATAATGATTAAAAAAATTGGCGATTAAAATATTGATTGAAATCGGAAATAAGCAATGTGGGAGGATAGAATGGAAGTTTTTAAGCCTGTTAAGGAAGGAAAAGTAAGAGAGATATACGACAACAACGAAAGTCTGATCATGGTGGCCACCGATAGAATTTCAGCATTTGACCATATTCTGAAGAATAAGATTACAGATAAAGGTGCAATTTTAACCCAGATGTCAAAGTTTTGGTTTGACCTGACAAAGGATATAGTTCCAAACCATATGATTTCTGTGGACAATAACGATATGCCGGAGTTTTTCAGGCAGGAGGGGTATGTGGGAAACAGCACCATGTGTAAGAAACTCACCATGCTTCCGGTTGAATGTATCGTCAGAGGATATATAACAGGCAGCGGCTGGGCAAGCTACAAGAAGGACGGAACCGTTTGCGGAATCAAGCTCCCTGAAGGCTTAAAGGAGTCGGACAAGCTTCCCGAGCCCATTTATACCCCAAGCACAAAGGCGGAAATAGGAGATCACGATGAAAACATTTCCTTTGAGAAAAGCATCGAGGTGATAGAAAGAGAATTTCCGGGAAAGGGAAAGGAGTATGCGGCAAAGCTGAGAGACTATACCGTGGCGTTGTACAAGAAGTGTGCCGAATATGCCCTTGAAAGAGGAATTATTATAGCAGATACCAAGTTTGAATTTGGACTTGATGAAGAGGGGAATGTGGTTCTGGGAGATGAGATGTTGACTCCGGACAGCTCCAGATTTTGGCCTTTGGAGGGCTACGAACCCGGAAAATCACAGCCTTCTTATGACAAGCAGTTCGTCAGAGACTGGCTTAAGGCTAATCCGGACAGCGACTATCTTCTTCCGGATGATGTAATTGAAAAAACCGTTGCAAAGTATAAAGAGGCTTATGAGCTGCTAACGGGAAAGGCTTTTTAATGGATAATCAGCAGTACAGTAATACCGTGGAAAAGATTGACGAAAGGGAAGAAAGGAAGAAAGAACTTGTTGACAGCGGCAGGTTTCATGAGATGGTATCCCTTTTGGAAAAACACGGGCTTGAATTTTATGATGATGAGGTTCAGGACTATGTTCAGATGTTTGATGTTATCGGGGAGCTGTGTGAGAAAGCTGTGACATGGCAGGATTCGGTGCCGGCTTTTGCAAAGCTTGTTGCAATTTTAAATGACGAAAGCCTCGCTTGCGGAAGGGCGAAGATGAAGGCAATGTACGAGGAGCTTGATTCTTTGGGAGAAACAAAGGGTAAGCTGGACAGAAAGGGTAAGCTGTTTTTTTCCTTCAGCGTTTATGCCGCTTGCTCCGTAATTTCAGAGAAAGATGATAAAAAGCATTTTTTCATAGGTATGCCGGAGTTTGAATCTCCTGAGTATATCAAGTATAAGATGGAAGAATATTGGGCAATCGACCCTTATATGTTTAATTTTGCTTTTTAGAAAAGTTTTGTTGAGATGGGCAAGTTAAGTAGAGAAAATTCAGTGAAAAAGAAGATTTTGATTACAGGAGGCTCCAGAGGAATCGGGGCTGCCGCAGTAAGGCTTTTTGCGAAGCTTGGTTTTGGTGTTGTATTTTTTTATAAAGACAGCAAAGCGGACGCGGAAGCCATTGCGCAGGAGTTCGGATGCAAAGCTGTTAAGTGCGATGTTTCGGATTCGGAGGCAGTAACGGAAGCTGCAAAAGAGCTGGAAAAAGCAGGCTATGCCGGATTTGACGCCATAATATGCAACGCGGGAGTAAGTGAAACCGGACTGTTCACATGCTTGGGAGAAGATGAGTGGAACAGGCTTAAGTCTGTAAACTTAGACGGGGCAGTGAATGTTCTGCAGAGATTTTTACCCGATATGATAAGCAAAAAAAACGGAAGTATTGTTCTGGTCAGCTCCATGTGGGGCAGGGCGGGAGCTTCCTGTGAAGCCGGATACTCTGCCACAAAAGCTGCCCTAATCGGACTGGGAAAGAGTCTTGCCAAGGAGCTGGGTCCATCGGGAATCAGAGTTAACTGTGTGGCGCCGGGAGTAATCGATACGGAAATGAACAAAGACCTTACGGAAGAAGACTTAAAATCTCTGCGTGAGGAGACGCCGCTGGGGAGAATCGGACAGCCCCGGGAGGTTGCAGACCTGATAGCGTTTTTGGTATCGGAAAGGGCCTCTTTTATTACCGGTCAGGTGATTGGGATAGACGGAGGATTTGTAGTATAGCGAGGGAATCTATATGGAAATAATAAAGGGGATTTTTACAGGAATAGGAGAGTTTCTGATTTCTATACCATCATCAATAGGGGATACTTTCAGCTCTGCAAATTCAGCAGGTGATATTTACACTACATTTGCAAGATGGATATTTATTTTCTTGGCGTTTTACATACTTTTAAAGTCGATAAAATCGCTTTTGAAGAGTAATAATGCGGCGGAAGTTTGGGCATATCTCAATACCGGTCCTTTTATAAATATTCCGCTTAAGCATTGGGAAAATGTAATAGGCAGAGCCGGAAGCTGCGATGTGCAGATAGACGATATGAGTGTTTCAAGAGCCCACGGCACGCTGACCAGAGATAATGACGGAATATGGAAATACATGGATTTAGGTTCAAAAAACGGTGCAGTTCTCAACGGTACAAGAATTGAGCCTAATACAGAGGTTGAAATCAGAACGGGAGACAGCCTTGTCTTAGGAAAAGCGAAGTGCATGCTTTTTCCCATAAGCATAGAAGAGCGAAGAAATAATATTTGGCACAGAACCAGAGACACCGTGCTCGTGTCTCCATGGGCATCTTTGATTGCAATAACCGTTTTTCAGGTGATGACGGTTATACAGCTGATGATTGGCCTCGACAAGAGATATGATCAGCAGATTACAATATCATATATGGGACTGTGCGGACTTATGTGGGGGTATGTAATCGTCCTCAGAAGTATGAAGCGCAAGGGTTTTGAGATGGAGCTTATAGCTTTCTTTCTGTGCACTTTGTCCCTTGCGGCGGTTGCGACGAGATTTCCCAATCAGGTGTTTAAGCAGTTTATTGCAATCTGCCTGGGTGTAGGACTCTTCTTTTTCATGTGTACATGGCTTAGAGAACTTCCGAGGACAATTAAGATTAAGAAGATAGTATATGCTCTTGCAGTGGTGCTGTTTCTTATAAATGTAATATTTGGAGAATCCAGAAACGGTAATAACAACTGGATCAGCATAGGAAGCCTTACCATTCAGCCGTCGGAACTTGTAAAACTGGCATTTATCTGGGTCGGAGCGGCGTCTTTAGACGAACTCTTTGATAAGAAAAACACATTGATATTTACAGGCTTTTCTCTGTTTTGCTTCGCCTGTCTTGCAGCTATGGGAGACCTTGGGACAGCGACGATATTCTTTGTAACATTTTTGATTATATCATTTCTCAGAAGCGGAGACCTTACGAAGATTATAGTGATTGCCGGTGTTGCCGGTGTTGCCGGAATGGTTGCCTTAAGGTTTAAGGGCTATGCTCTGGCAAGAATACTTGCTTGGGGTCATATGTGGGAACCTCAGTATATAAATGCGCGAGAAGGCTATCAGATAACCAGAAACATGACGGCTTCAGCCAGCGGCGGTTTTGTGGGGCTTGGCGCCGGAAAGGGGTGGCTTCACGAGCTTTATGCCTCTGAGACAGATTTGGTATTCGGACTGATTACAGAGGAGTGGGGACTTATAATTGCAGTTCTGACAGTTTTGGCGATATTGACTCTGTCGATATTTGCCTACAGATCTATTCTGAACGGTCGCTCCACCTACTATACGATTGCGGCATGTTCCGCCATGTCCATATTCATTTTTCAGACGATGCTGAATGTCTTAGGCTCTTTGGATTTACTTCCGTTTATGGGAGTTGCTTTTCCTTTCGTTTCTTATGGAGGAACTTCCATGATGGCATCCTGGGGACTTTTGGCATTCCTTAAATCGGCAGATACGAGGCAGAACGCCAGCTTTGCCGTAAGCCTTAAGGATAGAGGAATGGGAGAGGAGGACAGACTGTGAAGAATCTTGAGCGCAGAGGAATAATTTGTCTCCTGTTGGCGGCATGCCTTTTCATCGGAATATGCATTTATCTGTATAGATTCGTTACAAGAGCGGGAGACTGGGTTACATATCCGTATAATTCCCATATCTACAACAACGGTCAGGTGGCATCAGGGAATATATTTGATGCCGGCGGCAATCTTTTAGTGGGAGCCAAAGGCGGGAAGATAAAGTGGAACGGCAGTGAAAATGTGAGGAAGGCTACGGCACATGCAGTAGGGGATTTACAGGGTAATGTCGTGACCGGAGCAGAGACGGCTTTCAGAGATAAGCTGCTTGGGTACAACCTTATAACCGGTACATACAGCATGAACGGAAAGGGCAAAAATATAACTTTGTCTGTAAATAAAGATATTTCAGAGACGGCATATACGGCGCTGGCGGGCAGAAAGGGTCTTGTAGGGGTATATAACTACAAGACCGGTGAAATTATATGTATGGTAAGTACGCCTACTTTTGATCCTAAGAACATGCCTAAGGGAAAAGACATTCCCGATGGAACTTTTGTTAATAAATTTTTAAGCGGAACTATGACTCCGGGTTCGATTTTCAAGCTTGTTACCTCGGCAGCCGCCATTGAGAATTACAAGGGTATTGACAGCTGGTCATATAACTGCAGCGGCACGCGGACTATAAACGGTCAGGAGATAAAATGCACAAGACCTCACGGCAAGGTGGATTTTGCAGGAGCTTTGGCGTCATCCTGCAACTGCGGATTTTCTGAACTGACAGAGAAGGTTGGTGCGGGGAAAATGAAGGAGTACACCGAAAAGCTGGGATTGACAAAGCAGTACGATATTGACGGGATTAAAAATGCAAGGGGAAGCTTCAAATTTCCGGGGTATGCTCCTCTCAGCCTTGCATGGGCAGGAATAGGGCAGTGGAAGGATCAGATAAATCCATGCTCCATGCTGGTATATCTAAGTGCTGTTGCAACTGACGGAAGAGGAACGGTTCCGAAGGTTTTGCACAGTGCCGCAGGAGGTGGAGAAAAGACAGAGCAGATGATAGAAGAAACCACCGCCAAAAGGCTCAGAGACATGATGAAGAATAACATTACCTCTGAGTACGGACAAGGGAATTTCCCGGGTCTTGATATATATGCAAAATCAGGTACTGCAGAGGTGGGGACGGCGAATTCAAACGCGTGGTTTGCAGGATTTATAAAGAATGCAGATTATCCTTATGCATTTATAGTTTGCGTAGAAAACGGCGGATTTGGAAGCACGGTGGCAGGACCTGTTGCAAATACGGTTATGCAAAAAGTTATTTCTACCGAAGCTGCTGCTACAAATTAAGTGATATTGGAGGAAAAAATATGAAAAACGGTGAAAAACAGTATAGCTTGAGAGGGCTTAATTCGGTATTCTTCGGGCTTCTTTTGGCGATGATAGCGGGAATAATAGGCTCGGCAGTCAAGAGCATCGTATCTCTCGGCTTTGAAAATAAGACATACGACATGTATATAGACATAGGAATTATCGCAATCGGAGGGGTTATAAGCTGGATTCTTATAATCGCAGGACTTTCGGCGGTGAAACAGGTTTCGGGCAAATTCGGGAAAGCTGAAAAATATTATATCATAGAGATCCTCGGTGTAATTGTAGAACTGGGACTGGCAGCTCTGGCAGCTTATCTCGTTGGAGAAAAAATGTATACCGATAACGGATTTAATTTGGGAACCAAAGTTCTTGCCATAGTCGGAGTTTTAGTCGTTATTTCACTTATAGTATGGATAATGAACCTCCTTGCCGTAAAAAATCTGCTGGGAGGCTGTGCCGATGTGGCGATGGAGCACGATGACAGGCGGTATTCCCGCAAATGTACAAGGCTGTGGGTTGAATATATCCTTTTGAACATAGTCATGGCAGCAGGTGGAATTTCTGTCGGAATGTTTGTATTCAAGGTTATATCGAAAATAGGAGGAATGGAAAATTCAATACAGCGGATAGGCGGACTCAAGGGATTTCAGGAAATTTCAGGGCTGGGCGTATCTCAGATTTATGGAGTTATCGCTCTTATTGCAGTTCTTTCAATTTTAGCTTTTGTTATTCAGATTTTGGTGATGGTCAGGGTTCGTGGAACATATAAGAGGTTTCATAATGTGCCTGTAAAGGTGGAAGAAAAATCCCCAAAGACCGAGACAAATTCGGATACGGGAAAACTTTCGGAATTACACCCTTTTGCAAAGAAAGCAGAGGATGGTACTCCTTCTCCTCTCGATACAATTCAAAGCGGAAAGCCAATGCCGGAGGCGGCTGAAACGAAGGTAGTTGACAAGGCACAGATGGACGAAGCTTTGAAAGGCGGCAGAGATGCTGTGACAGAAAATCTGCCTAATGAGGAAGCTTCAGCCAAGGCCATAGATAAGCTGTTTGCCGATGCTCTGAAGAAGGAAGAAGAGCTTAACGGTGATGTCAAGTCAGATAGAGTAAAGGCTGCCGATAAATCAGCAGATGAAGCAGAAGAGGCGACTGAAGAAGCAGAAAATACTTCGGGTCCGGAAGCAGAAAAGCCAGATTCAAAGCTTGACTGAAGCAGAGCAAATCCGCATAAAAAATTATAAAATGAATGATATATTTTGGTTTAAATATTTTAAGTTGGGTATTATATCATTAGTTAATTTGATTTAACTTAGATGGGTATCATATTAAAATAATTTAGAAAAGGAGTATATTATGTCATTAATAGGAAAAGAAATAGGCGATTTCAGCGTACAGGCTTATCAGAATAATAATTTTAAAACAGTAACCAAAGACGATGTGTTAGGAAAGTGGAGTGTTTTTTTCTTCTATCCTGCAGATTTTACATTTATCTGCCCAACGGAGCTTGCAGACCTTGCGGATCAGTATAACGAATTTGAAAAAATCGGGTGCGAGGTGTATTCGGTTTCGTGTGATTCACACTTTGTGCACAAGCAGTGGCACGAACAGTCTGAGCTTATAAAGGGCATCAAATACCCTATGCTGGGAGATCCGGCTCATGTGCTTGCAAAGGACTTTGAGGTTCTGATTGAGAAAGACGGAATGTCTGAAAGAGGAAGCTTCATAGTTAATCCGGAAGGCAAGATCGTAGCTTACGAGGTGGTTGCGGGAAATATCGGAAGAAACGCTGAAGAACTGCTCAGAAGAGTTCAGGCAAGCCAGTTTGTTGCAGAACACGGTGATAATGTTTGCCCTGCAAGATGGAAGCCCGGACAGGAGACTCTAAAACCGAGCCTTGATTTGGTGGGAAAACTGTAAAGTCAATTTTAAAAAATATATAATTAGAGATATTAAAAAGGCAGGTCAGCCTGCTTAACGGGAAAAAGAGAATAATAGTTTATGATTTTTGAATCTGCAGCCGCCGGGAAGTGCTTCCCGGCGGTTTGCGGATTTTTTAGTTGGGATTAACATTTTTCCCGCATACTTGACTTTTCCCTCAAGAACGATATACTTGTATACAGGGATAGCAGTATAGTTTTTCTATCTATCATAGTAAAGTAAACGAACTGTGTTGGAGGTATATAGATGATTGAGATATCAAAGAAGACAAATTTACTGGAGCAATCCAGCTATAGATACTCGCTGCAGGATGTCAAGGAGCCGAACTTGATGAGGGAACACTACGGGTATGAGGACGCCCCGAAAATTTCTTTTAATCATAGATTGGTCCCTATGGCTATGCCGGAGGATATTTGGATTACGGATACATCTTTTCGCGACGGACAACAGGCCATGGCGCCATACTCCGTTGAAAATATAGCAGAACTCTATAAGCTTATGGCAAGACTTGGAGGACCCTACGGCATCATAAGGCAGTCGGAGTTTTTTATTTATACGGAGAAGGATAGAAAAGCTGTAGAAAAGTGCATGGAGCTTGATTATAAGTTCCCCGAGATAACTACTTGGATTAGGGCTAATCAAGACGATTTTAAGCTGGTTAAGGAAATGGGTATAAAGGAAACCGGGATTTTAGTTTCATGCAGTGACTATCACATTTTCAAAAAGATGGGAATGACGAGATTGGAAGCGGTGAATTACTATCTCGATACCATTAAAGCCGCCTTTGAGGCAGGTGTTGTTCCGAGATGTCACTTGGAGGATTTGACAAGAGCTGACTTTTACGGCTTTGTCGTTCCATTTGTAAACGAAATTATGAAGCTGTCTGAGGAAGCGAAAATTCCTGTTAAAATAAGAGCCTGCGACACCATGGGTTACGGCGTTCCTTACAGCGGTGCGGCACTTCCAAGAAGTGTTCCGGGAATAATTTACGGACTTCAGCATTACTCGGGGGTACCAAGTGAAATGATTGAGTGGCACGGACATAACGATTTCTATCATGCCGTTTCCAATGCTTCGGCGGCTTGGCTTTACGGATGCAGTGCGGTTAACTGCTCACTTCTTGGGATTGGAGAGCGAACGGGGAATATTCCTCTGGAAGCCATGGTATTTGAGTATGCAGGACTCAGAGGCTCCTTTGACGGCATGGATCCTACTGCAATTACCGACATTGCAAGGTATTTTGAAGATGAGATCGGGTATGAAATCCCTCCGAGAACACCTTTTGTGGGGGAGGATTTTAATATGACAAAGGCGGGAATACACGCAGACGGTCTTCTGAAAGATCAGGAGATATATACGATTTTTAACACAGAGAAACTTCTGAACAAGAAGCCGGGAGTTACCATAGGAAAGACAAGCGGGCTTGCGGGAATCGCCTACTGGATTAATGAGCACTTTGATCTTCCGGAGGAAAAACAGTTTGATAAAAAGGATCCTCTGGTTATAGCTTTGAAAGAGT
Source organism: uncultured Clostridia bacterium (assembly GCA_945830395.1). Classification (GTDB taxonomy): domain Bacteria; phylum Bacillota; class Clostridia; order Peptostreptococcales; family Anaerovoracaceae; genus Aminicella. The sequence goes on from CALZYE010000004.1 coordinate 81,283, forward strand.
GGATTGACGATTTGTATGAGCAGGGTAGAAACACCAATATTTCCAACAGAGAAATGAGAAGGAAGATTAAGGAGTTAAGAGATGATAGAGTATAAGAGCATGTCCCTTTCAAATCAGGTTTTTGAAAAGATTGAATACAATATTTTAAGCGGAGAGTATAGAATAGGTGAAATCATAAGTGAAAAAAGACTTTCATCAGAGCTTGGCGTCAGCAGAACTCCCATAAGAGAGGCACTTGGAAGATTGAGTGAGGAAGGTCTTGTGGGAGATTCTCCTTCGGGGACTGTGGTTTTAGGTATAACAGCTAAAGATGTGGACGATTTTTATGAAGTGAAAAGAAGACTTGAGACCTTGGCGGCATGCAGGGCATGCAGGCTGATGGATGAAGCGGGGCTTAGGGAACTTGAAGACATAGTTGAGCATCAGGAGTTTTATGCTGCGAAAGACGATGCCGAAAAAATCAGAGACCTTGATACTAATTTTCACGCAGCTATTTACAAATACTGCGGCAGCAGGGTCCTTGAGAAAATTTTGTCGCCGCTTCACAGAAAGATAATAAAGTACAGAAGTGCATCTCTTAAAAACAGCAGGGACAGAAGGCTGGAGTCCATAAAGGAGCACAGAGAAATATATGAGGCTATTAAGGAAAGAGATGAAGCGAAGCTGGAAAGGTTAATGGAATTTCATATAGAAAATGCTTACAAGAGCATTTGCGAATTTGGAGATGAACAGGAGATTGGTTAATGGAATATACGATAGCGGAGAAAATAATAAAAAAACATTTGGTGTTCGGGAAGATGAAAGCGGGAGAAGAGGTGGCTCTTAAAATTGACCAGACCCTCACTCAGGACGCCACAGGTACCATGGCATATCTGGAGTTTGAAACTATGGGAATACCCAGGGTAAAAACGGAGCTTTCGGTGGCATATATAGATCACAATACATTGCAGTCAGGTTTTGAAAATGCAGATGACCACAGATTTATACAGTCCATGGCAAAGAAATACGGCTTGAGATTTTCAAGACCCGGAAACGGAATTTGCCATCAGGTGCATTTGGAAAGGTTCGGCATACCGGGAAAAACATTGATCGGCTCCGACAGTCATACTCAGACATGCGGAGGTCTCGGGATGCTTGCAATGGGTGCGGGAGGTCTTGATGTGGCAGTTGCCATGGCGGGAGGAGCGTACCATATAACTATGCCCAAGATGTATAAGGTGAATTTGACGGGAGTGCTGAATCCCTTTGTCACTGCAAAGGATATAAGCCTTGAGATTCTGAGAATACTGTCGGTAAAAGGCGGCGTTGGTGCAATAATTGAATGGGGAGGACCCGGGATAAAGAATCTTTCGGTTCCCGAGAGGGCGACCATAACGAATATGGGAGCTGAACTTGGCGCCACCGCATCAATATTTCCTTCCGATGAGATTACACTGGAATTTATGAAGGCTCAAGGACGTGAAAAGGATTTTGTCCCTTTGGAAAGTGATGTTGATGCGAGATACGATAGGGTGATAGATATAGAACTTTCCGAGCTGAAGCCTAAGATAGCATGTCCGCACAGCCCCGACAATATTGTTGATGTTGAAAGCATAGAGGGAACAAAAGTCGACCAGGTGTGCATAGGTTCATGCACAAATTCTTCCCTTTACGATATGCTGAAGGTGGCTGCTATTATCAAAGGAAAAACCGTAAATCCCGATGTGAGCCTTTCCATTTCACCGGGCTCAAAGCAGGTACTTTCCATGATGGCAGAATGCGGCGCGCTTACGGATATATTGGCAAGCGGTGCAAGGGTGCTTGAATGCGCATGCGGACCATGCATAGGTATGGGTTTTTCCCCTAACTCACAGGGTGTTTCTTTGAGAACATTTAACAGAAACTTTGAAGGCCGTTCAGGAACAAAGGACGGCAGGGTATATCTGGTATCCCCTGAAACTGCAGTTGCGGCGGCGATTACAGGTGTGATAACGGATCCGAGAAAGCTTGGAGAGCCGCCTGAGGTGAAAATCCCTGAGAAATTCAAGGTGGATGACAGTTCCGTACTTCTTCCCGCATCTGAGGATGAGGCTTCTGAAGTTGAAATTCTAAGAGGCCCTAATATAAAGGCATTTCCAAAGGGAGAGCCTTTGAAGGAAACTTTTAAAGCGAAAATTTCTCTAAAAGTTTCCGACAATATAACCACGGACCATATAATGCCGGCAGGAGCGAAGATTCTTCCGTACAGATCAAATATTCCTTACCTTTCAAAATACTGTTTTGAGGTCTGCGATAAGGATTTTGCAGAAAGAGCAAAGGCGGAGGGCAGGAGCATCATAATCGGAGGAGAAAACTACGGACAGGGTTCGTCGAGGGAGCATGCGGCTCTCGTGCCTCTCTATCTGGGAGTTAGAGTAGTGCTTGCAAAGAGCTTTGCAAGAATACATGAGGCAAACCTTATAAATGCAGGTATTATGCCTCTTACTTTTAAAAATATGGAAGATTATGACGAGCTTTCACAGGGAGATGAGCTTTTCATAGATAATATATTTGAAGGCATGGAGTCCGGAGAAATTACTGTTAAAAACTTGGAAAATTCAAAAAAAATTAAAGCGGCTTGTAATTTTTCGGGCAGACAAAGGGATATTTTAAAGGCGGGCGGTCTGCTTTCCTATGTAGCGACGGAGGCTGAATAAAATGTTTGGTAGAAAGAGACTTAATTTGAAAAATGCCATCAAGAATAGAAAAAAAAATATCGACAGAACAAACAGGAAAGAAAAATATCTGAATAAAAGACGAGAATCCTTTGTTGTGGATTTGGTGGAATCAGGCATAAAGGAAATGAACGAGATGGCGGAAGTTGCAGATGCTACAGGTCAGTTCAGAAATCTTTTGCTGGAGCAGCTTACGAGGATTAAAACCTTAAAGGAAGAATCAAGGGGAAGTAAGGATTTTTTCCAGCTTTCGCAGATAACTATAGGACTCTGTCCAGGTGACGGCATCGGTCCTGTAATAATGGAACAGGCGGACAGACTTCTCAGAGCCCTTCTTAAGGAAGAAATCGAAAGGGGAAAAATAGTTTTAAAGCCCATAGACGGACTTACTGTAGAAAACAGATTGGAGAAGATGGAAGCTGTTCCGGAAGATGTACTCAGGGAAATTAAAAGCTGTGATGTTTTGCTGAAGGGACCTACAACAACACCGAAAGGCGGGAATTTGGAAAGTGCCAATGTTAAGCTCAGAAGGGAGCTTGATTTATACGCAAATGTGCGTCCCATTGTCGTTCCAGAGGAGAATATAGACTGGATATTTTTCAGAGAAAATACAGAAGGTGAGTATGCCCTTGGAAGCTGCGGCATAGAATTTCCGGGTAATCTGTCCATAGACTTTAAAGTTACCTCAGAGTTCGGCACCAGAAGGATTGCAAAGAAAGCCTTTGAATACGCTTCGGCCAACGGAAAGAGCAGCGTTTCAGTGGTTACAAAAGCAAATATAATGAAGAAAACCGACGGAAATTTCTCCAGAATTTGTCACGAAATCGGAAAACTTTATCCGGGAGTGGAAGTTGAGGACTGGTATGTGGATATAATGGCGGCGAACTTGGTTAACAAAGACATCAGGGATAAGTTTCAGGTGTTTCTTTTACCTAATTTGTACGGCGATATTATTACAGACGAGGCTGCGGAAATTCAAGGAGGCGTTGGAACTGCGGGAAGTGCCAATATAGGAGATCAATACGCCATGTTTGAGGCGGTTCATGGAAGCGCACCGAGGATGATAGAAGCGGGGCTTGGCGCCTATGCAAACCCTGCAAGTCTTTTTCAAGCGGTGGTCATGATGCTCAGACATATAGGATATACAGCAAAGGCTTCAGGACTTGAAAGTGTTCTCACGGAGTGCACCGTGTATGAAAAAAATGTGGTTGTAACGGGAAACTCTGACGGTGCGACCTGCAAAGAATTTTCCGATTATATCATATCGAAGCTCGTATAGGATTTGCATAAGATGAAGGCAGGTTTAATCCACTGTAAACTTAAGGAATCGTTTTGTTGATTATAGGTCTGAAAAATGATAAACTTAATCTGTGAAAGAGGAGATTCAAATCGGAATAGGGGATTAAATTGAAAAGGTATACAAGTTCGATTATAAAATTAACAGTTTTTATTGTGGCAGCAGTCATAGTATATGTTTGCACGCCTCATACTCGTGAGCCGGTTAAAATAACCGATGTTCCGGCAGGCAAAGGTTTTTCCGTGGTTGAAGACAAGATTCCCTTATACGATGGCTTGGGAGATGATGCAAAGGTGGTCAGATACCTCGCCTTTGGAGAGAAAATTTTCCCTAAGATGCAAAGTGAGCTGTTCTACCAGCTAAAACTGGGCAAGGACGAGGAGGGTAAGCCCATATTCGGCTATGTTAAGAAAAGAGGAATCTTAATATATAATCCCAAGAAAAAGCATGTGGCGCTTACCTTTGATGACGGACCCGGTCAGGCAACTACACCGATAGTATTAGAGGCGCTTAAGAAATACAATTGCAGAGCAACATTCTTTGTTGTAGGCAGAATGCTGGACAACAGAGGCATGAACCTTTTAAGACGGGAGGTGGCACAGGGATGTGAAATAGGAAACCACTCATACAGCCATCCTCTTTTTACGGATCTTAAGAAAAGGGATGTAAATAAGCAGCTTGACAGGACAGATCGCCTCATTTACAACGCAATCGGAACAACCCCCAAAATATGCAGGGCTCCGTATGGAGGCTTTAATAAGATGGTTTTGAACGCGATGAAAAGGCCTAATATATATTGGTCCGTCGATACCCTTGACTGGAAAACAAAGAGTTCTAAAAAAACTTTTAAGGCAGTGAAGAAGAATGTTAAGGACGGAGCTATAGTTTTGATGCATGATATTCACATGCCGACAGCAAAAGCGGCAGGAAGTATATGCAGATTTTTAAAGAAAGACTTTGAAACCGTCACTGTTACAGAACTTGCCAGCATACAGGGCAGGAAGCTTATAGGCGGAAGAAATTACGCATACATAGAAAAGGAAAATACGAAAAATGCCAAATACAAGTAGGAGGAAGGAATGGAGCTTCTTTATTTGGCAGATTTTCGTAAAGGAAAGAATGTCAGCGGATTTTCCATGACATGTGATTGACGCTATATTTTAAATCGTATTACAGATATTGCAAAATATGTAAGAGCCTAAAGGTTTTTATCTCGGAGGATGTGTAGGACAAAACCGTTTCGGAAGTAGAAGCCGTTAGGCTTTTAGATTGGTTTTTATCGGAAAATATCACTTGCCGGAAACAGGTTGGAAGTTATGCATAAGGCGGCGGTAAACAAGCGATAGAATCCCGTAAATTTCAATAATTTTGCGGGATATAATTCTTAAAAAAATCTTAAGATTACCGTATTTCATTGATAACCCGATAATCCCCGTGCTATAATGAGCAAGGTAAAAAAAGGGGTGTATTATGAACATTATTGAAAGAATTGAAAACATAGCGGCGCAGACACCGAACAAGACGGCGTTCAGTTCGCGCTTCGGAAAATTGACATATAAAGAACTTTGGGATGCTTCGGGAAAACTTGCAACATGGATTGACAAAACCCAAGGAGAGAGCAAAAAGCCTGTAATCGTGTACGGACATAAGAATCCTTGGATGCCGGTTTGCTTCTTTGCTTCGGTAAGGTCGGGAAGGGCTTATTGTCCTGTTGACATCTCAATGCCGGAAGAAAGAGTCTTTCAGATTATAGACAAGATTGGAGATCCTCTGGTGCTGTCCACGGAGCCTCTTGAGCTTAAGGGAGCTCATTCTTTGGAGGAGCTTAAAGAAATTGCGGAAGCTGAGGAAACCATCTCAAGAGATAAGTGGATTTCGGGAGATGATATTTTCTATATAATATTTACATCGGGCAGTACAGGTCTTCCAAAGGGAGTTAAGATAACGATGGACAACCTGGTGAGCTTTACGGATTGGTCGCGCAGGCTGGGCGCAGAGTTTGACGGAGAGGAAAGAATTTTTCTAAACCAGGCTCCCCTGTCCTTTGACCTTTCGGTTATGGATATATATACGGGTTTGACATCGGGTTCGACGATTTGCAGTATAGATAAAGATTTACAGCAGGATAACACAGATATGCTGAACTACATAAAAGAAAACAATGTCAGCTATTGGGTCTCCACGCCGTCCTTTGCAGACCTTGCCATGACGGCACCTGAATTTAACACAAGGGAGTTTCCTTGTCTGAGAAATTTCTTTTTCTGCGGAGAAAGATTATCTGTAAGCACCGCAAAGGAATTGAAGAAGAGATTCCCTGATTCGATTGTAATCAACACATATGGGCCGACGGAGTCAACAGTTGCGGTTACTGACGTGACTATCACCGATGAGATGTTGGAACTTGGAGAACTTCCCATAGGGAAGACGAAACCCGGTACGCAGATTGTGATAATAGATGAAGATGGAAAAAGTCTTTCAAAAGGTGAAGCCGGTGAGATGGTAATCATAGGAGATACGGTAAGTCCCGGATACTTTGAGGATGAAGAAAGGACGAGGAAGGTTTTCGGAATTACCGAAAGAGGGCAAAGGAGTTACAGAACCGGAGACAAAGGCTTTTACGGAGAAGACGACATGCTTTATATATCCGGGAGAATAGATTTGCAGATCAAGTTCCACGGCTACAGAATAGAACTGGGAGATATAGAACAGAACTTGCTTGCTATTGAAGCAGTTAAGGGAGCCTGCGTTGTTCCCAAAAAGAAGGAGGGCAAAATCCAGCAGATCGTTGCATTTCTTGTTTGTGAAGGCATTGAGGGCAGCTTTGCAGACAGAAAAATGATTAGAAATTCCTTGAAGGAAAGACTGCCTGAGTACATGGTTCCAAAGAAAATTATCTTTGTGGATTCCATACCGATGACGAATAACGGCAAGATTGATAGAAAAAAAATGGAGGCAAGTCTATAAATGAGTTTATACGATGAATTTGACTTTTTTGTATGGTTTGCGGTTCTGGCCATTCCTGCCGTTATCTTGGGCTGTATGGAAAAGAAACTGAAAATATACGGTTTTTTTGTGACATTGGTATTTGTATACCTTGCACTTAAGAACTCACCTGCGGCACTTGGCTGGCTGGGCTTCTTCTGTGTTTATGATTATCTTCTGATAATTTCTTTTATCAAGCTTAGGGAAAAGCTGGGAAGAAACAAGATAATTTACAAACTATACCTGCTTGCTTCGCTTATGCCGCTTATCTGCAATAAGCTTTTGGGGCTTGAGGGAAATCCCGATAAAATATTTATGTTCTTAGGTATCTCGTATCTTACCTTCAAGGGCACGCAGATAATAATAGAGGTGTTTGACGGACTCATAAAGAAGCAAAATCCGTTGGATTATCTGTACTTCATGTTGTTTTTTCCTGCAATTACCTCAGGACCTATCGACAGAAGCCGCAGATTTGAAGAGGACTTGAACAAGCAGCTTTCAAGAGAAGAATATTTGGAGCTTGCAGGAACGGGGATATTCAAGATAGTTCTGGGAGCCTTTTATAAGATTGTTATAGCGGCGCTATTTTACAGAGTTATGACGACCTTCGGAAAAGAGCCGAATATAGTGTCATGTATGATTTACATGTATACCTACGGTTTGTACCTGTTCTTCGACTTTGCAGGATACAGCCTGATGGCAATAGGCTCAAGCTATATATTTGGAATAAAAACACCGGATAACTTTAACAAGCCTTTCTTAAGCAAGGACATTAAAGAATTTTGGGATCGCTGGCATATAACCTTGTCCCATTGGTTCAGAGACTTCATTTTCTCGAGACTGATGATGACATTTATGAGAAATAAGACTTTTAAGAATAAGCTTACGGGAGCCTCTGTAGGATTTATCGTAAATATGACGGTGATGGGTATATGGCACGGACTGACAGGCTATTACATACTGTACGGTCTGTACCATGGACTGCTTCTTGCGGGAACGGAAATTTTCCAGAAAAAATCAAAGTTCTACAAGAAATATAAGAAAGAACGCTGGTTCATAGGCTTATCATGGTTCTTGACATTCAACTTTGTTATGTTCGGCTTCTTCATCTTTTCGGGAAGGTTCACGGAGCTGTTCGATAAACTTATGACAATTATACTTAATTAAATGGATTTTTTATAAAGGAGAAAAAAATGGAAGAGAAGATATTAGATATTTTAGAAGAAATTTGCGGAGACGAAGTAGTAAAGGAAGACAGAGACATAAACCTGTTGGATGAAGACTTAATGGATTCATTGGATTACACGGAATTGCTGATTGCGATAGAAGATAATTTTGATGTTGTAATTGCACCTTCAGAGGTTACAAGGGAGGAAATGGATACACCTAACAAGATTATCAATGTCGTTAAGTCAAGGATGTAATTGATACATTTGAAGGGGTAGGGAGTTATAATGAAAAAAGTTGCAGCGTTTATTACCTCGGCAGTTATATGCATCTTAGTCATAGGGCTGTTTCATTTCAGATTCAGCGGCGATTTAAAAATGAATAATAAGGAGTTCGGTACTTGGTACAATCCTTTTAAAGATCTGGCGTCAGGCGTAGTTGCACAGAATTTGCATGATGATACCATGGTTGTGTTCGGCTCTTCGGAATTCAGACATGGAAGAAATACTGTATATCATCCGATGAATCTGTTCAGAAAACAGAACATTTCTCTGATGACCATAGGAGGACCGTACAACCAGACGCTGAATCATACGACTATGCTGGGGGCGATTTCTCAAAATATAAAAAAGAAAAAGGTTGTTTTAATCCTGTCGCCCGGCTGGTTTTACAAAGATGGTGTGACGGAGGACCACTTCGGTCTAAGGTTTTCGGAGAGTGCATATATAAGCTTTATGGAAAATCCCAATATTCCAAAGGCAACGAAGGAATATGTTGCCCAGCGCTCGGAGAAGTTGCTTTCAAAATCCGGCTCGATAAGAATGAGAGTGGCAAGGACCAATAGAATAAATATTGACGGAAGCAGGAATTTCCTGTCACAGGCGGCGTACAATGTCAGGAAACGATACTTGCGTGACAGAGATGTTTTGACAGTAAAGGGCGTTCTTAAAGCCGAGAAAATAAAAAAGTTGGAGAGATATAACGGTCATGTTAAAAATGCAAAACCCATAAACTGGGATAAGGTTCTGGAGGATGCCAGAATAAACGGAGACTTTAAGTCTAATAATCCGTTTCACATAAAGTCCAGTCACTGGAACCTCAAGTTCAAGCACAGGGTTAAAATTGCAAAGGGTATTCACGCTGATGAAACCTATTTGAAATCACCTGAATATGACGATTTGGAGGCGTTTTTGCAAGTATGCAATTCACAGGGCATCAAACCGCTTCTCGTTATACAGGCAGTTAACGGCAGATGGTATGATTATACAGGCTTGACGGCGAAAACCCGTAAGGTGTTTACTAAAAAAATTAATGAAATTGCTGCAGAATACGGTGCAAAGGTAGAGGACTTTTCCAAGTACGATTATGAGGACAAGTTCTTAGTTGACGCATCACATCCGGCAGCAACAGGATGGGTGAAGATGGATGAAGCGATTTACAACTATTATAAAGAAAATTAAGGATATTATGGTATCCAGAGAGTACCTGATTTACACCGGAATTTTTACCGGTCTGCTCTTAATGTTGTATTTCTACAACCTGTACTCGGGAGCAAATGCGCAGCCGGAGTTCACTTATGCTGAATTCTAAAAGCATGTGAGAGCATATAAAGTATATCGAGAGAAAAGGTGAAATATGGAAAAAGGTCAATTTGTAGAGCTTAGAATTGACGATATGACTGTCGACGGTCAGGGTCTGGGCAGAATGCCCGAAGGCCCGGCCGTTTTTGTGCGTGGAGCGGTAATAGGCGATGTGGTATCGGCAAAGCTGACTAAAATAAAGAGAAGATATGCCTTGGGAAAGCTGGAGAAAGTTATAGAGGCATCGGAGCACAGGCGGGAAGGCTTTTGTGACTTGCAGGAAGAATGTGGAGGATGTCCGTACGGAAAACTTACATACGAGATGCAGGCGGCGCTAAAAGAAAAACATGTAAAGGATGCACTTATAAGAATTGCGGGAATCGAGTTTCCTAAAGTTAACGAAATCGTGAAAAACCCCGTTGAATTTGGCTATAGAAATAAGGCGGTAATGCCGATTTGGACAGGCGGTATCATTACTCGAAAAGGCGGCATTGTGGAAAACCTCGGAGAGCCTTCAATCGGTTTTTATAAAGCTAAGAGCCATGAAGTCGTTGATTGCCATGTATGTATGCTACAGCCGGAGCCGGTGCGGGCAGTGTCAGAGGCGGTGCGGACCTTTATGAAAGCAGACAACATAACGGCTTATGATCCTAAGTGGGAAAAAGGTCTTATGCGCAGTGTAACTGTCAGGACCACTCCGGGAACCGGGGAAGTAATGGTTATATTTGTCATCAACGGCAAAGGCATACCAAATGCGCAGAAGTTAATTGACATGTTGGATGAGGCGGTCTGCAAATCAGGCTACTTGCTTGAGAGCGTTATCCTTAACATAAACCGTAATAAAAAAGAAACTTACGGCGAAAGGAATATAACTCTTGCCGGAAAACCTACTATCAAGGAAACTGCAGGAGGTATGGAATTTGAAATATCACCTCTGTCATTTTTCCAAGTGAACACTGCGCAGATGGAGAAGCTTTACGATTTGATTGCAGATTATGCAAAGCTTTCAGGTGGAGAAACCATACTGGATCTTTATTGCGGAGCAGGAACCATAGGGCTGTGGCTTTTGAACTCCTTGAGGCATCGGATGAAAAACGGAGATGTTTCGGAAAAAGCTTTTAGTGACACAAGAGTAATAGGGATTGAATCTTCCAAGAGCTCTATACTTGATGCCAACCGCAATGCCGTCATAAACGGATTCGTAAATGCAAGATATGTGCGTGGAAAATCCGAAGAAGAGCTTCCAAAACTTATGGGAGAAGCGCTGCTGAAAGATGAAGCCTTGCGGATAAAGGCGGCAGACTTGGTGATTTTGGACCCACCGAGATCAGGCTGCCGTGAGGAACTGCTGAAAACCGTTTCGGATGCATGTCCTGAAAAAATTGTGTATGTGTCCTGCGACCCTGCCACCATGGCGAGAGATATTAAGCTTTTGGCAAAACGAGGATACGCTTTTGTTGAGGCGACTCCGGTCGACATGTTCAGCTGGACCGGGCATGTGGAGTGCATAGCGTTGATACAAAGAGTGAAATCGTGAAAATCCTGTATTTTAAGCAGTTTTACAAGCATTATGTATTTGTAGAAGATGGCGAAGGTGGACGAAAAAAAGTCCTAAAAAATTATATAGATGTGAATGTTTGCATTGATATGGTGTGTGGAGATACAAAGGATGAATTGGGAAGTGAGAAATAAGAAATGACTAAATTAAAAGGGAAGAAGTTTGAGATAGACGGAAAGATATGTACACTTCTTAAACATTTAAAGGATGGAGGGAATTCCAGTGTTTGGATTGCAGAAATTGATAGTAAAAAATTTGCTGTAAAAATTTTAAATGAAGAAAGTGATAATAAGAAAGAACGCTTTAAAAAAGAAGTAGAGTTTTGTAAAAATGCCAAACATGATAATCTGATTCCAATATATTCGCATGGAGAAATCAATAACAAACTTTGTTATGTAATGGAACTTTATGATAAAAATTTAGCGGATTTGATAGAAATTGGAATTAGCTTTGAAAAAGGTTTTAATTATATATTTCAGATTTGTAGCGCACTTGAGTTCCTTCATAACCAAAATGTAATTCATAGGGATTTGAAACCTGAAAACATTTTGGTAGAGAAAGATAAATTGGTTTTAGCAGATTTGGGAATCGCTCATTTTGAAAACTCGTCAATAACCAGTAAAGATGATTTGCTAGCAAATAGAGGATATGCTGCTCCAGAACAAAAAATAAAAGGTTTGTCAAAGGATACAACTACAGCTGTGGATATATTTTCATTAGGATTGATAATGAATGAAATTTTTACTAGCAAAAAACCAGAAGGATCTAATTTTGCTTTAATATCAGATATATATCCTTGGTTAATCGATGTTGATGGATTAGTAGAAAGATGCACGAGACAAAATCCTGCGGAACGACCAAACATTAAGGAAGTTTCACTTGAACTAAAGCTTAAGTTTAATGAATTGAAAGATGAGATAACTTTAATTAAAGAGAATTTAGAAGAACATTTCGAGGAATTAGATTCAAGCATGGATTGTGATAGTGAAATAAAAGAAAAAATTATTAAACAAGCATCAAACGATATTTTGACTGCAAAGTATTTTTTTGAGAATAAAACTACACAAGAACTGGAAAAATATAATCATAATTATCATTGCAATGTACATTACAAACTTGATACAGGTTTGAGAAGAGATTACATGAAATATTTATTAAAGAAGCGATGTAAAAGGACTTTTTTGTATGAGAGCAGTGTATATAAAAATGGTTATAAGTATGTACCATTAAATTTGGATGATAATCCTGAAGATAAAAAACTTTATGAAAAATTTTCTTCTTTTCTTAAAGACAATTCTATTGTTGATGGAGAACTGCTAAAACTATTTTCTTCTTGTTGTAATTATCATTGTGAAGAGATAATTCAAGATTTAGATGAGATTCAAAAAGAGGTAGAGAATTTAGATGATGCCCCAATATTATATATTGTCATGCATATTATAAATATTAAGGATAATAATGGTGATATATCTTGCGAGAATGAAATTTTAGTAAACTGGGAAGAGAGTATATCGAATTATGATAACAATAGTATTTATATGGGACTATTAAAAAAAGATAATCGTGAAAAAGAAATAGAAAAAGTTTTGAATGCATTTATTAAAAATTATAATGCAGTTGTTACTAAGAAAGATAACGGCTTTTTGGTTAGATTTGAAAACGGGAAATTATATAACGATTTTAAAAAATATGCATTAGAACTATCAGAGCAATATTATATATTTAATGGGGATGTACTTGATTTAGTTAGAGTAGAAAAAGAATATGATGGAATCATTGAATTAAAATTATGGAATTCATTTGATATAAAGAATACTTTAGCCAAGATTGTGGGATTTCGGAAAGATTATTAATTATAGATATGTTTCCACAGGCGCATCATGTGGAGTGCATAGCACTTCTGTCTAAAGTAAAGGTCTAAAACTATATAAAAGGCTTGAAATAAAGGGATTCTATGTATAGGTGGAATAAAAAATAACCACTCGTAAAGAATGGTTATTTTAACTTATCAAAAACATCAGATTTAGTAAGATGAATGGAAGAGTTGGAAGCAATTGTGTCTGCTTCATCAAGAGCATACTCAATGTCAAAGTATTCAAGTAGCCGCTTTATGGTATCCTGACCATCATAACAAGTATCGATCAGATAACCGGGTTCATTTAAAAATTCCTTTAATCCACGATAATAAAAGTATTTCTTCTTATCTTCAATGATAGATGTAAGTAAATTTTGTATATCAGTATAAACAACATCAACAAGCAAAAAAGTAGACAGTGAATGGCGTAATATGGTAAAATAAAATGTCTTTGCCTAAAAGGAGTGTAATATCTTTTGTCGATAAAAAAACATATATGAGGCAATGAAATTATGTTAAGAGGAGTGATGTGTTGATGAATAATCAAGTGAAAAGAAAATTTAAAAAACTAAATATTGCTTTTTTTGCTCTTATGTTTTTAATAGGTAATTTAATAGGGAGTTTTACAACAAATACAGCCTATGCAGCCGGTAGTGCCGATAGTAATGTAACCTCTTTTACTGTTTCTCCAAAAGAGGTTGCTGATGCCGGTCAGGTAGAGGTAAAAATAGAATTTTCAGAAGTTAATAACAGGAAACTCCAAAAAGGTGATACCATAGAACTTAATTGGACAAACGAAAGCAATCTATATTTACAAGGTTACAAGGGAAAAGTAGATATTAATGATGAGAAGTCAGGTAAAAAAATAGGAGAATTAGTAGTTGAACATGGTAAAGCAACTATTACTTTTGATGATGTGGTAGAGAAACTTGAGGATGTTAAAGGATGGGCAAAATTTAATCTTTTGGCCAGAAATTTAGCTGATACAACGGAAGAAAGTGTTAGAACTGCGTATGTTTATGCAGGTGGCCGTAGTGAATCCGTTAATATTAAAAAATCAGCTTCAGGCAATGAATCTGTTTTCTATTATAAAACAGGTCGTAATGATGTTAACGAAACAAACCGTTTGTATTGGTGGTTGACAGTTAATTTAGGTAAAAAACATGCTGAAGAAGATGTCAAAATAGAGGATGAAATACAAGAAGGTCACGCTTTAGTGCCGGATAGTTTTGAGATTACTATCGATTATCATGACAATTACACTAAAAGAATTAAAGGAAAAAATGCTTTAAATGAATTTATAAGTCAATATCCGGGTTCAAATATTAGTGTAAACGGAAATAAAATTAAAGTATTTATTCCTAAGGAACATGTAAGTAACAATAATATTGATATTTTTTACAAAACTGAGATTACAAATTCTTCGCAAGAATGGTTTCAAAATAATTCCAAGGCATGGTATAAGGAGTGGGGTGAACCTAAAGTAGAAGGGGGAATATTTAATCATAGTGTACAAAAAGCCAATATTTCTGCCGGTGCTATAGGTACGGTTAGAGGTGATTTAAAAGTTACAAAAACCGTTGATGGAACAGATATAGGAATCCCCGGGGTCGTCTTTGAATTAGTAAGGGCAGATGGAGGAGATATTCGAACAGGAGAAACGAAACTCATTTTAATAACTGATTCTAAGGGAATAGCATCTATTAGAGGTCTTGCAATAGGGGCTTATAAATTGAAGGAAATTGATGCTCCTGAATGGATTGATTTTGAACCGTTAAAGGCTCCTGTAAAGGACTTTAATATAAAAGCCGATGATACAAAAGGAATTAACTTAGGGGTGACAAATAAGAAAAAAGTTATTTCTATTAATGGTTCTAAAACATGGAATGATAATAAGAACCAGGATGGGAAAAGACCAAATGAGATAAAGATAAATCTCTTTAAGAAGGTGGGAGATGGCGAGTTAGCCAAGGTAGAAACCAAGACTATAAAAGAGGACACTGACGGAAACTGGAAGTGGAAATTTAGCAATTTAGAAGAATATGACAATAATGGTAATAAAATTACCTACAGTATCACGGAAGATGAAGTGAAAGGCTATACTTCCAAAGTGGAAGGATACAATGTAATTAATACTCATACACCGAAAAAGACGAGTGTGCAGGTAACAAAGGCTTGGAAAGATAAGAATAACCAAGACGGAAAGAGACCTGCAAGTGTAACAATCAAGTTATTGGCAGATGGAGAAGAAGTAAATGGAAAGACTTTAACTCTAACCGCTGAAAATAACTGGACAGGAAGATTTACAGACCTTGACGAATACAAGGTAGGAAAGAAGATTGAATACACTATCAAGGAAGAGCCTGTAGGAAATGGATATGTAGGCGTCATTACAGGTTCAGCAGAAGACGGCTATGTTGTTACTAATGTAAGAAAACCGAACACACCACCGGAAAAACCAAATAAAGAATTACCAAAAACGGGAGATGGAAGCAATATATTCCTATATGCTTTATTAATGTTAACATCAGGAGCATTACTGTCGCTTATTGGATATAGACGCAGAAAACATGCTAAGTAGAATTGGTAGAAGCCAAACAAAGAAATAGAATAAATGGAGATTCAAAAACAGGAGGACATCTTATGCCTAAGCACAGAAGTCCTCCTGTTTTATTCTCAGAAACAAAGATAGAGAGTATAAAAAAGAACACACATTTAACCTAAATTATTATTTCGGTATATTAGGTTACTATTGTTACTATAAAATGGTACAATGAATAAAAGAAATTGTAGGGATACTTATGTGCATTACAGCGAAGTAAATTGTCGCAAAACTGACTGATGAAAGAATATAAAAAAATAAGGAAGACATTGTTACTAAGCTTGGTCTTTTTTCGGAAACTTGACTTATATTTATCTATTTTGGATAGGTAAATTAGAAGCTTAAGAAGAAATCTGTCACAATATTCTTTGTCACTTCTATGGCAGTCATTTCGGGGTTTGTTATGATACCATATAGGGCTCAAAGAAAAATTCTTACATCATCCGTAAGTGTTATTTTAATTCGTTTCATACTAAAATTAGAATAACAAATCATGGAGGTGTCATACATGGAAACAATTTTAAGAGTAGAATCGTTAAAAAAGTATTACGGAAAAGAGCCCGGTGTAACAAAAGCTTTGGACGGCATATCTTTTCAGGTCATAAAAGGCGAGTTCTTGGGCATCATGGGAAGCAGCGGATCAGGCAAAACCACACTTCTCAACTGTCTTGCCACAATAATTAAGCCGACTGACGGTTTGATTCAGATGCAAAATCAGGACTTGAGCAGGCTGAAAGGCGGTCAATTAGCCGATTACAGAGGGAAGGAAATCGGATATCTGTTTCAGAATTTTGAACTTTTGGATAACCTGACAGCAAAAGAGAATATTTTGCTTCCGTTGGCTTTGCACAATGTAGATGAGAGAGAAAGCAAAAGAAGGTTGGAGCTTCTTGCAGGATATTTGGATATTTCTCAGCTTCTTAACAAATTTCCTTCTCAGATGTCAGGCGGTCAAAGGCAGAGAGTGGCTGCTGCGCGAGCCTTGATTTTAGACCCTGAAATTGTATTTGCCGATGAACCTACCGGAGCATTGGATTCAAAAAATGCAAATACTTTGATGCAGAAGCTGTCTGCAATGAATGAAATGGAAAACACAACAATTCTTATGGTTACTCACGATTCGGTGGCGGCAAGCTTTTGCAATCGGATATTATTCATCAAGGACGGAAAATTGTTCCACGAAATAAGACGGGATTATCCGAGAGAAACCCAAGAGGATTTTTACCGGAGAATATTGAAAGTCATGTCAACACTTGCCGGAGGTGATCTCAATGTTTTCTAAGTTAGTTGAAAGAAACAGCAAGAGGGACAGAAAAAACAACGGTTTATATTTCGGTTCCATGATTATATCCATTATTGCCTTTTACATTATTCTTTCGCTATCTCACCAAGATGTTATGCTCTTCTTAAAAAAGATGGAGAGCGATGCGGTAAACAGACTGTTTGCCATAGTTCCGATTTTTTACGGAGCAACCTTGGTAATGCTGTTCTTTTTAGTATATTTTGCAAGCAGTATGCAGATGGAAAGAAGAAAACACGAGTTCGGTATTTATCTTACGCTGGGAATGCGTAGAGGGAAGCTGTTTTCAATGCTCCTGCTGGAAGACTTCAGAAACAATATAATTGCTCTTGGGATCGGACTTCCGGTTGCTGTGGCGATTTCAGAATTAATCAGTCTGATAACAACAAAAATAGTGGGACTTGGTATTATAAGCCACAGATTCTCGCTGTCGTTTATGGCTGTATTATTTACGGTTATAGGTTTTTTAGCTGTAAAATTCGTGGCATTTATATTTTTGAGTGGAAAGACAGCGAGCAAAGAAATCGGAGAACTTATCACATATTCTCCTGCCGGAATTAAAAAAATGCTGCCTAAGGGGATTTATGTACTTGCTTCCGTCCTTGGAATTTTGCTTCTTGCAAAGACATATCATTATGGAATAAGCGGCGAAGCCTGGGACAGCCCGAGAAATATGGGAATTACAGTTATATTAGGAGGCATAGGAACGGTTTTGCTGTTCTTCGGAATGCGTCTTATCATAGGCGTTTTGATGAATTTCGGCAGTAAAAGAAAGCTGCATACATATAATTTCAGACAAATTCAGGAATTGGTTATCAATCGCTCCGCTGTGCTTGCCCTTTGCTCCCTTTTGATTTTCTCTGCTTTGTGTTTGTTTGGAGCAGGCGTTGCAATCTCAGTTAATAGTGCAAGTAATCGGGAGCATGTCTTAGACTATACATTCAAGGATGAAAACCTTGAAGGAGGCAAAGGCATTGATGCGGGCAAAGTGAGAAAACAGATTGCAGAAGCAGGACTTAAGCCGTATTTTTCGAGAATAATCGAAATTAAAATAGGAGATCCAAAGGATGAAGGTAAAGTATCCTTTGAGAATATAGCAAACGAATTGAAAGACTCAAAGGACAGCAAAAATAGAGAAATCCTGATTAACAATTTCGAGCAGTTAAGTGATTGTCAGTTGATTTCTCTTTCAGGGTATAACGAATTGAGAAAGGCTGCAAATTTAAAACCTGTAGATTTAAGGGAAGACGAAGCCTTTTTATACATGGGCAGGGATTTTTTAATCGACGAGACTTTGATGAATAATGTTGTTAAAACAAATCCTCAAATCAAAGTTATGGGAAAAATTTTGAAAATCACGGGAGATGTTCAATCATTGCCCGTTGTAACTGACCGTGAAATAACGCTTGCGGAGGCTTTGGTGGTTTCTGACAATATTTTCATGGAATATACGGGAGGCAGATATTCAAGTTATGTCAGCGGAATCTTAGCACCTGACTTTGTTAAAGAAAAAGGGTTGATGCGAGCCATCTCCGATATTAATGAGAAGCTTAATGAGACTTTACTCAAATACGAAAGTTATTTGCAGAATATGGGAAGACAGCTGTTTTTCATTATTTCCGCAAGCTATATCACAATTTATCTTGCAATTGTTTTTCTTGTAATCGCAAATACAATAATCGGCGTGCAGTTTTTAATGGGACAAAGAAAATCGTACAGACGGTATCAAACCTTGATACATCTTGGCGCCGGTTATGAGACTCTTTGCAAATCATCGGAAAAGCAAATCAACTGGTATTTCGGCTTACCGATAGCTATCGCTCTTGTAAACAGTTTTTTCGGGGTGCAGTCGCTGTTTACGGGGATTTTGCCCTCCGGTATAAAGGTGAACATGGCGCAGGAACTTATAATTGCAGTTCTTATGATACTGTTATTAGGGGTGTTTGAAGTCATCTACATGAGAATTGTAAAGAGAAACAGCAATAAATATTTGCTGTCATTAATGGAACCGAAAAGAGAAGAATAGAAGAATGCGGGAAGAATGGAGAAGGCAAAAATCGGAATTTTAAAAACCATGGGAAGAAGGAACTGATATGAAGCGTATTTTGGTAATCGAAGATGAGGTTTTAGTTAGAGATGAGATTGCAATATTGCTGGAGAAAGCCGGATATCAAGTTGATAAAATAACTGATTTTAAAGAAACATCCCGGCAGATAATAAAATATAAGACGGATTTGGTTATACTGGATTTGAACTTGCCGGGAGAAACAGGCTTTCAAATCTGCAAAAATCTGAAATCCGCATCTTCTGTGCCCATACTGATTCTTACTTCCCGTGAACAGCTAAAAGATGAAGTCTATGCCTTGAAGTTAGGGGCGGATGAGTATTTGACAAAGCCTTTCAGAAGTGAAAGGCTTTTGGCGCGTATAGAAAATCTGTTGAAACGCTATGAGGGAAGAAATAATCTGCTTGAAAAGGATAACTTCCTGCTGGACAGAAACACATACACACTCTATATCGACGGAAATTCAATTTTGCTTCCTAAGAATCAGGGAAAGCTGTTAGAAACTCTGCTGATGTCGGGCGGCAGTGTGGTGACAAAGGAAGAACTAAGCATGAAGCTATGGAATACCTTTGAATTTATTGATGAAAATGCTCTTCAGGTGAATATCACAAGACTTAAAAAGGTGATTAGGGAAGCGGGAATTGCTCTTGAAGTTAAATCTGTAAGAGGCATAGGCTACAGGCTGAAAGGTTCGGATCTGAAAGATAAGGATGAGAATAAGGTGAATGAGGTGAGTAGGGATGAAGAATAATATAAGATATTTAGAGGCGTACATACCCTGGCTGCTCCTTCTTCTGGCATTCGATATATTTACAGCCATATTGCTTTGGCTCTCGGATGTCAGGATATTTCAGTCCCTTTTCGTTCTTTTGATTTTAACCACAGTGATACTGTTTTCATTTATATCATTTGTGCTTGCAGGAAAAGAAAGGAAAAAAGAGGATGCATACCAAGCGTTTGTATTGAATCCAGAGAAAAATACTGAGCTGGAACTGCTGCGGTTATGCAGTAGGGCAGAAAGAGAAAGAGTCAAAGAGATAGCGGAGGCATTTTACAAAAGGCAGGCAGAGACGGAAAAGGTGAAATCCCTGTTGTCAGAATATGAGGAGTATGTTGAAATGTGGGCTCATGAGATAAAATCACCTCTTTCACTTCTTTCTCTGGTTTTGAAAAATCAAAATGAAAACCTGTCGAAAATCACCGCATTTAAATTGGACTATGCAAAAAGTCAGATTCAGGAAAATGTATCGCAGATTTTATTCTATTACAGGGTGAAAAGCGATAAAAAGGACTTTCTATTTGAAGATATTGATTTGCGGGAGAGCATATATGAGGTTTTGGAGAATTTTAGGCCTTTGCTGGAAGAAAAGAATTTCAAAGTAAAGAAAGATGATATATGTGGAACAATCTATACAGATTACCGCAGCTTAGAATTTATAATTTCTCAAATAATTGCAAATGCAGTTAAATACAGCACAGAAAATCCTATGCTCAGCATTTCAACGGGAAAGGACGGCAATCGGAGAGTACTTGCAATCAGGGATAACGGCTGCGGGGTCAAGGCTTGCGATCTTCCCCATGTGTTTGAAAAGGGATTTACCGGAGACTCCGGAGATACGAGAAAAAAGTCGACGGGCATGGGGCTGTACCTCGTAAAGCAGTTGGCAGATCCTCTTAAAATAGATATTGAGGTGAAGTCTGAATTTATGAACGGATTTGAGATTTTGTTGAAATTTGTCTAAACGAAGATTCCGTGCCACACTGTGGAAAATCTTTTTAATATGCAATTCTTAAGGTTATGAGAGATACTCATTTTTGATACCTATTTTTTCACGATTTATTGTATCAGAGTATTTCTTTTTTTGTTTATTTCTGCAATATATGTCTTATAAGCTTATAAAAATCACAATTCTGTAAATAAATGTAGACTTTTATAAACATCTGTGTTATATTGAACTTGACTGTATTTGAGGAGAATCTTTTTCTGTAAATCAAGGTCTGCTTTGTTTTACAGGTAGAAAAACGAAACCGTTATTAAAAAGAGTGAGGAGGAGAAGGAATTCTATGGATAACGAAGCAAGCAAGAAGCGAATACTTGGTATGATGTTGCCATTCCTACTAGTATTCAGCACAATGCTCCAAACGACAATGTGGGCTTTTGCCGAAAATGCAACTGAACGCACAGACATCAAAATCACGGAATTTAAAATTACGAATACTGAGAATCAGGAAAAGAATAGCTATGCTTACAACGAAAACGTAAAGTTGAGTATGACATGGGATGCGAGTGCCTATGGTAATACCCTAAAAGCAGGAGACTATTTTAATATTAAGTTGCCTGACAATTTTAAATTTCCAACAAATCATGCAGCTACGAATTTTAACATCTATGATCCTTCCGGAGCAAATATTGTAGCAACTGCGGTTGTTTCTCCTGCTCAAGAGGGAGGCGGTACGGTTAAGGTGACTTTTACTAATTATGTCGAGAATCGATATAACATTAAGGGTACCGTTAATATGCAGGCAACCTTCTCAAAAGTGAAACATAACGAAAATAATACGTTTGTTATTACTGTTGGGAAGCACACGTCCAGCAAGACAATTAAAGTGGATGGTCCTGTAGGTCTCAAAGACGAAGTGATTGATAAGTGGGGAGTTCCCATTGATGGCAAGGATAATGAAGTTCAGTGGATTATGCGTATCAATCATATGAAAGCGGACTTGAAGAATGTTGTCATCAAAGATGAGCTTTCTACAGAGGATGGAAACCTCGGTGGCATGCAGTATATTCCGGATTCCTTTGTTCTTACAAGGGTGGAATATCACGAATTTGGAGGACTTATAAAGCGCTTTGAGACAATTCCGCTGAATGGAAAAATTATGTTTTCAGATAACAATACTAAATTCAAAATCAATTTAGATAATCTGGGGACGAATCAATACCGACTGGAATACAGGACAACATACAATTCCGGTACGAGGCTAAAAAATACAGCGGAGTTACAGGCTACTAACGTAAACAAGACAATACATAGAGCATTTAAAGATGCATCTTCATCAGGGACAGGCTCCGGTGATTTGAACAGCAAAATCAAGATTATTAAGGTGGATGCTGATAACAATGAGACAAAACTTGCGGGTGCTGTCTTTAAAATCACAAGAATAGCCGATGGTAAAGAATACGAATTAAAAACGAATGCCCAAGGAGAAGCTATAACCGAAAAGCTGGTTGCAGGTGATTATAAAATCAAGGAAGTAATTCCACCGGTTGGATATGAATTGAATAACGAAGAACTTACAGTAACTGTTTCTACCGGAAGTGCAACTATCAGAACCATATCTAACAAGCCGATCAAAATTGACATCGAAGGCACCAAAACCTGGAATGACGGAAACGATCAGGACAGAAAGCGTCCGGATAAGATTAAGGTAAACCTGCTGAAGAACGGTGCACCTTTTAAAACCGCAGAAGTAAAAGCGGATCCGGCAGGGAACTGGAAGTACAGCTTCAAGGATCTTCGTAAATACGAAAACGGACAGGAAATCAAATATACGGTAACAGAAGATGCAGTGCCGGAATATACTCCGGAAATCAACGGATACAACATCAAGAACAGCTACACCCCGAAAGAAACATCTGTTACGGTAACCAAGAAATGGGACGATGCCAACGATCAGGACGGAAAGCGTCCAAACAGCATCAAGGTGCAGCTCTATGGTGACGATGTCAAGGTAGGGAATGAAGTGGAACTGAACAAGGGAAACAACTGGAACCATACATGGACCAAACTTCCTGAGAAAAAGGCAGGTCAGACCATCAAGTATACGGTGAAGGAAGTAGGAACTGTACAGGGATACACTACCACTCAGAATAATCAGAACCCGGGAAATATTACCATCTGTAATAAACACGTTCCTGAAACCACTAAGGTAGAAGGAAAGAAAATCTGGGACGATAAGGAAGACCAGGACGGAAAGCGTCCGGATAAGGTTACCATTAACCTTTTGGCAGACGGACAGGAAGTAAAGGAAACTGTCGCTACCAAAGACGACAACTGGGCATACAGTTTCAAGAACCTGCCTAAATACAAGAACGGCAAAGAAATCGTCTATACGGTAACAGAAGATGCAGTACCGGGCTATACTCCTGAAATCAACGGATACGACATCAAAAACAGCTACACCCCGGAAGAAACCGCAGTAACCGTAACCAAAGAGTGGGACGATGCCAACGATCAGGACGGAAAGCGTCCGGACAGCATCAAGGTTCAGCTCTACGGCAATGATGCCAAGGTAGGGGACGAAGTGGAACTGAACAAGGGGAACAACTGGACCCACACCTGGACCAAGCTCCCAAAGAAGTCCCACGGCCAGGATATCAAGTACACCGTGAAGGAGACCGCTCAGGTAGCGGACTACACAACTACGGTGGACGACAGTAACATCGGAAACATCAAAATCAAAAACAGCCACACACCGGAAGTGACCGAGGTGAAAGGAACCAAGACCTGGAACGATGCCAACAATCAAGATGGAAAGCGTCCTAAGAACATCACCGTAAACCTTTTGGCAGACGGACAGGAAGTAAAAGAGATGACGGTATCCGAGGCGGACAACTGGTACTATCACTTCAAGGATCTTCCTAAGTACAAGGATGGAAAAGAAATCGTTTATACGGTAACGGAGGATTCGGTAGCAGAGTACAGTACGGAAGTACAGGGAACGGACATCAAGAACAGCTACACCCCGAAAGAGACTTCGGTAACAGTGACAAAGAGCTGGAACGACAGCAACGATAAGGACGGAATCAGACCGGGAAGCATCCGAGTACAGCTTTATGCAAACGGAAAGAAGATGGGTGATGAAGTTAAGCTGAATGAAGGCAATAAGTGGAGATACACATGGAAGGACCTTGCGGAAAAGGAAAAGGGGAAAGATATAGAATATACAGTTAAGGAAACAGGAAAGACAGCAGGATATACTGTAACTGTAGATGACAAGGACCATGGAAACATAATAATCACCAACACACATACGCCAAAGGCTGTGGAGGGAGCAGAGACAGGAGACAGAAGCAACCTGATGCTCCACATATGCATAATGCTTCTGGCTGCGGCAGTCATTTTTGGAACGATTGTGGCAAGAAGACGCGCGATGCGATAATTCTGAGAAGCAGATAAAACAGAATTAGGTGTCCGAAAGTTAAACAATGTGGTGGCAAAGTTAAATAACACGACAGGGGAAAAGACGACCTTTATTTTGGTCGTCTTTTTGCATGGGGAAAATCTGAAAATGAAGAAACCGGTTTGTGTGCAGCAAGCCTCAAAAAACTGTATAGGCATCAGGTCATTTTTTGTCCTATAAGCCCATTTTTTCCCTTGGAAAAATTTCCAAAAACACTTGTTAGATAAGACTAACTAATGTATAATGTCCTTACAGACGATATCGTCGGTAAGAAAGAGAGGGTGTAAATATGTGTTCTGCCAAGAGGCTTAGTGAAAAGGAAAGAAAAAAAGAAATTATGAACTCTGCCGTGAAAGTGATTCTAAAGAAGGGATTTGACAACACGACTATGGAAGATATTATTGCCGGAACTACCTTATCAAAGGGCGGTGTATATCATTATTACGGCAATGTAGTTGAAATTTTCAGAGACATTATGCTCTTTGGTATTGAGTATAGAAATGAAATTATCAGAGATCATTTGAGAGAGTGCAGAGAAGGATGTGAAAATCAGTTTATGGCGAAACAGCTGGTCGACAAAATTTTAGATGACAATCCTTACATACCCCTCTATGTTGAGTTTCTGATAGCGAAAAAACGAAATCCGAAATTAAATAATCTTATGCCGGAGCTGCAGGAGCAGACGAAAAACAGATTCGAGGACATAATGGGAAATTCTCCGGGCTGGCTTTCCGATCAGAATATTTTTCAATTTCTTACCGATTTCATCAATGCAATGATATTAGCATCGAACATTTTGGATGCGCGAGAATGTTTTGCTGAGAATAGGGAAAACATGGAGCAAATGCTTATTTTCATATTCGATAAAGTAAAGGAGAACCGTAATGAAAGTTTATAAAAAGTTATTTAAGTATGTACCCCAGTGCATGATAAACGGGTATTTGTCCATTATAATATCCGGTGTTTCCGCCTTTTTTATGGTATTTGGATATTATTTCATTTATCTGTTTTTAAGAGAAGCGGTTGTAAGGGGTGATTATGAAAATGCCGGTTATTTTTCAATCAGGATTGTGATGTATCTGACATTAAGCGCTTTGCTGTATCTCATTTCAGGGATATTATCCCACATATTAGCCTTTCGCTTGGAGACGAATTTAAGAAAAAAAGGGATAGACGGGCTTACGGATTCAAGCTTTCGTTTTTTTGATTTGCACTCGTCAGGCTATATCAGAAAGACCATAGATGACAATGCCGCAAAGACGCACACGGCTGTAGCCCACATGCTTCCTGATAACTCGCAGGCGTTTCTTGTTCCGATTTTCGTCCTCGTATTATCTTTTGCCATCGGACCTCGCGTAGGGGCAACCATTGTAATTTTAACGGTTTTGAGCGGATTGATTCTAAAGGGAATGATGGGCAGTGGTGAGTTTATGAAATTATACCAGGCATCTCTTGACAGATTGAGTTCAGAAACAGTTGAATATGTGCGCGGCATGCAGGTGGTGAAGATTTTCGGAACGAGATTAAAGTCATTTAAGGCATTACACAAAGCTATAACGGACTATTCAAAATATGCCTATAACTATTCTCTAAGCTGTAAAAAGCCTTATGTGATTTATCAATTGATTTTTCTGGGACTGATTGCGATTATAACCATTCCTCTGAGCTTCTTTTTGACAAATATCGGAAATCCCAAAGAGGCTTCTGTGGAGCTCATTATGATTTTTTTCTTAAGTGGTGTAATGATGGTCTCGTTTATGAAAATCATGTGGGCAAGCATGAACATGTTCAACGCAAATTATGCCGTAGATAATTTAGAAAAATTGTATGACAGAATGCAGGAGGATAAGCTGTCCTACGGCGAAAGGAATCATTTTGACAACTTTGATATTGAATTTGATAATGTCAGCTTTTCATACGGCGACAATAAGGTGTTGGAAAATCTGTCTTTTTCATTAGAGGAGAAGAAGACTTATGCTTTGGTAGGACACTCCGGCTCGGGAAAATCCACCGTCGCCAAACTTCTGTCGGGGTTTTATAAAGTGGACAGCGGAGCCATTAAAATAGGAGGGCATCCTCTTGAAGAGTATACGAAAGAAGCTGTTGTCAGCAATATTTCATTCGTATTTCAAGACAGCAAACTGTTTAAGAAATCCATCTATGAAAATGTTGCCATGGCAGATGAGAAGGCGAAGAGAGAAGAAGTTATGCATGCAATGAAGCTTGCAGGCTGCGATGAAATTATCGCCAAATTCAAAGAAAAGGAAAATACGATTATAGGTTCAAAAGGCGTGTACCTTTCAGGCGGCGAAAAACAGAGAATTGCCATTGCAAGAGCGATTTTGAAAAAATCTCCGATCGTGATCATGGATGAAGCAAGCGCCTCAATTGATGCTGATAACGAGTATGAACTGCAAAAAGCCTTTAAAAATTTAATGAAGGATAAGACGGTCATCATGATTGCTCATAGAATGACCAGTATACAAAATGTTGATGAAATACTGGTTTTAGAAAATGGAAAGGTAGTGGAAAGAGGCAATGACGAATCATTGGTAAGAAAACAAGGCTTATACAGCAAGCTTCTGAGCCTGTACGAAACTGCAAATGATTGGAGGATTTCAAATGAAGAATTATTATAAGAAGCGTTACTCTTTGACTGAGCAGGGCGCAAAAAATCTTACAAAAGCAACATGGTTCAGCTTTTTGACCTACTGCATCAATTTGGCGCCGATGCTACTTTTGATGGCGCTGTCCAACCAGCTTATACTGAATAATGAAAGCGGGACATGGCAATATGTAAGTACAGCCGTAATAACTCTAATATTAATGTATGCTCTTTTATCTAAGGAGTATGTGAGCTTGTATAATGCGACTTATAAAGAGTCGGCGGATTTAAGAATAGGGATTGCAGAGAACCTGGCAGAACTCCCTATCGCATATTTCTCAAAACATGATTTGTCGGATTTGTCACAGACTATTATGGCGGATGTGGAGGCCATTGAGCATGCAATGAGCCATTCTATTCCAAAGGTGGTCGCTATGTGGATGTTCTTTCCTCTTATGGGACTTGCGATGCTCATCGGTAACTGGAAACTGGGGCTTGCAGCCATTATTCCAACGCTGCTCAGTTTTGTGGTTTTACCTCTGGCAAAGAAAAAAGAAGTTTCATCCTACAGCAAATACTTTAATCTGCTGAGAGATAACTCGGAAATGTTTCAGGAAACCATTGAATTGCAGCAGGAAATCAGCAGCTTCAATCAATCTGACAAGGTGAAGAAAAGCCTGTATAAAAAGATGGAGGAGAGCGAAAGGATTCACCTCAAGGTGGAATTTGTCTCAATGATGGTCATGGGTCTGTCTTCGCTTTTTTCTTATATCAGTGTAGCGGTGGTTATAGCGGTAGGTATCAGGCTTTTAATCAATAATGAAATAACCCTTTTGTATCTCATCGGCTACATTATCGGGGCAATTAAAATTAAGGAACTGTTTGACATATCAAAAGAAGGTATCATGGAAACATTCTACATTGAACCTGCAGTCAGAAGAATCAAGGAAATTAAAAACACCGTGCTTCAGGAGGGGGAAGAAACAGAACTTTCCAATTATGATATAGAGTTCAAAAATGTATCTTTTGCCTACGATCGCGATAATGAAGTTCTAAAGGATGTAAGCTTCGTAGCCAAGCAGGGACAGGTAACGGCTCTTGTGGGGGCGTCAGGTTCGGGAAAAACCTCAATATTAAGACTTGTTTCAAGGCTTTATGATTACGACAAGGGAAGCATATCGGTAGGCGGAAAGGATATAAAAACCATATCCACAGACTCGCTGTTTAAAGATGTATCCATTGTTTTTCAGGATGTTATGCTGTTCAATACCAGCATTTTGGAGAACATTCGTATGGGAAGGGCTTCGGCAGGAGATGATGAGGTGAAAAGAGCCGCAAGACTTGCAAATTGTATGGACTTTATCGGGAAACTTCCGGAGGGGTTTGACACTGTAATCGGTGAAAACGGAGCGGAACTTTCGGGAGGAGAGAGGCAGAGATTATCCATAGCAAGAGCTTTTTTGAAGGATGCACCTATTCTTATACTGGATGAGATTTCTGCAAGTCTTGATGTGGATAATGAGAAGAAAATTCAGGACAGTTTGAATAAATTAATCAAGAATAAGACGGTAATCGTCATTTCCCACAGACTGAAATCCGTGGAAAATGTTGATAAGATTGTGGTAATTGATGACGGTTTCATAGAAAGTATGGGAAATCATAAGGAACTCATAGAGACTTCAAAAGTATATAAAAATCTTGTTGAAAAAACAAAATTGGCAGAAGCATTTAACTATTAGGAGGGGTGAAATGTCAGAGAATAAGTTGAAAATTAGAGATCTTGTTACAATAGGTGTATTTGCGGTTATCTATTTTGTGGTGATGTTCGGCGTGGGGATGATCGGAGTGATTCCGATTTTATTCTTGGTATATCCTACCATACTGGGTATTGTAACGGGAACGATTATTATGTTATTTATGGCAAAGGTACAAAAGCCTTGGGCTTTATTCATACTTGGAATGCTTTCTCCGCTTCTCATGTTCGCCATGGGTCATACATATGTGCTTGCATTACACGCAGTCGTAGTAATGCTCATCGCGGAAATGCTGAGAAGAGTCGGGAACTATAAGTCATTTAAATATAACGCTTTTTCCTTTGCAATTTTCAATACATGGATTTGCGGATCGTTGATGCAGATGCTTTGGGCAAGGGAAAAGTATATTGAAATGTCCATGATGATGGGGAAGAGCTATGTCGATGTATTAGAAAAGTTAATTACATATCCGAATATGGCTTTGGTTTATGCAGGTGCTCTTGCAGGAGGTGCAGTCGGAGCATGCATAGGAAAGATGCTTCTGAAAAAACATTTTGAAAAAGCAGGTATTATTTAATGTGGACGATGTCAGATAATAGAGCAAACCCGAATCCCATAACGAAGTTTTTAGTTGTGGGATTATTGGGATTTACGGTATTACATTCAATAAATCATTATCTGGAGTGGTGGGTTATATCAATAATTTCAGTGATGTATTTTTTAAACGGATTAGGTAAAGAAGGCATTAAAAATTTAGCGGTGTTCGGACTTTTATTTTTTGCCCCGGGATTCACCCAGGCGTCTCAATTTCCAATTATAATAAAAATGTTCTTTGCCCTGCTTTTTGTGCTTCGCATGTTCTACATTCCCTTTGCCGCAGGTAAATTTTTAATTAAGACATCGGATGTGGGAAGCATTATATCCTCCATGGATTACCTGCGAATACCGAGCTCCGTATCCATCCCCGTAGCCGTAATGTTTCGCTTCTTTCCCTCATTTATGGAAGAGAGAAACCACATTAAGATGGCTATGAAAATCAGAGGGATAGAGACGAAGAACCCGATAAAATATTTGGAATATGTCGCAGTTCCTCTCCTCATCATATCCTCAAATATAGCAGAGGATATTTCAAAAGCGGCAGAGACGAAATGTATCGGAAATCCCGTAAAAAAAACAAGATATGTAAGGGTATGTGTAAAGCCTATAGATTTTATTTACGCTTTTGCGGTGTCTGCCGCAGTGGTGGGAGGTTGGTTATGCTTGCTTTAAAAAAACTGTCTTTATCCTATGGAAAAGATAAAGAAATATTGAAGGATATTACGCTGAATGTAGCGGAAGGAGAATGCATTTTATTTACGGGGAAGAGCGGAAGCGGGAAGTCCTCTATCATAAATTCCATAAACGGTTTAGCTTTTGAATACGAAAATGCCCTTATTTCAGGAAGCATCAAGGCAGGCGGAAAAGAGATTGGCAATATGAAGTTATATGAGATTTCACTTTTGATTTCAAGTGTTTTTCAAAACCCCAAAACACATTTTTTCAATGTGGACACTACATTGGAGCTGCTGTTCTATCTGGAAAATATAGGGCTTGACAGAGAGGAAATGGATAATCGCATGGAGGACATGCTGAGAGTTTTCCCAATAGAACATCTTTTAGGCCGCAATATTTTTGAACTTTCCGGAGGGGAAAAACAGATTTTATGTGTAGCATCCTGCTATATTTCAGGCTGTAAAGCCGTTGTACTCGACGAGCCGTCCTCCAACTTAGATGAAAAATATATTGGTATATTGAGCGATATGCTGAAAATTTTGAAAGACAAGGGAATTACTCTAATTCTTGCCGAGCATCGAATTTACTATTTAATGGACATGGTGGACAGGGTTTTTCTGGTTCAAAGGGGCAGGATATGCGGTGAATTTACCGGGGAGGAGTTTATGAGGCTGCCGGATAAGCAGTTGACAGAACTGGGAATTCGCCCGGTTCGTAAAACAAAGTTAGAAAAAATAGAGAAAAATTCCGGAAAAGATTTGATAGTAAAAAAACTTTCTTGCAGCTTCGGAAGTAAAGGAATGCTGAACATAGAAAATATTTCGTTCGGCTTGGGAAATATTTACGGCATCATAGGTAAAAACGGATGCGGAAAGTCAACATTTTTGCGGGCTATGACGGGATTGGAAAAAAAAGGAAAAAGTGAGATACTGTTTAACGGCGCCGCTTTGAGCAGAAGAGTCAGAAGGAAAAAGTCATCTCTTGTAATGCAGGATGTAAACCACCAACTCTTTACCGATTCTGTAGAAGAGGAAATGAAGCTTGGAGCCAAAGGTCTCAGACAGGAGAGAATAGAGGAAGTTTTATCCGGACTTGGCTTAACAAAGCTGAGAGACAGACATCCCATGAGTTTATCGGGAGGGCAAAAGCAGAGAGTAGCCATTGCATCTGTCTTGTGCAGAGATTCCGAATTTATATTTTTTGATGAACCGACAAGTGGGATGGATTACAACAATATGCTGAAAATTTCAAGACTGATAAAAGCCATGGCAACCGGGGAAAATATAATATTCATCGTCTCCCATGACACTGAATTTTTAAACGAAACTGCAGATATGGTTCTCAATTTAGAAAAATTCAGAAAAAATTCAGATATGATTTGAAGTAGTTTAAATATGTTTATAGAAGAAATGAGCCGTGGTGCCGCCTGTACTATGGCTATTTTTTGTACAAAATGGTATAATCTGCAGTGGAATGTTATTTGCAGTGGGAACGAGAGCCGGCGGCAGAACCGGAAAATTGCAAAGGGTATGAAAAATAGCTGCAAACAATATCAGGCATAATTAAAGGGCTTAAATTAAATGGGGGAACAGGTAATGATAGAGTTTAAGAATGTATCTAAGAGTTATGGCAGCATCAAGGCTTTAAAGAACTTGAATATCACAATAAACAACGGAGAGATATTAGGATTAATCGGTCATAACGGAGCGGGAAAATCCACAGCGATTAAATCTCTTGTCAGTGTCATAAAACCGACGGAGGGGGAAATAAGGGTTGACGGCTTGAGCCTGAAGGAGAACAGGGTGGCAATTAAAAAGAAAATCGGGTATGTGTCAGACTCTCCCGACCTGTTTCTCAGATTGTCAGCCATGGACTACTGGGATTTTATAGCAGGTGCTTACGGGCTTTCAGATGCTGATAAGGAAAAGAGAGTAAAAGAACTTCTTAAAATATTTGACTTGGAAGATGCCGTTTTTCAGCCAATTGAATCTTTTTCCCATGGAATGAGACAAAAAGTGTTCTTAATAGGGGCGCTTCTTGCAAATCCTGATATATGGGTCTTGGATGAACCTATGACAGGACTTGATCCCCAAGCGGCATTTGACCTTAAGGAACTTATGAGAAAGCATGCAGGTGAGGGTCATACGGTGATTTTCTCAACCCATGTGCTTGAAGTTGCAGAACAGATTTGTGACAGAATCGCTATTTTGAAAAAGGGGGAGCTTATATATCTGGGAACTATTCAGGCATTGAAGGAGATGCATCCTGAGCAAAGTCTTGAGCGGATTTATCTGGATATGGCAGGCAGAAAAGAGGAAAACCGATGAGATGGTCTATGATAAAGAGCCTGATAAGGCTGAACCTGGTGTATTCTACAGATACCGCAACAGTGGACAGAATTAGAAAGAAGCAAAGAGAAAATCCCAATTTAAATATGTCCATGAGATTGATCAGGACGCAGCTTATAGTAGGAACTCTGTTTGCAGCTGTTTTCGGGATTATGCTCATGTTTATCGACATGAAAAAGAATCCGGAGCAGTTTGGGATATATGGCTTTTTCTTCGTTATGGTAACTTTTTTGCAAAGCTTTCTGGTTATTTTCAATGTTTTCTATGAGAGCAGGGACATGGAAGGATATAGACATATTCCGGTGACTACGGCAGAGGTTATACTGGGAAAGAGTGTGACGGTCATAATGGGTACTTTTTTCTATCTTTTCCCGTTGATTGTAATATTTTTTGTAATGCCGTTCAAGGCGGCTCCAAATATTCCCCTTGCAGTTTGTTTTGCCCTGACGAACACGGTTTTAATTCCTACGGGAGTTTTAATATCAGCTTTTGTGCTGATAAATATTATCGGCGCCACATCGGTTTTTCAGCGGCACAAGAAAGGGGTATCTGCAGTACTTACAGGAATTGTGTCCATGATTTTGGGAATAAGTTTCCTTGCCCTAAATCCCCAGCTTTTTATATACGATTTGCTCAAGAACCATACAGGGTTATTTGAGCCGTACATTAAGCTCTTAGAATTTGAGGCGAGTCCCACCATAAAAGGAGCTGCCGTTACATTGGGACCATGGCTTTTAATCAGCATTTTTGGGATTTTGTACACAAGAAAGGTGATATTGACAAACCTGTATGAGCAGGTTTCAGGTAGCCAGTCCCAAAATGCCGGCGGAAAAAAGCATAAGCTGAAAGTTGCAAATGAAGATACCTTAAAGCAGGAAAAAAATCTAAAGAACATGAAGCAGGGCTTTTGGAAGGGAAGAAGCCTCAAAAGACTGCTTTTTAAGTATAATTTGGGACTTTTGCTTGACACTACGGTGCTGTTTCAATTTTTGATTACGCCCCAGATTATAATGCCCCTTGTCATGTCAAGCTCAATATATCAAACATCAAAGTACATGAATGGAATTGCAATTGACTGGCAGTATTCAATTGTAGCTGTTGTAACAGGTATATTTTATGCATTTATGACATCGGGAATGCTGCACTTTATCATTATATCTTTGGACAGAGAGAATTTTAATTTTATAAAATCCTTGCCTATGGATTTTTCAGAGTATATAATGTACAAGTTCCGGTTTGCTTTTGTTGTACAAGACATAATCCCGATGGCGTTTATCATTGGAATCTGTGTGTGGCTGAGAATACCGTATTATATAATGCTGATGGTCAGCCTGTCATTTTTGTTCACCGCATTACTGATTTGCCACCGGGACTTCAAAAGCGACTACAAACATTTAGACCTGGATTGGCAGAGCGTTACACAGCTTGCAAACAGAGGCGGAAGTAATATAAAGAAGGTGCTTATATTTTTTCTGGTAATATTTTTAGGTACACTCTTTACCGTTATATCCTATTTTATATCGAAAGAGATGTCTCTTGAGCTTGTAAGAACGATTTCGGTTTTGATGCTGATTTTGCTCGCCCTTATCAGCCTGTCTTATCACAGGATGGAGGTCAGGTTTTGGAAATCCCAATCATAGAGTATGGTCGTTTTCAGGAAATATGATTGGAGAAGGAGTGGATTTGACGGAGGAAGTGGAAAAATGAAGAAGTATGATATTATCATTGCCGGCGCAGGCGCCGGAGGGGTTTTTATGGCTTACGAGCTTACCAAATCAGGTGTTGATGCAAATATTTTGATGATAGACAAGGGAGCACCTTTGGAAAAGAGGGTCTGTCCCATTAAGGCGGGGAAAACGGAAACCTGCGTAAAATGTTCACCTTGCCACATTATGAACGGATACGGCGGTGCAGGAACACTTTCGGATGGAAAGTACAATATAACCACACAGTTCGGCGGCGACCTGCACAAGTTTGTGGGAGAAGAACAGGCTATGACCCTCATGGAGTATGTTGATGAGGCTTTATGTTCCATGGGCGGAGCCGATGCAAAACTTTATTCAACGGCAAGTTCGGATTTAAAGACGAAGTGCCTTCAACATGATTTGCATCTTCTTGAAGCAAAGGTGAGGCATCTTGGAACGGATAGAAATGTGAGAATCCTCGGCAAGATTTTTGAGTATATTTCATCTAAGATTGAAATGAAATACTATACGAGCATTGAAGATGTCGAAAGGCTTAAGGATGGAACCTTTAAGGTGGTTACAAAAGGTGAGGAATTTCAATGCAGGGATTTGGTTCTTGCAACGGGTCGCTCAGGCTCCAAATGGATTTCCAAGATATGTGATAAATTCGGCATAGAACAGATGAAAAATCGTGTTGACATAGGCGTTAGAGTGGAGCTTCCCGCAGAAGTGTTTAAACACATCACAGACGATGTGTACGAAAGCAAAATCGTATATAAGACTAAACAGTACAACGACCTTGTGAGAACTTTCTGCATGAATCCCTATGGCGAGGTGGTTTCAGAGAATACAAACGGAATAGTCACAGTTAACGGGCACAGCTATGCAGACCCCTCCCTCCATACGGGAAATACCAACTTTGCTCTGCTCGTTTCAAATCAGTTCACAGAGCCTTTCAAGGACAGCAACGAATACGGTGAATCCATAGCAAGGCTTTCCAATATGCTGGGTGGAGGAGTTCTTCTTCAAAGGTTCGGGGACTTGGTGAAAGGCAGAAGAAGCAGCGAAAGAAGAATGGAAAAATGCTTCACAAAGCAGACTCTTAATGCGACGGCAGGAGATTTGAGCCTTGTGATTCCGAAGCGTCAGCTGGACAGCATAATTGAAATGGTTTATGCTTTAGATAAGATTGCTCCGGGAACGGCAAACGAGGATACTCTGCTTTACGGTGTGGAGGTTAAATTCTATAATTCAAAGGTTAAAGTGGATGAGAATCTTGAAACTTCGATGAAAGGTCTCTATGTCATAGGGGACGGTTCGGGAGTTACACACTCCCTTTCTCAAGCTTCGGCAAGCGGAGTTTATGTTGCAAGGTGTCTTGCGGGGAAATATTAAATAAGCTTTATATGAGTTCACAAAAAGACTGACACTTAGGGAAATGCAGCTGTTCTGTAAATCCTAAATGTCAGTCTTTTGAGTATCCTGTCACTTTTTATGATGTATGCTTTGCTTTAGACTGTCAATCTCGTAATTTATATGATTTTCATGTTTGGTTTTCTATACCGTATACTTTGCTTCAAGCCGGGAAAGCATGTCAAGATAGTGCTTTTGAGTGCCCGCTTCTTCGGCGGCCTTCTCAAAATCTTTGCAGCGTTTGTCT
This sequence comes from uncultured Clostridia bacterium, assembly GCA_945830395.1. GTDB lineage: Bacteria > Bacillota > Clostridia > Peptostreptococcales > Anaerovoracaceae > Aminicella. The sequence goes on from CALZYE010000004.1 coordinate 116,890, forward strand.
ATCTCTGAGAAAACATCTTCTCCTAATTGACGCTCTGCAAAGGTGAAAACTACGCTGTTCTCCTTTTCGATATGAATCTGAAGAAGGTGAGCATAGGCCATAGCCTCGGTCAAAATATCGAGTTTATGCTCTGTGGTTTTATTCTCCTTATATTCATTCAGCGCCGTTTCAAGTCCTAAAATATGGCTTCTGCCAAGATCATGCTCCACAAGCATACCGTGTGTAATCAAGGTTTCTGCTACGGGACCCAGCTTTGAAACCATTTCGGGAAAGAGAATTTTCTCTTCTTTTCCGTGATGATGCTTATCTGCGTAGTTTCTGACAAAATCTATCATGTTTCTGAAATCTGCATCATTTATTTCTGCACCTTCGAGAATTCCGCAGCATGCGTGCCTGATAACATTAAGCATTCTGACTATGTTATCGTGTTCAAATATTAGACATTCAGTACTGTACATTTATTTTCCTCGCTTTTTATTTGATTGACAGCTTATAATGGTTAAAGTCTGATGCAGTAACCTTCATTTTGCTGTTCTTTAACATTCCTTCCATAACCTTGAGCCTCAGCCTGTAGTAGTTTGCAGGATCTCCGCCGGCATCAACCCAGTATGAGCCGTGAATGTCTTGGCATTGCTGCCAAGTATAGCATGTACTGTCTTGAGAGGTAACGCTGTTTACCCGGTCGCAGGGCATGCCGTTCAGAAGGGTGTCGTCAAACTTTCTGTATATATCAGAGGCGGTATCGGATTCAGCTGCCGGATTTTTGCTGCCGAAGTCAAAGGCTGTTTTTTCGATTTCGCTTATTCTGGAAGAATCGGCGGAAAGGATGTCCGTAACAAGCCGCGCATATCTTTCTTCCGCCGCCTTAATTCTTTTCTGAAGCCATCCATGAATGTTTGCAAGGTCGATTAATTCCTCAAGGGGCTTCATGTCAGAAGAAGCATATTTTTTTATAAGCGTTCTGTCCATATCCCAATCATTTTTTTCGGCACAGTCCAGTATACTTTTGGATAAATCCTCCTGAAAGCGAATTTTATTGTACAGCCAGTAGTGAATAGGTCCCAAAAAAGCACTCATTCTATGCCTCCCGAGCCTTTTCCGCTATCGCCTTATTCACAGCCTCAAGAACCTTATCCGGTTCCAAACCGTGAACAAAGCAGGCATCCTTAAGTGATTCAGCCTGAGAAGAAGGGCAGCCGAGGCAATGCATTCCGTGTGAAATGAGAGTCTCAATAGTTTCAGGATGTTCTGCTACAAGCTGGCCTACCAAAATATCTGCGTTTACTGTTTTTATATCTTTCATTTTCATATCCTCCTAAAGTTTTGATATTTCTATAGTCTAACTATACCCCGTTTTTTAAAAATTATCCGTATCAAGTATTATAATTTTAAAAAATAAAAATTAAGACCGATAAAATTAAGAATGTAAAATATTTTTGACAGGGGTTAAAT